>JANYJY010000030.1 GCA_025358295.1 Gammaproteobacteria bacterium
CGCAAGCTGGAAATTGCTGCCGACTCGCTGCGGCTGCCGCCCTGGGATGCCATTGTGGGCAAGCTCTCCGGCGGCGAGAAGCGCCGCGTCGCGTTATGCCGCCTGCTCCTGTCCAAGCCCGACATGCTGCTGCTCGATGAACCCACAAACCACCTGGACG
This sequence comes from Gammaproteobacteria bacterium, assembly GCA_025358295.1. GTDB lineage: Bacteria > Pseudomonadota > Gammaproteobacteria > Steroidobacterales > Steroidobacteraceae > Bog-1198. The sequence continues at coordinate 161 of JANYJY010000030.1, forward strand.
CCGAATCAGTGGCCTGGCTCGAACACTTCCTTGAGGAGTATCCGAGCACTGTAATCGCGGTCACTCATGATCGGTACTTTTTGGACAATGTTGCGGAATGGATTTTGGAATTGGATCGCGGCCATGGCATACCGTGGCAGGGCAATTACTCCTCGTGGTTGGAACAGAAGGAGCAGCGTCTGGGGCAGGAAGAACGCCAGCAGGACGCGCTCGCGAAGACCCTCAAGCGCGAACTGGAGTGGGTGCGCACCAATCCGAAAGCGCGCCAGGCGAAATCCAAGGCGCGCCTACAGCGTTACGAAGAACTGGCATCCCAGGAATTTCAGAAACGCAATGAGACCAATGAAATCTACATCCCGCCGGGAGACCGCCTCGGGGATTTGGTCATCGAATGCAAGGACGTGCGCAAGGGCTATGGCGATCGTCTACTGATCGATTCCCTGAGCTTTGGCCTGCCCGCGGGCGGCATTGTGGGCATCATAGGCCCGAACGGCGCCGGCAAGACCACGCTGTTTCGCATGCTCTCGGGCGTGGAAAAGCCGGACAGCGGCGAGATCCGCTTGGGTCCCAGCGTGAAGCTCGCCTACGTAGATCAGTCACGCCAGTCACTCAACGACAAGAACACTGTCTGGCAGGAAATCTCAGGCGGCCTGGATCTCATCAAGGTTGGAAATTATGAGACCTCCTCGCGCGGCTACGTCGGGCGCTTCAATTTCAAGGGCGTGCAGCAGCAACAGGTGATCGGCGATCTGTCGGGCGGTGAACGCAATCGCGTGCATCTGGCGAAGGTGCTGAAAGAAGGCGGCAATGTGCTGCTGCTCGACGAACCTACCAATGACCTGGACATCGAGACGCTGCGCGCGCTCGAGGACGCGCTGCTGGCGTTTCCCGGATGTGCGGTTGTCATCTCGCACGATCGCTGGTTCCTCGATCGCATCGCGACTCACATCCTCGCCTTCGAGGGCAACTCCGAAGTGGTCTGGTTCGAGGGCAACTACCAGGAGTATGTCGAGGATCACAAGAAACGCAAAGGCGACGACGCCGCTCAACCGCACAGAATCCGCTACAAACCACTGGCCGGGTGAACCCATGAGCATGTACATCACGCCGCAGGACGAACTGCACGTCGAATACCAGGGAATTGCCCTTACCTGCCCCCACTGTCAGACGCTCACTCATCTCACCGCCGTTGCCACACCGAAGTTTGAGGACCTTGCCTCGAGCAAGCCCAAGCACATCGGCGTTGTGTTCCGCTGCGACGCCTGCGCTGAACCGGTGTTTCTCAAATTCACGGTCAAGGCATACACGGCGCTGCGGGCGGAATTGGCCCCCAACTACATGGAAATCGAACGCGCACGCGAGAATTTCCCGCTGACCTATCTTCCGAAAGAAGCCGAGGGTCTGTTCAAAGAGGCACTCAGTTGTTATGCCGCGGGATGTTTCAACGCCTTCGGGGCCATGAGCCGTCGCACCGCCCAGTCATTGTTCCGCGAGCTCGGCGAACGCGGCAAGCTGGAGCTGTTCGACACGCTGCAAGAAATCCGTGCCCTCGCCGAATTGGACGATGACACTTTTTCGACCCTGCGCGCGGTTCTGTTCGGCAGCGACAGCGACCCCTGGCCACATCAGCCGGACATCAACGCGGAACGCGCCGGCGTGCTCCTGGAGGTCATGCGCGATCTGCTGTATCAGACCTTCGTTCGCAAGGCGCGACTGTTGCAGGCGATGACCTTCCGCAAATTCGTGGCCCCCACCCAGGTCGCAACCGGTTAGCCGACGAACACACGGGCGTTACGGAACAAACGCATCCAGCCGCCGTCTTCCGCCCATTGCTTCGAAGCCCAGGAGTTTTGCACGGTGCGAAACACGCGCTCGGGGTGCGGCATCACCGAGGTGACGCGTCCGTCGGCGCTGCATAGTCCGGCGAGCCCCTGGCTCGAACCGTTCGGATTAAAGGGATATTTCTCCGTAGGCCGCTCGCTATTGTCCACATACTGCAATGTGACCAGGCGATCCCGCATCACTCCGGCCGCGCTCGATCCGGAGTCGAATTCCGCCCGACCCTCGCCATGCGCCACGGTGATCGGCAACACCGATCCGTGCATTCCCTGGAGCAACACGGACGGCGACTCGGGGATTCGCACCAGCGCCAAACGGGCCTCGTATTGCTCGGAGCGATTGCGCACGAAGCGCGGCCAACTTTGGGCTCCTGGAATCAATTCCTTGAGCGCCGACAGCATCTGGCAACCGTTGCATACGCCCAGAGTGAACGTTGCATCGCGATTGAAGAATGCCGCAAATTCCTCGCGCGCCACGGCGTTGAAGAGAATGGACTTTGCCCAGCCTTCGCCGGCGCCCAATACGTCGCCGTACGAGAAGCCGCCGCAGGCCACCAGGCCATGAAATCGGCCCAAGCGAACCCGGCCGGCTAAGATGTCGGTCATGTGCACATCGTAGGCATCGAATCCCGCGCGCGTCAGCACCGCGGCCATTTCAGTCTGGCTGTTGACGCCCTGCTCGCGTAATACCGCAATTGCCGGGCGCGCGCCGCTCGCGATGAACGGAGCGGCCACGTCCGCGCTCGGGTCGTAGCTCAACCGCGCATGCAAGCCGGGATCGGCCGGATCCTCCAGCCGTGAATACTCTTCGCGCGCGCAATCGGGATTGTCGCGCATCTCCTGAATGCGGAACGACGTTTCGCTCCAGCGGCGATGCAAGGCAAGGCGCGAACCGGAGAAAATGGGGCCACCGTTCGCGCGCACTTCGATCTCGTCGCCTGCGCGCGGCTCGCCGATGTCGCGCGACAGCGCCGCCAATCCGTGGCGCGACACCACCTCCAGCGCCTCCGCGGCGCGCTCCGCCGAAACCTGCAGAACCACGCCCAACTCCTCGGCAAAACAGGCGCCAACGGAATCGGCGACCGTCCCCAAGTCGACGCCAAGTCCGCAATGAGAGGCGAAGGCCATCTCCAGCACGCTGAGCAGCACGCCGCCGTCCGAGCGATCGTGATAAGCAAGCAGCAGGCGGCGATCTTTCAGTTCACGCAATGCCGCAAACAGCGACACCAGAAGAATCTGCTCGTCCAAATCGGCCGGCGCGCCGCCGCTTTTGCTGTGCACCTGCGCCCAGCAGCTGCCACCCAAGCGGTTCTTTCCGGCGCCCAAATCGATGAGCAACAGGCGCGACGGGCGGGTCAAATCCAATTCAGGAGTCAGCGTCGAGCGCACATCGTGAACCGGCGCAAACGCGGAAACAATCAGGGACACTGGCGCGATCACCGCATGATCACCGGCCGCGTCCTTCCAAGCCGATCTCATTGAGAGCGAGTCTTTGCCGACCGGAATGGTAATGCCGAGCGATGCGCACAATTCCACGCCCACCGCGCGTACGGTGGCATACAAATCGGCATCCTCGCCCGGCTCGCCGCAAGCCGCCATCCAATTTGCCGACAGACGAATATCGGTGAGATGGTGGACGTCCGCAGCGAGAATATTGGTGATCGCCTCGGCCACGGCCAGCCGTCCCGACGCGGGCGCGTTCAAAACCGCCACGGGGGTTCGCTCACCCATCGCCATCGCTTCGCCGCCATAGCCGTCGTAACTGTTCAATGTGACAGAGACATCGGCAACGGGTACCTGCCAGGGGCCCACCATCTGGTCGCGGCTGATCATTCCGCCGACGCTGCGATCGCCGATGGTAATCAGGAAGGACTTGTCAGCAATGGTCGGCAGACAGAGCAGGCGATTCAGCGACTCGGCGACCGTTGACCCGGCGGTCGAGAGTTCTTCGACGGTCTTGCCAATCGTGCGCACGTCGCGGGTCATGCGCGGCGCCTTGCCCAACAACACCTCGATGGGCATGTCGACCGGCGTGCCGGAGAGCAGCGGATCGGTCACCAGCAACCGTCCGTCGCCGGTGATCTCCCCGACCACGGCATAAGGGCAGCGCTCGCGCTCGCACAGCGCAGCAAATTGCGGCACGCTGCCGGGCACCAGCGCCAGCACATAGCGCTCCTGCGCCTCATTGCACCAGAGCTCCATCGGCGACAACTCCGACTCCGCACTGGGAATTTTGCGCAAGTCGATGCGCCCGCCGCGACGGCTGTGCGCGATTGCCTCGGGCAGCGCGTTGGATAAGCCGCCGGCGCCCACGTCATGAATCAACAGGATCGGATTCGCCTCGCCCATGGCCCAACAGCGGTCGATCACTTCTTGGGCACGGCGCTGAATTTCGGCATTGCCGCGCTGCACGGAGGCAAAGTCCAGATCGGATGAACTTTGTCCGCTGCCGACCGAGGATGCGGCACCACCTCCCAAGCCAATCAACATCGCGGGACCGCCCAGTACGATCAGCGGGGCGCCGACCACGACGTCCTTCTTCTCCACGTCGGGCCTGCGCACATTGCCGAGACCGCCGGCGATCATGATGGGCTTATGATAGCCGCGAATGACGCGCCTGCCCGATTCCCGCACCTCTTGCTCAAAGGTGCGGAAATATCCGCAGGTATTCGGACGGCCGAATTCATTGTTAAAGGCGGCAGCGCCTAAGGGTGCGGCAATCATGATGTCGAGCGCCGAGGCGATCCGATCCGGCTTGCCGAAGTCGTGCTCCCAGGCATGCATCATGCCGGGGATTTTCAGATTCGATACCGAGTAGCCGGTCAAGCCTGCCTTCGGTTTGGCGCCGATTCCCGTGGCGCCCTCATCGCGGATCTCACCGCCTGCGCCCGTGGCGGCGCCGGGAAACGGAGAAATCGCCGTCGGATGATTATGGGTCTCCACCTTCATCAATATATCCACGGGCTCCTGCGTTCCTGAATAGCGCTGAGTCGCGGGATCGGGGAAGAATCGCGTCGCCATGCCCCCCTCGATGACGGCTGCGTTGTCGCGGTAGGCGGAGAGCACACCGGCGGAGTTGCGCGCATACGTGGCGCGAATCATCGCGAACATGGACAGCGGCATGGGCTCGCCGTCAACCACAAAATCGGCATTGAATATCTTGTGCCGGCAATGTTCCGAGTTCGCTTGCGCGAACATCATCAATTCGACATCCGTCGGGTCACGCTGCAGCTTGCCGAATGCCGCGACCAAGTAATCGATCTCATCGCCCGACAAGGCCAGCCCCCATTCACGATTGGCCGCCGCCAACGCAGCGTGACCGTTCGCGCCCAGGCTCACCAGCCGCAGCGGCCGCGCGGCTGCGCCGTGAAACAGGCCTGCAGGATCGATGGAATCGGTCCACACCGATTCGGTCATGCGATCGTGCAAATGAGCCGCCAGACCGCGCAATTCCGCCTGCCCGAGCGCCGCCGTGGATTCAATGAAATACACGGTGCCTCGTTCGATGCGTCTGACGGCATCGAGGCCGCAGACGTGCACAATGTCGCTGGCCTTACTGGACCAGGGCGATTCCGTGCCGATACGCGGAGTGATCAGCACTCGCTGGCCGCTATGGGCCGGCGGATTGGCCCGGGAACCGTAGGTCAGCAGCTTTCCGAGCACCTCCAGCTCGGCAGCGCCGAGAGGCCTCGAATCGTCGACGAAGTGCAGCCACCGGGAAGAAAGCCCCAGGACGCGAGAATCCTGCGTGCGCAGGGTGCGCAGCAAGTGATCGAGGCGAAATTGCGACAGCGCCGGCGCGCCGAATAGGCTAAACATGAATCATTCTGGCAGGCATACCACTATTTGCGGGCGTTGGAGTCTCCGCCGGGCGTGTAAATGGGGACCGGAAACTGGGCGACATTCGACCCTTCAAGAGCGACGATTTTGCTGACACCTTGCTTCTTGACCTCGTCGATGCGCAGCACCGAATGCATGGGCAAATAAGTGCGCTTTACTTCATGGAACTCGGCCTTTATCTTCTCCTCGGCTGGGTCGACGACCACGGTGGTACGCTCCCCGAATACCAGCTCCTCGACCTCGATAAAGCCGAATAGACTGCCGTGACTCACTTTACGGGCGTAGATTTCGTAAACCTTACCCTGATTTACGAACTGAACTTTAAAAATGTGACTCGCGGCCATTTAGAAGGCTCCAAGCATTGCTAATATTTCACCATATTATACGGGCACTTAGCGCAAGACCGCGACCCGTTGGAGGGATTGAATATGGCCTTGCGCTTACGCGTTGTCAGCGAGCATTCAAACCGCCTCGGCGAGCAATCCACCAAGGTGTTCGGTGTGCATGGCGGCACCATCGGGCGCTCGACTGACAATGAGTGGATTCTACCCGACCCGGAGCGTTACCTCTCGGGCAAACACGTGCGCGTGGATTTTCGGGCCGGAACCTACGTACTGGTAGACACCAGTTCCAATGGAACCTACGTCAATGGGGCCCAGGTGCCCCTGGGCAAATACCACGATTATGTGCTGAAAGACGGGGATTACATCCGTCTGGGCGAATATGAGCTGCTCGTCAGCATCGATAAGAGCAATGATTTTCCGCCCGAGGAAAGCGCCATCGTCGCCTACGACGGGCAATCGCCTTCCTCGGCGGTCAAGAAATCCACCGCCAACGATCTCGGCGCGGATCTCGACCTAAGCCAGTTGCTCGAGCCCAGCGACCTGTTGACTGGCGATTCCGGCGTTCGGCCGCGCGACGCCTATGGCCAGGCCCTGCCCAGCCGGGGTGGACCGCCATCGCGGCCGCCATTTGAGCCCGAAGGCGAAGCCGGCGGCACGCCCTGGCATATGATGACCCGACCGCTAACGGTCGCGGGCTTCAAGGCTGAGGCCCAAAAAGCCGAAGCACTCAAGGCTGAGCCGACACCACTGGGCCTGTCGCGCTCCCAAAACCCCGTGCTATTCGACGGCGATTTCGATACCGGCCTGACCGCGTTCTGTCGCGGCGCAGGCATAGACCCCGGGGCCATCACGTCCGAAACGCGCGGCGCGGCTCTGCAGCTTGCCGGACAACTTCTGCGCGAGGCCGTGCTCGGCCTGATGGATCTGAACCAGGGGCGCAGCGAATTCCGCAATCGTTTCCGCATATCGGCGCCCGCCAACGATGGTCCGGAGTCGCCGTTGAATTTCTCGCGCGGCGTCGATGAGGCGCTGGTCCGATTGTTGACCACACAATCAACTCGCGCAGGATCGGTCGAGGCGATCCGTCAGAACTTCCGTGAGCTCAAGGCACAGAATACGGCGACCTTGAGCGCCATGCGGGCGGCATTCGAGGAGTTTCTCGGGCGGGTCAACCCGACGGAATTGGAGGAGCGATTCGACAAGGCGACCAAACGCGGGGTCTTCAGCACGCAAAACAAGAACAAGTATTGGGACCTCTATTCAGAGATGTTCGCGGGACTTGCGCAGCGGCCCGCCGACGGGTTTCCGCATCTATTCACCGAGACTTTCGCAAAGGCCTATGAAGCAAAATTGCGCGCCCTGGTCCCGCCGCAGCGCGGCGCCTTCGGCGCAGAAACAGCCGACGATGCTGCACAATCCGCGGACTCCAAAAATCAAGCGATCGGCGATCTGTAGCGCGTTGAGCGTAAGCTAGCGTGTCTTTCTCCTGGTAGCGTGGTACGTGCGGCTCCTAATCGTAGAAGACGATGACATCGTTGCCGATGCAATCACGCGCGGGCTGACGGCCGCGAACTATTCGGTCCATCGTGTCGCCAGCGCCGAGGCCGCGCAAGCAGCCCTGATGAACGAAGAGTTTGCCATGGCGGTCATCGACGTAGGATTGCCGGGAGCGGATGGTTTGAGCCTGGTGCGGCGGCTGCGCAGTACGGGCAAGACCATGCCGACACTGATTCTCACCGCCCGCTGCACGCTGACCGACAAGGTCAAGGCGCTGGATCTCGGTGCCGACGATTTCTTGAGCAAGCCGTTTGAGGCCGCCGAATTGGCTGCGCGCTGCCGCGCCTTGATGCGTCGCGCAAGCGGGGCATCGAACGGCATCATCAAACTCAACCGCATGAGCATCGACCTCGTAGGCAGGCGTCTGTGCATTGACGACGGCGAGATCGAATTGACGGCCCGAGAGTGGCTGCTGCTGGAATGCTTGGTGCTGCGCATTGGATTGATCGTCTCCAAGGAGCGCCTCCAGCAGGCAGTGGCAAACCCGGATCACGACATCACGCCCAATGCCGTCGAAGTCCATATCTCGCGGCTGCGCGCCAAGATCGGTGCCGCCGCAACAGTCCGCACGCTACGCGGCCTGGGTTATCGCCTCGAAGAAGTAAAATCCTCGTGACCTCGTCCATCAGCCGTCAGTTGATATTTTGGCTGGCGGTGCCGCTCATGTTGCTGGCGCTGTGCGGCGCGTTGGTCCACTACTTCAACCACGTCGCACCCGAAGTGATCGACAGCGACCGGCGCTTGCGAGAAGCCTCGAATGCGCTGATGGCGCATGTACTGATCAAGGGCGGTCAAGTCACGCTCGACGCGAATCAGGCCGGACGAGCGGCCCTGCCGGCGCCCGAATCCATAAGCTATGCGCTGCGCGGCACGCAGGGTCATCTGCTCATCGGCGACTCACAATTCCCGGTGGTGCCGATGAGCGCCGCGAATCCGCAAATGATTGCGATGGCCCAGATCGGCAGCCGCACCGTGCGCACACTCACCACCCGATTCGACACCCGCAATGGAGTCATCATCATTTCGGTCGCGGATCTGAAGCCGGCTACGGGGCCGGCGGCGCGGTATGGCTTCATGAGCACGCTGCTCTGGGATTTCGTGCAATTGGACGTCACCCTGGTATTGGTCTGGGTCGGAATCCAGCTCGGTCTGCGGCCGGTCAAGAGGCTGCGCAACGAGATCGCGAATCGCTCGCCGCACGATCTGCGACCCATCGACGATTCGACCGTTCCTCGCGAAATCGCACCGGTGGTTGTCACGCTCAACCGGCTGTTCGCCATGCTGCGCACCTCCGTCCAGTCGCAACAGCAGTTCATCGCCAACACCGCGCACCAATTGCGCACGCCGATCACCGGAATGCAGGCTCAATTGGACTTGCTGGCGGCCGAACCCGCGGCGCAGCCCATTCGACACCGATTGATGACCCTGCAGGAATCGACCCGGCAGCTGGCGCATTCCGCGAATCAATTGCTGTCGCTGGCGCGGGCCGATCCGGCCGCGAATATCGCCGCCAAGACCCAGCCCGTGGATTTAAATGCCATCGTCGGCGAGGTCGCGGCTAAATTCTTCGATCGTGCCCTGCAATCCAGCATCGACCTCGGAGTTGATGCCGTTCCGGTGATCATCTCCGCCGACCCTTCGCTGCTCGATGATCTATTGAGTAACCTGGTCGACAACGCGTTGAAATATACGCCGGCCGGAGGCAGCGTCACGGTCAGCGCCGGATTGTCCAATGGCCGCGCATTCCTCGCCGTCGAGGACACCGGCCCCGGCATTCCGCCGGCCGAACGGCAGCGCGTGCGTCAGCGATTCTTTCGACTGCCGAATTCTCCCGGGCACGGCAGCGGCCTCGGCTTGGCGATCGTGGATGAGATCGCGCGGTTGTACGGCGCCTCGGCCATCATCGGTGACGGCGCAAACGGCAGAGGCACCAAAGTCGTGTTGCAGTTCCCTTAAATCGGCGGAAGGAGAGGTCGGCATGCGTATTCTCTCGGGTTTTTTGCGACCTGCGTCTCATTTCGCGCGCGCCGAAGGGCCGCCGTCAGTTTCGAGCAAGTTTCCCTCTTTAAGCTTGGCGCCCATGAGTGGCAAGCTATTCAACAATCGTTCGGCGGGCTTCACCATGTTTGAGCTCGTGATCGTCATGGTCATCGTGGCGATTCTGGCCGCAATTGCCTTGCCGTCGTTTAAATACGTGACCACGTCCAATCGGATCGCCACCGAATTGAACGGCTTGGTCGGTGACCTGCAGTACGCACGCAGCGAAGCCATCAAGGAAGGTTTGCCGGTGACCGTCTGCTCCTCGACCGACGGTCTCACTTGCGCGACCAGCAGCACCTGGACCACCGGCTGGATCGTGTTCACCGACCCCAACGGCAACGCCACCGTCGATACCGGCGAAGTCGTGTTGCGCTCGCAAAATGCCTTCACCGCCAGCGGCAGCACCGACACTCTCGTCGCCAGCAGCGCGGCATTCACCGCAGTCACATTCAATCGCGAGGGTTTCGCGGCAACCGGTGCAGCCACCGTGGTCAATGTGGCATTGCACAGCGTGCCCACAAACAACCAATGGACGCGTTGCCTCTCGGTGACTCCGGTTGGCGCGCTCAGCGTAATTAAATACGGCGCGGGGACCCCCTCATGCACATGATCAAAGCACCGCTGCATTCTCGCGGCTTCAGTCTGGTCGAAGTCATGGTGGCCCTCGTGGTCTGCGCCATCGGGCTTCTGGGACTCGCAAAGATGGAATCTCTCGCTCTATCGAGCACGGGCGTTGCCAGTTCCCGATCGCTGGCCGCCATCCAAGCCTCGAGTCTCGCGTCCGCCATGCATGCGAACCGCGCCTACTGGGGCGCCGGCCGCGCACCGGCTATCACCACCGTGGATGCGAGTTCGACCAACAATTTTTCGACTGCGGTGGACTGCTACACGGCGGGCACGGCGAGCTGCACGCCCGATCAAATGGCTTATTTCGATTTGAAGCGGTGGGCACACGACGTGGGCTTACTGCTGCCGGGCTTCAGCTCGACCATTACCTGTTCGACCACGGGCTTCCCGGTCAATTGCACCATTCAGTTGAAGTGGATGGAAAACGCAGTGGCGGCCAACGGTCAGCAGACCAACATGACCAGCCTGCAGGCTCCTACTTATGTGGTGTACGTAGAACCATGAAGACCCATTCCTCAATTGCCGTTGCTGGCCGGCGTGCCGAGGGCGGCTTCAGCATGGTCGAACTGATGGTTGCGCTGTTCATCGGGCTCTTCCTCACTGCCGGCGTGCTGACCCTGGTGAGCGCCATGAAGCGCACCTCAACCTCTCAAACCGGGCTGTCCCAGCTGCAGGACAATGAGCGCATTGCCATGAGTCTGCTTACCGACGTCATTCAATCGGCGGGCTACTACCCGAACCCAGTGGCCAACACGCCCTCAACTTTCTTCCTTGCTACGGCTACCCCGCAGGTGTTTGCCGCCGGCCAATCGATCACCGGCTCCGGCACATACGTGTCCTCGGCGCAATCGATATCGGTGCGCTATACCACTGCAGGGGCCGACGGCGTCATCAATTGCATGGGCAATACCAGCCCCACACAGAAAACCTACACCAACACTTTCAGCATCGACGCCGCCGGCAATCTGCAATGCGTGCTGCTGATCGGCACGGTGGCCCAAACGCCGGTTCAGCTCGTCAGCGGCATCACGAAAATGCAGATTTTTTACGGCGTGCAAACCAACACCAGTGTTGCCAATAACTCGGTGGACACTTACATGGATGCTGCCGCAGTCACGGCAGGCAACTATTGGAGCAAGGTCCTTTCAGTGAAAATCACGCTGACGTTCGCGAACCCGCTGGCCGGTCAACCCGGTCAATCCACCGTCGGAGCGACAATTCCCTTCACGCGGGTAATCACCCTCATGAACAAGACCGGAGTGGACTCATGAATGCACATGCCACACGGTCCATTAACGCTCAGCGCGGACTCGTTTTGGTCACCAGCCTGCTGCTGTTGGTAGTCGTCACGATTCTCGCCATCGGTATGTTCCGCAGCTTCGGTTTGGACGAAAAGATTGCCGGCAACGTGCGTGAGAAGCAGCGCGCCTTGAACGCCGCCGAAACCGCCGAGCAATTTGCCGAATCATGGTTGTCGCAGGGCAATGCCACCTCGGCAGTTGCATGCACGGGCATGGTCAACGCCAGCGTCGGGCAGGTCTGCACCAGCACCCTGCAGGCGCAGGGAATCAACCCCGGGACGCTACCCTGGGGGGGCAGCACTCCCGTCGGCGTCAACTACCTGCCGAGCACTCCCACCACCATGCCGGTGGCAAGCAGCGGGCAAAATACCTACATCACCAATCCGGTCTTCTATATCGGTTTCCTCAATACCGCGACGGTCAATGGGGTCACTACCAGCATTTATCAGATCGACTCCGTCGGTTACGCCGGCAGCGCGAATACCGCGGCAGTTGTCGAAAGTACCTACCAGGTGCAGACCGCTACCAAGAATTTGGGAGATAACCAGTGAACACTATGAAACAGCTAGTTGCAGCGTTGATCTTGGGGCTCGTCGGGTTGGTGCCGGCCGCACACTCGCAAACGACCTATAGCGAGAATTTCACCAGCACCGGCACCAATAATGCCTGGTACTTTCTCAACGGCGCATGTCTCACCGCGGGCACCGCAGCGACGACCAATGCCGCTACTCCCGCCTGCCTCGGATTGGCCTACTACACCAATAAGGGCGATACCCTGTTCGGGGGCGACACCGGCACCTTGCCCGATACCGCCGCCAACGGCGGGGGTGCACTGCGCTTCACCAATCGCGGCAATGAGAACGGCGCCATTCTCTCCAATTTCAATTTCCCGCTCAGCACGTCCGGATTGGCGGTTTCCTTCACCACCGTCACCTACGAGGGCGACTCCGGCGGTTCCGGCAGGGATGGCGCCGACGGCATCAGTTTCTTCCTGCAGGACGCGACTTACCCCGCGGATGTGGGCGCATTCGGCGGTAGCTTGGGCTACACCTGTTCGAATTCTAACAACGACGGCACCCTTCGCCCGACCGACCTGCTGCCTCGCGGCTACGACGGCCTGGCCGGCGGCTACATTGGCCTCGGCATCGACGAATACGGCAACTTCTTGAATTCGGGCGACAACACCTCAACCGGTCAAACCAACGCGGCGGGAACCAACCAATTTCAACCAGGGCGCATCGGCATGCGCGGTCCAGGCAGCGTGCTCTGGAAAACCCTGAACGCGACTTATCCGACACAATATCCTTCGACGTTATCCACGTCGCAGCGCGCGGCGGCCGTCAGGAACGCCTGCCAAACCGGCATATTATCGGACTGGTCGAGCGGATCGCGCGTACCGGTGGTTCCGATCACGCCGCTGCAGTTTACCTCACCCGGGGGCAGCAACTTCGGCAACTACGCCGTCATTCCGACAGCGTACAAAAATCTCCCCGCGACACAACCCATCGCCAACGAAGCGGCTACCATGCGCTCGCAAGCGGTGCCGATCACCTATAACTTGAAGATCACCGCCGCGGGCTTGTTGAGCCTCTCGTACATCTACAACAGCGGCGCCACGCAAAACGTCATCACCAACGTGGACATCACTCAGGGCGGCGCCTACCCCTTGCCCGACAACGTGCGCTTCGGCTTTGCCGGCTCGACCGGCGGTAGCCGCAACATTCACGAAGTCATGTGCTTCCAGGCGACACCCTCGAGCACTTCGCAAAGTTCCGCCGGCCTCAACCAGAAGCAAACCGCCAAGGTCCAGCAAGGTACGCAGGTGTACTTCGCCTTCTACAATCCCGTGACCCTCGCCGGTTCGCTGACGTCGCAATACTTGGATCAAAGCATCACCGACCCCAATTCGCTCACAATCGATCCCGCCATCAATTGGGACGGATCCTGTGTGTTGACCGGCGTGACCGGAACCGCCTGCGACCAGACGGGACCCGCGGGTCCGACGCCAGCTCAGGCGAGCCGTACTATTGTGTCCTTCAGTCCCAGCGCCACCGCGAGCACCGCGGCCAGCCCGGGGCCCGGCGCGGGAATTCCATTCCAGTGGGCGAGCCTCTCCGCCACCCAGCAGGCTGCGCTCGATACCGGCGACACCGCACCCATCGGTCCAACCCGATTGAACTATCTACGCGGCGATCGCTCTCTGGAACAGGTACCAGCCACGGCGACAACGTTCACCGGCATTTACCGTGATCGCACCAGCGTATTGGGCGATATCATCGACTCGAGCCCCACTTGGGTGGGACCTCCGAATGCGACCTTTCCGGCCAGCTGGGCCGATCTTTTGCACCCGGCTACCATGGCGGAGAATTCCGGCCAGCCCTATACGACGTTCAACTCGAACGGCACATCGACCTATGTCTCGGGCACGGCCTCGGCCAATCATGAACAGCAGCGCACCAACGTGGTGTATGCCGGCGCCAACGACGGCATGCTGCACGGCTTTAGAACGGGCTCTTTCAATTCGACCAACACCTATATCAAGACCAGCAACGATGGCCAGGAAGTGCTGGCGTATGTCCCTGGTTATATCGTCAACAATATTCAGAGCGCGAATCCCACCCGCAACTACTCTGATCCGCAATACGGCCATCGCTTCGACGTCGACGCGCCTCCGGGAACCGGCGACTTGTTCTACAACGGCGTTTGGCACACTTGGTTGATCGGCGGGTTGGGCGCCGGCGGCCGCGCAATCTACGCGCTCGACATCACCGATCCCGACAGCATGTTCTCGGAATCCAATGCGTCGGGAACGGCGTCGGGATCCACCGGCGTAGTGAAAGGCGAATGGAGCACCGCCACATCGACCAGCGTCTCGAGCACGGGCGTCGTCACGACCACCTACGTCGGCACCACGTTGAACTGCATGAACGACTCGAGCACTGCGTGCGGCTACAATCTGGGCAACACCTACGGCATTCCGCAAATACGCCGCTTTCACAATGGCAGCTGGGGTGCCGTGTTCGGCAACGGCATCGGCAGCATGAGCGGCGATGCAGGCATCTATGTAATGCTGGTCGATCCCACGAGCGGGCTGGTCACCTTTTACTACCTGAGCACCGGCACGGGTTCCACCACGACCCCGAATGGCATCGCCTATGTCACGCCTGCGGATTTGGACGGTGACCACATCACCGACTACGTCTATGCCGGCGACCTATTGGGCAATGTGTGGCGCTTCGACTTGACCAGCGCCAACGCCAGCACATGGGCGGTGACGCCGACCAAGATCTTCACGACGGTCGCGAACGTGCCCGCCACGACGCCGGCCAGCAATCAGCCCATCACCACCAAGGTGAGCGTCATATCGGCCGCGGGAACCGGCTCGCCCAATCCCCGGATCATCGTTGAATTCGGAACCGGCCAACAAATACCGATGACCAACTCGTCGGCTGCAACCTACACGGCCGCGGGTCAATCGCTGTACGGCATTTGGGACTGGAACATGAGTTCGTGGAACAGCCAGTCGTCGACTCAGCAGTACGCCTCCTTGTCGTCGCACGCGGCGATTTCGGGCAGCAGCCTGATCACCCAGCAAACGATCACGAGTACGTCGACCGCAACGGCGACCGGCACCGGCACGGACTATCGTACCGTCAGCTCGAATACCGTTTGCTATGCGGATATCTCGGGTTGTACGCAGTTCGGCTGGTACCTGAATATGGTTTCCGGCAATGCGTATCCTTCCGATCCGGCCTTGCCCCAGACCGGCAATGCAACCTATGCAGCCAACCCGCTGGTGTATGAACAGGTCATCTTCAGCCCAGTAGTCGAGGCAGGTGCGTTTATCGTCAACACCACGATTCCGCCGGCCACGGCACCGACGATGTGCTTCTCCAGCTTGGCTTCGGGATGGACGATGGCGCTCAATCCGGCCACCGGCGGAGCATTCACGAGTGCCTTCTTCGGCGATACCAGCGGCAACTTCCTGAACACCGCTGTCAATGGACAGCCGGTTCCGGTGAGCGGTGTCGCGCTCGGCGGCACGGGTAGCCCGTCCATGGTGCAATCCGGTACTCAAGGTTATGTTGTCACCCAGACCGTATCCGGCACGGGCGCGCTCATCCGCAATTTCCCCCAGGGCAATACCCAGGGCAAACGTTTGACTTGGATACAGAAGCGCTAAAGGCGAACACTCATGAAGAACGATACCGCTATAAGTCACTCAAGCTCGATGGGTCCGCGGCAAAACAAGGGATTCACGCTTATCGAACTCGTCATCGCGATGGTCATTGTGGCTATTTTGGCAGCCATTGCCGTACCGTCCTACTCCAACTATGTACGCAAATCGCGGCGCACCGAGGCCAAGAGCGTGTTGCTGGATCTGGCCAGTCTCGAGGAGCGTTACTACAGTACCCAGAACGCGTACACCGCGACCGCGGCGGACTTGGGTTATGCGGCATTTCCGGCGACGACCGCCAGCACGTACTACAGCATCGCGGCGCCTACCGTAGTCGCGGCCGTCGCACCGACGACCGCTGCTCCCGCGGGTTCGCCGGCGACTTTTTCGATTACCGCGACGGCGGTCGGCGACCAGGTGAACGACACTGCATGCAGAACGTTAACGGTGACCTCGAGCGGCGCGCAAAGCGCCACCGACTCTGCGTCCGCCGTTAACAGTCAGACCTGCTGGCGTTAACTATTTAGCGCTGTAACCTCGTCCCTCGACGCAGGCGACCATGGCGCGCTGATAGTCCGTTCCGTTCTGCGCCACGGGGCCGGCTTGTTGAGTAGCCCATTGCTGGCACTCTGCCTTGTCGGTGGCTGTCTGCTCGGCGCTCTGTCCGTTCTTTGGGTACATGAAAATCTCGCCTGCGCCTGCCGCGCCCACCGCCGTGCCGGCCCCCGAGCTCGATTCCTCGGTGAGTGGCGGCGGATCCGTGGCCACATAACCGTCGTAGGACGGGTTGTAGGTGTAGTACACATCATTGGCATAGTAGTAAGGGACGCCGCTGTACCAGTAGGTGGCATACGCCAAGGGCAGAAGCGGGAGATACCAGGAAAACCCGACACCGTAGTAGCACCGCGGCCAAAAGCCGCCGCGCCAGTAGCCACCACGCCAATTTGCGCCGGTGGAGTAACCGCGGCCGTAGTAACCGCCGGGGGCGGGGCGACCGTAATTCCCGCCTGGCCGCGCATAACCACCATGGTAACCGGCAAGCCCGCCTCCGTGGAAAGCCGCAGGAATGCCTCGGGCGTACCCCGGGCTGGGGGCGAAATGACCGCCAGGCCCGTAGTGAGTTGCGCCCGCGAATTGGCTGCCGCCAAACGCCGCGCGGCCGCCCGCGCCGCCACCGAAGTGTGGTCCACCGCCACCACCGAAGTGCGGGCCGCCGCCGCCACCGCCGCCGCTATGGTTACCACCACCGCCACTATGGCCGCCACCACCGCCACCGTGTGACTGTGCCGATACGGGCGCCGCGCCCAGAAGCAGCGATCCCAGTACGCCAAACGCCAGAACTAAGCCCGTGCCCTTGGTACGCATGAATGTCACCTTCGGTTATCGATCGTGCTAAACCGTCTCATCTCTATGACCTACTTTGTACAACGCCGTTCAAGCTGATTGGTGGACATAACCCATGCTTAATTCCGCAACGCCGCATTAAACATAATGTACTCAGTCCGGCCGGGCGCCGGCTCAAAAAACCTGGAATTGGATTCGTTGACGATCACGGACCCTATATAGGCCCGATCCGCGAGGTTTTCCACCCGGGCGAACTCGCTAAACCGCCAATGCATCGTTTCCTGTGTGAAGCCGGCCCGCAAATTCGCGACCCAAAACCCCGCTGCCGCGTCCGAATTGCGGTCGTCCACATAGATCCTCGCTCGGCCCAAGGTCTCCAAGGTCGTGGAGAAGCCCCATGGAGAATAGCTCCAGGTCGCTCCGGCATACAAACTGTTCATCGCTACGGCCGGCAGGTAGTCGCCCGCATTGACCGTCTTGTAGTTAGCAGGCAACGGACCGCCCGGATTCGCCAGGGGGTTGCATGGGGCCGCTACGCAGGTTGCGTAGGCCTGTCCTACCACCGCCCGAATATAGGTGTAGGCCAATCGTCCGCTGAAGCCGCCGCGCCAATTCGCATCGAGCTCGAATTCGAGCCCGCGGCGATTGGTGGAGTTGATGTTCTGATAGACCGACCTGCCGCCGGAGTTTTGCAGCACGGCCAACTCATCCACGGTGCTGATATAGAACGCGGCAAGATTGGCGCGAACACGCTTTGTTCCCGCTTTGATTCCGACTTCGTAATTGTTGCTGCGGGCCGGCTTTAGGCCAAGGTTCAGCCCCGGCAGACTGCCGTTGACCGATCGATAGGCAAGATCATTGAGCGTCGGGGTCTCAAAACCCTTGCCGTACGAACCATACAGATTCACCGCCGAACTCGCACGGAAAGTGACGCCTCCCACCGGATTCACCGACGAGTAGCGCACGCTGCTGTCTGCTCCGTCGAGCACCGCAATGTGTCCGTGAGAGCTCAACTGGACCAGGTTGTTGCGCACGCCGCCGATCACCCGCCAGCGAGCATCGGGATCCCATTGCGCCTGCAGGTACTGATCGAAGTCATACACATGATTCGCTTCATCGCGCCGCAAATCCCCCGCCACCCCCAACGCCGTACCGACGAAATTAAAATATCCCCTGCGTGCCTCCGCCAAATCGTCGTAGTTCAGACCCGCCACGACTTGAAGATGCGTGCCGGCAAGCTCGCGACTATCGGTCAAATGGGTATCGATCCCCCAAAACGCACGATCCAAATCGATCACGCCGCCCGGACTCAAGGGCGCGCCCTGAGTGGCCCTCGGTATGCCCTGAAATTGGGTGGTGGCACGATGGCCGGTGTAGAGCATGGCCGACAAATCATCCGTCGCGCTCAATTCGTCTTCGAATATCGCACCCAACTGTTCTTGGTCGAGAGACTTGCGGGTGTTGTACAGGATCGCTCCCGTGCCGGCCTGACGCGCGTCCGCCCCCATCTGCGCGCGCGTCAGCCCGAGGGGATCCTGAACGCTCGGCGTCTCGACCGCATTGGCAACCATCGTCAATTTCGATTTGTCGCCGGTCGGAATGAGCAGCTTCGCATTGAAGTTGTCGCGCTCCGCATCGCTGTGAAACCGATAGCCGTCGGTCTGAAAGTGCGCGGCATCCACCACATAGTTGACCACGCCGTTGTCGCCCTCGCTCTTCAAGGCGTAGCGTTGCGTGTTGAAAGTACCGTACTCCGCGGTGCCGCCGACCTCACTCCCGGGCTTCCCGCTTTCGGTGAAGATGGCGATGACGCCACCGGATGAATTGCCGTACAGCGCGGAGAAAGGTCCGCGCAGCACTTCGATGTGATCGGCCGACCCCAAATCGAATTGCGAAAATTGACCCTGACCGTCGGGCATGGTGCCCGGAATACCGTCGGAATAGAGCCTGATGCCCCGGACTCCAAAGCTCGCTCGCGCGCCGAAGCCGCGCACCGAGATCTGTAGGTCCTGGGCATAGTTCTGGCGGCTCTGAACGGACAAGCCGGGTACGGCAATCAGCGATTCAGACAAATTGACTTGTAGCTGGCCATCGGCGATGGCGCGTCGGCCAACTCGGTCGACGGACACGGGGAGTTCGAAGCTGGACTGGGCGACTCGGGTGGCGGTGACCACGATGGCGTCCAGTTGCGCAGTATCTTCTGCGACGGCGCTGCCGCCGCAAATTCCCCAGCCAGTCAGCAGGGCGGCAACCCACACCCCAGTTCGTCCTCGCATGCTCATGAAGTCCTCTGAAGGTCTACAATTGGGGTCAAAGCACTCACCAGGATATGTCAAGAAGGGTATCCGCAGGCAGAAATCGGGGTCCCCGAGATAATCATTAAAGTACCGCCGCCGCTTGTCGTTACCTTCGATAGAAGGGGAAATCGGGAACGCGAACATGAAATGGCATCATGCAGTCGGCGGCTTGATGAGTACTGCGGCAATATTGATGCCGTTGTCGGCTGTGCCGGAATCGCAGATTCAAACGGCGGCGCCGGACAAGGCCGTGAGCGCCTCGGCGCATGTGAATTTTAAAATAGTCATCCCTCCGGTTCTGTACTTGAGCGCCACAGGCGAGCAGACCGTCGCCGTCATGAGCAACAGCCGCAATATCACGCTGAACGCCACCAGCGCGGCCGATACCGCCGGCGCGAACGGCCGCCCAAGAAGCAATTTGATCCTGAACGCAGCCGGAAGAAGGGTCATTGCGCGGGAGACGCGTTGCGCCGTTGCCGCCGCGCCTGTCGGCACACCGACCGCAACCGTTCACCCGGTCATTTGTACTGCCTCGATGCCTTGAAGCTCTCCGCCTGAACGCGCGCCAGGCGCGCACGGGCCGCAATCTCCCGCGACGTACCACCCAATTGCGTGCTGCATTTCACGCAATTTTTCCGCGCGCGGCCGCAGCCGGTGCGAACTGGCGCACAAAAATCTCGCTATATCGGCCGTCCTGAACAGATCTTGAGGATTCCCAATCTGAACTGCGACCTAGTTCCACGTGCCATTAAGGCTAAACCCTAGTATTGGCGCCGGGGTCGCCCTTGTCGGCCTCCACGAGCGAAACCATCAGTCAGCACAGGAAGCAGGAAATGAATACATCGATGGCCTTGAAGAGTTTACTGGGCGTAGGGGCATTGATGCTTCCTCTCCTGGCATCCGCCGAATCTAATGTTCAGACGGGAGCCGCGACCGCCTCACCCGGCGCGACTGCCCACCTGGATTTTTCCATTGTGATTCCGAAGGTTCTGTATTTGCGCGTCGGTAGCGGTTCTGCCTATACGACCGGAACTCTGGCTTCGGTGAACACCACCGACCTGATCACCTTCTCTCCGGCTGCGGGCACCGTGGGCAACGGCACCGCTGTCGCCGGCACGGGCGGTGATCTGACCGGCGGCGTCGAAACGGCGGCCATCGTGAGCAACAGCGGCAACGTCACGTTGAACGCCACGGCCAGCGGCGCGCTCAGCGACGGCGCCGGCGACAGCATTCCGTTCACGCAGATCACCACGGCTGCAACGGCATTGACGTCGGCCACCCAGCTGCCGCCTCCGACACTGACCAATGCCACGAGCTCCAACGTGGTTCTCACCGCGCCGGCGACGAAACTGATCGTCCAGGACGCCAAGTGGACCTATAGCTTCGCCAACTCCACCAACGTGCCGGCCGGCACCTACGGCGGCATCAACGCGAACAATAGCCGCGTGACCTATACGGCGACGATGCCGTAAGGGCGCACGCACAGCAACGCAATGCACGCCAACCCGCCATCGTCACGGGCGCCTGTTGTGCGGACCGACCGACAAGGGCTGCGCCGAGAATTAATCGGCGCGGCCCTGTTCGTTGTGCTGTCCGGCACGGCATCAGCGTACACGGCGACACTCACGGCTGCTTCACCGCAAGCCGTGTACTTGCAGGTCGGCGTCGGCAGCTTCACGAACACGTATCTGAACGGCGGCCAGCCCGGCAATAACACCACGGTAAACAAGGTTTCAGCGACCGTGCCCGCGGGCGTGCTCGGCAATGGCACCGCGCAGACCATGACCACCGACAGCACTGCCACCCAGAGCTACTGGGACAACTATACGTTTTGCAGCGTGCCGGGTCAGGTGTACATCGGCGGGTTCTATCGCACCACCGGCGCGACCACCACCGCGGCACTGGTGACGGCCACGGTGCCGACGGCGCTCACCGACGCGGCGGGCGACAGCATTCCATTTTCAAAAATTCGTTGGGCTTCCAGCGGCAACGGCGACACGGGCGCCCAGCCATTTCCGGCGGGCACCTTCGTCAACGGCGGCGTGCAGAACGTCGGATCCATGAGCAGCAACACGTGGAATGAAAGCTGCTGGGCATTCTCTTACTTGAACAATTCGATTCCGCCGGCCGGCACGTTCACCGGCACTGTCCGCTATACGCTGAGTTCGCCGTGATCGCGGCCGCCCCTCGAACGGCGCTCATTGCTTTTTTTTTGGCCTGCGCATTGAGCATAATCTGGCCCTCTTCGAGCCAGGCAAAGACAACGCAGATCGATGATTCGGGCACACAGGCGCTCGAACCGTCAGTGAGCATGCGCTGGAAAACCACCACGCCGACACGCACAGGCGCCGGCAACCTGATGGCCGGGACGTCGACGTTGCGGGTACGGCTCAATGTCATGCCCTGGCTGCACCGTTCAGGAAAGATCTATTTGAATTTACCGGCGCAGCAACCCGGTCCCATCACGATTTCATGGCTGACTCAAGGAAGACTGCAGCCGGGACTGCTGCGCTCCGGCAATCGCGTGCTGGTCTATGCCGGCCCCATTGCAACGCCGTTCATGGAGGACACGCTGACCCTGCAGTTCAGCGTGGACGGGACTTTGGTCCGGCGAACCTTCCCTGTGTCGTTCCACTTTGAAATGGATGAGGATTGATCATGCGGCGATTGGCTTTGGTATTGTTCTCCCTACTCGGTATCGCGCTCGCGTCGGCGGCGCATTCGCAAGGATTCGCAGCGTTGGTATCGCCGCCGCGCTTCGAGCTGTCGACGCAGCCCGGCAAGACTCTGCGCAGCGTGATCGAGATCAGCAATCGATCGACAGCTCCCGGGCGCTATCTCATGCATACCGCCGACTGGACTTTCTCGGCGGATTTCACGGTGAACTTTCTGGACGACCTTCAGCCCGGCAGTTGCCGGCCGTGGGTTGCCATCGAGCGGCCCGAGGTCGTGGTTCCCGGCGGCGGAACCTTGCGCTACCGCTTCGAAGTGACGGTACCTGCGGACGCTCCGCCGGGGGAGTGCCGTTTCGCCGTGATGATTGAAGGTGCCGAGCCGTCGATCGCCCGCAGCCAAGGCCTCGACCTGCCGGTTACCGGACGCATCGGCGTCATTGTCTACCTGACCGTGGGCGACGGTGCACCGGACCTGGAAGTATTCGGCCCGAAGGTGGTGATACTCAACGGTCAACAGATTCCGGTTCTCAGCGTTCACAACTCCGGCTCCGCACACGGCCGCATGAGCGGTTTCTTAACCGGCAAGGACGCCAAGGGAGTGGAGTACGACTTCACGCCATCGGACTTTCCGATATTGCCTCACGAACAGCGCGACGTCTTTTTAACGCCGTCGACTGCCACGGACGATCACCCCAAGCTCGCCTTCCCCGTGACGGTGAAGGGCACTCTCGAGTGGGGCAATCACAAGACTGAGCTTGATCAGATTTTTGAATGACGCGCCTCTCCCACCTCGCACCCCGGCTCGCGATCGGCCTGTGCGGGCTGGGAGGACTCACGTGCAGCAATGCCGCGGGCGCGCAAAACGCGCCGGCGGCATTGCCGGCCCTGTCTGGGTATCAGGATCACTACATCGGCGGCGGCAACCTGACGCCGGACATTTCAGCGGGTGACACTTCGACCCGCGATACCGAGGGCCTCGCACGCTCGCTGCAGGTCGATGGCGTAGTGAGCGCACTGAGCTCGCATGGCGGCGGCTCCAGCAGCAACGTGACGGAAAATGGCATCGTCGCCAAGGCTCAATGGGAGACCGCGCGGTATGGCGCCTGGTCGCTCGATGCGTCCGCACGCACGGGCGGCTCGGATATGGGCCCGTATGAACAGGGCCAGGGCGGCGTCATCGCATTAAGGCAGCGAGGCATGCCCTTCGATGGAGATTGGCAGGCCGACAATGCGCTCGGCGATGTGAATTCCCCCGACATCAACATGGCGCGATTTCAACCGCGCTTTTATCTGCCCACGGCACCGATTCAAGGAGGGTCAACGGAATGGCGCGGGCCTTCGGGCCTGCAGCTGGTAGCCGGCGGCGGAGTGCCCGGCCTCTACGATGGCATCGTCGTCCCCAATTTCCGCACCCTGGACGGATCCACCGCGACCGCCGGCGCGCAATGGTCGCCGGTCCCCCACTGGACCGTGGGAGCACAGTTCATCGAAGCGCACAATGTGAATCTCGCCGCGGGTCCCGTCATCGATGGCAGCAGCCTTACCTCCTCCACTACCGGCCTTCTCAGCGCCGCCTGGGCCGATGACAATAAACATGTGCAAGCGAATCTCTTGGACGGCGGCATCAGCGGCAAGGGCAATGCCGTGGGCACCTGGATCGACGGATCCATCACGCAAGGTCGGTTGCTGCAAAATGCCGGTGTGTTTCGCATCGATCCGAACTTAACCTGGGGCAATCAGCTGATTTCAAACGACGCCCAGGGTGGCTATTACCGGGTCAGTTACCAGAGCCGGCAGTGGCTTGGGGACCTTGGCATCGACGAAGTCCGTTCGGTTTCGGGGCTCGGCACAAGCACGACGTTTCTCACCGGCGACACGCGCTACCAGATGTCGCGTGACTGGGGCATCGGCAGCGTCGCCAACGCCAGTCATTCCGACGGCGGCACCAGCTGGTCGCTGGAAGGCTTCTTGGACCATATCAACGGCGGGGGCACGGGACGCGCGCAGGCTGATTTCACGCAGACCCCGGCTGGCAAGGATGCCATGTTCACCTTGAATGAATCCTGGTCGACGCCAGTCAACTTCCGGCTCAGCACGTCCGCAGCCGTGGAACGCATCAGCGGTGCCCTCATCAACGGCCTGCAACAAGACAGCACGGTGCTGAGCGTCGCAGCCTACGGGGGAGGTCAATTTGGCGCCGGCTTCGGCATAGAGGGCAATGTGCGCTGGGCTGAGGCCGTGCAAGGAAAGGCTGCGCCCGGGATATTCGCGAACGTCTCTTTGACCTGGCAGATGTCCCATGCCTGGCAGATCTTGGCGACCTACTACGATAGCCGCATCGGTTCCTGGACCCCGCTCATCGTGGAGTCGCCGTTAACACCGCCCGTTGCAACCCCCGTGGCCGCGGTCCAGGAGCGTGGCGTGTTTTTGACAGTACGTTATCGACGCGCGCGAGGGTCTCATTTTGCGCCTCTGGGTGGTGCACCGGGCGCCGGGTCCGGTGAAATCACCGGTGTCGTGTTTCTCGATGCCAACAACAACGGCCGCTCGGATGCGGGCGAGGCTGGCGCCGCCAATGTTACCGTGGTGTTAGACCGACGATTCTCGGTCCAAACCGACGTCAACGGACGCTTTTCATTCCCTGTGGTGGCAACCGGACATCACGTGATCACCGTCGTGGCCGATAATCTTCCCCTGCCGTGGACCCTGTTGAACGAGGGCCGCACGGCAGTCGAAGTCACGACTCGCGATCGCACCGATATCAGCATCGCCGCGCAACGCCCGCGCTGAAGTGATAGGCTTAGATTGACCATCAGTTAAGGTATCGCCTTGTCACGATTGCGCCATCGATTCGGCCTACGCGTTGCGGTAATCACCGCAGTCGCGTTGCTGCTTGCCCAACTCGGGGCGATGACGCACGCCTATTCGCACGACGGAAGTCTTGCGCCGGCCGCGCTGCATCAACCGATCTCCGGCGATCGGGCCGCTCCGTCCAGTCACGATTTTTGCCGCGACTGCCTCAATTTCGCGCCCCTGTTGGCGGCGGCGGGCACACCCACCGCGCTACCCCACATCAAGCCGCAGGATTGCAGCCTTACGCGGCACGCCGAATCTCGAGCGCCGGTCGCTCGCCGCCCCCATTTCGCCTTCCGTTCTCGCGCTCCTCCCCTCACGCACTAACTTTCCAAGAGTTTCGCCGCGCAACACCGCGGCCGTGCGTTTGTCGGATGAGGAGATCGCGATTTCATGTTGTCATTCAAAACTTGTGCAGTGTCGCTGACGCTGTCGGCTACCTTGATTGTTCTTTTACCGCGTGTTTTGCACGCCGATGAAGGCACCCAATCGCTCGACGCCATCGTCGTCATGGCGCAGCACCTGAACGAAGCCCGTAACGGCATTCAGACCAAGACCGGCGCGTCGACCTACGTCATCGACGAAGCCGCAATCGCCGCCGCGCCCGGCGGGGACAATAGCCTGCTCAATCAAGTGGTCATGCAGGCGCCGGATGTTGCCCAGGATTCCTTCGGCCAATATCACGTTCGCGGTGAACACAACGGCCTGCAGTATCGGTTGAACGGCATCATTCTGCCCGAAGGCATCAGCGTATTCGGCCAGTCGCTGGATCCCCGGCTCATCTCCTCGCTGACGCTGATCACCGGTGCGTTGCCGGCCGAATACGGACTGCGCACGGCGGGCATCATCGACCTGAAGACCAAGAGCGGGGTCATAGATCCGGGCGGCTCGGTCTCACTGTATGGCGGCAGCCACGGCACCATCCAGCCCAGCTTCAACTACGGTGCTACATCCGGCGCGCTCAACTACTTCGTGTCGGGAGACTTTCTGCGCAGCGACCTCGGGATCGAGTCCCCGGACGGCTCATCCCATCCGCTGCACGATCACACCACCCAATATCATGGCTTTGCGTATATCGAGTACATAGTCAATGAAGAGAATCGTCTGAGCGCGGTGCTCAGCACATCGACCGGCCAGTTTCAGATTCCGAATAGATCCGGCCTGCAGCCGGGGATCTTGAATGCGGACGGCACACCGCTCATCGTCGCCGGACAAAGTAACTTTCGGAGCGATGCTCTCGCTGAAAATCAGCGGGAAATCAATCATTTTGCCGTCCTAAGCTGGCAGCACTCGCAGGGCGCACTGGACGTGCAGACCTCGATGACCGCGCGCTATTCGAGTTTGACATTCACGCCCGACCCGCTCGGCGACATTCTATTCAACGGTATCGCACAAGACGCCTACAAGCAGAATGTCGCGTACGCGCTACAATCGGACGCCGCGTATAAGCTCGACGATTCGCACACGTTGCGTGCCGGACTTTTCATGCAGAGCGGCCGGTCGAAGAGTCTCACGAGTTCGGCGGTGATCGCGCTCGCTACCGACGGCAATCAAATCGACGATGTACCGTTGACGATCTCGGACGACGGAGCTAAGACCGAATGGATTGAAAGCTTATACCTTCAGGACGAATGGAAAATCGTTCCCACGGTCACGATCAATTACGGCTTGAGATTCGATCGCTTCACGGCCTACGCGAGCGCCAATCAAGTAAGCCCTCGTTTCAACATCGTCTGGCAGGCACTCGACGGCACGGTCGTGCACGCCGGCTATTCGCGATACCTGTCGCCGCCGCCCTTCGAATTGGTCGGCAACGAGACCGTCGCAAAATTCGCGAATACCACGGCAGCAACCGCAGTGACTCAGGCAGACACTCCGCAGGCCGAGCAAGCGAACTACTACGATATCGGTGTGCAGCAAATGCTATCCCGCCGGGTCACCGTTGGTGTGGATACCTACTACAAACAATCGCGTCATCTGATCGACGAAGGACAGTTCGGCGCGCCGATCATTCTCACGCCTTTCAATTATGCCCAGGGCAGGCAATACGGCGCCGAATTGACCGGCAACTACACCGACCAGGCCCTCTCCGCTTACTTGAACCTTGCTTACCAGAGCGCGCGGGGCAAGAACATCGACTCTGCGCAATTCAATTTCTCCCAGTACGATTTGAACTACATTGCCGAGCACTACATACATCTCGACCACGAACAACAGATCACCGCCTCGGGCGGCATCTCTTACTTATGGCTGGGCACCCGGTACAGCGCGAATTTCCTGCTCGGTTCCGGGCTGCGAGCTAACCAGGATCTATCCAACGGCGACTTCATCCCGAATGGCGCACACCTGCCCTACTACACCCAGGTCAACCTCGGCGTGAGTCACGTTTTCGATCTCGGTGGCGCCGGCACATTGACGGCGCGATTCGACGTCCTCAATGCCCTGGACAAGATTTATGAGATCCGGGACGGCACGGGCGTCGGCGTCGGCGCGCCGCAGTTCGGACCGCGGCGCGGATTCTTCGTGGGCGTGACGAAGTCGCTTTAAATCTTGAGAAACACCAGATGTCAGTGCGGCGTGAAACCATCGGCCTGATACACCACGCGACCCCCGACCACGGTCTGCAGCACCTTGATGTCGGCGATCTCGGCGGCGGGTATCGCGAAGAACTTGCGGTCGATAACGATCAAGTCGGCAAGCTTGCCCACTTCCAGCGAGCCGGTCGCCTGTTCCTGATGAAGTTCATAGGAAGAGTTCATGGTAATGGCGCGCAGCACTTCGCTTCTCGATAGACCCTTGTCTTCGCTCAGGCGACCGGCGTACTTGTGGTCGGGCTGTGGAGCATTGGTTCTTGTGATTCCGACCTGCAACGCAAACCACTCGTCGAGCGGATCCACGGGCCAATCGCTGCCGAAAGCGATTCTTGCCCCCGCCGCGGCCAGAAACCCGGTGGGTTCCATGTACTTGAAGCGCGCCGGCCCCAAATACTCCTGCGCTCCCTCCATGGTGTCGGGAGCTTGCTTCCCCCATTGAAAGGACAGCACGGGAATCACGTTCAACTGCTTGTAGCGTGGAAAATCAGCCGGGTCGACGATTTCATTGTGGGCGATGGCGGCCCGGATGTCGCGGCCGGGAAATTGCCTGCGCAGCGCCTCGATGCCATCCAGGCCCTCGCGCACCGCGCGATCACCGTCCGCGTGCATATGCGGTTCGAATCCAGCGCCTGCGACTTCGATCAACAGCGCAGCGAGAATCGGCGCCGGGAAATACACCTCCGGTCCGCGGCTCTTGGACGGTGCCCAATGAGGATTGGACGGCGCTCCCTGCAAGCTCAGATAGGGCATCAGCATTGCGCCCGTGGACGCGGGCGCGGTGATCACACCATCGAGAAACAGTTTCACATTCCGCACCGTCAGGCTGGGAGGGGGGACGATGTCGCCCTGGTCGTAGCGCTGGGCCAAAGCCTTGACCGATGCCACGGCCCGCTTCGAATCGCGCCCTTGCGGCGGCGTGATCAGGACGGCGAAGTGAGCCCGCGCCGTCAGCAAGCCCTGGTGCTGTACCGCGGCAAACGCTTCCAGTGCCGGTGGCAGCGCCGCCGCATCCAAAAACGTCGTTACGCCTTGTTTGCGCAAGGCATCGAGCGCTGCAACTGCCGCCTTGATATTGTCGGCGGGCGTGGGCTCGCGGATTTTCCGGGTGGCAATGTCTTGCGCGGCGTCCTCGAGAATGCCGGTCGGCTCGCCCGCAGCATTGCGAGCCACCTTGCCTCCCATGGGATCCGCAGTGCGCGCGTCGATGCCCGCGACTTGCAAACCACGCGAATTGACCAGCGATGTATGCCCGAAGGATGATCCCACGAGAATGGGACGCCGCGTCTTCAGCGCGTCCAAATTTGCGCGGTTGGCGACCACGCCGGCCGGCAGCATGCCCTCTTGAAACCAATTGACCACTTCGAGCCAGACATCCGGTTCGAGTGATTTGGACTGATCGAGGCAGGCCTGGATCTTGGCCTGCATCTGCGCGACGGTCAGCTGCAGGTAATTTAAATTGCATTTCAGCAGCGACCCCCCGCCTTGCAAGGGATGCGAATGGCCATCGACCAGCCCGGGCATCAGCATGCGTCCCTGCAAATCCACCACGCTGGTCTTCGGGCCAACGAACGCGACGACTCCCGCATCGCTGCCCACGTAGACGATGCGGCCGCCGCGCGCGGCGAGCGCTTGCTGCACACTATCCTTCGCGTCCACCGTATAGACGAACCCATGCCGAT
This sequence comes from Gammaproteobacteria bacterium, assembly GCA_025358295.1. Classification (GTDB taxonomy): domain Bacteria; phylum Pseudomonadota; class Gammaproteobacteria; order Steroidobacterales; family Steroidobacteraceae; genus Bog-1198. Next base: position 29,327 of record JANYJY010000030.1, read on the forward strand.
AAACCAAATCCGCCGCAGCCTGCGCCGCCTCAGCATGCACGTGGCGAACGGGCATTGCAGCGATAATCATGACAATCAAACCCGCCATCACCATCAAAAGCTTAGATCGCATCAAGCGCTGCTCCTAGATCCGCGATGAGGTCATCGGCATCTTCGATGCCGACCGATATTCGAATCAACGCATCGGTGATGCCGATCCGATCTCTAGTCTGCTTGAGCACGCCGGAATGGGTCGTGCTGGCGGGGTGCGACATCAGGGTCTCGGTGCCGCCGAGACTTACCGCGAGCTTGATCACTTGCAGCGCGTCGAGCATTCGAAATGCCTCCGCCTCGCCGCCCTTCACGGCAAATCCGAACGTGGAGCCTGCGCTCTGACATTGCTTCTGGAATACAGGGTAGCGCGGATCATCGACGGCCAAGAAACCGAGATAATTGACGCTGGCGATCTTCGGGTGATTACGCAGGAAATTCGCCACCAGGGCGGCGTTCTCTGCGGCCTTGTGCATGCGCAGGGACAGAGTCTCCATGGAGCGCATGATCATCCACGCCGTATTGGGATCCAGCTGAGTACCGAGAGCACCGCGCAGCTTCTTAACCGGGCCCACGGCCTCACGCGAGCCGACGACGCCCCCGGCGACCAAATCCGAATGACCGCCGACGTATTTCGTCAGCGAATACATGACGAGGTCCGCGCCATGACCGAGGGGCCGCTGAAAGACCGGTCCCAAAAATGTATTGTCGACCACCACCGGCGGCCGGACGCCGCTTTGCCGCGAGCCGATTTGCTCGGAGACTTCGCGCATGAGCGCCAGATCAACCAGGCTGTTGGTTGGATTCGCCGGCGTCTCCACCATGACCAGACTAACTCGGCCGCCGCTGTCGGCGGCGCGTTTAGACGCCTCCCGGGCCGCCTCGGCCACAGCGTCCCGATCATGTCCCAGTGTAAAACTGACGGCGGTCACGCCGAACATCGGCAGGGTCTTCTCGATAAGGGTCTCCGTGCCGCCGTACAGTGGCTGGCTCATCAGAATCACGTCGCCCGGCCGGACGTGCGTCCAAAGAACCGTCGAAATGGCCGCCATGCCGCTGGAGAATACCGCCGCGGTCTCGCCTTCCTCCCACAATGCCAAGCGATCCTCGAGCACCTCCAGGTTGGGATTATTGAAACGCGAATAGACCAGTCCCGAAGTTTGTCCGGGGCTCAGCTCGCGCCGTCCGGATGTGAAATCGAAAAAATCCTTGCCGTCCTGTGCCGTTTTGAAAACGAACGTGGAGGTCAGAAAGATGGGAGGCTTGAGCGAGCCTTCCGATAAGCTGGGATCATAGCCGTAGCCCATCATCTGGGTTTCGGGCTTAAGGATGTGTTTTCCGATTTTGCGTTTATGATACGAGTCGTAGCTCACGCTTCCCCCCAACAAGTCGAATTTGTGCGCACAATATAACCTGCCGACTCAAAAGCGTGGAATGAATCAATCGTGTTACTCCTAGTCATCGCCGCCGCGGCGTTTCTCAGCACATTGCTCGGCGGCCTGCTGGCGCTGAAGCTGAGAGATAAATTGCATTTGATCTTGGGCTTCAGCGCCGGCGCCGTGATCGGGGTGGCCTTTTTCGACCTCCTGCCCGAGGCGATCAACTTCGGCCGGGCATTCCACAGCCCCGCAACTCTCTTGTCGTGCACCGCCCTCGGCTTTTTGGCCTACTTGGTTCTGGATCGGATGTTGCTGTTTCATGGCGATGCAGCGGTTCGCGGCCCCTTTGCTGCCGGCGTGCTTTGCCTTCACAGTCTGCTGGACGGCGCCGCCATCGGACTTGCGTTCCAAGCCTCCCATCACATGGGCATCGTGGTGGCGATCGCCGTGCTCACCCACGATTTTTCGGACGGCATCAATACCATGAGCATCGTGCTTAAGAACGGCGGCAATCGTGCGCAGGCCTTGCGCTGGCTGTTGGCGGACGCGATCGCGCCCGTGCTGGGAGTAGCGTCGACATTCTTTTACACCCTGCCGGGCGACGGGCTGGGCACCGCGCTGGCGCTGTTCGCGGGATTTTTTCTGTACATCGGCGCCAGTGATCTCATCCCTGAGAGCTATCACGCGCACCCGAAATTTCTGACGACGATCATGACATTGGCGGGGGCGGCCGTTCTGTATCTGGCCATCGCGCTAATCGGGCAATAACCGGGGAGTCGATGCGCGGCTGGTTGCCGCACTGCCCGCCGACGCCGCCATAATGCTGGCGATCGCCGCCCACTGAATCCAGGTGAGGCGTTCACCGAGAAAGACCAAGCCGGACAAGGCTCCCAGGGCAGGATCCAGACTCATGAGTACGCCGACGGTGCGGGTCGGCAATTTCGGCATGGCCATCATTTCCAGCGAGTAAGGCAGCGCACTCGACAATAGAGCCACGCCGAGCGCGGCCGGCAAAATCGCCGGTGAGAGCAGCTGTGAGCCGGCCTGGGCCACGCCGATGGGTACGAGGATGACGGCACTGACCGCCATTCCGAATGCGGTCGTCTGGCCGCCGTGCGCAGCTCCCGCCTTGCGCCCAAAATAAATGTACAAGGCCCAAAAGACGCCCGCGGCAAGCCCATAAACTACACCCTCGGTATCCAATGGCGTCGTGCCGATACCGATTGGCAGCAAGCTGATCAAGCCAATCGTCGCCATCAGTATCCAGAGGAAATCGATCGCGCGGCGAGAAGCCGCCATCGCCAGAGCCAGCGGGCCGGCAAATTCCAAAGCGACGGCAATGCCCAGTGGGATGGTGCTCAGCGATTGATAAAAACAGAAATTCATGCAGCCCATCACAAGCCCATAGGCGACGACTGTGCGCAGTTCAGCCGGCGTCAGGCGCATCCGCCAAGGACGCCACACGACCAGCAACATAAGGGAGGCTAGCGCTGTCCGTAATGCGGTGGTACCGGCCGCTCCGACCATCGGGAACAGCCCTTTTGCGAGGACGGCCCCCAATTGGAAGCAAAACATTGCCGCAATCAGCACGGCGATAGGGACGGCCGCCGTATCGGTTTTGAATCTCAAGCGTCGGAACTGTCGGCGGGGACCTTGTCGAGAAGATTCAGACGCTTCATGACGCGGTTGAGATTCCTACGGATTTCGTTCAGATGCCCGATGTTGACGGCGGTCTTCATCGCCTCTTTCAACGGCTGCAGAGGATAACCGCCATAGGCTCCCGCGTTGGGCACATCGTTGGTCACCGAAGATCGACCAGACAGAATCACATTGTCGCCGACGGTGATATGCGCCGTCACCACCGTATTGCCGCCGGTCACGAATTGCCTGCCGATCTTCGTCGAGCCGCCCATCATGAAACCCGCAGTGAAGAAGCCGTTTTCACCCAAATCGCAGTTGTGCGCAATATGACAGATGTTGTCCAGCTTGGTGCCGGACCTGATATGAGTCGAGGCCAGCGTAGCGCGGTCGATGGCGCAATTGCTGCCGATTTCCACGCAGTCGCCGATTTTGACATTGCCGAGGTGGGAGATTTTCCGCGGCTTGCCGTCGGGATCCACCGCGTAGCCGAAACCATCGCTGCCTATGCTGGTGTGCGGATGTATCTCGCAATCGTTGCCCACCACGCAGCCGGCGCCCACGAAAACATGCGGATGCAACACGGTTCGCTCGCCGATGCAGGCATCGTTCTCGATGACGGCGTGCGCGCCGATCATGCAGCCGGCGCCGATGCTGGCATTTGCACCGATCACGCAGTATGGGCCCAGGAAGGTGCGCTCGCCGATGACCGCGTCCGGATGCACCACGGCCGTTGGATGTCGCTCGCCCCATTGGGTGAATCGCCGGCTCTTGGCGTCGAAATACTTCAACAAGACCGCCATGCCCATGGGAATACTTTGTACTGAAAAGCAACAACTATGAGCGTCCATCTGGACATCGATGCAGCCGCTCATTTTGGCGGGAACGATGACGATGGCGGGCTTACGGCAGCGCACTTCCGCAAGTTGAGCGGCATTGCTCACGTAGACCAGGCTGCCCAACGCAGCTTCTTCTGGAATGTGGCAATGCTCTGCCTGGACTCCCAGATCGCCGTGGAGGTAGGTAAAGACGTCCGAGTGCTTATTTTTTATAGTTTGAGCGGTTAGCATGATCCGGTTCCTCGCCAATCCACGGGCGAATGCCCGACAGAGTATGATCGCAATCGGCAGCATTCGCGAACAATCATGCATGATCCAGTCGACAGCTTTCTTGAGCGACGTCCCCTCATGGTCCTGGACGGCGCGTTGGCGACAGAACTCGAAGCGCGCGGCGCGGATTTAAAGGATCCACTTTGGTCGGCAAAGCTGCTGATCGAGCGGCCCGAACTGATTCGCGAGGTCCATCTCGACTACTTTCGCGCCGGCGCCGACGTCGCAACTACCGCCACCTATCAGGCGACTTTCGAGGCGTTTGCGCGCCGCGGCATCGACCATCAGGGGGCCGAGCGCCTGATGCGCGACGCGGTGGCGCTCGCCGTCGAGGCGCGTAGCGAGTTTTGGGCCGTTGAAGCCAATCGGCGCGGCCGGCTGCGGCCCCTGGTTGCCGCATCCGTCGGTCCTTATGGAGCGATGCTGGCGGACGGTTCCGAGTATCGCGGTCACTATGACTTGGACGATGCCGCGCTTGCGGAATTTCATCGCCCCCGACTGCGCGTGCTGGCAGACAGCGGCGCCGAACTGCTGGCCGCCGAGACCATTCCCTGCTTGCGCGAAGCGCGGGTGGTGGCGCAGCTGCTCACTGAATTTCCGGGCATCTGCGCCTGGATTAGCTTCTCCTGCATGGATGGTGCGCGAAATTGCGAGGGCGAGGATATCGGTGCGTGCGCGGCGGAGCTGAACGCCTATCCGCAGGTGGCGGCTGTGGGCGTCAATTGCACACCGCCGCAGCACATTGCATCGTTGCTGCGGCGAATGAAAAGCGAAACCAATAAGCCGCTGGTCGTCTACCCCAACTCCGGTGAACGCTATGACGCCTCCTCCAAACAATGGGGCGGCGCGAACGGAATCGTCGAATTCGGAACGCTGGCGCGGCTTTGGTTTGCCGAGGGCGCACGCTTGATCGGCGGCTGCTGCCGCTCTGGACCCACGGACATCCGCGGCGTCAGTGAATTCGCACATTCTGCCGGATGAGCCGGCAGCGCTAGTGCTCCGAGAAATTCGGCTCGCGCTTCTCGAAGAAGGCGCGCACGCCCTCGACACAATCGTGAGTTTCCAGTGTCATTTCTTGTGCGCTGCGCTCGGCGCGCAACTGTTCCTGCAGAGAATTGTCGAATGTCGAGGCGTGCAAGGAACGGATTTGCCCGAGGACGGCGCACGGGCCGGTGGCGAGGCGATGAGCGACGGCCTGTGCGCGCGTCACCACCTCGGCGGCAGGCACCACGGCATAGACCAGACCCCAATCGAGCGCCGTCTTGGCATCGATGCGTTCTGCAAGCATCAATGACGACAATGAGCGGCCGGAGCCGATGCGGCGCGCCAGATGAAAGGTGATGCCCGCGTCCGGCACCAGCCCCAAGCGCGCGAATGAGGGAAGAAAATAGGCGTTGTCTGCCGCGATAATGATGTCGCTGGCGAGCGCAAGACTCATGCCTGCGCCCACTGCGGCGCCGTTCACCGCGGCAACGATGGGAAATCGGAAGCCGCTCAGCCGGAGAATCAAGGGATCCATGAAGCGGCGCATTTCGAAGTGAGCGCGCTGCCGTGCCTCCTGGGTCTTCAGATCCACCGAGTGCAGGTCCAATCCGCTGCAGAACACATCGTTGCTGCCGGTGATGACGACGGCCCGTGCGCCGCTTTCTCCTTTTTGAATCTGATCCAACGCCAGGTGCATGGCACGGATGACCGTGATGTCGATCGCGTTGGAGGCGGAACAGCGCTGAATCGACAGAGTGGCAACTCCGTCGGCAACCGTGAACGACAAATTATTCATGTGCCCGAACTCCTCGCGTAGCCAACGGCAATCGTCTTTCAACCAGCGAAAATCACATATATTGTTAAGCAGCCTTCATATTGAGGGCCCGTACGTCGATCATGCCCCTTGCCAACCGCCTCCGCAAGGAGACTGGCGGCGATGCACAGGCGCCGCTGCCGCGCCCCGCCAGCGGCGCAGGAGAGGTTGCCGCCGTCGCGCTGCGCACCTTGCGGGGCGTTGCGCCCCACCGTGTGATACCGCAGACTTGCGCCGCGCAATTGCGCTTCACATCAGGGGATCATCATGTCGGGGAATCTTGTACGACGACGCTGCAGCCTGCTTTTGGCGGGCCTAAGTTGTTTGTCGATCGCCGCGAGCATGTCCGCGGGGGCCGCCGACACATTGCCGAGCGAAATACCCGCCGCCTTCGTGCCGCGAGTTGACAGCTACGACTACGTGAAGCGCGAAGTCAAGATCCCGATGCGCGACGGCGTCAAGCTGCAAACCATCATTCTGATTCCGAAAGGAGCGCATCGAGCCCCGATTCTTTTGTCGCGCACTCCCTATGGCGCGACGGAGCGGATCGCACAGAACAGCAGCGCGCATTTGTCCGCGCTGATCGGCAGCAGCGATGTGGCGGACGACGCCGTGGTCAGCGGCGGCTACATTCGCGTAATGCAGGACGTCCGCGGCAAGCACGGATCCGAAGGCGACTACGTCATGAACCGCCCACTGCGCGGTCCGCTCAATCCCACCGACGTGGATCACGCCACCGACACTTACGACACCATCGATTGGCTGGTCAAGAACCTCCCTGAGTCCAACGGCAAGGTGGGTATTCTCGGCATTTCTTACGACGGCTTCACCTCGCTCACGGCGCTCGTGAACCCCCACCCCGCTCTACGGGCGGCCGTGCCCATCAACGCAATGGTCGACGGCTGGAGAGGCGACGATTGGTTCCACAACGGCGCGTTTCGTCTCGACAGCCTGACCTATTTTCATGGTCAGGAATCAACCCGCGGCAGCGACGTCGCGTGGTGGACGAGTTACTACGACGATTATGAAACCTGGTTGAATGCCGGTTCGGCGAGCAACATGGCGCGGCTGCACGGCCTGGAGCAGGTGGGCTTCACCGACAAGGTCATGAACCACCCCGCCTATGACGCATTCTGGCAGGACCAGGCGCTGGACAAGATACTCGCCAAACAAGGCGTGTCCGTACCCGTCATGCTGGTCCATAGCTTGTGGGATCAGGAGGATATGTACGGCAACATCGCCGTGTACAAGGCGCTGAAGGCGTCGCAGCCCCTCAGCCCAAACGTCTACCTCGTCATCGGACCGTGGTTTCATCATCAGGAACGGCTCGACGGCAGCGCCATCGGATCGATTCGCTTCGGTAGCGACACGGCGCAATACTTCCGCCAGCACATTCTGCGGCCATTTTTAGATCACTACCTCAAGGACGATCCGGCGCCGACCGGACTATCGCCGGTCACTGCATTCGAGACCGGCACCAATCGCTGGCTGTCGCTGCCGACGTGGCCGAGCGGCTGCGAGACAGGATGCAGCATCGCTCATAAGAATCTGTATCTTCAGTCGCGCGGCAATTTGCGCCTGGGCTCATCCAGCGGATCCGCATCCGACGCGGAGTCCTACGTTTCCGACCCCGCCAAGCCCGTTCCCTACACCCCGCGCCCCATTCACATCGGCGGCGATGACGGAGAGACGAACTGGCAGACATGGCTGGTGGGCGACCAACGCGATGCAGCATCGCGCACGGATGTATTGAGCTTTACGACTCCGGTTCTGAGCGAGCCTGTAAAGATCAGCGGCGAACCCATGGTCAATCTCAATGCCTCGACCTCGGGAACAGACGGTGATTTTGTGGTGAAACTGATCGACGTTTATCCGGATGAAGTCGGACGCGAACCAAAGATGGGCGGTTATCAGCTGATGGTTGCGGCGGACATTCTGCGCGGCCGCTATCGGGAGTCGTTCAGCGCTCCGAAGGCCATACCTGCCGATCAGAAGCAGCTCTATCGTTTTGCGCTGCCAACCGCCAATCACGTGTTTTTGCCGGGACACCGCATCATGGTTCAAGTGCAGTCGAGCTGGTTTCCGGTGTACGACAGAAATCCGCAGAGTTATGTCGACAACATCTTTTTTGCACGGCCGGACGACTACAAAAAAGCCACTATCAAAATATTCGACGGCGGGACGAGCGCGAGCTTCGTCGATTTACCCATCGTGAGCCGCTAGCGCGCGCGAGCCGGCAATCCGGCTCGCGCGGATCTTGCACAACTACCTGTTGCCACCGTCGCCCTCATGCCGATCGTTCCTCGGCGGTTTGGGGTTCTGCTGCGCCTGCGGCCTGGGCTGCTGAGGCGCTGCACTCGGCGGGCGACTTTGCACCGGGGCCTGCGGCCGCGTTTGCGGCTGGCCCTGACCCTGCGGGCGCATTTGCGGCTGGCCTTGGACCTGCTGCGGGCGCATTTGCGGCTGGCCCTGACCCTGAGGGCGCATTTGCGGCTGACCTTGGACCTGCTGCGGGCGCACTTGAGGCTGAACCTGCCCCTGCGGGCGCGCTTGTAGCTGGCCCGGCGATTGCGACTGACTCGCGCCCGGTACTTGACCCTGCATCTGGCCCTGCTGCGGGCGCGTAACCGGATTCGGTGCGCCGGGTGCCCGGCCTATTGCGCCGCGAGCCGCCACCACACCCGGAGCATTGAACGCGGCAGGCCGGGGAGTGGCCGCAATCGCCGGATGACCGCCATTGCTTCTCGCGGCGAGTTCCGGATTTCTGGCGGCCTGCTGGATGTGCTCGCGCTGCATCGGTGTCACAGCAACATGCTGTTCGCGAGCAACGGCTCTTTCCTGAGGCGTCGGCGCGGCAGCGATACCGCCGGCACCGCCGTTGTAGCTCACTTTGTTGACAGTCACGTTGTTGATGACGGTCTCGTTGTAGGTATTGTGAATATTGGTCACGTTCACGTTGTTGACGGTCCGGTTGTAGGCAAACGAATTGCCTGCCCAGCGTCCGCCGGCATAACCTGCGCCGCCGTAGCCATAACCATAATTCACGCCGCCGTAGAAGCCGACATGCGGGCCCCAGTAGCCGGTGTGAAACAAATAGACGCCACCGATGAAACCCCAGTAGCCCGGCGTCCACAGAACACCGACTCTCGGCGGCTGCACCCAGGTTCCGGGCACCCAATAATAGCCACCGCCGCCCCAGCCCCAATAGCCGGGCGTCCACAGATAGCCCTCGTCGGGGCATGGCGGCTGCTCGTATTCCGGCAAGGGAGGCGGGGCTTCTGATACTCGCACCTCTGCCTCGTCGGACTGCGCATCGTAACCGGGGGACTCGTAAGCCGGCGGCGGCGGAGGCGGTGCATAGGCACGGGGCGGAGGCCCAGCGACGACACAACCGCCGAGTATGGCAGCCGTCGACAAGGCGATGGCGGCGCGTATGGGCGCCGTTGCGACGTGATCGGGACTCTTGGGTGATGTATTCATAGGTACTCGCCTTTTAAAGTTACAAGCAGCGTACTCGGCTGTTCGCTGTCCATAGAACATATAACGTCACACTCTGCCGATGGGCTACCCGGGTGAAGCGTTTGTAACCCCCCCCTCGCCGCCATGTCCGCGAATGGCGACATAGTCAGGCGAGGGAAGCTTTGTCAACTGTCGATGGCGCGCTTGAAAGTTTCTGGAAGGAACAGCAGGCCCAGAACCAATGTCGCTCCCGCAACGACAATGGGATACCACAGCCCGTAATAAATATCGCCGGTGGCCGCCACCATGGCGAAGGCGGTGGTCGGCAGGAAGCCGCCGAACCAGCCGTTGCCGATATGGTAAGGCAGAGACATCGCGCTGTAGCGAATTCGCGCAGGGAACAATTCAACCAGCAATGCAGCGATCGGCCCGTACACCATGGTCACGTACAGCACCAAAATAAACAGAATCAACACCACCATCGGTTTATCGATGGACGCTGGATCGGCCTTGTCCGGATAGCCATCCGCCGACAGCGCGGCCTTTACCTTCGCTTGGAATGCCGCAATGGCCGCCTTGCGCTCCGAGCCCGTGACGATATTGGGATTCGGCGCGGTAAAAAAGTTCGTGCCGCTTTGAATTTTTGCCAGGGTCCCTGACGGACCCTCGATGGTTTGGTAAGTGACTCCGGACTTGGCCAGGAAGCTCTTGGCAATATCGCAGGACGTCGAATCGAATTTATTCTTGCCGATGGGATCGAACTGGAACGAGCATTGCCGCGGGTCCACTATCACCGTGATAGGCGCTTTCGACTGCGCCTCGAACAGCGCCGGGTTCGCGTAACGCGTAAGCGCCTCGAACAACGGAAAATAAGTCAGCATCGCCAGCAAGCAGCCGGCCATGATGATGGGCTTCCTGCCGATCTTGTCCGAAAGCCAGCCGAAGAACACGAAGCCGGGAGTCGCCAATATCAATGCGATCGCGGTCAATACATTGGTGGTCGCGCCGTCCACCCGCAGCATCCGCTCCAGGAAAAACAGTGCGTAGAACTGTCCCGTGTACCAGACCACCGCCTGACCCATGACTGCACCGAGTAGCGCAATGATGACAATCTTCAGATTGCCCCAGCGGCCGAAGGCCTCGGCCAGCGGCGCCTTCGAGGTAGTCCCCAAACTCTTCATCTTGAGAAACACCGGACTCTCGGAAAGCTGCATGCGTATCCACACCGACACCGCCAGCAGCACAATGGAGACGAGAAACGGAATGCGCCAACCCCAGTCCTTGAAAGTGTCCTCGCCCAGGTAAGTGCGCGTGCCGATGACTACCAGCAGCGCGGCGAACAAGCCGAGCGTTGCGGTCGTCTGAATCCAACTGGTGTAGAGCCCACGCTTGCCCGGCGGCGAAAATTCCGCCACATAGGTTGCCGCGCCGCCGTACTCGCCGCCCAACGCCAGTCCTTGCAGCAGACGCAGCAGTAGTAACGCAATGGGCGCAACCACGCCGACGCTGGCATAGCTCGGCAGCAGGCCCACCGAAAAAGTGGCGGCGCCCATGATGCCCATGGTGATCAAGAAAGTATGCTTGCGCCCCACCAGGTCGCCCAGCCGTCCGAACACCAATGCTCCGAAAGGCCGCACGGCGAACCCGGCCGCAAACGCCGCCAGCGCGAAAATGAAGCCGGTGACTTCATTGACGCCGGAAAAAAATTTTGCGCTGATAACGGTTGCCAGCAATCCATACAAATAGAAGTCGTACCATTCAAATACGGTGCCCAATGACGAAGCCCCGATCACCAGCCAGTCGTTTTGCATCGACGACTTTACTTCGGGCGAAGCGCCCATCCCCGACTTGGTGGCCATAGAGTCTCGCTTTTGGATTATATTTATATCGAGTAACCCGGCTATCGTTTGGGAGGCGCAGCGGTGACGGCGGCACGCAGTTCCTTGAGCTTTGCCTTGATCACGGCCGCATTCTCCGGGCCCATCCGGATCAGCAATTTCTGCCCCGCGGAACGCGCCTCCAGAGACGCGTCGGCAAAGGTATACATGACATTCGGGCGCACGAGCTGGATGGGTCCCGCGGCCTCGGGAGCCGCCAACAAATGATCGATCACCTGTACCAGCCGATCATTGAAGTAACCGTTTGGATATCCTAAATCCTGATACGCGCCCTGAAACAGCGGATAAAAATGGATGTAAACGGCAGCCAGCTGTTGGGTGTTGATCTTGCCGATGACGGCCACCACGGGTTGATAGCGGGCGAAATTCTGCGGATTGAGCGTCGCATGCAATTCATCGCCGTCGGCGATGAAGTTGCCGCCGGCCGCCACGACCGGGCGCTTATCCACCGCGATTTTTAGCCGCGGCAAATTGTCGATGGTGACAACCAAATGGCGGACAATGCTCTCCGGGCGGAGATAGTCTTTCACGGCATTCGTGCCGATGACGGTGCCGAGCGCGTCGCTGAGCGCAGAATCGCTGTCGGCAAGCGCCGGCAACGGGGCTTGAGACATCGAGTCACTCGCCGCCGAGACGGGATGTTCGACGGCGTGTTCGGCAGACGGTTCCGCGGGCAAGGACTGACGGACATCCGCCGGCGCCACGGGCAAGTCCGCGTGGCGGCTTTGCAAGTAATACCAAGCGCCCGCCGCGACTATGACGACGGCGGCCGCAACCCCGATTGCCGGCTTATTAATCATCGCTTCTCCTTGAGGCTAACCCGCGCCGCCTTTGGCCATGCGCATTTGAAGCTCGTGGCGGCGATAATCGATCACCAGGGTATCCAGCAAGCCCAACGCGTCCATGCCGATCAATATCGCAGGCTCGTTCACGAGTTTCCATTGCTTGAAAATATATACGTCCGCAAAGGTTACGCCACTGTCGAGTATGGCGATGCCGCCGATTCGAATCGCAGGCATCGGCAGGATCTCGCCTTTCTCCACGTCCTTGGTTGCGCCCGTGATCTCGTCGGGGATGCCCCCCGCACGCGAGCCGTGCTGCGACAGCGCGTCGCGCAGCGCGAGATTTGCAATGGTCGTCTGGCCACCCGTATCGATGATCGCCTTGCAATAGACATCGCCGATGCGCGCCTGAACGACGACCAGCGTGCCCCGGACCGCGTGAAATGGCACGTCCACGAACCCGCTCGTGGATCGTTCGTTGCGCGAAAAGGTGATGGAGATCTTGTCGTGGCGAAAATCGATGAAAATGCGCTTGCCCACCAAGCCTTCAGCCCCGAGTATTCCCTGCGCGCCGCCGAGCGCGTCAGGCACGATGGGCAATATGGGCGAGTCGACCGATAAGTCGCCCACCGTCAGTGAGTCGACCTTGATGGTCGGCACCGTGGCGAAGCCGGTTACACCGCGCAAGACCACGGGCGGGGATTCTCCGGTCGGAATACCGAGAGTGAGCGCAACCAATTCCGTGACCGCGCTATGGCTCGCGCCGGTATCGAGCACCAAACGAAAAGGTCCGTGTCCATTGATCATCACCGGCGCCCAGATGCGGCCGATTTGATCGCGCCGCGTGGGCGAAACATAGCGAGGTTCGGGCGCCTCGACCATGATATCCGCGAGTGCTTCGATGGTGGTATCCGTCGGATTGGTCAGCGGTGCAGCCGGTGGCGCGGCGATGGGCGCGGTGGCAATTGACCACTCGGGATTTATCGCAAGAATGACGACGAGAGCGACGCCGGCACCATGCCGGATCAAGCGGCCATGGCGCTTGCCGAGAGATCTGCAAACCACATTGCTCATGCTGCAACCGCCTTACGGCTTTGAGTCGGACCGCGGAGCGGTTTGCCCGGCGGCGCGCGCCGTCGCAAAAGCATAGCACCGGGCACTCGCCGTCACCAACGCTTGATTGCTCGAAACTGATATTGCTAATACCCCACGGGCTTGCGAACATCGCTCGATGACCACTGGAATCACTCGCCGCGACTTCATGAACGGCATCGCGATCGCCGTAGCGGGCGCCGCGGGTGTCGATTTGTCCCGTGCCGGCGACGCCGCACGGCCGCTCTACCCACCCGGCCGCGACGGTTTAAGGGGCAGCCATGTCGGCTCTTTTGAAGCCGCGCATCGTATGCGTGACGGAATTCCTTTCGATTTGTCGCAAGCAGCGTTGACCGAACACTACGATCTCGTCGTAGTAGGCGCCGGCATCAGCGGTTTGGCCGCCGCCTATTTCTATCGGCAGCGACGCCCCAAAGCGCGCGTTTTGGTCGTGGACACCAATGATGATTTCGGCGGCCACGCCAAGCGCAACGAATTCGTGATCGACGGGCGAATGCTCATCGGCTACGGAGGCACTCAGTCAATAGACGGTCCGGCGCGCAATTGGGATGGCGTTGCAAAGAATTTATTGAAAGATCTGGGTATCGACCTTACGCGCTTCAAAACGGCCTTCGACAACGACTTCTACACTCGCTGGAGCTTGCGACAGAGCGTGTTTTTCAAGAAGGAAGTGTTCGGTGTCGATCGTCTGGTGCGCCGGCCCTTCGGCACTTGGCAGGAATTCAACGAGGACCCGCACGACAGCGCGGTATTGCGCGCCTATCTCGATCAATTTCCTTTCACCCAGAAGGCCCGCGACCGATTGCACGAGATGATTTGGTCCGATCGCGACGTGCTGGCCGGAAAGTCTCGGCAACAGCGCCTGGATATTCTCGAACACATCAGCTATCGCGATTTTCTCAAGCAGTACTGGGATGCCGACGAAGAGATCCTGAACTATTTGCAGACGCGCACTCACGAGCTATGGGCGGTGGGCATCGATGCCATTCCCGCCAGCGTAACGCCCACGATGCCGGGCCTCAAGGCGCAGCGTGCGACGTTGGCAGCGGAGCCCGAAGAACCTTACATCTATCATTTCCCCGACGGCAATGCGTCGATCGCCCGGATGCTGGTGCGACGGCTCATTCCCGGCATCGCTCCCGGCAACACCATGGAGGACATCATCCTCGCGCGATTCGACTACGCACAACTGGATCGTGCCGAACATCCCGTACGGATTCGGCTCAACTCGACCGCGGTAGACGTGCGCAATGCCGCCCACGGCGTCGAAGTCGCCTATGTGAACGATGGCAAGGTCACTCGAGTCGCCGCCGCCGACTGCGTGCTGGCGTGCTACCACGCAATGATTCCCTACATCGCTCCGGAGGTCGGCGCTGAGCAGCGCGCGGCATTGCACGAGAATGTGCGGGCGCCGCTGGTTTACGTCAACGTAGCCGTGCGCAATTGGCAGCCTTGGCGCAAGCTCGGCGTGGCCTACATCGACAATCCCGGGGGCACGTTTTCCGCCTCATTGGATTATCCCGTGAGTCTGGACGGCTATCGGTTCACATCCGATCCTTCGAAACCCGCCTGCCTGCACCTGGTGCACTGTCCCACCGCCGCCAACCAAGGATTGAGCGCGCGCCAGCAATATCGAGCCGGCCGCGCCCGCCTGTACGCCATGAGCTTCGCGGATTTCGAACGCGAGATCCGCGATGAACTCGGCCGAATGCTCGGCCCGGCGGGCTTTGATTTCGATCGCGATGTGACCGCCATCACCGTCAATCGATGGCCCCATGGCTATGCCTATACGCCGACGCCGCTATACGATGAACCCGTACACCAGGAGCAGATCGCGAATCTGGCGCGCCGCCGGCTCGGGCGCATCGCGATTGCCAATTCCGATTCTGGCTGGGATGCCTACTCCCAGGTCGCCATCGACCAGGCGCACCGCGCAGTCGGGGAACTGACCGGCTAGTGCATCAGAAATTTTCAGTATCGACTTCCGCCTGCGTTGCCGCGTTGTAGCGTTCGCCCACGACATTGTGCCGGTTGATGGCGACCTCTAATTGCGCGATTAGGGCGGGCTGCAATTCAACCATTGCCGCGCCCAGATTCTCCTCCAAGTGCGCACCGCAAGTGGTGCCGGGTATGACCACCACGTGTTCGCCGCGAGCCAACACCCAAGCCAACGCCAATTGCGCCATGGAGGCGTGAGTGGCCCGCGCCAGCCGCGCGAATTCATCTAACAACCCCAGGTTCGCCGCATATGCCGCCACCTCGAACCGCGGCATGGTACGGCGGATATCCCTCGGTTCCAAAGTCGACACATCTTTCAAGGCGCCGGTCAGGAATCCCCGCGCCAATGGGCTGAAGGCGACGAAGCCGGCACCGATGTCGCGGCAGGCGTCGATAAGCGCTATTTCCGGATTGCGCGTGCAGAGCGAGTATTCGCTCTGCACTGCCGTGATGGGATGAACGGCGTGCGCACGGCGCAGCGTGGCGGCCGACACCTCCGAAAGTCCGATGGCGCGAATCTTGCCCTCCACGACTAGACGGCCCAGGGCACCGACACTGTCCTCGATGGGCACGGACTTGTCCCATCGATGCAAATAATAGAGATCGATGACGTCGGTTCTGAGCCGCCGCAGACTATCCTCGCAGGTCTGCTTCAGTGTCTGGGGCCTGCCGTCGATTACGCGCCGCATGCCTGCATCGGTTTTCACACCTTGCAGGCCGCACTTGCTCGCCAGCGTGAATCGGGAACGCAGCGGTGACAGCGTGCGCCCCACCAATTCCTCGTTGGCGCCGAAGCCATACAACGCAGCCGTGTCAAAATGCGTGACGCCGAGATCCAAGGCGCGCAAAAGCATGTCCGCAGCCACGTCCGCGGTCGGCGGAACGCCGTAGGCATGACTCAAGTTCATGCAGCCGAAGCCGATGGACGATACGGTGAACGGGCCTAGATTGCGCTGCGGCAATATCAATTGCATTGTGCTCTACGCGTCTTCGGTGTGCGGCGCGGCCGCCGGCATTCGGCCGAACTTGCCTTTCTGAAAATCACTCATCGCCGCTTCGATCTCCTGTCGCGAGTTCATCACAAAGGGACCATAGCCGACCACCGGCTCATCGATGGGCACAGCGCTGAGCAGCAGCAGCGTCGCATCGGCCTCGGCTGCGATGCACGCCTCGGCGCCGACGCGGTCCAGCACCACCAACTCGGCGCCGTTCACCTGCCGCGAACCGTTGACCGTGACCGAGCCCCGCAACACCGCGATGGCGGCGATATGACCGTCGGGGATGGGCAGCAATGCGCTGTGCCCCGCGTTTACGCGCACGTCCCAGACATTGAGCGGGCTGAATGTGGCCGCAGGACCGGTGCGGCCGTCGAAGCTGCCGGCGATGACGCGCACGCTGCCGCTGCCGTCGGCAAGAGTCACGCGGGGAATGGCCGCATTGAGAATGGTCTGATAGCGCGGCGGCGCCATCTTGTGGGTGGCCGGCAGGTTGACCCACAGCTGCGCCATTTCCAAGTTGCCGCCCTGACGCGTAAACGCGGGAGAATGGAATTCTTCATGCAATATCCCGGACGCCGCAGTCATCCACTGCACATCTCCCGGACCGATCAAACCTGAATTGCCGACAGAATCGCGATGCGCGACCTCGCCCTGGTAAACGATCGTGACTGTCTCGAAGCCGCGATGCGGATGTTCGCCCACGCCACGCGGTCGCGCGGCGGGCGCGAACTGCGCCGGGGCCGCGTAATCCAGCAGCAGGAATGGATTGAGGTGTTGGCCCAAATTATCGTAGCTAAACAGGCTCCGCACCGGGAACCCGTCCCCCACCCAGTGACCTTTCGGGCTGGGGTAAATACCGAGTATCGCTTTATTCACTGGCAGCTCCTTCCGATTAATCGCTTAAGCCGGGCCAGCAATATGGGTGCGGAAATTGGTATTACCAGGGTTCCGCGAGCCCGCTCGGCGGCCGCCGAGATTGTGCGATGATAACCGCAGTGCGACCATTTGAACCCCACGGCGCGAGGTTGTCGATGAACACGTATCAACACTTGTCCGAGCTACAGAATCTAATCGACACCACGCTGGGGACCAGCGACTGGATCTCCATAGATCAAGCGCGCATAGACCAATTTGCGGCAGTTACGGGCGACGATCAATGGATCCATGTCGATCCGGCGCGCGCGACCGCCGGACCCTTCGGGACGACTGTGGCTCATGGTCATTTGACCCTCAGTCTGCTGCCCGTCATGGTTCGCACGGCATTCAAAGTGGCTGACGTGCGCATGACGGTCAACTATGGGCTCAATCGCGTGCGGTTTCCGGCGCCGGTCCCGGTGGGGAGCCACGTGCGTGGTCACTTCAAGCTGATGACTTTCGAGTCGATTCCCGGCGGCGCTCAGGTCGTGGTCGAAGTGACCTCTGAACGGGAAGGTCACGCAAAACCGGTGTGCGTGGCCGAGTCGGTCGTGAGGCACTACGTCTAGAAGGGACTATGCGCTCGGCGGATCTCTTTGCGCCAGGGCCCTGACATGCGCCACGGCGCTGCGGCCAAGGGCGGAGAGGTGATAGCCGCCTTCGAGCATCGAGATTATGCGCCGCTGCGAGTGACGCGCAGCCACCGCCATCAATTCGCACGTAATCCACGCATAGTCCGCCTCCACCAGCGCCATGCCGCCCAGCAAGTCCTCGCGGTGCGCGTCGAACCCCGCTGAAATGACGATCATCTCCGGCTTGAAGTCTTCAAGTGCAGGCAGCCATTGTGTTTCGACGGCGCCTCTGGCCGCCGCGCCGTCGCTGCCCTCGGCCAACGGCACATTGATCATGTTGGGGGCAGGATTGGCCGTGCCGCTATAGGGATAGAAAGGGTGCTGGAAAAAACCCACCATCAGCACGCGATCCCGCCAGCGCGGCTGACTGAATATGTCTTCCGTGCCGTTGCCGTGGTGCACGTCGAAATCGATGACGGCAATCCTTTCGAGGCCCTTCTTCTCGAGCGCATAGGCTGTGGCGACGCCGACATTATTGAAAATGCAAAAACCCATGGATCGCGCCTGCGTCGCATGGTGGCCGCACGGACGTACCGCGCAAAACGCGTTTTCCGAACGGCCGGACATTACTTCGTCGACCGCCAATAGTCCCGCGCCCGCAGCCCGCCGCGCCGCCACCAGGCTATGCGGATTCATCGCCGTATCGGGGTCGAGCTGCGCATAGCCGTCGGCCGGCGCACTCTCGTAGATAAAATCCACATAGTTCGAACTATGCACGCGCTTGAGGTCGTCGATGTCCGCAAGCGGTGCCTCGAGGCACTGCAGCTGCCCGAGCATTCCGGAGGAACGCATCTGCTCGTTGATCGCGTTCAAACGCGCGGGACATTCCGGATGTCCTTGACCCATTTCATGGCGCAGGAAATCGGGATGAGTAATATAAGCCGTTGACATGGACGATCTCATGCTCTTGCGTGAGTCCACACTCTAGCAAGAACTCCCCAGGGGTACATACAGCCCGGCGGCCCTGCCGCGCGCCCGAACCAACGCCGACACAGAGTCGATCATGGGCGTGCACACTGCCGTCAGCCGACCTAGTTCCTGTACCGCGGTGACCAATGCATCGATCTCCAGCTTACGGCCGCGCTCCAGATCCTGCAGCATCGACATTTTGTGGCCGGTCAAAGAGCCGGCGATTGCGAGCATCCGCTCGCCCATGACGCCCGGAATTTGTATATCGAGCGACTCATTGACCGCCTTGGCCTCGAACATCATGGCTTTGCACAATTCGAGCAAGCCGGGCTCGCCCAAGATGCGGTCCACGGTCAGGCCGGTCAGCGCAGCGATGGGATTCAGGCATACATTGCCCCACAACTTCATCCAAATGTTCCAACGAATATTGTCGCGTATCGGCGCATCGAAGCCGGCCGACACTAGCACGGACGACAGTTCCATCACGCGAGCCGACCAGCTGCCGTCCGGCTCACCCAGGATGAAGCGATTCAACTTGTGACGCAGGATGACGCCCGGCGCAATCACCTCGCAAGCAGGTTCGACCACGCAGCCGATCACGCGCTCCGGCCCGATAGCGCTCCATTGCCGGCCGCCGGGATCCACCGACGCGAGATGATGCCCGTCGAAGCGGCCGCCGCTGCGATAAAAATACCACCAGGGAATGCCATTCATCGCCGTGAGCACCGTGGTGCCTGGATGCAGCAGCGGCGCAAAAGCGGCCGCAGACTCGTACGCCTGATGCGACTTGAGCGCACATATCACGACATCCTGCACGCCAAACGCGCCCGGATCCTCGGCGGCCGGGATCCGCGCGACCCTCTCGCGTCCGTCGCTCACGAGCTTGATTCCGTGCTCTTGGATTGCTTTCAAGTGCGCGCCGCGCGCGACGACGCAGACTTCCTGACCGGACAGGGCCAGTTCCACTGCCAGATATCCGCCTATGGCGCCGGCACCAAACACACAAAATTTCATCGGTCGACGGCTCGCGCAATTGCAGTAGGCGCCGATCATACCTCCGATTGAGGCGCGTGCCGCCTCGGCGGCATCCGCGTACCATGTGGCAAACGACGTGAGCGATCTTGAGGAGAAATTGATGCCCCTGCCCGCAAATATGACAGCGATCGAAATTGCCGCCCCCGGCGGACCCGAGCAATTGAGGCCGGCACAAAGACCGGTGCCGACACCCGCGGAAGGAGAAGTGCTGGTACGAGTCACCGCCGCGGGAGTCAATCGGCCGGATGTCATGCAGCGTCAGGGCCGTTACGCACCTCCCGCCGGCTCCTCAGATTTGCCCGGCCTCGAGGTATCCGGAGAAGTCGCGGCGCTGGGACCGCAGGTAGCGGGGCTCGCCATCGGCGACAGAGTCACCGCTCTGCTGCCGGGAGGAGGCTATGCCGAATATGCCGTGGCTGCGGCGCCGCTGTGCCTGCCGGTGCCGAACGGCATCAGCATGATCGAAGCGGCCGCCATCCCGGAAACTTATTTTACGGTGTGGACCAACCTTTTCGACCGCGGCCGGTGCAAGGCGGGAGACATCGTGCTGATTCACGGCGGCACCAGCGGCATAGGCACGACGGCCATCCAACTTGCAGTGGCTTTCGGAGCGCATGTTTACGCGACCGCCGGTTCCGACGACAAGGGGCGCGCCTGCGAACGTCTGGGAGCGGTCCGGGGAATCAACTATCGCACGGAGGATTTCGTTGAGGTGATGCGCGCCGCCTCCGGCGGCAAGGGTGTCGATGTCACGCTGGACATGGTCGCCGGCACCTATGTGGGGCGCAATTTGGAGATAGCAGCGCTCGAAGGCCGCGTAGTTGTCATATCCCTGCTCGGCGGTGCGCGCGCGGAAGTCAACATGGGAATGATCTTGACCAAACGGCTGACGCTTACCGGATCGACGCTGCGGCCTCGAACCGTTGCACAGAAGGCCGAGGTCGCCGACGCCGTGCGCAGCCAGGTTTGGCCGCTGCTGGCCGCGGGCCGTGTTCGACCTGTCATTCACGCCACGTTTCCGCTCGCCGAGGCCTGCGAAGCGCACCGGCTCATGGAGACCTCGAATCACATCGGAAAAATCGTCTTGACGGTCTAGAAAATAATGCCGCAGATGGACAAGTCGGCGTCGCTCCGACGCGTCCAAGGCGCGAAGGTTAGGTGATATAGTCTTTTGCCGGCATTGGCCGGCACCAACACCGCGGCGAATCGCATCATCACCAGGAGTACTCGTGAGTTCCGATATCGGGATTGCCCAAAATGCAACGTTGAAGCCCATCGGCGAAATCGCCGCCCGCCTAGGTATCCCGGCCGCAAGTATTGAAAATTATGGCCATTACAAGGCGAAAATCGCGCTCGACTATATCGAGACCCTTAAGGACAAGCCGGACGGCAAACTCATCTTGGTCACCGCCTTGAGCCCGACGCCTGCCGGCGAGGGCAAAACGACGACCACCGTGGGTCTCGGCGATGCGCTCAACAAGATCGGCAAGAAGGCCGTGATTTGCCTGCGCGAACCAAGCTTGGGTCCCGTGTTTGGCATGAAGGGCGGCGCCGCCGGCGGCGGTTACGCGCAAGTCGTCCCGATGGAAGACATCAATCTGCATTTCACCGGCGACTTCGGGGCGATCGGGCTCGCGCATAACCTGCTCTCGGCGCTCATCGACAATCACATTTATCACGGCAATGACCTCGGTTTCGATGTTCGGCGAATCGCCTGGAAGCGCGTCATGGACATGAACGACCGCGCGTTGCGCGAAATCACCGTTGGCCTCGGCGGCCCCGGCAACGGCTTCCCTCGAGAGGACGGTTTCGACATCGTCGTCGCTTCGGAAGTCATGGCCATCTTCTGCCTTGCGGACAGCCTGGTCGACCTCAAACAGCGGCTCGGCAACATCGTGGTCGGCTATCGTCGCGACCTCACGCCGATTCATGCCCGGGACCTCAAAGCCCAGGGCGCGATGACCGTGCTCCTCAAGGAGGCGCTGAAGCCGAACCTGGTGCAGACGCTGGAAAACAACCCTGCGTTCATTCATGGCGGTCCCTTTGCAAACATCGCACACGGCTGCAATTCGGTGCTCGCGACCAAGACGGCGCTGAAGCTCGCCGACTATGTAGTGACCGAAGCCGGATTCGGCGCCGACCTCGGCGCCGAGAAATTCATCGACATCAAGTGCCGCAAGTCGGGACTGCGGCCCGCCGCGGTGGTGATCGTCGCCACGGTGCGCGCCCTCAAATTCCACGGCGGCGTGGATCTGAAGGAGATCAATAAGGAAAATCTTGCCGCACTCGAGAAGGGCATCGCAAATCTGGAACGACACGTCAACAATGTGCGCAACCAGTACGGCCTGCCCTGCGTAGTTTCCGTCAATCACTTCACCGCCGACACCGATGCGGAGCATTCTTTGCTCGCCAAGCAAATGGCGGCGCTCGATGTGCCGCTGGTGCTCGCGCGTCATTGGGCGGAAGGCGGCGCAGGCGCAACCGACGTCGCCCGCAAGGTGGTAGAAATCGTCGAAAAGGGAGCCTCAAACTTCCGCTTCGTTTACGACGAAAAGCAGACCCTGTGGGACAAGGTAAAGACCATCGCCACAAAAATCTATGGCGCCGCCGACATTTCCGGCGACACGAAGATTCGCGCGCGTTTCGAAGAGTTGCAAAAGACCTACGGTCACTACCCGGTCTGCATCGCCAAGACACAGTATTCGTTTTCCACCGATCCTGCGCTGCGCGGCGCCCCGAGCGGCCACATGTTGAACATCCGCGAAGTGCGGCTTGCCGCCGGCGCGGAGTTCATCGTGGTGGTGTGCGGCGACGTCATGACGATGCCGGGACTGCCGAAGGTGCCCTCGGCGGATAAAATCGACATCGACGCTCAGGGACGCGTGGTCGGCCTGTTCTAGCCGGAGCGGGCCTCCTCTCCGGAGCGGGTGATTGTTGCGCACGATGCCGCGAGTGGTGTTTCTGGATCGCGCCTCGCTCAAGGCGAATGTGCGCAAATTGTCGTTCGCCGCGGAATACGTCGAACACGACACTACGGGCATCGATGACATCGTGCCGCGCCTTGGGGGCGCGGCCGTCGCAATCGTCAACAAGGTGCCGATGCGCGCACAAACACTGCGCTGGCTGCCGCAGCTAAAAATGATCGCCGTGGCGGCGACGGGCTACGACGTGGTGGATGTTCCGTACTGCAAGGAGCACGGCATCGCGGTGGCGAACATCCGCAATTACGCGGTGCACACCGTGCCGGAACACACGTTTGCAATGATTCTGGCGCTGCGCCGCAATCTGCTCGCCTACCGGCAGGATGTCGAGAACGGCGTTTGGAACAGAGCCGAGCAATTTTGTTTTTTCAACCATGACATCGGCGACCTGTACGGCGCCACTCTCGGCATCATCGGCGAGGGAGTGATCGGCCAGGGCACCGCAGCAATCGGGCGGGCTTTCGGTATGCAAGTGCTGTTTGCCGACCACCCACCGCCACGGGCGGCGGACGTGGAGTTCACTCCGCTCGATCAGGTACTTGCCCGGTCGGACGTCGTCTCGCTGCACTGTCCGCTGCTGCCGTCGACGCGAAATCTGATCGGCATCGACGCCTTCAAACAAATGAAGCACAATGCCCTGCTGATCAACACTGCGCGTGGCGGGCTGGTGGATGAAGCGGCGCTCGTTCAGGCGCTCGACCAGGGTCTGATCGCAGGCGCAGGCTTCGACGTATTGACCTCCGAGCCGCCGAGGGACGGGCACCCGCTGCTCGATGTCCGGCGCCCTAATTTCATTCTGACACCGCACATTGCCTGGGCCTCGGACGGCGCGATGCAGTTCCTGGCCGATCAATTGATCGACAATATTGAGCACTGGGCGGCCGGTAAGCCGCAGAACCTCGTGACTTGATACGCCGCCCCCGGCCACGCATCATCGCATCCCATGAAAAAACTCCTCTATCAATTCGATACGGACGACCTGCCCTCCGTTTTTGACAATGTCGTGGGCTTCGACGGAGGCGCCGATCACGTATCGGCATACGGCGGCGTCAACGCCGCCAATGTCGGCGGCCTGGTCGAGGGTGCAATTTTTACCCGGGGGCTGAAGGACAAGAAAAACACGGCAATATTCATCGGCGGCGGCAACATGACCGAAGGCGAAGCCGTGCTCGCGGCGGTGCGCAAGAAGTTTTTTGCCAAATTCCGAGTCTCAGTGATGTTCGACTGCAACGGCTCAAATACGACGGCGTCGGCCGCCGTCGCGTGGCTTGCGCACGGCCGCTCCCTCGCCGGTAAGCGCGCCGTCATACTGGGCGGATCGGGACCCGTGGGTCAGCGCGCCGCCGTATTGCTTGCGCGGGAAGGCACCGTCGTCGCGGTCACCGGGCGAAAACGCGAGGTGGTGCAGGCGGCCTGCGACTCCATCCGCACCCGATTCGGCACGGTCGTGGAAGCCATTGAAGCGCCGACCAACGTCGAGCGCGGCGCCGCCATCGAGGGCGCCCACATCGTGCTCGCCACCGGTGCCGCGGGCATCACTTTGCTGGACGAGAAGCAATGGCGCGACAACGGCACATTGGAGCTGATTGCCGACGCGAATGCCTCGCCGCCGGCCGGCATCGAAGGCGTGGGGCAAAGCGATCGCGGCGCCGCCAAGCACGGCAAAATTATCTTCGGCTCGCTCGGCTTCGGCGCACTCAAGCTGGCCCTGCATCGCGCCTGCATAGCGCGTCTGTTCGAGCAAAACGATCTGTTGCTCGATACTGAAGAGATTTACGCTCTCGCCAAGACAATGGTCGCCTGAATCCTTTAGGGCCCGATAACCATGATGACTCAAAACTCGGTCGAAAAATTTCTTGACGAACTCGCGAGCGGCAATCCGACGCCGGGAGGCGGGAGCGCGGCGGCCATCATGGGCGCCATGGGCGCCGCCCTGGTGTCGATGGTCTGCAACGTCACCATCGGCAAAAAAGGTTATGAGGCGGTTGAGGCTGAGATGAAGGCCGTGCGCGAGGAGTCCGAATATGTGCGCCGCCGGCTGACGGCCATGGTGGCCGAGGATATCGCCGCGTTTGACAGCATCATGTCCGCGTACAAGCTTCCCAAGGCAAACGACGACGAAAAGGCCCGGCGAGCCGCCGCAATTCAGGTCGGGCTGCGGCGCGCCACGGAAGCGCCGCTGGACTGCGCGCGCGCGTGCGCCGAAGTGATCGCCTTGTCGCGCCGCGCCAGCGAACAGGGCTATATCAATGTCATCAGCGACGGCGGCGTGGGCGTATTGGCAGGGATTACGGGATTACGCAGTGCGGCGCTGAACGTCTATATCAATGCACCGGCATTGAAGGATCGAGACTTTGCGGAAAAGGCGACCGCTGAATTGAGACAGCTGGTCGAGTTTTGCACGGCGGAGAGCGAAGCCGTATACAAAATCGTCCGCAACAAGCTGGGCTAAAAGGCAAAGGAGAGCGCTATGCCGGGCGGTAGAATCGATGTCGATCGCGCGTTCACCGTGCTGGGAATCGCGCTGCTGACGATCTCGGACCCGCGGGGCGCACGCGAGGATGCCTCAGGCGACTTGCTGGCGGAGCGCGTCAACGCATCGGGCCATCGGCTGCGCGCTCGATCCCTGGTGGGCGACGACATGGCCGGGATACAAAGCCAAGTTCGGGCATGGATCGACGATCCGGACATCGACGTGATCATTACCAACGGCGGCACCGGCATCACCCGGCGGGATGTGGCGCCGGAAGCGTTGCGTGCACTCTTCGACAAGGAACTCGAGGGATTTGCCGTACTGTGGCATCTCATTTCCTATGAGACGGTGGGTGTGTCCACCCTGCAATCCCGCGCCTGCGCCGGCATCGCGGGCAATACTGCCATCTATGTATTACCGGGCTCCACCGGCGCCTGCCGGGACGGCTGGGATAAATTGATCGGTACTCAGATCGACAGCCGGCACAGGCCGTGTTCGATCGTGGAGGCATTGCGGCGGCCTGGTGAGGCAACGTAAGCGCGCTCGAGGCCGCCGGCGCAGCGCGAAATTCCCGTCGGGATCGCACCTACGGCGATTGGCGGGACGTGCATTCATGAGCGCGCCCATGCTGCTGCAGGCGCTCATGATCCTGGTGATCGCCGTGACTCTATGGTTCACCCTGAATTGGATCTACCAAGTGGTCCGCAAGCCCTCGGAACTGTTCTTTCCGGTCAGCGGCACGCTCAACAAGACGCCCACCGAGACCTGGTCGCGCTATGCCTCGCTGTTTCTCAACTATTCCACCAATGTCATGTCTCCCGAACTGCTCGCTGCGCTCGCGCAGGTGGAAGGTTCCGGCAATCCGGTGGTGCGCACGTACTGGCGTTGGTCTCTGCAGCCCAAGCCCTTCGATGTATACCGCCCGGCATCGAGCGCGGTCGGGATGTACCAGATCACCGACGGCACGTTTGCCGAAGCCAGACGCTATTGCGTGCGCAATCACGTGGTGGTCGAGGATGGACCCTGGAACGACTGGAATTCCTGCTGGTTTAACGGCCTGTATACTCGGGTTGTACCCTCGCACGCGGTGGAACTCACGGCGGCCTACCTCGATCGTGGCGTGGCGCAGGCGCTGCTGCGTCATCGCTTGAATTTAGTGCCGCTGGAACGCAAGCAGGAACTGGCGGCGGTCATTCATCTGTGCGGCGCAGGCGCGGGCGATGCCTACGTCCGGCGCGGCCTGCGATTTGCCGACGGTGAACGATGCGGGGACCACGATCCGCGATCCTACGTCGCTCATGTGATTGCGATGCAACGCGCCTTCGCGGCCATAGAGCACGCGGCAGCGCGCGCCGGCGCTCGCTAGTATCAGTCGATTAGTGTGGCGCGAAAGTCGTTCACATTGGTGAAGGTGGGCCCGGTGATCACGGAATCGCCGAGCGCAGCGAAAAAAGCGTGGGCGTCGTTATTCGCCAGCATGTCCTTTGGACTGAGGCCGAGGGACCATGCCCGGGCGAGCGAGTCAGGTCCGATTTGTCCGCCTGCAATCTCCTCCAGGCCGTCGACGCCGTCCGTGTCGCCCGCCAAGGCGTGAATGCGTGGGTGACCGTCGAGCGCAATCGCCATCGACAGCAGATATTCCACATTGCGGCCGCCCCTTCCGCCGCCGCGAACCGAGACCGTAGTCTCGCCGCCGGAGAGCAGCACACAGGGCGCGCTCACCGGCTGATCGCGCGCCGCCACCTGCAAGGCCATGCCGGCGAGCACCTTGCCGACTTCGCGCGCCTCACCTTCTATCGCATCGCCGATGATGTAGGGAGCAACGCCCGCCAAGCGCGCCACACACGCTGCCGCCTCCAGCGCCATTTGCGGCGTGGCGATCAATCGCACCGATGCGCGCGACAGCCGCGGGTCGCCCGGCTTTATGGATTCGCCCTCCCCGCTTTCAAGCACATCACGAACCGCCACCGGCAAATCGATCGCGTAGCGGCGTGTGATGGCGAGGGCATCGGCGCAAGTGGTCGGATCCGCCACCGTTGGCCCGGAAGCGATGTCGATCGCCCGGTCGCCGGGAACATCCGAGATAAGCAGTGTGTGCACGCGCGCCGGATGGCAGGCGGCGGCCAGCCGCCCACCCTTGATGGCCGAAAGATGACGCCGCACGCAATTAATTTCACTGATGTTCGCACCGCTCGCCAGCAGCGCGCGATTCACGACTTGTTTGTGCTCGAGCGTCACTCCGCGTGCGGGTAGCGGCATGAGCGCGGAACCGCCGCCGGAGATGAGACAGAGGACCAGGTCCTCTTCCCGCAATCCGCCGACGCACTCGAGCATGCGCTGAGCAGCGCGCATTCCCGCGGCATCCGGCACCGGATGCGCTGCTGCAACAATCTCGATACGCTGGCACGGCTCGACATAGCCGCGGCGTGTGATGACCAGCCCCGACAGCGATCCGGGCCAATGCATCTCGACCGCTCGCGCCATGGCGGCGGAGGCTTTGCCGGCTCCAATGACGATCAGCCTGCCGCGAGGCGCTTCGGGCAGGTTCGGTGGAACACACAGCGCCGGCTGCGCCGAGGCGATCGCTGCATCGAACATCTGCCGCAACAAAACGCGCGCCGCAGCAGACGCTGTGACATCGCAAGGGTACTTCACAGAGTCGATGATTTCGCTCCGCCACGCATGTGGTTCAAATTCAGGCATAGCCGCCTCGCCCAAACAATTGATATACCATATAAAAAACGCTTGTGGCGACTGAACTCTCAGCCGCATCAGGAGGGTCGATGAACACGATTGCATCGCTAGTACAACGCACATCCTCGGTGACTCCGTTGGCGCTCGCGCCGCTGAACGCAACCAGTCTGCGCGACCAGGCGTATGCACTGCTGAAGAACGCGATTGCGGATACCGACATCTACGATCCGACCCAGGAACTACGGCTGGATGAACGACAACTCACCGCCGCTCTCGGCGTCAGCCGCACCCCGATTCGTGAGGCGCTCTCACTGCTGGAGCAGGAAGGCTTTATCCGCACCATACCGCGGCGCGGCATTTACATCGTTCGCAAATCCAAGTGCGAAATCATTGAAATGATCCAGGTCTGGGCGGCGCTCGAATCCATGGCGGCGCGACTGGCAACCCAGCACGCCAGCAATGCGGATATTGCGAAGCTGCGGCATTTGTTCGCTGAGTTCCAGAACTCGCCTCCCGCCGAGCACCTCGATGAATATTCTGACGCCAATATCGCGTTTCACACGGCCGTCATCGCGCTCGGGGGGTCGCAAACCATCGTCGATGCGACTCACAACCTGTTGCTGCACGTGCGAGCTATCCGTCGCGCAACCATTTCACAGAGCGACCGGGCTGCGCGTTCCATCGTCGACCACCTGAAAATCATCGAAGCGCTGGAGAAGCGCGACATGGAATTGGCCGAACGCCTCACGCGGCAGCACACCCTCGACCTGGCGACGCACGTCGACCGGTACTGCGACTTCTTGGGCTGACCAGGCGCTCCCGCTCACCCGCCCTTTCGTATGCCGCAGATGCGGCAAAACCGTCTATTTCCTAACGGAATCACATAGATGCGACGCAATTCGCTGTATTGCGCCGCAACGTGTGACGGATTCGCCACCCGCGTGGCTGTTCACTTAATCCAGAATGCACGGATAACGTGACATTTGGTGCACAGGCGCGTAACCAAGAAGACCGCGGCGGGGAATTCTAAGCTCATGATTTCGCAACCGATCGCTCCAACCCCTGTGGGCCGGATGCAGGCTATGGCCGGCATCGCCTCTGGCGGAGCCCTGGATACCGCTCTGAGCGGAGTCGCACGGTTCGCGGCACGCATCTGTGGAGCGCCCTGGGCCTCGATCATCGTGAATGGCAGCGGCGCGGCCTGGTGCTCGCAGACAGCCGGACTCGCCCCGTCCGATGCGCCCCTGTCAGATCCGTTTGCGCCCTACGCATCGCAAACCGTGGGGCTTCTCGAAATAGCCGACATCGCTTTGGATGATCGACATCGCGCGTCTGGGCAAATGGCTGGATTGCATGGCATTCGCTTCTACGCGGGATGCGCACTGCGAAGCTCCGTCGGGGACGGGATACTCGGCACCTTGGCCGTATACGACACGGCGGCGCGCGAACTGACGCCCCAACAGCGCGAATCGCTGCTAATGCTGGCCGAGCAAGCGGTGGATCGCATCGAACTACAAACGCGGCTGACCGAACTGGCCCTGTTCAGCGACGCCCGGCCCGCGACATCGCCAGGGCGTGACGACAATACGCTGGCCGGCGCGCTGATCGAAAGCGCACCAGTCGCCATCTATCACACGGATGCCGTCGGCAACCTGATTTACAGCAATCCCGAATATCGGCGCATTTTCGCCCTGCAGGTTGGACACAGCGCCGATGCCTGGGCGCAGTACTTACACCCAGACGATCGGACACGCATGGAGACGGCGTGGGCGGAATTCTGCAGCAAGCCAATACCGAGCCGATTCGCGTATCGCACCCGGTCGCAGGACGGCATCGAACGCCATTTCGCCGAGCAAGTGGTGGCGGTCGATGGAGTTGCCGGCTGGATCGGTACCATTGCGGACTTCAGCGACCTGGTCACTGCGCGAGACAATTTGCGCAAAGCGGAAACGCTGTTTCGCAACACTTTCGACCAAGCGCCTCTCGGCATCGTCTATTCGGACCGTGGCGGAAAACTATTGCGCCACAATCAGGCGTTTCGCTCCATGGTGGGATTCGACTCCGACCGGATCGGCGACATGACCATGCGCGACATTACCTGCCCGGAGGATGTCGGGCGCGTATCGGCTGAACTGGTTCAGCTCTGGAACGGCGAGATACAAATGGTCGACGTGGAAAAGCGCCTTCTCCGCAGGGACGGCAGCGTTCTCTGGGTGCGCACGACGACGGCTCTCGTGCGCGAAACCGACGCTGCACCGGAATTGTCGGTCGAGTTCGTCAGGGACATTACCGCTCGCAAGGAAACCGATCAGGAACTGGAGCGAGTGAACAAACAGCTCATGACGGCATCGCGTCAGGCGGGCATGGCCGAAGTCGCCACCAATGTGCTTCACAACGTCGGCAACATACTTAACAGCGTCAACATTTCCGCAAGTCTCGTCACCGAGCGCGTCAAGCAGTCCAAGGGACCCGGCGTGTCCCGGCTCGCCGCGCTGTTGCAGGAGAAAGGCGCCGCAGTCGGAGAATTTATCGCGCAAGACGAGCGCGGCAGGCGCATTCCGGAGTACTTGACGTCGCTCGGCGAGCAATTGATCAGCGATCAAAAAGTGGCGCTGGAAGAACTCGCTTCTCTGCGCGAAAACCTTGAACACATCAAAGACACCGTCGCGATGCAACAGAGCTACGCCAAACTGTGCGGCGTCACTGAAACCATCGCCGTGGCCGAACTGGTGGAGGATAGCCTGCGCTTGAACGCGGGCGCTTTCGTGCGTCACGGCGTGACATTGCGCCGTGAATTCAACGATGTCCCGCCGATCACCGTCGACAAGCACAAGGTGCTGCAGATCCTGGTTAACCTGGTTCGCAATGCCAAGTATGCCTGCGATGAATCGGGCAGAACCGACAAGCTCCTCACTCTGAGGATCGACAAGGGGCCGACCGGCGTGCGCATTTGCGTCATCGACAACGGCGTGGGCATTCCCGCCGAGAACATGTCGCGCCTGTTCACGCACGGATTCACCACGCGCGCATCCGGGCACGGGTTCGGTCTGCACAGCGGCGCCCTCGCCGCCCAGGAGCTCGGCGGCTCTTTGCGCGTCGAGAGTGACGGGCCGGGCTGCGGGGCGACATTCATACTGGAACTGCCCGATGGTTCCGAGACGGCCGCCCGTGTCTAGGTCCAATCCTCTCGCCAATCGGCGCATCCTGATCATTGATGATAATGCCTCCATTCATCTGGATTTCCGCAAGGTCTTGGGCGCTCAGGCCGAACACGTCGCCCAGGACGCGCTCGACATTTTGGAAGCGAATCTGTTCGGCGAATCCGTTGTTGGCACCTCGCGCCCGAACTTCGACATAGACTCTGCGCACCAGGGACAGGAAGGCGTCGCCATGGCGCAGCAGGCTCACGCCGAAGGCAAACCTTATGCCATGGCATTCGTCGACATGCGCATGCCGCCGGGCTGGGACGGACTGAAGACCATCGAGCGCCTGTGGGCGGCAGATCCCGACGTTCAAGTCGTGATTTGTTCCGCACACGCCGACTACGACTGGACCGAAGTCGTTGAGCGACTGGGTCATTCCGACAAGCTGTTGGTATTGCGCAAGCCCGCCGAACCCATCGAGGTTTTGCAGTGCGCCACGGCGCTGAGCCGCAAGTGGGAAAACGACAAGCTGGTTCGGGAGCATGTGCTGCGGCTCGAGGAAGTAATCACCACACGCACACGCGGACTGGAAGCGGCCAATCGGCAACTGCGCCATCTGGCCACGCACGATTCGTTGACCGGCCTGCCCAATCGCGTTTTGCTCGACGATCGGCTGCAACAGGCCATCGCGCACGCCGATCGCGATATGCGATCTTTCGCAGTGCTGGTATGCGACCTGGATCGGTTCAAGCTCATCAACGATTCCCTGGGCCATCGCGCAGGCGATGAATTGCTTCAAGAAGTGGCGCGCCGTCTCTTGACCGTGGTGCGCACCGCCGACACGGTTGCCCGCTTCGGCGGCGATGAGTTCGTGCTCATTGGCACGTCGATCGGCGACGCCGAGGATGCTGCGGCGCTAGCTTCCCGCGTCATGGACGTTCTGCAGCCGCCGGTGCGGATCGCGACCATCGATATTCATGCCTCGCCCAGCATCGGTATTGCCATGTATCCGGATGACGGCGCGACCATGGAGGCATTGCTCGCGCACGCCGATGCCGCCATGTATTCGGCCAAACAGAACGGCCGCGGCAATTTCCGCCGCTATGCGCCCGGAATGGATGCCGGCGCGGAAGACCGCGTTCAACTGGAAAGCGAACTGCACAATGCGGTCGCGCAGAACCAATTCGAACTGTATTACCAACCCAAGGTGGACACCCAAACCGGTGAGGTGCGCAGTGCAGAGGCATTGATCCGCTGGAATCATCCAACCCGCGGACTCGTGTCGCCCGCGCAATTCGTGCCTCTCGCCGAGGAATGCGGCCTGATCGGCACGATCGGCGCTTGGGTGATTCGCGAAGCGTGCCGGCAGACGCGCCAATGGCAGCTCGACGGTGTCCCGTCGCTGCGCGTATCGGTGAATTTATCGGCCTCGCAGTTCCGCGATAGTGGCCTGGTCGACACCATTCGCAGCGCGCTCGACGACGCCGATCTGCAAGCGCGCTTTCTCGAAGTCGAACTCACGGAGAGCGCCGTAATGAGCGATCCGGAAAAATCCGTCGCCATTCTCGAGCATCTGAGCGCCATGGGCGTGCTTGTCTCAGTCGACGATTTCGGCACCGGCTATTCGAGCATGAGCTATCTGCGCCGTTTCCCCATCGACAAGCTGAAAATCGACCGGGTATTCATCGATGAAATCGTCAGCCGCCCGGAAGACGCATCCATTGTCCGCGCCATCGTCTCCCTCGCGCACAGCCTGCGCCTCAAGGTCGTCGCCGAGGGCGTGGAGACCCCCGCTCAGCTCGACTTCCTGAAAACCGCGGGGTGCGATGAGTACCAGGGCTATCACTTCAGCCGCCCGCTGCCTGCGCCCGCGTTCGAGCGGCTAATCCGCGAGTCGTACTCCGCCGACAACCTGAGCGAGGAAGATGCCGTCCGGACGCACAGCAAGCTCGCGGCTTACCTCCCCAGATAGTCGCGCCTAGCCGCTGTTGCGCAACGCCGTAGCGATGGCATTGATCGATAGTTGAATGCCCTCGCGCACCCGCGGATCCTTCTCTCCGGCGCGGTGACGTTTGAGTAATTCCACCTGCAGGAGGTTCAACGGTTCGATGTAGGGCAGCCGCAGCCGGATGGAATCATCCAAGGCCGGGTGTCTTTGCAGC
This sequence comes from Gammaproteobacteria bacterium, assembly GCA_025358295.1. Classification (GTDB taxonomy): domain Bacteria; phylum Pseudomonadota; class Gammaproteobacteria; order Steroidobacterales; family Steroidobacteraceae; genus Bog-1198. The sequence goes on from JANYJY010000030.1 coordinate 62,473, forward strand.
AGGCGCGTTTGGCCGGTGACTCGCAGCAAGCAGTCATGGGCCTCGGACCAGGCGTCGCGGATGCGGCTGAACAGGACCTCGGCAAGCACGCGGTCCTGCACCAAAGAAGCATAACGAGCAGCGATCCCCATGTCGGACTTGGAAAGCACCATTTCCAGATTGTCTACGGTCGCGCGAAAGAACGGCCAAGCTTCGTGCATTTCACGCAGCAACCCTGCATCGGCGGTGCGCAGCGCATCGCCTACGCCGAACCAACCCGGCAACATCACCCGCGCCTGAGCCCAGCTGAACACCCAGGGAATCGCGCGCAGATCCTCGATGCGCTGTGAATTCGAGCGCGACGCCGGCCGCGAGCCGATCTTCAGATCGGCTATTTCCACCAAGGGAGTCATTTGCCGGAAAAAAGTCGAAAAGCCCTCTGTCTCGTACACCAGCCGGCGATAAGCAGTGAACGCGTGCGCGGACAGCCTCTCCATCACGGCGGCGAATCGCGAACGATTCGCGCTCGACAATGAGTCGATCTCGAGCGACGCCAGCAAGGTGGCCGCGGTAATGGCTTCGAGATTGGCGGCGGCGCTTTCACGATTGCCGTATTTCGCGGCGATAATCTCGCCCTGCTCGGTAATGCGGATGCGGCCGCGGACGGTGCCTTGCGGCTGCGCTCGAATTGCCGCGAACGAGGAGCCACCTCCGCGGCCGACGGCTCCGCCGCGGCCGTGAAAAATCTGCATCGCCGTGCCGGAACTCTCGAACACTGCCGCCAGCGACCGGGTTGCCTGATGCAGGCTCCATACGGAGGTCAGATATCCGCCGTCCTTGTTGGAATCCGAATATCCAACCATGACTTCTTGGAAGCCATGCGCCGCGGTGACGGCCGCGACTTCCGGTAGCCCGAGCCACGCCTTCATCACATCGCGGGAATTCGTCAAATCGCCGATGGTCTCGAACAGCGGCACCGCCATGATGTCGGCGCGCGCATCGCCATGTCCTCGGTACAGGCCAGCTTCTTTCAGAAGGATATGCACCTCCAGCAGATCCGAGACGCTATCGCACTTCGACACAATGTAGGCGGTGATGCAGCCGCGGCCATAACGCCGGTGCGCCTCAGCGGCGGCGCGCACGATGCCCAATTCAGACAGCGTTTCTTGAGAGTATGTAGCGTACGGACTTGCCAGGAGGCGCTCGCCGGCGAGTTCGCTGCGCAATAGCCGGACTCGCGCTGCTTCGTCCAAGGCCAGGTAATCCGAACATACGCCGGCGACCTTCAGCAGCTCGGCCACCACGCGTGCGTGCACATCGGAGTTTTGCCGCAAGTCCAGTGTCGCTAGATGGAAACCGAAGGTCTCGACCGCCCGGCACAATCGCGACAATGAGCCGCCGGTATTTCGCCCCACCTGGCTATCCGACGCCAATGACATCTCCAGGACGGTCAGGTCGGCGCGCAAACTCTGCGCATCGGCATAGGGCTCGGCGCTGACCGACGCAGGTCGGGGCGGCGCTCGCCCGGTAATTCTTTGATAGGTGGCCGCGAGACGCGCATAGATGCCGGTAATGGCGCGTCGGTAGGGCTCATCGGCTCGAGCCGCATTGAGATCGCCGCCGCTCTGCGCCAGAGCATTCAAGTCGGCGGAAATTCCTGCCAGCTCGCTTGATACCGAGAGCTCCGCGCCTAAGGCATTGAGCTGATCCAGATAGTCGGTAAGCAGCGCCTGCGCCGCCCGTCCCAAGCCCAAGTGCAGCGACTCCGCGGTGACATGGGGATTGCCGTCGCGATCGCCTCCGATCCAGGTGCCCAGCCGCAGGAAGCTGGCCGGGCGCTGTCCGAGCAAGCGCTCCCAACGCGCATACAAGGTGGGCACGACGGGCAAAAAGATGTCTCGCAAATAGGTCAACGCCGTGTCGACTTCATCCGCCACATACAGTCGTTCCCGGCGCAACGCCCGTGTCTGCCATAACAAGGCGATCTGGGCGGCGATACCCTCCTCGATTAATTCTCCTTGCGCCGTCTCGGTGTCGCCGGCATCGCGCAGCCGCATCAATGCTGCAATGCGGTTCCGATGATCCAACATACTCTTGCGCATCACTTCCGTGGGATGCGCCGTCAGCACGGGCACGATCGATGCGCGGTCCAACAATGCGGCAGCTTCCCGGGTATCTATGCCTTGGCCGTTCAGACGCTGCAGCGCCGGGGCGAGCGTGCCGTCCTCTTCACCCGCCCCGCCCTGGCGATCCTCGGCCAAATTGGCCAGCATGGAAAACAGCATGAAACTGCGCACAAAAGCCACAGCCTCATCGAGAGAAAGTGTCTCCCAGTCCGCCGCCAGGCCGCGCGGGTTGGCAATCCCGCGATAACGATCAACCGAGGCGGCGCGAATGGCTTCGATTCGCTCGAAAAGCCCCTCCCCACCATAGGTGCGTATGACCGTTCCCAATAGCTTGCCAAGAAAGCGCACATCGGCGTTTTGAGTGATGGACGGCAGTGGTGTCATGACGGACAATATTGCATATTGGGGCTGGTGTGCGCCGGGTCTCGTGCGCCCCCGCCTTCGATAGTCGGCAGGTTGGGTTACGAGTAATATCTGATATATCTATGAATCAAGTCGTCAAAATATGAGTGATGCAGCGCCGCGGCGGGTAATTCCCATCAAGGTCGAGCCGCTCTCCACTTTGAGTACGGCGGCACGTTCCACCGTGCTCGATATTTGCGCTCGGCTCGAGAGCCTGCCGGGAGCCCTGCTACCCGTCTTGCATGCGGTGCAAGAGTCCTTGCGCTACGTGCCTAAAGACGCGGTTCCGCTGATTGCGCACGAACTGAACCTATCGATCGCGGAAGTGCATGGCGTCGTGACTTTTTATCATTACTTTCTGCAGGAGCGGCCGGGACGTCACGTGATGCATATCTGTCGAGCCGAGGCCTGCCAGGCCCTCGGCAGCGTGGCGTTGGAGGCGCATGCCAAGGCTAGATTGGGTGTGGATTATCACGGCACGACGCGCGACGGTGCAATTACTCTGGAGCCTGTGTACTGCCTGGGTAACTGCGCGCTGGGCCCGTCGCTGATGATCGATCAACGGCTGCATGGGCGCGTCACTCCCGAGCGATTCGATGCCCTGTTGGCGCACAGCCGGGAGGCTACGTGAGCGCGGCCGGCAGCGTTAAGATCTTCGTCCCGTGCGATGCGGCCGCGCTCGGTGTTGGAGCCGATGAGACGGCGCTGGCCATCACGGCCGAGGCAAACCGCCGTGGTATTACCGTCGAACTGATCCGCAACGGTTCCCGTGGGTTGTTGTGGCTCGAGCCCCTGGTCGAAGTGGACGTCGCGGGCACGCGCATGGCCTATGGACCGGTGCAATCGTCAGAGGTGGCCGGTCTGTTCGACGCCGGCTTCACGACCGGCAAGCCCCATGCGCTGAGCCATGGCGCGACGCAAGAGTTGCCTTATTTCAAGCGGCAGGAGCGGCTGACCTTTGCACGCGTCGGACTCACCGATCCACGCAGCCTCGCCGATTATCTTGCGCATGACGGTTACCGCGGTCTTCAGGCCGCGCTCGCCATGAAGCCGGCCGACATCGTCGCCTGCGTCACCGCCTCCGGCCTGCGCGGCCGCGGCGGCGCGGCCTTTCCCACGGGAATCAAATGGAAGACGGTGCTCGGCGCGGAAAGTCAGCAAAAATACATCGTCTGCAATGCCGACGAGGGCGACTCGGGAACATTCTCCGATCGCATGTTGATGGAAGGCGATCCCTTCGTATTGGTCGAAGGCATGAGCATCGCAGGGCTCGCCACGGGCGCAACCCAAGGCTACATCTATCTGCGCTGGGAATATCCACAGGCCAAGGTCGCGCTGGAGTCGGCGATCGCCGCGGCCGTCGCCGCCGATTATCTGGGCGCGAATATCCGCGGCAGCGGCAAGTCGTTTCAACTCGAGGTCCGTATGGGCGCCGGCGCCTATATCTGCGGCGAGGAAACCTCGCTTCTGGAATCGCTTGAGGGCAAGCGCGGACAGGTGCGGTTCAAGCCGCCGCTGCCCGCCCTGCAGGGACTGTTCGGCAAGCCCACGGTGATCAACAACGTGATCAGCTTTGCGTCGGTTCCCATTATTCTCGACCGCGGCGCCGAGTTCTATCAGCACTTCGGCATGGGCCGTTCGCGCGGCACACTGCCCATGCAACTGGCCGGCAATGTCAAACACGGCGGCCTGGTGGAAATTGCCTTCGGCATGACGCTGCGCGAGCTGCTGTATGACTACGGCGGAGGAAGCTACAGCGGCCGCCCAATTCGCGCGGTGCAGGTCGGCGGTCCGTTGGGCGCCTATTTGCCTGAATCACAATTCGACACGCCGCTGGACTACGAAGCCTTTGCCGCCATCAAGGCGATGCTCGGGCATGGCGGCATCGTCGCCTTCGACGACAGGGTCGACATGGCTGCCCAAGCCCGCTACGCCATGGAGTTCTGCGCCATTGAATCCTGCGGCAAGTGCACACCCTGCCGAATCGGCTCGACCCGCGGCGTCGAAGTGATTGACAGGCTCATCGCCGGCGAGAATGCGCCCAAGCAGGAAGCCATTTTGCGCGACCTGTGCGAAACATTGACCTACGGCTCGCTGTGCGCGCTGGGGGGACTGACTCCCTTCCCGGTGATCTCTGCGTTGAACCATTTCCCTGAAGATTTCGTCAAACCGGTAAGGGCAGCGAGAGCCGCCGGGTAGGCGCCCCCAGCTAGCGCCCCCAGTTGAAGGTACACGAGGACTAATCCATGTTATCCATTGTCGAAAAAGACCTGGGCACTCCCGAGAGCGAGAGCGCCCAACTCGTGACCCTCACCATCGATGGCCAGGACATCACGGTGCCGGCCGGCACGTCCGTCATGCGCGCCGCCGCGCTGACCGACGTCAAAATCCCCAAGCTCTGCGCCACCGACCAGTTGGAAGCCTTCGGGTCCTGCCGTCTGTGCCTGGTGCAAATCGAAGGAATGAAGGGACTGCCCGCCTCCTGCACCACGCCGGTCGCTGCCGGCATGAAAGTCACCACGCAGAACAAGCAACTCGCCGACGTCCGGCGCGGCGTGATGGAGTTGTACATTTCCGATCATCCTTTGGATTGCCTGACCTGCCCGGCGAACGGTCACTGCGAACTGCAGGACATGGCCGGCGTCGTCGGCCTGCGCGAAGTGCGCTACGGCTACGAGGGCGCCAATCACCTTGTCGCCGAGAAAGACACCAGCAACCCGTATTTCACTTTCGATGCCAGCAAGTGCATCGTCTGCTCGCGCTGCGTGCGCGCCTGCGATGAGCGCCAGGGTACGCTGGCGCTGACCATTCAAGGCCGCGGCTTCGACTCCTCGGTGGCGGCAAGTCAAAATGTCTCCTTCATGGATTCCGAATGCGTCTCTTGCGGCGCCTGCGTGCAGGCCTGTCCAACCGCGACGCTGTCGGAAAATACACTGATTGAGAAAGGCCAGGCCGAGCACAGCATCACCACGACCTGCGCCTACTGCGGCGTGGGCTGCTCGTTCCGCGCGGAAATGAAGGGCGAAGAAGTGGTGCGCATGGTGCCGAACATGGATGGGCATGCCAATCACGGCCATTCCTGCGTCAAGGGGCGCTTCGCCATCGGCTACGCCACTCACGCCGATCGCATCGTCAAACCCATGATCCGCTCGAAAATCTCCGATCCTTGGCGCGAGGTGTCATGGGAGGAAGCCATCGGTTATGCCGCTTCCGAACTGAAGCGCATTCAGGCGAAATACGGCCGCGATTCCATCGGCGGGATCACGTCGTCGCGCTGTTCGAACGAAGAAACCTATCTCGTTCAGAAACTGATTCGAGCCGGCTTCGGCAACAACAACGTGGATACCTGCGCGCGCGTGTGCCACTCGCCCACGGGTTATGGCCTCAAGAACACTTTGGGCGAATCCGCCGGCACTCAGAACTTCGATTCGGTCATGAAGGCCGACGTCATATTCGTTATTGGCGCGAATCCCACCGACGGGCATCCCGTGTTCGCCTCGCAGATGAAGCGGCGCCTGCGCCAGGGAGCGAAGCTCATCGTTGCCGATCCGCGCAGCATCGATCTGGTGCGCTCGCCGCATATCGTCGCCGAGCACCACTTGAAGCTGCGGCCCGGCACCAATGTGGCGCTGATCAATTCCCTTGCGCATGTCATCGTCACCGAGGGTCTGGTCCAAGAGGATTTCGTACGCGAGCGCTGCGAGATGCCGTCCTTCGAGAAGTGGCGCAATTTCGTGTCCCACGAAAGCAACTCGCCGGAGGCCATGCAGGAGATTACGGGCGTGCCGGCGTCAGAGGTACGCGGCGCCGCGCGTCTATTTGCGGGCGGCGGCAATGGCGCGATTTACTATGGCCTCGGGGTCACCGAGCATAGCCAGGGTTCGACCATGGTCATGGGCATCGCGAATCTCGCAATGGCTACCGGCAATGTCGGCCGCGAAGGGGTCGGCGTAAATCCCCTACGCGGACAGAACAACGTGCAGGGCTCCTGCGACATGGGTTCCTTCCCGCATGAATTTCCGGGCTATCGACATGTCTCGGACGATACCGTGCGTCACTTGTTCGAAGGCGCGTGGGGAGTCCCTCTTCAGAACGAACCGGGCCTGCGCATTCCGAATATGTTCGAGGCAGCGCTCGACGGCGAGTTCAAGGGCCTGTACATCGAAGGCGAGGACATCGCTCAGTCCGACCCGAACACTCAACACGTCACCGCAGCGCTGACTTCGATGGAATGCATCATCGTGCAGGACTTGTTCCTGAACGAGTCGGCGAAATTCGCCCATGTATTCCTGCCTGGCTCATCCTTCCTGGAGAAGGATGGCACCTTCACGAACGCGGAACGTCGCATCTCGCGCGTGCGCAAGGTCATGAAGCCGAAATCCGGATACGCCGACTGGGAGATCACGCAACTGCTCTCCAATGCGGTCGGCTACCCGATGAATTACACGCACCCGTCGCAGATCATGGATGAGATCGCGCGGCTGACTCCCACGTTCACGGGCGTGAGTTACGACCGCATCGACGAACTCGAGAGCATTCAATGGCCGTGCAATGCCGAGCACCCCGAGGGCACTCCCACCATGCATATCGGAGAATTCGTGCGCGGCAAGGGCAAGTTCTTGGTCACCGAGTACGTGCCGACGGAGGAGAAAGTCAATGCTCGCTATCCCTTGATCCTGACTACCGGACGCATCCTGAGCCAATACAATGTCGGCGCGCAGACGCGGCGCACCGAGAACAATCGTTGGCACGATGAAGATCGTCTGGAAATCCATCCGCACGACGCCGAAGAGCGCGGCATCGCCGAGGGTGACTGGGTCGGTATCGCAAGCCGCGCGGGCGACACTGTTTTACGGGCCAGTGTCACCGAGCGGGTCCAGCCGGGCGTGGTCTACACCACATTCCATTTCCCGGAGTCTGGCGCCAATGTGATCACCACCGATAATTCAGATTGGGCCACGAACTGTCCCGAATACAAGGTCACTGCAGTGCAGGCCACTCGCGTGAGCCAGCCCTCTGAATGGCAGAAGCGCTTCCGGGAATTCAGCGAGACCCAGGAAACGCTGCTGAAGAGCGCCGACGTCATGTTCGTCGCTAAGTAGGCCGGCACTCATGAGCGGCAATGACCACGGTGGGGCCGAACACCTCGTAAAAATGGCGAATGACATCGGCCATTTCTTTCGCGCGGAACCGCTGCGCGAAGACGCCGTCGCCGGCATCGCCAATCACATCTCCAGGTACTGGACCAAGCGCATGCGTGAGAAGCTCAACGCTCATCTAGCGCATGACGGCGACACCGGGCTGGAGGACCTGCCCCGGGAAGCGCTGCGGCGACTGAACGCATCACAAGCGCCGGCCGCACAACCCGGCGCTCATTAACCCGCCCTCGCCCGTGTCGGCGCCCTCCTACACGAATGACCTGCGCACACCGGTCAGGACGCAGCGCCGCAAGCCCTATAATGGCAATTAGGGTCATCGCGCCCGGCGCGAACCCAGTCAAATTGGGAGTTCATGTATGCAATTTAAGTCCTGGTACCGCTCCGTCGTCCCAACCTTGTTATTGCTGGCCGTATCTGCAGTATCGAACGCGCAGCTGTCCGTAGACATATCTGTCAACCTTGCGCCCCCGGTGCTACCGGTGTACGAGCAACCCCCCATTCCCGGCGACGGATACCTTTGGACGCCTGGCTACTGGGCCTGGAGCGATGACGTTCAAGACTACTACTGGGTACCCGGGACCTGGGTGCTTGCGCCTCAGCCCGGCTACTTGTGGACTCCCGGATACTGGGCGGCGGCCGGTGCGCTATTTTTTTGGCATGCCGGTTACTGGGGGCCGCATGTCGGATTCTATGGCGGCGTCAATTACGGATACGGCTATGGCGGCAGAGGCTTCGATGGCGGGTATTGGCAGGGCGAGCACATGTACTACAACCGCTCGGTGACCAACATCAACTCGACCAACATCACCAATGTCTATAACAGGACCGTGATTAACAATGTCACAGTGAATCGCGCCAGTTACAACGGTGGCAACGGCGGCGTGCGTGCCGAGGCGACTTCAGCTGAATTATCGGCGGTGCATGAGCGTCACGTAGCCCTCGCACCTGCGCAGCAACAGCACGAACAAATGGCGCGCGAAAATCCGGTGTTGCGCGCCAGCGCCAACAACGGTCATCCGCCCATTGCCGCCACGGCGCGACCGGGCGCATTTTCCGGCGCCGGCGTAATACCTGCGCGACCGCAACCGCAAGAGCGGTCACAACCCCAGGCTCAGCCGCGCCAGCAACCGCAAGAGCGGTCGCAACCCCAGGCTCAGCCACGCCAGCAACCGCAAGAGCGGTCACAACCCCAGGCTCAGCCGCGCCAGCAACCGCAAGAGCGGCCCCAACCCCAGGCTCAGCCGCGCCAGCAACCTCAAGAGCGGCCCCAACCCCAGGCCCGGCCGCAGCAGCAACGCGCGGAACATCAGGACGATCATGGCCACCATTAGTCACGATCCCAATGCACGCCGATTCACCACCCAGGTGGACGGCCATCAGGCGCAGCTCGACTACACGTTGACGGGCAGCACTATGAACATCACCCACACCCTAGTGGCGCCGGCCATCGAGGGGCGGGGTATTGCCGCGGAACTCATGGCCGCGGCCTTGGCCGCAGCCCAAAACGCGGGCTGGCGGGTAAATCCATACTGTTCGTATGCCGTGGCCTACATGGCCAGGCAACCGCAAAACGCGGGCAAGCGGGATGTCGACGATCTATTGGATGAGGCGCTGGACGAATCCTTCCCGGCCAGCGACTCGCCTTCCGTCGGCGGTTCCAGCTAGGCGGGCAGCATGGGGCGCCCTTCGTGTGCCACGAGCAGGTCGTGCATGTCGTTCGCATGCTCTTCTTTGACCGTCAGGATGCCTTCCAGCATGGTGCGCGTCCCGGGATCATTGTTTCCAAAGTAGCGAATGAGCTCGCGATAGTGATCCACCGCGATACGCTCGGCGATCAAATTTTCCTTGATCATCTCGATCAGATTTTCCGCGTTGCCATACTCAGACGCCGCGCGCGTGGCGAGACCGGTGGGATTAAAATCCGGTTTCCCACCGAGCTGATTGATGCGCTCGGCAACCTGATTCATATGCTCGGCCTCTTCCTTCGCATGCTGGGCAAATTCCGCTTTTACACCTTCGCTGGATATGCCCGCGGCAGCCACTGCGTGCATGGTATATCGCAACACGCAGACTATTTCGGTAGCCAGCACGGATTGAAGGATATTGATGGTCGTCTTGACATCACCCTGATAGGTGAATGTCACTCCGCCGCTTGCGATGTTCTTGCGTGCACGCTGGCGCAAGGTTTTCACGTCTGTAAGAAACGGCTTGGATTTCTTAATTTGCTTCGCCATTTTGTTATCTCCGGAACGGTTTCGATAAGAGCGTCATTTATACACCGTCATAGGATGTCCGCCGGGGCAACTCTTTCCGTACCGCGTCAGCCGACCGCGCAATTCACTGTCGGCCATTCACCGACAAGGCCTGCTCCAGCCCTGCGACCAAGGGTCCCAGTTTTGGCGGATCGGCTTCGAACGAAGGATTGACCCCGTGTTCCCGCAGGGCACGCGAGCACACGGGTCCGATGGATGCGATGAGCACGCGATTCAGCAGGCCGGCAAGCGCCGACGCCCGACCCGATTTTTCAGCCACAGAATAAAGATTATGAATCTGCACGGCGCTGGTGAATACGACGGCATCGACGCTGGATTTCGCCAATGCGTCCAGCAGGTCATTCAGAGGTTGGGTATCCGCCGGCAATGCCCACCGGTACGTGGCGATTTCTTGAACTGTGGCCCCACGGCCCTCCAATGCCTCGCGCAGCCGTTGATTGGCGGCACCGTAGCGCTGCACCAGCACCCGTGCATGATGCAGGGAGATGTCCGACACCGCCGCGAGGACAGACTCCGTCGTAAACGGCGTGGCGGCCCGTATGTCGATGCGCACCCGACGCGCGTTCAATTCCCCGACGGGCTTCGGCCCGCGGACCACGACCACGGAAGAATCCAAGTATCGCAGCAGTTCATCCGACAGTGCGGCCGCATCCGTCGCCTGAAACAATGCACGTGTGCCCACGCCGGTTTGAAATATGACCATCTTGAAAGGATTGAGTCGCCATTGCGCTACCAGCGAGGCCACCGCCTGCGGATCGACGTCCGGCACCTCTTCGAGCGCCGGCGCCAACATCGGCACGCCGCCGCGGCGTGCGATCAATTCGCCCAAGTGTTCTCCGGTACGGGTCTCGAGAATGGCGACGACTTTGGATTTCATAGCTCGAGTATTCAACCATGCGCCCGCGTCGTTTGCTGCCCAAATCGCACGTCTCAGCACGATTGCTTAAGATGCTCCCATGTTGTTACGTTCTAAATTCCTATTAATCTTGTCGCTGTCGCTGTTTGCGCGGCAAATCGCGGCCACCGATGCACCTGATGCCGTCCGTCAGGCCTTTGTAGCGGCCATGGACCGCGTTCGCCTAAATATGCCCGAGACGCCGGATCCGCCGGCACTCGAAGTCTATGCGATCCATGATTACCTCGTTGCGGCGAGACTGCGGCGCGATTTGATCAAAACGCCCGGCGATACCCTCGACGATACAATCGATGTGTTTCTGCGCTCCCATGCAGGACAACCCGTGACGCGTGCCCTGCGTCGCGAGTGGCTGGCCAGCCTCGCCGAGCGGCGCCGCTGGCCCGTGTTTTTGCCGCGCTCTGTCGATGTGACCGATCCGCAGCTGATCTGCGACCGGCTCGCGGGGCGCTTAGCCACCGGCGACACGGACAATCTCGGCGCCGCCGTGGTGGCGCGCTGGAGCCTGCCGCAGAAGCCGCCTGCCGAATGCAGCGAGGTGTTTGAGTGGCTGCGGCGGCAGAATCTGGTGACACCGGCCCTCGCGGAAGCCCGGACCCGCGCAGCGCTTGCAGCCGACAACGCGCGCCTGGCGCGGGAATTCGCCGCCGACGTACCCGTGGCGCGCCGCGCTGCGCTACTCCAATGGTCCGATTTGTTGGACTCCCCGCCGACGGCGCTCAACGTGTTGGCCACCCATCCCGCCTTGCCTGTGGAAGCGGATGCGCTGGGCGCCGGATTCGAGAAACTCGCGCGCACCAATCCCCACGGCGCCCTGAACCTGCTGCCCGCGCTGCTCGCACGGCCCGACACCACGCCCGAGCTTAAGGCGCGGCTGCAGCGCGCCGCCGCGCTCGGCGCTGCCTACGATCGAGATCCCCAGGCACTCGCTGCATTCGACGGTGTACCTGCGGAGGCGGTCGACAACCAGGTCGAGGAATGGCGGGTACGGGCGGCACTATGGACCGGCAATTATGCCAAGGCGCTCGGATGGATCGAACACATGCCGCCGTCCCTGGCGACTCAGCCGCGCTGGCGCTACTGGCGTGCGCGCGCGGTGGCCGCCACCGCTGGAGCCGACGCGGCGGCGCCGTTTTACGGCGAAATAGCCGATTTGCGGGATTACTACGGATATCTCGCCGCCGACCGCTTGCATCGCAACTACAACTTGCGCGCGCGGCCATCCCCGGACGACGCCAAGCAACAAGCCAGACTGGAGGCCGACGCCGGCCTCATCCGAGCTCGTGAATTATTCGCCTGCGACATGGCCGACGAAGCCGGCGTCGAATGGACGGTCGTGCTGGGCGGCGCGGATGCAGCAGTCAAGGTTCAAGCCGCGCACCTTGCCTTTCGTTGGGGTTGGTATGCCCAATCCATCGCCACGCTGGCACAGGCCGGCGAATGGGACGATGTGCGCCTTCGTTATCCGCGCCCCTTTACGGATGATGTCGCGGCGGCGGGCGAACTGACACACATTCCAACGGATTGGATATTGGGCGTCATGCGCCAAGAGAGCCTGTTCCGCAAAGACGCTGTGTCGCGCGCAGACGCACGCGGCCTCATGCAGATGCTGCCCACCACCGCCGCAGCCGTGGCGCGGCGTTGGCACCGGCCCGTGCCGGATCGAGACGCCCTTTTCGATCCATCCGTGGCCATTCCGCTCGGTGCGGCCTATTTCCGCGAATTATTGGACCGCCATGCGGATCAACCAGTATTGAGCCTCGCGGCATACAATGCGGGCCCGGCGGCCGTCGCACGCTGGTTGCCGTCGACATCGATGGATGCCGACGTCTGGATCGAGAATATCCCTTACACCGAGACGCGAAGTTATGTCACACACATATTGGAACACATCGTTGCATTTGCATGGGTGCGCGACGCCGAGCCACCGCGGCTCGGTACATTGGCGCCGGCCGTGAAGCCGACGCCATCCAACTTGTGATAATTTTACGCCGTCAACAATAACGAGAACTCGGATTAATATGAAACTAAGCCACTTTTCCCGAATTTTGCATTGTGTGACGGCCGGCATCCTCATGAACGGCGTCATGGCTGCCGCGGTGCATGCCGACACCGTGGTCGTGACCGCCGACCGCATGATCGACGTGCTCGCCGGCAAAGTGGTCGAACATCCGCAAATCACCATCGTCAACGGCCGGATTACGGCGGTCGCGGCTCAAGGTGCCGCGGTGACGGAGGGTGCGCGTCGCGTCGATCTGTCCGGCATGACGCTGTTGCCGGGCTTGATCGACATGCACACGCACATTACGTCGGATCCGCGTTACAGCGGCTACCGTGGACTGGAATTCACGGACAATTTCTGGACCGTGGTCGGCGTTGCCAACGCCAAAAAAACGCTCGAGGCGGGATTCACGACCATCCGCAATGTGGGCTCGAGTAACTATGACGACGTCGCCATCAAGCAAGGGATCGAACAGGGCTTCGTGCCTGGGCCGCGCATTGTGCCGGCGACCTACGCGATCGGCGCCACCGGCGGTCACTGCGACAGCACGGAATTCCCGCCTTCGATTTCGGTGCCGAGTCCGCAGATAGCCAACGGGGCCGACGAAATGCGCGCGACGGTGCGCAAGTTGCGCAAATACGGCGCCGAGGTGATCAAGTTTTGCGGCACCGGAGGCGTATTCTCCAAAACAGATTCGGTCGGCGGCCAACAATACGATCTCGCTGAAATGAAAGCGCTGGTGGACGAAGCTCACATGCTCGGCATGAAAGTTGCGGTGCATGCGCATGGGGCCGCCGGCATCAAAGATGCCATCCGTGCCGGTGTGGATACCATCGAACATGCCAGCCTGGCCGACGAGGAGGCCTTCGCTCTTGCCAAGCAGCATGGCACCTGGTTCGACATGGACATCTATAACGATGACTACATTCTGTCCGATGGCGAGAAGAACGGCGTGTTTAAGGAATCCCTCGAGAAGGAGCGCACGATCGGGTTGAAGCAGCGCCAGACATTCCAATCGGCGGTCAAAGCCGGGGTAAAAATGACTTTTGGAACGGATGCCGGCGTTTATCCGAACGGCTACAACGCGCGTCAGTTCGCTACCATGGTGAAATGGGGAATGACGCCGATGCAGGCAATACAGGCCGCAACGGTCAACGCCGCCGAGGCCTTGGGGCGCAGCACGGATGTCGGCGCCATTGCGATCGGCCGCTACGGCGATCTCATCGCCGTAGGAGGAGATCCGCTAGCCGATGTCAACAGCCTGCGGTCAGTGGCCTTCGTGATGAAAGGCGGTGACATCGTCAAGGCACCCTCGCACTGAAGCCGGTTCAATTGGCGCCGCCGATCAGTCCCGCAGTCACGTTGATGGCGAATCCAAGAATGGAGGCATTGAATAGAAATGAGATCATCGTGTGCGTGATCACGACTCTGCGCACGCCGGCATTCAAGGTCGAGATGTCCGCCGTCTGGCAGGCCGCGGCGATGGTAAAGGAAAAATAGACGAAATCCCAGAACACGGGCATGGACGTTTCAGGAAAACGCAGAGGACGATCCTTCTCCGGCGCGCTGTAGAACATATCGGCATAGTGCGTAGTGAACATGCTCGGCACCAGCAACCACGAGTTCACCAGCGTCAGCGCCGCCAGCATGAAGTGCGCCACCCGTTCGGCACCCGTCGTATGCCTGAGGTTGGCCAGGGGCTCGACGATGGCGATCAAACTGAGCATCGCGGCAACGGTAACCGCGGCCAGAATGATGGTCGCCGACGCATCTTCTTCCATGTACTTGGTACATATCTGCTCGGCCGTCAGCCGCGTCATCCACAGGAAGAGGAGCGCGAGAAACAACACGACGCCGGAATTCCAACTCACCAGCACGCGGCTCATGGTCGACCAGCTTGCGGGCAGGAAAAAGAAAATCGCGCAGCCCACGGCCACGGCGATCCATAGCCGGGGATGCTCTCTAAGCGGCGCTATCACGCTACTTGCTTTCTTTTGCAACCAGCCATTTCACGAGTTCGACCAACTGATCGTTGCCTCCGGCAGATTCGGTCTGCAGGCGATATTTCCCGTTCACGACGATGGTGGGCGTGCGATCCACGCGGTACCTTGCAATCGTGTCCTCGGCGGCGCGCACCTTGACGTCCACCGTAAATGACTTCGCAGCCGCGAGAAATTTCTCGACGGGTACGCCGGCCTTGGCCTGATAAAACTTCGCCGCGTCTTCGATGGTGGGAAGCCGGCTCTTGATGCCGCGGGTCGCCGGATCGATGACGGCCAGCTCATTGGATTGCCAGACGGCATTGAACATTGCATCGTGGGTCTGGTCTGCGACTCCGAGAGTTTGCGCGGTCAAATACGCAAGCTGGAACATCGGCCAGTCCTCGCTCGGGTTGAAGGACGCCGGTAGGAAATTGAATACCGCGTTGGGCGGCAGGTTGGTCTTCAGCTTATGCATGGTCGGCACGAACAAATTGCATGCCGGACAGGCGTAGGAAAAAACCTCCGTTACTTCAACCTTTCCGGGAGGCACCGATGCCGGGCGCACCGGATCGATCAAGAAATAGTTGACGCCCTCGGTCCAGGTGGGAGCAGCACGCAGCGGCGCGCAAAAGGCCAACACTAGTGCTGCCGCCAACCCGACGCAATTCAGTAATTTCATCAAAGCTCCTTTATCCGGTTCATTGGGTCCCGGCAGTCATTTTCGCCTTAGTTGTTCCAGCCTGTCGAGAACAAAGCGCGCCGCCCGCGCGGCACCGTCCTCGGCGGCCACTGACTCCCCTACCACCCGGGCTCGCTCTGCATATCGAGCGTCGCCCAGCAAACCATCGAGCGCGCGGCTCACGCAGGCCGCGGAATAGCGCCGTGGCGATAGTGTCCGCGCCACCCCGAGCCGCACCGCGCGGGCGGCGTTATCGAGTTGATCGGCGAAGAAAGGCACGACGAGTTGCACCCTGCCCGAGCGCAATGCCTGACCCATGGTGCCGATGCCGCCGTGATGAACGACGGCCGCGGCATGCGCGAACAACAGCGAATGCGGCGCATAGGCGCAGACGAATACATCCGCCGAACCCCAGCGCCCGTACTCGCCGCGGGCTTCATCGCCGACCAACAGTACCGCGCGCCTGTTGAGGAT
The DNA here is from genome assembly GCA_025358295.1 of Gammaproteobacteria bacterium. Classification (GTDB taxonomy): domain Bacteria; phylum Pseudomonadota; class Gammaproteobacteria; order Steroidobacterales; family Steroidobacteraceae; genus Bog-1198. The sequence continues at coordinate 78,462 of JANYJY010000030.1, forward strand.
TCGCGCCGCATCAAGACTGTCTCGATAGAAGCTCCCGGGGCTGTTGACGATGAGACTGCCGAGAGTGAATACCAGTGGCGGTGAACCACCCCGCAAGAACAGGGCTAATTTGGGATCGAGGGCTGCGGCCGAGCCATCTTCGCTGTCAAAGCCGGCGAAGCCCGTGATCGAGGTCGGTTGCGGATAGTCCGGTTGTACCCCACCGAAGAGGTTCGAATATAGTCCGATCGCGCCTGCCTCCGAGAACTGCCCGTCGAACAATGGATTGCGCGTGGTGGGGGGCAATTTCAGCTCTGCGCGTATCGAGTGCAGCGGCCGAAACAGGACATTGACGGCCTGCTTAAGGGTCCATAGCGCATACCCGGTGGCCTTGGGGCCCAGCCGGCGCAGCGCCTCGCCGACCCACTCGGCCTTGGGAATGGCGGGCGGGTCGTAGGCGGATAAAAACATCATGGGTTGCAGAATCACGGCAATCCATGGAATCCCGCATTTTTCTGCCGCCAGTCTCGCACCGAATGCCAGGCTGCTGGACAACAACAGATCGGCATCCGGCATGATCCGCATCATGTCCTCGTACGCGGTCCTGACGTAGGGCAGCACCAGCTTGCGAAACAGGAAGTCCACGCGCGCGACGGCGGCATGCGCGAGCTGCGCGCGGTCCATGCCGAGATCACGTTGTAGTTCCTCGTATCCAGGCCGCAGCGGATGAAAGGCAATGCCGGCCGCTTCGACTTTGCCCCGATAGGTTGGGGCGCAGGCAATGACCACCGTCATTCCTCGATCGCGCAATTCGCGCCCCAATGCGATGAACGGGTGCAGGTCGCCCAACGAACCCACGGTGGCAAGGACAATTTTGTAGGTCGAAGCGATGCTCCGGCTTCCTTATTTAAGCTGAACTATGACGCGTTTGCAGAATCTGGTTATAGTCTGAGACCGCCCGGTAGTCCTCGATCACGCGTGCGTGCCTGGGGTTGGGCCCGACTGTGATGAAGTGTGAAGTTGTGTCAAACGAATCAATATACCCCGATCAATCTGCGCAGGAACGTGGGCCCCTAGCTTTCATCCGCCGACACTGGATTGGACTGCTCGTCGCCCTCGTTGTTCTGCTGCTGCTGATGGGATTGTTCAGATACATCCACAATAAGCAGCCGGTGGCGGACCCGGCAGGCCGTGGACCGGGCGGCCAGAACGGCCCTGTGGCCGTTGCCGTTGCCACCGCCGCTTCCGGCGATATCCAGCTGCGCATCCCCGCTCTGGGCACCGTCACGCCGCTGGCCAGCGTGATAGTCAGAACCCAAATCAATGGAGTCATGCAAAAGATCCTATTCACGGAAGGCCAGACCGTGCATCAGGGCGACTCCCTGGCGCAGATCGACGCCCGCCCCTCCCAGGCCGCCCTACAACAGATGCAGGGTAATCTGCGCCGCGACCAGGCGCTGCTGGCGGACGCCAAGCTGAATCTGCAGCGCTACGAGGGGCTGGTTAAGGAGGACTCCATCGCCCAGCAGCAACTCGATACGCAACGGGCCTTGGTCGATCAGTACAAGGGCACCATCGAGTCGGACCAGGGCCAGGTGAAAACCGCCGAGGTCAATCTGACCTACACGCACATCATCGCGCCGGTCACCGGCCGCGTCGGTTTGCGGCAGGTCGATCAGGGCAATTACGTCACGCCGGGAGATACCAACGGAATCGTCGTCATCAATCAGCTGCAGCCCATCACGGTGATCTTCTCCATTCCGGAGGACCACGTGCCGGCGCTGATGCGGCGCTTGCATGGGGGACCGGCAATGACGGTCGAGGCCTATGACCGCACCAACAGTGCCAAGCTCGCGGACGGCAAGCTGCTCACTGTCGACAATGAAATCGACGTCACCACCGGCACGGTCAAGCTGCGCGCGCAATTCGAGAACGCGGACGGTGCGCTGTTCCCGAATCAATTCGTCAACATCCAATTGCTCCAGGACGTGCTGCGAAATCAGATCATCATGCCCAATGCAGCGGTGCGCCGTGGCGCCCCTAACGGGGTCGTGGGCACCTTCGTTTACGTTGTGGACGCAAACCACAAAGCGCAAGTCAGACCCGTGACCCTGGGCGTGGTGGACGGCGAGCGCGTCGTCGTCACACAAGGGCTAAGCGTCGGCGAACTAGTGGTCACGCAAGGCGGCGACCGCCTGCGCGAAGGGGCGGACGTGCTGTTGCCGGGCGCGCAGGCGACGTCGGCGACGGGTTATGCGGACGCCCCAGCCGGCACCACCAAGCCCGCAACGCCGGGTCAGCCCGGCTCTCGCCGAACTCACGCCAAGCCGCCACAATGAAGGCGATCGCGGCCACCAGGTCATGAACCCGTCGCGGCTGTTCATTCTGCGTCCGGTTGCGACCACCCTGCTCATGGTCGCCATCCTGATTGTGGGTGCGATCGCCTACTTTCAACTACCTCTGTCGGCGCTTCCCGAAGTAGCCTATCCGACCATTCAGGTGCAGACGTTCTATCCCGGCGCCAGCCCGGAGGTCATCACCTCGGCCATTACTGCGCCGCTGGAAAAGCAATTCGGCCAAATGCCGGGCCTGAATCAAATGTCCTCGACGAGTTCCGCCGGCGCGTCGGTCATCACCCTGCAATTCAATCTGAGTCTCGCCATTGACGTGGCCGAACAACAGGTTCAAGCCGCGATCAGCGCGTCGCAGAACCTGCTGCCGCAAGATCTGCCCGCGCCGCCGATCTACGCCAAGGTCAATCCCGCCGATGCGCCAGTGTTGATCTTGGGATTGACGTCGAAGGTGATGCCCCTCACCGAGGTTGAGGATCTTGCCGACACGCGCATTGCGCAGAAAATCTCACAGATCAAAGGCGTCGGTGTGGTCAGCATCAGCGGCGGGCAGCGCCCCGCGGTGCGCGTGGTGGCGAACCCGCGCGCAATGGCGGCGTATGGCCTCAATCTTGATGATCTGCGCACGACCATCAACAACGCCAATCAGAACGGGCCGAAAGGTACTTTGGATGGCCCGAGCACCGCCTACACCGTCAATACCAACGATCAGATCAGAAACGCGGAGGACTACGGCAATGTTGTGGTCGCCTATAAGAACGGCGCCGCGGTCCGTCTCAAGGAAGTGGCCGAGTTGGTTTCCGGCGCCGAGAACGCCAAGCTCGGCGGCTGGATGAACTCCCTGCCCGCGCTCATTCTGAATGTGCAGCGTCAGCCGGGCGCGAATGTGGTTGACGTGGTCAACAGGATTCACGGTCTGCTGCCCGCTCTGCAAGCCTCTCTCCCGGCCGGCGTGGATCTCGCCATCCTCACCGATCGCACGACGACCATCAGAGCGTCGGTCACCGACGTGCAATTCGAACTGGTCCTGTCCGTGATTCTGGTGGTGCTGGTGATCTATGTGTTTCTGCGCAACGTACCGGCAACCATCATCCCCAGCTTGTCCGTTCCGCTGTCCCTCATAGGAACGTTCGCCGTCATGTATCTCGCGAATTTCAGTTTGAACAATTTGTCGCTGATGGCATTGACCATCGCCACGGGCTTCGTGGTCGATGATGCCATCGTCATGATCGAAAACATCGCACGCTACATCGAGCTCGGCGAGACACCGCTCGAAGCCGCCCTGAAGGGCGCCGGGCAGATCGGCTTCACCATCATTTCGCTGACCGTTTCCTTGATCGCCGTGCTCATTCCTCTGCTCTTCATGCAGGACGTGGTCGGACGCCTGTTTCGCGAATTCGCCGTGACGCTGGCGGTCACTATTCTCATTTCCGCGGTGGTCTCTCTGACCCTCGTGCCCATGATGTGCGCCAAACTTCTCAAGCAACGACCGCCGGGAGAGCACGCCGACCTCGAGGCGGCGCGCTGGTTCAGCGCCGTGGTCGAATGGTACGGCCGCAAATTGACCTGGGTGCTGGATCACCAAAAATTGACCATGTGGGTAGCCACTGGGACCGTGGTATTGACGGCGATTCTCTATATCTTGATCCCCAAGGGATTCTTCCCTGAGCAGGATACCGGACTCATTCAGGGCGTGTCCGACGCCGGTGAGTCGATCTCCTATCATGCGATGGCTGCGCGCCAGCAAGAACTTGCGGCCATCATTCTCAAGGATCCGGAGGTACTCAGCCTGTCTTCCTACATCGGTGTCGACGGAAACAATGTCACTCTGAACAGCGGGCGGTTTTTGATCAATTTGAAACCCCGTGGCGTACGCAGCTCCAGTGCGGCAGATACCATTCGCCGTTTGCGTCAGGAGACCGCCGACATCGCAGGCATCACCCTATACATGCAGCCCGTTCAGGATCTCACTCTCGATAACACGGTCAGCCGCACCCAATATCAATTCACCCTGGAAAGCGCTGATGCCGCCGCATTGTCCGAATGGACCCCCAAACTGCTGACGGCGCTCCGTCAGCGGCCCGAACTCGCGGACGTCGTCAGCAACCAGCAGGACGATGGGCTCGCGGCCTATGTCACCATCGATCGCGACAGCGCGGCTCGGCTCGGCATCAGTGTCGGCACGGTCGATAACGCGCTGTACGACGCCTTCGGCCAACGTATCGTGTCCACGATCTTCACTCAGTCGAATCAGTATCGCGTCATCTTGGAGGCGGATCCGGCCTCATATCAATCCGTGGACTCGCTCGCCTCCATTTACGTGCCCTCGTCGGGCGGCGGCCAGGTGCCGTTGTCGGCCATCGCCAAGGTGGACGTGCAAACTCGGCCGCTTCTAATCAACCACCTGGCTCAATTTCCGGCCACTACAATATCCTTCAACCTGGCGCCCGGTGCCTCGCTTGGCGCCGGTGTTTCGGCCATCGAGAGCGCTGAGCAAGGGCTCGGCATGCCAAGCAGCATCCGCACCACCTTTCAAGGCGCGGCACTCGCCTTTCGCAGCAACCTATCGAACGAGCTCTTGTTGCTGGTGGCCGCGGTGTTGGTCATGTACATCGTTCTCGGTGTGCTTTACGAGAGCTTTATTCATCCCATCACCATTCTCTCGACCCTGCCGTCGGCGGGCATCGGCGCGCTGCTCGCGCTCATGCTTGCAGGCGATGATCTGACCGTCATTGCGGTGATCGGCATCATCCTGCTGATCGGCATCGTGAAGAAAAACGCGATTCTGATGATCGATTTTGCCGTCGTTGCACAGCGCGATGAGGGCCTCTCGCCGCGCGATGCGATCTACAAAGCATGCTTGCTGCGCTTTCGCCCGATATTGATGACCACGGTTGCGGCAATATTCGGTGCCCTGCCCCTGATGTTCGGCACGGGCACGGGCTCTGAATTGCGCCATCCGCTCGGCATCAGCATCGTCGGCGGATTGCTGGTGAGCCAGGTGCTGACGCTGTTCACCACGCCGGTGATCTACCTGGCATTCGACCGGATGGCAATGCGGATCCGCGGACCCGCGCCGGGCGCCGAGGGCGAGAAGGCGCTTGCGGAGAATCCGGCATGAGCATTTCCGCCCCCTTCATTCACCGGCCGGTTGCGACCATTTTGTTGACCGTGGGCGTGGCCCTGAGCGGCGGCGTGGCCTTCGTGTTGCTGCCGGTCGCGCCACTGCCGCGCATCGACGTGCCGGCCATCTTCGTCTCGGCGCAGCTTCCCGGCGCCAGTCCGGAGGTCATGGCAAGCACGGTGGCGACCCCCTTGGAGCGGCATCTCGGTTCCATCGCCGATGTGGATGACATGACCTCGAACAGTGGCGTCGGCACCTCGAATATTCAAATGACCTTCGGCGTCGACCGCGACATTGACGGCGCGGCGCGCGACGTGCAGGCCGCCATTGTTGCTGCGCACGCCGACCTGCCTTCTTCGCTGACACGCAATCCGACTTACCGCAAGCTCAATAGCGCCCTGTTTCCGGTGATGGCAATCGCCATGACCTCGGACGTTCTGACCCAGGGCCAGATCTATGATGCCGCGGATGCCGTCATCTCGCAGCGGCTGTCGCAGCTGCCAGGGGTTGGCGGAGTCAATGTCAACGGCAGCGCGCTGCCGGCGGTGCGTGTCGAGATCAATCCGCTGTCACTGTCCAAGTACGGCATCGGCCTGCAGGACGTTCGCGCCGCGATTTCCAACTCGAATGCCAATGCCCCGAAAGGGGCGATCGAATCCGATTCGCTGCACTACCAGATCTATACCAACGACAATGCCCGCGACGCCGGGCCCTACCGCAGCCTGATCATTGCTATTCGCCATGGCGCGACGGTACGGCTTGGCGACGTCGCCACGGTCTTGGACATGCAGGACGGCGCAACCGAAAACGTCCGCACATACGGCCTTTACAATGGCAAACCGGCGGTATTCGTCACGGTATTTCAGCAACCCGGCGCCAATGTCATCGAGATGATCGATGCGGTAAAAGCTGAGCTGCCGTTGCTCAAGAGCTCGATCGACCCAAAGATCGATCTAGTGGTGACCTTCGATCGGTCGATCACCATCCGGGCCTCGCTGCGCCAGGTGGAACAGACCTTGATGCTGGCTGTGGCCATGGTCATTCTCGTCGTTTATATTTTCTTGAATAGCTATCGCGCGGCGCTGGTGCCCGCCATGGTCGTGCCGGTTTCACTGATCGGCACTTTCGGCGCCATGTATTTGCTGGGCTACACACTCGATAATTTCTCCTTGATGGCGCTCACCGTCGCCACCGGCTTCGTCGTCGATGACGCCATCGTGGTCATGGAGAACACTACGCGGCACATCGAGGCGGGCATGACGCGCATGAGTGCCGCACTGCTCGGCGCTCGCGAAGTGGGATTCACCGTCGTATCCATGAGCCTGTCGCTGGTGGCGGTATTCATTCCCTTCATGTTCGCCGGTGGCATCGTCGGCAAGATATTCCGCGAGTTCACGGTGACTTTGTCGGTCTCGATCCTCATCTCCCTGGTAATTTCGCTGACGACGACTCCGATGATGTGTTCTTTGTTGCTGAAGCGCGCAGACAAGACCACGGCCTCGCGCTTCGGGCAGGCATTCGAGCGAGCCTTCGCGCGTCTGCGCGGCAACTATGAGAGGACGCTCGATTGGGCGCTCGATCACCGGCGTACGATGATCCTATTGCTGTACGCGACCATAGGACTGAATATCTATCTCTATTGGGCGATTCCCAAGGGGTTTTTCCCGCAACAGGATACCGGGCAGCTGCAAGGCGGCATTCGCGGTGATGCGTCCAGCTCGTTTCAATTGATGAAAGGCAAATTGCGAGAGGTAGCCGCCATCATCCAGGCGGACCCGGCGGTGAATACGGTGACGGGGTCCGTCGGCGGAGGTGGCTTCGGACCGTCGGGCGGCGGCGGCGCCAATGCCAATGTCACCATCGCACTGAAGCCGCTGGCGCAGCGGCGCATCTCTGCGGATCAGATCATCGCCCGCTTGCGTCCAAAATTGAATCGAGTGCAGGGAGTCTCTGTGTTTCTGCAGGCCGTGCAAGACATCGGCGGCGGCGGCCGTTCGGCGAACTCACAATACCAATACACCTTGCTCGGCGACGATTTGGCTGAGGTGCGCAGCTGGTCCCAGAAGCTGCGACTGGCCCTGCAGGACATGCCCGAGGTCACGGATGTGGACACGGATTTGCAGCCCGGCGGATTGGAAACCGATCTCATCGTCGATCGCGACAGTGCGTCGCGCTTGGGACTCACCGAAATACAGATCGATAATGCGTTGGGCGACGCCTTTGCGCAGGCGCAGGTCTCGACCATTTACAATCCCTTCAGCCCACAGCAATACCACGTTGTAATGGAAGTGGCGCCCGAATTTTTGCAGAACCCCGAGATTCTGAAACAATTGTACGTCAGCACGTCGGGCGGCGCGGTCAGCGGAACCCAGGCCACTCAGGCCGTTGCCGGCACCACCGTACTCAAGACCTCGGGATCCGCGGCTTCCGCCAGCGCGGCCATCGCGGCAGACACGGCACGCAATCTGGCGGCGAATTCCCTGGCCAACGCGGGCCGCGGCAACACCTCCACCGGATCCGCCGTCAGCATTTCACAGGAAACCGTGGTGCCTTTCTCTGCATTCAGTCACTTTACGACCGGAACGACGCCGGTGAGCGTCAACCATACGGGAACATCGGTTTCGACGGCCATCTCGTTCAACTTGCCAGAAGGAATCGCGCTGAAAACAGCGCTGGATGCGATTGACAGAAAAATGACGGCAATCCATGTGCCGGTGGACATCAGAGGCGGAACCTATGGGACCGCGCGACTCTTTCAACAGAGCAACAGCAACACACCGCTGATGATTGCGGCCGCGCTGGTGGCTATTTACGTGGTGCTGGGCATGCTCTACGAGAGCTATAGTCAGCCGCTGACCATTCTGTCTACCCTCCCGTCCGCCGGCGTGGGGGCGCTGCTGGCATTGATGGCCACGGGAACGGAGTTCAGTCTCATTGCTTTCTTGGGTATTCTGCTGCTGATCGGCATCGTCAAGAAGAACGCCATCATGATGGTTGATTTTGCGCTCGACGCCGAACGCAGTCTTGGCATGGATCCGCGTGCCGCCATCGCGCATGCCTGCAGCCTCAGATTCCGCCCCATCATGATGACCACTTGCGCGGCCATCGCCGGCGCGCTGCCGCTCGCGATCGCGTCCGGCGACGGCACGGAAATGCGCCGCCCGTTAGGCATTGCCATCGTCGGCGGCCTCATCGTCAGTCAGCTTCTCACCGTCTATACGACTCCCGTGGTGTACTTGTACGTGCATCGCTATTGGAAACACTTGAAACAGGGTAAGTACTCAGCCGGTCCCGGACTTGAGCTCATCGGAGCAGGTACATGAGTCGACGCGTTCAAAGCGTTGCGTGCGTGCGGGCCGCTCGACTGGCGTGCGCGGCGATGGGGATTTCCATGGCCGCGGCCTGTGCCGTGGGCCCCGACTACCAGCGACCCAAGGTCGATTCCGCCGCGAATTACAAGGAAGTCGGCGACTGGAAACCCAGCGAGCCGAGCGATGCCTTCAGCCGCGGTCCGTGGTGGGAGGTCTACAAGGACGACGCGCTCAACCAGCTTGAAGTGAGGATCGACATTTCAAACGAAAACGTCAAAGCTGCAGCCGCTGCGTTCGCTCAGGCACGCGCCCTGGTGGCGCAGGCGCGCGCAGGCTATTGGCCTACCGTCGGTGTCAGTGCGGGGCGCCAGCGCGGAGCGGCCGCCGGCGGACCCACCTTGACCACCGATAGTGCGGGAGTGTCGGGAAATTGGGACCTGGACATCTGGGGCCGGATTCGCCGCTCGACCGAGAGCAACCGCGCATCCGCGCAAGCCAGCGCGGCTGCTCTGGCGGCGGCCCGCCTCTCGGCGCAGGCAGCGCTAGCCATCGATTATTTCGAGTTGCGCGCGCAGGACCAACTGCAAAAGCTGCTGGACGATACGGTGGTGGCAGAACAATTGTCCTTGCGTATCGCGGAGAACCGCTACAAATTCGGCGTGGCCGCCAGAGCCGATGTGGTCAGCGCGCAGGCACAGCTGCTGTCCAGTCAGGCCCAGCAGGTGAACGCGAAAATTCAGCGTGCCGTGCTCGAACACGCCGTCGCCGTGCTGATCGGCCAGCAGCCCGCTCAATTCTCCGTGAGCGCTTCATCCATGCGCACCGACGTGCCCACCGTGCCCGCGGGTATTCCGTCCACTCTGCTCGAGCGGCGACCGGATGTGGCCGAAGCGGAGCGCAAGGTCGCAGCGGCCAACGCCCAGATCGGCGTGGCGAAGGCCGCTTATTTTCCAAGCCTGACATTGTCGGGCTCGGACGCCTACTCGGCTCATGCCTGGTCGCATTTGTTCAGCCTGCCGAATCGTGTCTGGTCACTGGGGCCGCAACTTGCCGAGACATTGATTGACGGCGGATTGCGCCGCGCCCAGGTTGCCCAGGCGCGCGCGGCGTACGACATCAGCGTCGACAACTATCGTCAGACGGTGCTGACAGGCTTCCAACAAGTCGAGGACCAGATCGTAACGTTGCGCGTGCTGGAACAGCAGGCGGTCATCGAAGACGCCGCGGTTGCCGCCGCCAGAGAAGCGGAAAAGCTCACTCTCAACCAGTACAAGGCCGGGACCGTTCCCTACAGCAGCGTGATCAGTGCGCAAACCGCCCGCCTCAGCGCGGAACAGACCGCTCTCGCCGTCCTATCGAGCCGCTTGCAATCCAGCGTGGCGCTGATCGAAGCCGTCGGCGGCGGCTGGGACGCCTCGCAGCGGCCCCTGCCTTAACGCAGGGACCGCTGCTTGAAGAGCGTCGAAAGTCAGGCCTTTTTGATCAGACGAGTGATCCACACCAGTATCACTGCGCCGATGAACGCGACGACGATCGAGCCGATCAGGCCGCCTCCCTGGGCAAGGCCTAGCATGCCGAACAGCCAGCCGCCGACCAATCCTCCCAGCAAGCCAAGAATGATATCTACGACAATGCCGTAGCCACCACCCTTCATGACCTTGCCGGCCAACCAACCAGCAACCAAGCCAACCACAATCCAGACGATGAAGTTCATGACAACGATCTCCCCTTTGAAGTCCAGTCGAGCGCGTTCGAGTATATGTCCGTGGGTGAGTATGCGCCGTTCGAGCAGCCAGGGAGACTAGACTATCGGTCTACTGCAGCCGGGAGATCAATGTCATCCAACACGAGCGGCGCATGTCGCCGCAACAGCACGGTCCGCGCCTGCCACTGTTCTGGTTCGGGTAACTCCACCAGAAAATGCACTTCGTCGGCGGCATACGTGGCGATGGGCAATCCATCGCGGTACAGTAGGCGGTTGCGGGCGAGCGATGCGAGTCTCGCACCCGGCGTGATGATACCGATCAGATTGAGCGGATCAGCCCCGGATAGGGACACCAGTTGCCCCGACTGTGGCTTGCGGCGCACATCGCGCAGCAACCCGACAGCCTCAGGCGCGGCGAATTGCTCCCCGGAAAAACCGGCGACGAACCGCCCGCCGCGAATCTCGCCCCTCGCCTCGAGCCGACGGCAGCACCTGAGCAAGTCGCGCCACGGCGGCAGCCAAGCGGCTTCGCGTCCGAGCAGCTTCCAGAAAACCACGCCCCAGCGTCGCAGCAGCGTGCGCACGATCAGTTCCACCGCCTCCTCGCTTCGATTCGGCGACGCGTGCTGTCGCCGCACCAGCGCCCAGCGTCCCGCATCCGCCATTCCGAACAGGGCGAGGCGGCGTTTGCGGCGCGCAGTATAGGAAGTGGATTTGCCGCGGCGGCCGCTCGGCAGCAGCAGCACGCGCAGGCCCGCGAAACTGTCGGAGTTCACCATGCCGAGAGCCACCAGTTCGGCTAGCGCATCCTCGACTTCCACCGGCAGCATGCCGACATGTTCCGCGATTTCATCGAAGAACGAGGCGCCGTGTTCGCGAATGTATTCGGCCACTGTCCGGGCTTTCGAACTCAAGTGAGCCGGATCGGATTGTTCGGTCAACGCCGACCATTGCGGCGCATTGCGCCTCGCCAGCAGCACAATGGGTGTGGAGCGAATCGGCGAGACGCCACGGCCGCGTTCCGTGGCCGCAGAGTGTTCCGCCGATTGAGGCGCGGCACGCGCAGCCAGCCGGGTCCAAATGGTGCGCCCGGCACGGCACTGCTCATCCAACCACTGCGGGTCGTATTCAGTCAGTCGCGCAGGCATGATCTCAGCCTCCCACGCGCCGGCGGGCGCTTCGAAGCCCTCCAGCTGGGTAAGCACCGCAGTCAGCGCATCGGATCCCTGCATTCGCGACGCCGGCACCACACGCTGCCATTCACATAAAAAGCGCACGAAGTCCCGCGCTTGCACGGGCTCGATTTCCGCGCGCAAGCGCTTCACAGTGTAGCGGTGAACGCGCGCCAGCAGGCGCCGTTCGCACCACTGCTCCTCGGCATTGCGCAGTTCCTGCCCAGCGTCCGCGCCAAAACGGCCGCGCATGACGAAGCCCTCCGCTTCGAGCGCCGCCAAGGCTATTTGGATCCGTGATTCGGGCGCTGCCAGCGACTGCGCCATGGCCGCTGCGGTGACCGGCCCCAAACCCTCGAGGCGGCCGCGCACAATGGACACCAGGGATTCGTCGGAAATCGGCCCAGGCTCAAACAGCCGGCGCCTTTCGGTCGCCACCCACAGATGGGTATGTTCTACGGCTAGTCGGGCGACGCGACCCTGCAGGGCGAGTTCGTCCAGCAGCAGCGGCCATGCCGGGTTGCGCTGCCGCTCTTCTTCAGTGAGAAAAGTCAACCACGACAGTGCGTCGTGCAGCTCATCGGGCGTCGCCGCATCGGGCCACGCCTCGGCACGCACTCGCGCAATGGCCTCCGGGTCGAGCTTGCCGATGTCGGCCGCGGATGCGGGGTCCAACCAGCGCCGGCTCATGACGGCCTGGGTGCGCCGCTCCTCGAGCGGCGCGTCGTCCAGAAAGGCATACGGGCGCGCATTCAACGCCTCGAGTGCCAGCGGTGAGGGCTCGGTAAGATCGCATGCCACCACACGGATATCCCCGCTCTCGAGCCCGCGCAATACGTCCTCGAAGCGGTCGATGTCCATGGCATCCTCCAGGCAATCGCGGATGGTTTGCCGCACCAAGGGATGATCCGGTATCTCGATTTCTCCCGACAGATTCTCGGCGCAGGCCACCTGATCCGGGAACACTGACGCGAGCAGGTCCTGGGCGTTCATACGTGCAATTTGCGGCGGGATTTTCTTGCCGCCGCGAAAGCGCGGCAACGCCAGAGATATGCCGGCATCCCATCGCCAGCGAACTTCGAACATGGGTGCCGCGCACAGCGCCTGAACCAGCAAGGGGCGCACCGTATTCGAATGCAGATAACGCGCCGCCTCCGCCAGCTCGAAGCTATGTGCATGAGTCAGCGACAGCACGATGTGATCTTCGGTCGCGGCAGCCTGCAACTCAAAATTGAACGTGCGGCAGAACCGCTTGCGCAGCGACAGACCCCACGCGCGATTCACGCGGCTACCGAACGGCGAATGGATGATGAGCTGCATGCCGCCCGATTCGTCGAAGAATCGCTCGAAGACAATGGTCTCGAGGGTGGGCAGACAACCGAGCGCCGCGCGGCCGGCACTCAGGTACTGCAATATTTGCCAGGCCGCCTCCTCGTCCAATCCGACGGTGCGCGTCAGCCATTGCATGGCGCCGGCCCCCTCGACGCCCGGCCCGCCGAGGCGGATGTCGATTTCCCTGCGCAGTGCGGATACGGCCGCCGATAGTTCCGCGCTGCGGCCGGGCGCCTCGCCCAGCCAGAAGGGAATGGACGGCGGCTGGCCGTGTGCATCCTCGACTCGCACCGTACCGCGTTCCACCCGCAGAATTCGAAACGAGGTATTACCCAGCTGAAATACGTCGCCCTGCAGGCTTTCCACTGCGAAGTCTTCGTTAACCGTGCCGACGAGATGTCCTTCCGGCTCCAGCATCACCTTGTAGTCGGCATTATCCGGAATGGCGCCGCCGGACGTCAGCGCCGTCAGCCGCGCACCCTTGCGCGGCCGCAACATCTTATTGATAGAATCGTGATGCAACAGTGCCGCGCGGCGGCCCCGGCGGGTGCTGAAGCCCTCCGCCAGCATGCCCACACACTGGTCGAATTCTTCGCGCCGTAATTCCCGATAGGGATACGCCGCACGCACCAGGGCGAACAGTTCATCCTCGCTCCATTCGCGCGCCGCGACTTCGGCGGTGATCTGTTGAGCGAGCACATCGAGAGCGTTCTGCGGAATGGTTAAACGGTCCAACTCGCCGCGGCGAACCGCATCGAGCAGCGCCGCGCACTCCACCAATTCGTCGCGGGATAGAGGAAACAAGCGGCCCTTCGAGGTGCCACCCACGGAATGCCCGGCTCGGCCCACACGCTGCAAGAACGCGTTGATTGATCGGGTGGAACCGATCTGACATACCAGGTCGACATCGCCGATGTCGATACCGAGTTCCAGTGACGCGGTCGCCACCAGCACCTTCAATTCACCGCGCTTCAGTCGCTGCTCTGCGTCGAGACGCCGCTCCTTGGCGAGGCTGCCGTGGTGTGCGGCCACATTTTTCTCATCGAGCCGCTCCGATAGATGCCGCGCCACGCGCTCGGCCAATCGTCGTGTATTCACGAACACCAGCGTAGTGCGGTGCTCGCGGATGAGTTCGGCCAGCCGATCGTAGATCTGAGTCCAAACTTCGCCCGACATCACCGACTCGAGCGGCGATGCAGGCAGCTCCAGGGCAAGATCGCGATCTCGCAGGTGGCCGCTATCGATGATGGTGCAGCGGCCACGATCGGTCCCACCGGCGCCGATTAGAAAATTCGCCACCTCCTCGATGGGCTTCTGAGTGGCGGACAGTCCGATCCGTGTCAATGGGCGCCCCGTAAGTGCCTGCAGCCGCTCGACCGACAGGGCCAGATGCGCGCCGCGCTTGTTGCCCGCGACGGCATGAATCTCATCGACAATCACGGTGCGGCAGGTTGAGAGCATGTCACGGCCCGACGCGGAGCCGAGCAAAATGTACAGCGATTCGGGCGTGGTCACGACGATGTGAGGCGGCTTGCGCCGCATGCCGGCGCGCTCGGCCTGCGAGGTGTCGCCGGTGCGCACCACGGCGCGAATGACCACATCAGGCAAATTCAGCGCCGCGAGTTCTTCGCGAATGCCCTGCAGGGGCGCCTCGAGATTGCGCTGAATATCGTTCGACAGGGCCTTTAACGGCGAGACATAGACGATGCGAGTCTCATCGGGCAGCGGCGCTTCCAACCCTTCTTTGACGAGCTGATCCACGGCAGCCAGAAAGGCGGCAAAGGTCTTGCCCGATCCGGTTGGAGCCGCCACCAGCACGTGCTGCCCGGATTGCAGCGCAGGCCACGCCCTTTCCTGCGCCGGCGTCGGCGCATCGAAGGTCCGCATGAACCAGGCGGCGACAGCTGGATGGAACGAATCGAGTGCGTTCATGAGAAGGGAGTCAGCGGGGTGTCGGGTAAGCATAATCGCGATTGACGGACATTGGCAAACACAATATCTTGTGTCTCGTCGCGGTGCCCAGCCTATAGGTGGGCTAAGAGGGAATCCGGTGCGAATCCGGAACTGCCCCGCAGCGGTAACTGGGAACGAAACATGCCTTGGCGCCAACCCTGGGACGATCTTGGGTTCGGGAAGCGGCATGCGGTAGGAATGGGCTGAAACGTCGGCCCCGCCCAGAAGTCCGAAGACCTGCCGCGATCTGCGTCTCGAAAGAGGCGCTGTTCGGCTTTGGAGCTCTCGTGGGAGGAGCGTCCGGAGTGATCGCGCGCGGCTGCCTGTGCCCGATCTAATCCGTTCGTGCCTTCTATGGAGTTCCGTGTTGCTCGGGGGAGCGGCGGCCGGCGATCGGCGCGCGCGCCCTCGTCCGCCGATGTTGTCCGTCGAGCGTCGATAGATAACGGAAGCATCGCCATGAATCTGCATACCTCCAACGACAACTCGGTTGCAGCGGGCTCTGTCGCCATACAGCCCTCGTTCAAACTGAATTCGCCGCCGACGCCGCGCAACCCCATGCGCGTGACCAAGCGATCAGGCGTCCAAGAACCCATCGACGTCAACAAGATCGTGCGCGCCGTGACTCGCTGCTGCGAAGGAATTCCCGACGTGGATCCCATGCGCGTGGCGCTCAAGACCATCGCCGGCCTGTTCGACGGCGCCACCACGCGCGAGTTGGACGAGCTGTCTATCCGCACGGCCTCGTCGTTCATGGTCGAAGATCCCGCGTATTCGAAGCTCGCCGCGCGATTGCTGGCGGCTTTCATCGACAAGGAAGTTCAGGGCCAGGGAATCTACTCCTTCTCGCAGTCCATCCGCGCCGGCTTCGACGTGGGCCTGATCAACGAACGGGTGCTGCAATTCGTCGAATCCCATGCCCGCAAGCTCAACGATGCCATCGACGTCGAACGCACCCGCAAATTCGAATATTTCGGACTGCGCACCTTGTACGATCGCTATGCGCTCAAGCATCCGAGCACCCGTCAAGTCATCGAAACTCCGCAGTACTTCTGGATGCGTGTCGCGACGGCGCTCAGCACCAGCGTGCAGGCGACTATCGAGCTCTACGATCTGTTCTCCTCGCTCGACTATTTGCCCAGCTCTCCGACCCTGTTCAACGCGGGAACTCTGCACGAACAATTGTCGAGCTGCTTTCTGCTGGACTCGCCGCCCGATTCTCTCGAGGGTGTCTACGACAAGTACAAGGACATCGCATTGTTGTCAAAATTCTCCGGCGGCATCGGCGTTGCGTGGCACCGAGTCCGTGCAGAGGGCTCGTTGATTCGCTCCACCAACGGGCTCTCGAACGGCATCGTTCCGTGGCTCAAGACCTTGGACTCATCCGTTGCGGCGGTAAATCAGGGCGGCAAACGCAAGGGAGCGGCGTGCGTGTATCTGGAAACCTGGCATGCCGACATCGAATCTTTTCTCGAGCTGCGCGACAATACCGGCGATGAGGCACGCCGCACCCATCACCTCAATCTTGCCAATTGGGTGCCCGACCTGTTCATGAGACGCGTCGAATCCGGCGAATCGTGGTCGCTGTTCGACCCCAAGGACGTGCCGGTACTTCCCGATCTTTGGGGCGCTGCTTTTGATGACGCGTACTGCCAGGCGGAGGCGCGCGGACTTGCCCGTAAGTCCGTACCGGCACGCGAGCTTTACGGCCGGATGATGCGCACCCTGGCACAGACCGGCAACGGCTGGATGACATTCAAGGACAAATCGAATCGAGCCTGCAACCAGACCGCGCAGCCCCAGGCCGTGGTTCACCTATCAAATCTTTGCACCGAGATACTTGAAGTCACCACCGCGTCGGAGACAGCGGTATGCAATTTAGGCTCCATCAACCTCGCGCAGCACCTGGGGGATCGCGAATTCGATTTCGAGAAGCTGGCGCACACCGTTGAAGTCGCCGTGCGTCAGCTGGATCGCGTCATCGATTTGAATTTCTACCCGATTTCAACGGCGAGATCATCCAATCTGCGCTGGCGGCCGGTGGGTCTCGGGTTGATGGGCTTGCAGGACGTTTTCTTTAAGCTGCGGTTACCGTTCGACAGCGAGCCGGCGCGTTCGCTATCGCGCCGCATATCGGAGGCCGTGTATTTTCATGCGCTGCGCACCTCGTGCGAGCTGGCGCGGGAGCACGGTGCGCACCCCAGTTTTGCGCAGACCCGTGCTGCGGCGGGTGAATTGCAGTTCGATTCTTGGGGCGTCGTACCGGAGAACCTGGAACGCTGGCGTGAGCTGAAAGGCGAGATCCAAGCTCACGGCCTGCGCAACAGCCTGTTGATCGCGATCGCGCCAACGGCGACCATTGCCTCGATCGCCGGCTGTTACGAATGCATCGAGCCGCAGGTGTCGAACCTGTTCAAGCGCGAAACTCTGTCCGGGGATTTTCTGCAGATCAATGCTTATCTAATCGAGGAATTGAAGCAGCTCGGGCAGTGGACAGCCGCCATTCGCGACGCCATAAAGCTCGCCGACGGATCCGTGCTGCAAATAGAGTCCCTCCCGGCTGAACTGCGCCGGATCTATCGGACAGCCTGGGAGCTGCCCATGAAGGCGCTGATCGAAATGGCCGCGGAGCGCGGCGCCTACATCGATCAAAGCCAGTCCTTGAATCTTTTCATCGCCAATCCCAACATCGGCCAGCTGTCCAGCATGTACATGTACGCCTGGAAGCAGGGCCTGAAGACCACGTATTACTTAAGATCGAGGCCGGCGACACGCATCGCCAAGACAACGGTCTCAGAGCCGGATGCCGTTGCGTGTTCGCTTGAAAATCCCGAGGCCTGCGAGGCATGCCAGTGAGCCGCCTGCTCGATCCGGGTTTCAATCTGACGCTGCGCCCCATGCGCTACCCGAAGTTCTACGACATGTATCGATCTGCGATCAAGAACACCTGGAGCGTGGAGGAGATCGATTTCCAGATCGACCTCAGCCACATGCAGCGGCGCATGAATCCCGCCGACAGGCATCTGATCGAGCGGCTGGTGGCATTTTTCGCGACCGGCGACTCCATCGTCGCCAACAATCTGGTCTTATGCTTGTACAAGCACATCAATGCTCCCGAAGCGCGCATGTATCTGTCGCGGCAGCTCTACGAGGAAGCGCTGCACGTCCAGTTCTATCTAACGCTGCTCGACAACTACATACCTAACGCCGAGCAGCGCGCCCGCGCCTTCTCGGCCATTGAGAGCGTCCCCTCGATCCGCCGCAAGGCGCAGTTCTGCCAACGCTGGACCGACTCAATACTCGATTTGCAGCGCATCGACTCCGCCGACGATAAGCGTCAGTTCTTGCTCAACCTGACCTGCTTTGCCAGCTGCATCGAGGGCCTATTCTTCTTCGGCGCATTTGCCTATGTGTATTTCCTGCGTTCACGAGGCTTGCTGCCCGGCCTGGCATCGGGCACCAATTGGGTGTTTCGCGATGAGAGCGCACACATGGCGTTTGCGTATGAAGTGCTGCGCACTGTGCGCAGCGAAGAGCCCGATCTGTTCGACTCATCATGGGCTGCACAGGTGCGCACCATGATGGAAGAAGCCGTGGAATGCGAGGCCGCGTTTGCAGAGGACGTTCTAGCGGGGGGAGTCGCCGGCCTGACTCGCACCGAAATGCGTCAATATCTGCAGTATGTCGCCGACCAGCGGCTGACGTTGCTGGGTCTGCCGGTCTTGTACGGCGCGCGCAATCCCTTCGCATTCATGGAACTGCAGGATCTCCAGGAATTGACCAATTTCTTCGAACGCAAGGTGTCCGCCTACCAGGTTGCCGTGCAGGGCGAAGTAGCCTTCGATCATGCGTTCTAGAGCGGCGCGGCGCCCGGCGAGGTCATCGCCGGGTGCCGCAACCAGGCCAGCTTGTCTCGAGCCTTACTTGGTCTCGGCCATTTTCTTCAGATTATCGAGCCCGCCCTGATAGACGCCGTTGATGGTATCCACCGCCGCCTTGTCGTTCTCGGCGTCGCCGGGATTGTCACCGACGTTCTTGCGCTTGAACCGGCCCGACCAGGTGACGGAGGACTTGTCCTTGCCCAGCGATTTGACGGCGAATATCGAGGTGTAGTTGCTGACCGGCAGGACTCCCTCGACGATGGCGTACTTGAAAGACATCCCGGCCTCGTTGTAGGCAAGCAGCTTCTCCTTGATGGTGCCGCCACCCTTCAAGGTCAGCAGACGCACCGCGCCCACCGTATTGTTCGAGCCTTCGACGATGGCATCGGTCGCGACGGCCGGATGCCAGTTGTTCAGTCCATTGAAGTCCTTGGTCGCGTCCCAAACCTTGGAGGCCGCCGCCTCGATGGTAATGGATTTGCTGGCGCTCAGCTGCGGGGCCGCCGCCAATGCGTAGCCGCACGCCAGCATGGATAGTCCGAATGCAATCGCAATCTTAGTTTTCATGGCTATTCCTTGTGAAAAATAGAATTCGACATCAACTCCCAGAAGCGGATTGGCGCAGCCAGCGCGCCGCCAAAGGCGGAATCAGCAAAAGGCTGACGAGGGTAGAAGACACCAAGCCGCCAAGAATTACCACTGCCATCGGCCCCTCGATTTCGTGACCGGGCTGATGCAGCTGCAAGGCCACCGGCAGCAGCGCAAGCCCGGTCAGCAATGCCGTCAGCAATACGGGCGTCAATCTTTCCTCGGCGCCCCTCGAAGCAGTGACCAGATTCCAAGGCTGTGCTTCCACGTGCACCAGATGGTCATAGTGCGACACCAGCAGTATGGTATTGCGCGCCGCCATGCCGAAAAGGGCCACGAATCCAACCATGGCCCCAAGAGTCAAGTTGCCGCCCGTCAGGGCGACCGCCGCCACCCCGCCGATCAGAGTACTGGGCAAGGACAGAAGCACCAGCAGCACGTGGCGGGGGTGCCCGAAGGCAAGCGCCAGCAGCAACACGATGAGCACCAGGGCGGCCGCCGAATGCAGCAACAATTCGTTCCGAGCGGCGGCCTGCGCCTCAGCCGCACCACCAAAGCGCAAAAACACGCCGGGCGGCAGTGGAACCTTGGCGGCAATCGCTTGGCGCGCAGCCGCGGCATAGGCGGCTTGATCGGCGCCCTTCGGCGAGGCCAGCACGATTTGGCGGCGCAGGCCGTCTTGGTGCTCGACCAGACTGCGGGCCAGCGCCATGTCGATTTTGGCCACCGAGGACAGCGGCGTGACTGCACCGTCCCGGCCTCGCAGCAACAGAGCGCCCACCGCGCGCGGATCCGCGCCAGCGCGCGCGATGCGCACGACCACGGGCACGCTGCGATCCGCCTGGCTGAGTTCGGTCGCCTCGCTGCCGTGATAAGCCGCATTCATGGTCTGCAGCACATCCGCGGCCTGCAAGCCGTAGAGCGCCAACTGCTCGGGCAACAGTTCCACGTGGAGTTCCACTTCGCGCGGCGGAACGGCCAGCCGGACGCTGCCGCTGTCCGGCAAGTGCTGCAAAACGTCGACGATCTGCGCCCCGACCCGGTCATCGGCATCGAGATCCGAGCCGATGACGCTGATCGAAAAAGGCGCGGACTCGCCGGACAGCGTCTCGCCGATGCGTTCCGCCAACACCGAATAGATCTCGACGAGTTGATTCGGATAGTCATCGAAAACGTCGCGGATAGCCGCTTCAATTTCGCCGGCGCTATGGCCCTGGCGCGGGTCGATCTGCACTTCGAACTCGCTCTTGTTGGGGGCGTCGGGATCCTGGCCGTTCTCCGCCCGGCCGATCTGCTCGGCCACGCTCTTGACGCCCGGTATGGCGCTGAGTCCCTTGGAGATCTGTTGTCCGACCCGCGTGGTCTCGGTCAAGGAGATTCCAGGGCGCAGAGATGCGTGTGCGATCAAGTAGTTCTCGCGAAAATCGGGCAACAAGCGTGCGCCGAGCAAAGGCAGAAGAACGATTCCGGCAATGCCGCTCGACAAAACGATGGCAACGAGCGCGCGCGGCCGCTTATTTAGCCAGGTGATCGCGGCCAGCTGCCCGCGCTTTAAACGTTGCAGAAACGCCGCCTCCGATTTCGGAACATGGTGCGCCATCACCAGCGCACACAATGCCGGCGTAGCGCTCATGGCGACCAACAGAGATAGACCCACCGCAAGCAAAAAGGCGATGGACAGGGGTCTGAAGAATGCACCCTGCAGACCGGACATCATCAGTATCGGCAGAAAGGCCACCGCCACGGCCGCGGTCGCATAGAACACCGGCCGCCGCACCTCGAGCGACGCGCTGATAAAGAGCTCGCCTATGTTCATTTCCCCGGCAGCGCCGCGCCGACGCCTGAGAATGTTCTCGACATCGATGACGGCGTCATCGACCACCACACCGAGCGCGACGACGAGGCCGCCGAGCGTCATGGTATTGAGGCTCATTCCCCAGGCCTCGAGAATCCAGACCGTGGTCAATAACGCGAGCGGAATGGCGCTGAAGGAGATCAGGGCGCCGCGCCAATCGCGCAGGGTCAGCAACAACAGGGCGACCACGAGCACGGCGCCGATCAGCAGGGAATTTCGCAGTTTCTCGATGGCGCTTTCAATGAAACTGGCCGGACGCAGCAGCGCGGCATGGTATTCGACGCCCTGCTTGGCCAGCGCCGGCGCGATTGCGTCGAGCCGCTGTTCAAGCGCGCGCGTGACGTCCAGCGTGTTGGCGCCGAACTGGGTCGACGTTTCGATCAGGATGCCCGGCTTGCCGCCGATCAAGGCGTCGCCGAAGCGCGGCTCGGCGCCCTCCTGCAGCGTTGCCACATCGCGGAAGCGCACGACAATCCCGTTGTGGCTGCCGACCACCGCTTGCGCCAGAGCTTCAAGCGTCGCGCCGGGTGCCTGAGCCCGAATCACGATGCGCTGCGTCGGCGTTTCGAGATAGCCGCCGCCGATCAACGCCGTTGCACGTTTGGCCGCCGCCATGACATCGTCGAGAGTCAGGCCTGCTGCGGCTAGCTTTGCCGAATTGATTTCAATCTGCCGCTCGCGCACCTCACCGCCGAAAATCTGCGCCTGCGCCACGCCGGGAACCGCGAGAATTTGCGGCTTGACCGTCCACTGCACCACGTCGCGCAGCTCCAGCGCAGAGAGCCGATCGCTGGTGTAGCCGAAGTGCAAGAGATATTCCATCGAGGAACTCAACGGCGACAACAGCGGAGCCCCGACGCCGGGCGGAAGGGACCCGGCAAATTCCGCGAGCCGCTCCGTCACGACCTGGCGCTGCCGATAGGGATCTCCCCCGCGATCGAACACCACTTGGATCGCCGACAGACCCTGGCTCGATGTCGAGCGTACGGTCTTGACGTTCTCGGTTCCAGCCAGCAGCCCCTCCAGCGGCCGTGTGACCAGTGCCTCGACCTGAATCGCATCGAGGCCGGGCGCCTCGGTCTGCACCAACACATGCGGCGGCGCAAAATCGGGAAATACGTCGAATCGAGCGGCCAGCATCGCCGCCGATCCCAGCACGGCGACAAGACAGGCAAGTGCCGTGACAATGCGCGGATTGCGCAATGAGGCGCGAACGATGGCGGCGAGCACGGCGGACTGCCCTAGTCGTCGTCGTCATGTTGCTGGGCGCCGATCGTCTGCAGCGACCATAGGACACCTGCGCCGTGCACAACGATATTATCGTCAGCGTCGATGCCCCCGACCAACCATCCGTCCCCGTAGGGAACCAGCAGATTCACTTTGACGGGCACATATCGCGCTTTCTCCGCAGCCTTCGCTTGGGACAATTGCTTGAACACATAGGCACCATTCTCGTCGAACAGCAATGCACCGCCCGGCAACGACAATCCGGAACGCTGGGCGCTCAGCAACGCGACCGGCAAGCGCGCGCCCGCACCCAAGCCGCTGGGGGCTCCGGACACCTCGATCAGCAGTCCGACACCCTGCAATTCCGTCGTCTCTCGCAGGACGCCCAGCACGCGCCCCATCACTTGAATTCCGTCCACTTCCAACACTGCCGTGCTCGGCAGTGTGCCGAGAGAATGTCGGCCCGGAAGATCCGCGCGCAGCAACAAACTTGTCCCGCTCGCCGCCGCCTGGATCAGTTTTTCACGCTGAGCTACCGGCAGCCCATTGATCGGCCCCCAGTGCAAGGCGAAACGTGCGGCAGCGATTTGCGCCTGTGCTTGCGCTCTGGCCTGCTCGGCCCGTGCCGCTTCGAGCATCTTGAGGGAAGCCCCGGCGCCTCCGCTATAGAGCGCCTGCAAGCGTGCAAGCTCCGCGGCGACCGCGCGCGCCGACGCGGCGGCAGCGGCCGCCTCGCTGCTGTCCGCCAGCAAGTTGGTCGCATCCAACACCATGCCGAGTGCCTCTATTCGCTGCGGCGCCTTTGCAGCTCGCGGATGAGCAACCACGATGCCCGCGGCCTGCTGCTGCTCACTGTTCAAACCGGGCTGCACGGCTTGCTGCGCACTGCCCACGACCTTGTCATCATCATCGCCGCGGGCGCTCGCGGACAGGCTGAGCAATGCGCAGCACGCGAACGGCAGCGTGCACCCTGTGCCACGGATCACGTTCCCGCTCCGGCCACCAGGGACGACATGGATTTTGCGAGGGCCAGTTCCGGGCCGGACAAGGGTGCGCGCAGGGCATTCTCCAGATTGTTGCGCGAGTTTTGCAATTGCGCGCGCACTTGAACCAAGTCGATCTCCGCACGTAGCGCAAGAATTTCCGCGCCCACCTGTTCTGGAGCAGCGGCGGCGCCCACTTTGAATCCGAGGTCGGTCGATTGGACTTGTCGCCTGGTCGCCTCCAGCTGACGTTGCGCCGCTTCGGTACTCGCACGCGCGATGTGCTCGGCGCGTTCCGCGGCCACGATGTCACCGAAGATGTCGGCTTGCACAGCCAGCATGCGCTGCCCGGCCAGTTCACGGTCGGCGCGCGCCTCGGCTATCTCACCGCGGTTGCGGTTGAGGGGCAGAGTAAAACCAACATCCAAGGGAAACTTCGCTATGCCGTGGTCCCAGTAATAACCCGGCGAGAGCTCGAGCTGCGGATATTGACGAGCGACGGCCAGTTTCAATTTGGCCTCCGACACGGCGTATTCGCCGATCGCCTTGCCGAGGTCCGCGCGAGACAACAGAGCCCGCTCTCGCGACGCGTGCCGCGTATCCTCATCCACGGACGGCGGCTCGCCCCAATCCTGCCATGCGAAGGTCACGCCGTCCAACGCTTGGGGCGAGAGCCCCAACGCCTTGCCGACGGCAACCTGTGCAGCATCGGCCGCTGCGCGCAATTCCGCTTCCTGTCGATCAGTCTGAATTCGCGCCTGAGCGGCGGTGAGTAGTTCGCTGGGCGCATCTTCGCCGGCGTCTACCCGGCGCTTTTCGACGGCCAACAGCCGCTCCTGTGCCTGGGCCAACCGGCTCAGCAAACTCAGCTGCCGCCGGCTGCTCTCCCAATCGGACAGCGCGGCCGCCAATGCGCTACGCACCGCCCAGGCCTGATCCATGAGCTGCAAACGCGCGTTGCCGGTGTCGAGCGCCGCCATGTCGATTTCCAGGCGGCGGCGTTCCGACGAGGGCAGCGGCCAATTCAAACTCACGCCATACAGCCACGGATGTGAATCGTGGCGCGCATACTCCGATTGCAGGGTCAGATCGGGATTGAGCGGTTCAGCGGCCGCCTTCTCGCGCGACAACACCGCCCCAATTTGCGCTCTGGCAACCGCAAGCTGTGGATTCTGGGACAGCGCAACCGCCAGCAGCTCTGCGCGATCCCACTGACGCGGCGGCCAGGTCGTTGCCTGGGGCATCAGGAGTATGATGTCTTTGCGCAGTTTGACGTCGGTGAGCTGCCGTGCCGCGATGCCATCGGCGCTGCGCTGCAAATCGACAGGCGCGGCTTGGTAGTGAGCACAGCCGATCAGGGCGCCGAGCAAGGAAAGTGAGGCGACAACGCGTCCTCTGGACGTGATCGAAGCAGTGGGATATTTTCGCAGTAATGCCAAGGATTATTTCCAGTTTTTTTGATAATACTCGTCCGCGCAGCCATATAAAACCGGTGTCCCAGAAGTGAAACAGTCGAATGCAGCTTGGATCATGAGCGGACTCCTCATTGCGGCGTGCGCGTGCGCCGGCGCGCCCCATCGCGACGGAATCTGGAAAGCCATCGTGCCGCCGGAGCCAATGAAAGGAGAATTCGACAATCTCGATCCGCTGGGAGTCGCATCGGGTGCAAGAATCAAGGCTGACTGCTCCCTGAATTGGATCAATCCGGACGACGGCAGGCGCTATTGTTTTTCGAGCGGTACATCGCTGGAGGTCTTTTTGGATGAACCCCAGGCCAACATCGAACGCGCCCGCAACGGCTGGCGAAAAATGAACTCCGTTCAGGCCCCGAAAGAGTCGAGCACGATTTCCTTGTACCAGTCGTCCGCGTTGCGCGCTTCCTGAGCGGCGCTGGGGGAGTCGGCCGGCTCTTGTGATTGCGTTTGCTGGATCGCGCCGTTCACCAATCCAAACCGGCCGTGGATCGACAGCGCCAGCCCGTGCGCCAAAGCGCTGAAGCACACGCTTTCATAAACCGGTGAAGGCGGGTCGTTGCCGTCGAGCGCGGCGACAATCGCCAATGCGCATTGATTCGCCTGGGCGTTTGCGGCCGACGCGGCTTTCGGCATCGGATCCGCAATGCATGCGTCTCCAATCACATGCACATTGGCCAGCATGAGGGACTCGAAGGTTTCCGGGTTGACCGGGCACCAGCCATGGTCGGACGCCACTCCGGCCTGTACGGCCAGCGCGCCCGGCGCCTGCGGTGGAATGACGCTCGCAACATCGACTTTATGCTCACCGTTCGAGGTGTACAGTATTCTCCTGGCGGGCGCGACACGCAGCACGGCGCCGCCCTCCACCACCGGAATCCATTCGATCATTCCCGGATATAACGAATGCCATGCCTCGACAAAGGCGTCCTGTTTGGGAAACTTATTATTGGAATCTAAGATCAGCACTTTGCTGCGCGGCTTGTGCTCTCGTAAATAACTCGCTATCAGGCTGGCCCGCTCGAACGGACCGGGTGGACAGCGCATCGGTCCCGCCGGCACGCTGATTGCCACCACCCCGCCATTGCGCATGCCTTGCAGCTGCGCCGCTAAGATCTGGGTCTGCGCTCCGGCCTGCCATGCATGCGGCATGAGCTGGGCCGCATCCGCGTCATATCCTTCGGGCTTGCCCCAGAGAAAGCGGATTCCCGGCGCCAAGACCAAGCGGTCGTAGCCGATCGTGCCTCCACCTGCGAGCCGCACGCGCCGCCGAGGGACATCCACCGATGCGACCCGGTCGCGCACGTATTTCGCCCCTGCGTTCATAAGGCCGCGGCGCGACACGCCGATGGAATCGAGGCCGCGCCATCCAGCGATCACGCTATTGCTCATGGGGCCGGTGTAGTAGCGCTCATCCGGATCAATCAGGATGACATCAATGGTGGGATTCAGGCGGCGCAGGGACAGTGCACAAGATGCGCCGGCGAATCCCCCGCCCGCAATCACGATTCGGGCGCGGGCCAGCCGCCGTGAAGGCGACGCGCGCACCCGTCGTAGCAAGCCGGCGCCCGCGGCGACCACCGCCAGCGTTAAAAATCCACGCCGCCGCATGAGCTTCATTCCCACGCCAGCTCCTCGTAAGCTCGAACCACATTGTGCGGATGAACCTCATCCCACAGCAGCCAGTGCGACTTCTGTTCAGAGGCGACATGGGCGATCGCGTCCTCGACCGGACCGCTCTTGGCAAGTTCATCGCGCACTCCGGCCGCCAGCGCACGCAGATAGACACGTTCGGGATTGATCGCGGACGGCAGATCGCGGGCCAAAGGACCGTGGCCCGGCACCGTGACACTGACTTTCATGGCCGCAAGCTCGTCGAGTGCGGCAAGCCAGCCCTTGAGGCTGCCATCCAATGCAGGCAAACGTTCACGAAATAATAGATCCCCCGCCCACAGAGTGCCGCTGGTTGCGTCATAAACGGTGAGATCGCAATCCGTATGCGCCTTCGGCCACGCGCGCAAGGTCAATGGCCGTGCACCTAGATCGAGAGTGAGCTCATGCTCGACCAGCCGGTCGGGCCGGACGATTTGGTCCGCGCTCGCCGGCGAATCCATGTCGTTGGAATACGCCTTGATGAACAACTCCGTGCTGCGAATCAATGCTGCGTTCAGCGCCGCATTCCCCACAAAGCTCGCGCCCTCGCCCTTGAATGCCACGTTGCCGAGGACGTGGTCGACATGCACATGCGTATTGATGACGTAGCAAATCGGCAAAGCTGTATGCCGTCGAAGCGCCGCACGCAACTCGCGTCCCGTGGTCACCGAGCCGCCGGTATCGATGACGGCGACGCATTTCCTGCCGACGATAAAGCCTATATTGGCGATGTCATCGTGGCCGGGCGCCGTCAGAGACAGCTCGCGACCGACATGCACAAAGACACCGGGCTGCGGCTCGCTCAAATTGAAGCTGCTGCGCGCATCTGCGGCAAACGCCAAGGGGCAGGCAAGCAGCCAGAGCGCGGCGCGCGAGTCAATGGCTCCCATTGGATGCGCTGTAATGAGCCTTGGTTTGCGAATCCAGCGCATCGATAGTGATGGGCTGAGGTAACGGCTTATCGGACGTGATGCGCAGCGTCGGATTTTCGCTCAAGGATATGCCGGTCTCTGCGTCGATCAACGCGCTACCGCCTGCACTCACTCGCAGGTGCGCAATGAAGTGCGCCGGAATCAGATCGCCTGTGCGGGGATCCATCTGAAATCCGGACGCATTGGGATGCCGGATCCCGACTTGCACGGATTTTGCGTCGGCTGACGTTCGCACGCGGATTTCTCCCAGCGTGCCCTCGCCCGATGCACCGGGCGGCACCGAGCAGCCCCCGCTGGCCTTGACCCAACCGCTGCGCATTTCCAGGCCGCCGTCGGCCGTCTCTGCAATCGCGCGCACGGAAGTGAAACGATCGATGCGTACATGCATGTTGATCTCCGTTACCGGTGTGCTCGCAAAATCGAATGTCGCCACCAGCGGCGCGGGATTATTATCGATGAATACGCGTACGCGCTTGATGCGGCGGCGGTCGTCGTCGGCAAAACGCAGCGTCAACGGCGTCGCCGCGGGGTCCGGCGTGTTGGCAGGCGCCTCCAGACTCATATAGGTCTCGTCGACCTCTCCCATGGGCCGGTCGCCATAGTACTTTGCGCGCAGCAATTCCCAGGCACTGCTGGAAGGCTGCTGCTCCTCGCCGACGGCGTGGGCCGCGCCCGCGATGAGGCAGGTCAACGCCCAGCAGGGCGCGAGCGTTCGCGCGAACATTGTAAAAATTGTGCGATCCACGGCGGTTCCCCCAATGCATGTCACGATCGGCCGGGCTGCCGCCAAGTGTGGCACAATCCAAACGAAAATCGGCGACGCAATCTCTGCGTCGCCGACTCTAATCACCGTGACTTAACGACTTTCCGAACTAGAAGAACAGGATGCCCCCGAGCGCGATGTCGGTCTGTTTGACCGAATATCCGTCCCAGGCTTTCGCCTTGGTATCGACGAACTCACCGACCAGCGTAATGCTCTTGGTCAGACTGTAATACACGCCGAGTACGCCGGACTCATTGCGCTTGACCAGTGTTTGCGTGGGCGACACCACTTCACTGTCTGCCAGCTTCAGATCCGAAACACCGTAGCTTAAACCCACTTTCAGCTTGTCGAATTTGTAAGTTGCCTGCACGTAGCCGCCGTCGGATTTGCGCTTGTCGCCCAAACTGGTGGAAGCTAGGTAGTACAACCCGGTGGTGCCCACGCCCTTGCCAGTGTAGCCATAGAGCACGGCCTGAAAGCCCGCAACGTCCACTTTCACGCCGCCATCGACTTCGGTGCCGGTGTAGCTGGAGACCTGCCCCGGCGCCAGCACGGCCTGGGATCCGAGACTCAATTTTTGGCTGACCACATCGAACCATACCTTGCCGGTCAGATCACCGCTCTTCGGGTCTCCCCAGGCATAGGCAAGCCCGGCTTGTACCTGTGGTGAGTTATGCGACGCATAGCCGGTGCCGTCCAGCGGATCGAGCGGCTGGAAAATGCCGATCGAACCGGTAAATCCGCTGTAGTTCGCCGTGGTATAGGTGATCTGCGGCAGCCAGTCGGTGTAGATATAGCCGATGCCGATGCGCCCAAGGCTGGTATTGCTCGGTGCCGGGTTGCCGGACGCGGTGCCCACTCCGAGCAGAGTCATGTCATCGAGGATGGCGTCCTTGCCGAACAAGCCGATGTCACGGCCCATTTTCACGGTGCCCCAGCTCGCATCGCCGAAGGTGAAGTAGATTTGGCGTGCATCGATGCCGGGCGACTGCAATGCCGAGGGATTGGCCGTGCCGTTAACGGCGCCGCCGAGCGAGCTGTTGATACCGGGATAGAAGCCGATGGTCACGTCGATGTCGAAATTGTCCTGGCGCGTGGTCGCACTGAACACCAAGGCGGCCGGAAGCAGACCGTTGCGAACCGAAGACGAATTGTCGCCGGCGCAGGCCAACCCGCCGTTGATACTCTGCCCCGGCGTCCCCGAGTCGCAACTCGCGTGTACATAGAACGCATTCACATTGCCGGAAAAATCGATCTTCCAATCGCCGGCAGTGACGTCGATTCCCGCGACCGCTCGGGTCATCGGAATCATCCACATCGTGGCACTCACTGCGATCGCAAGCTTGGTACGCTTATTCATGAAAACTCCCCTCCATTTCGAGTTCTTTGTCGTGACGTCGAAGGCTGCGACATGCTTGCAGTCGCCAAACGCCTCATGGCGTCGGGTGTAGCCTGGGTAAGTTGTCTGCAAGAGGCGTACCAATGGTGCAACCACCGCGCAATAGAGCTTCTACCCGCCGTTTTCGGCGCGTTTGCTGCCACTGGCTAAGCGCCTGAAAACTCCGTCAAAGCAGCCAATGCCCCAGCGCGCGCCCGGCGCACGGATGCGCGCTCCTCGACATTCCGCAAAGTGTGGTTTTGACGCAAATCGCTTGCACCGCGCGACTGGGCTGGTTGCCCATCACTGTCACGCCTTAGGATCAAATTTGTCGCACTCTGTGTTGAATTAGATACAGGCCTAGCGACGTGCCCAACGTCCGTCCCGCTCTGGTCCTCGCAGAATTGAGGATTGGCGTTGCTTCATTTTTGAAGCACAAACTGTGGCGGATCAGAAACACACGGCCGTGCGAGTGCCCGCATAGATTGTGTCCCGGGCCGCAAGTAATTGATCGATCAGCATTATGTGCGCCGGGAGTTCATCTGGCACGCTTGCTGCTTGTCGGTAAGGACACGGCGTGTTGCGAACTGCGCACCGAAGATGCTTTCACCAAGGAGCTCCAATCAATGAAGACGCGCGCGGCTGTTGCCTGGGAAGCCGATAAACCGCTGAGTATCGACGAGGTCGACCTGGCCGGTCCCAAAGCCGGCGAAGTGCTGGTGCGCATTGTCGCCACCGGTGTGTGCCACACGGACGCCTTCACTTTGTCGGGCGCTGATCCGGAAGGGATGTTCCCGGTAATTCTGGGGCATGAAGGCGGCGGCATCGTCGAGGAAGTCGGCGCCGGCGTGACCAGCGTCAAAGCCGGCGATCACGTCATCCCCTTGTACACACCCGAGTGCGGAACCTGCGAGTACTGCCTCTCCGGCAAGACCAATCTATGCCAGAGAATACGGATTACCCAGGGCAAAGGTGTCATGCCCGACGGAACGTCGCGTTTTTCCTCCAAAGGCAAACCCATCCTGCATTACATGGGCACCAGCACCTTCTCGGAATACACGGTGCTGCCGGAAATCTCAGTGGCGAAAATAAATCCGCAGGCGCCGCTCGATAAGGTATGCCTGCTCGGCTGCGGCATCACCACGGGGATTGGGGCGGTGCTGAACACCGCGAAAGTCACGCCGGGCTCGACCGTCGCAGTATTCGGCCTGGGTGGAATCGGATTGTCGGTGGTGCAGGGCGCGGTGATGGCCAAGGCCTCGCGCATCGTCGCGGTTGACCTCAATCCGAGCAAATGGACCATGGCCAAGGCGCTGGGTGCAACCGACTATGTCAATCCCAAGGACTATGACAAGCCGGTCCAGCAGGTCATCGTCGATCTGACCAACGGTGGTGTGGACTTCTCGTTCGAGTGCATCGGCAATGTCCACGTCATGCGTTCGGCGCTGGAGTGTTGCCACAAGGGATGGGGCGAATCGGTTATCATTGGCGTTGCCGGAGCGGGTCAGGAAATTTCGACGCGACCGTTCCAATTGGTCACTGGTCGCGTCTGGCGCGGCTCGGCATTCGGCGGCGTAAAAGGCCGCTCGCAGCTGCCGGGCTACGTGAATCGCTACCTCGACGGCGAGATCAAGATCGATGAAATGATCAGCGAAGTGCTGCCATTAGAAAAGATCAATGATGCCTTCGAGCTGATGCATGCAGGTAAGGTTATTCGTTCCGTGATCAAGTACTGAGCGAGCGCCCGGGATTTGAAGTGCGGCGATTGATTGTGAGTTGCCGTATAAACGGCTGTATATGACTACTAGTGGGAGGAAGAATCATGGCAGTTTCAATTCATCCGTCGGTCGACAACGGGGTCAAGCAAGGGTCGAAGGATTTCGCAGGCGGAACCTTGACCTGTAAGTGCACAGACCGGCCGGTCAAGGTGTCGATTGGCGCGCAAACTGCGCACAATCATGCCTGCGGCTGCACCAAGTGCTGGAAACCGAAGGGTGCACAATTCTCGGTGGTTGCGGTCGTGTCCAAGGACAAGGTCAAGGTTACCCAGAATGGCGACAAGCTGGCGGTCGTCGATCCGTCGGCCACCATCCAGCGTCACGCCTGCAAGGTCTGCGGTGTACACATGTACGGCCGCATCGAGAACACCAAGCATGCCTTCTACGGCCTCGATTTCGTGCACACGGAATTGTCATCGGAGGCGGGCTGGTCGGCGCCCGGCTTTGCGGCTTTCGTATCCTCGATCATCGAAGCGGGTGCGGACCCGGCGAACATGGGTGCGGTGCGCGGCCGGCTCAAAGAACTGGGCTTGGAACCCTATGACTGCTTGAATCCGCCCTTGATGGACGCGCTGGCCACCCACGCGGCCAAACTGTCGGGAGTGCTGAAAGCCTAAGCTTAGGCGGTCACTTGGGAACGGTGCGGCGCTGCCCTCAAGGACAGCGCCGCATTGGATAGATCCGGGCTATTGCTCGAGAACAATGTTGTGTTTGTGAATCTTCCGGTACAGCGTATTCCTGCTGATACCGAGCGCCTGCGCGGTGCGGCTGATATTCCAGTGCATTCTTTCCAACTCCCTCAATAGGGCCGCGCATTCTGCGTCACGCAGCGCCGCGGAAGGCAGGTTTGCCGCAACAACAGCGGCCTCCCCATTGCCCGCGATGCTCGATAACGCGATGGCCCTGGTTTCGGTATGGAGGATTTCCTGCGGCAAGTTCGACATTCTGATGATGCCGTCGCGGCACAGCGCCGAGGCCGTTCGCAAGGCATTGCGAAGCTGGCGGATATTGCCGGGCCACGAATAATCCAGCAGCTTCTGGAACGCGTCCTCGGCGATCTCGATCGACTCCTGATCGGAGTTCTCTTCCTGCAGCAAGGTGCGAATCAAGTCCGCCTTGTCGCCCCGATCGCGTAACAGCGGCAGGTGCAGCGTGATCCCGTTCAACCGGTAATACAGGTCCTCGCGAAATTCGCCGTCCTGGATCATCCGGCGAATATCCCGATGAGTGGCGCTGATCACGTGCAAACTCACCGGAATCGCCTGGTCGCTGCCGAGCGGAACGATTTCGCGTTCCTCGATCACGCGCAACAGGCGAGTCTGCAACATCAGCGGCATGTCGCCGATTTCGTCGAGGAACAGCGTGCCGCCGTTGGATTGGAGAATCTTTCCGACGCGGCCTTCCTTCACCGCGCCGGTGAAGGCGCCGCGCGTATAGCCGAACAACTCGCTCTCGATCAGGCTTTCCGGGATGGCGGCGCAATTGACAGTCACGAATGCCTTGTCCGACCACAGGCCGCTGTGATGCAGGGCTTTGGCGAATGCCTCCTTGCCGGTGCCGGTCGCCCCCTGCAGCAGAATCGGGACCTGCTTTGCGAACAGCTGACGGCCGAAGGTCAGGTTCTTGCGCATTTGCGCATCCTCGCCGACATGCTGTTGCCCACGCGGGTGCGGGGTGCCGCTACCCGCCTCTGCCGACGTATGCGGCGCAGCCAATTCCATAGTGCGCGCCGCCGGACGCAGGGGACCCCTGGCGATGGCGAAGAAGCGGCGCCCATGCGCCATATCCCGCACCGGCCAAATGGTACTGGGCTCGAATTGAGCGCGATGCTCCAGAGTGGCGAAGTCGAACTGGAAAAATCTTTCGATGGATTCGCCGACTAACGCCTTGCGCGTCGAGCAGCCCAACTGCAAAAGAGCACTTTCGTTGACCGCGAGAATCTTGCCGGCCCCATCCATCGCGACCAAGGCTTCGTGCAAAAGGCCGACGAACTCCGGTCGGCTATGGAAGCGCAAAATCCAGGACTGGCTGAACTCGTTCAAGAAATTCCAGCGAGAAATGAGATGGGCGGACATGTTGACCAGCGCCATGGTGTGGCGCTGGATCAAGCGGCTGTCGCTGGAATTGGCGGTGGATGCATCCAGAACCCCGATGATGGAACCGTGCGGATCCAGAATCGGCGCGCCCGAACACGACAGGGAGAGATTGTAGCCGCGGAAATGCTCTTCCCGATGCACGGTCACCGGACAGCCTTCGGCAAGGCAAGTGCCGATCCCGTTGGTACCTTCGTGGCGTTCGTCCCACAGCGCGCCAAGCGATAAGCCCGCTTGGCGAAATTCGCGCTGCAGGGACGGATCGGTGATGGTCGTGAGCACCACGCCTTGAGTATCCGACAGGATGACGGCGAAGCCTGAGCCTGCGATCTGTTCGTACAGGCTCTCCATTTCGGCGCGCGCGACCGGGAGCAGTTCGCCCATTCGTTGCTGCAATTCCTTGAGCGATTGGGAAGTCAGTACAGTATTTTGGCGGGGTGCCGAGGGTTCGATGCGGTACTCGCGCAAGCATCGATACCAGGAACGCGTGACATGCGGCTCAATGCCCGCAGGTTGAAGCCCGTTCTGAACGACATGCAGAATGCGCGATGCGTGGCTCGTGGCTAGACTCAAGTTCGTCATGAGTTCCCCCTGCCTGATAGCTTTCCATGCCCAACGGTTTCGCTTGTTGCGGAAAATCGACAAAACGCTTCGCCCCTGCGAAGCGCTAAATCAGTCCCATCAAAGACTGGTCTCTTTGCGCGCTTAGCGCAACCTGCGCCGCAGCAATTTATTGCTGATCGGGTGGTGTTCCAAACTTGTAGCCGGGGTCACCGCTGTACTTTGACCGTATAAATGCGAGGATTTTCCACAAATCGTCCGCATTCTTGATGATGGCGCCGAACGGCGGCATGGGCCCGACTACGTTTTCGCGCCCCTTGCGCGTGTAGCCCTGCTTTTGAAGTTCGTCGCTGCCCAGAGTGACCAGTCGAAACAAAGTGTCGTCATCGCCACCATAAACCCAGATGTCATTGGTCAATGCAGGGCACATACCCCCGCCGCCACCGCCGCCATGGCAGCCACTGCAGGAATAGCTCTGCAGGAACTTGCCGCCCTCCGCGACGATGCCGGCTTGAGTGTCGTTGTAGGGATTGGCGAGCTTGCCTTGCGGAGTCTTGGCGATCAGGTCCGCCGGCGCAATCTTGGTGTAGTCGACTGCGGCATCGTCAGCCCAAACTCTGCCGAGACCGCAGAGCGCACTCGCCCCCGCAAGAATCGTCACCACCATCCCCACCATCAACGCTCCTCTACTCACTGGCTCTCTCCTTCATTCATGTCTGTTGCATCAGCCTGATTTCGCGGCGCCGCTCCCGGCGGCCTCCTGCAAGAGTTTAACGACTGCATCGCTATTATTGGCCTGGGCGATAGTGAGTGCCGTCCGGCCATCCTCGCTTCGAGCGTTGACGTCGGCACCCGCCTTGAGCAGAAATCCGACCATGCCGGATCGATTGCCCGCCGCGGCAATCATGAGAGCCGTGACGCCGCCGGGATTGGCGGCATTCACCTTGGCACCTCGATCGACCAACAGGGATGCGATGTCGGTCGAGCCCGCGATTGCCGTCAGCATCAGAGGGCTATATCCGCCCTTCGCAACCGGCGCGTTGACATCGGCGCCCGCGTCCAGCAGCGCCTTCGCCGCCTTGGGCTTGGCGTTTTGCGCGGCGATGGCTAAGGACGTCAGACCGTCATTGTCGGATGCGTCCAATTTTGCGCCATGCGCCAGCAACATATTGATCAGATCCGGCTGATCATTCCATGCCGCATACATGAGCGGCGTCCAGCCGGTTCGGTCGGCGGTATTGGGATTCGCCTTGTGATCAACCAAGAAGGTCGCCAATGACGTGAACCCGAACCGGGCGGCGTTGACCAGGGGCGGATGCCCTTCACCGTCGAGTGCATCGATATGCGCACCATGTGCGGCCAGGTAGTTCACGCGACCCAAATCGTCGGCCACGATGGCGTTATTCATTTCATCGTCAGGATTCGCACCCTGCGCCAGGGCTTTCTTCAGCCCCGCCAACCTGGCGCGCTGCTCCTTGACGTCGACCACCGCTTGCAACTCGGGCTTCGCCTCTTGGTAAGGCCCGTGCGAAGGTAAATTACCCGAGACGTAGCATTCTTCACACTTCACCAGTGGCACGCCGTAATCGCTTAAAATCTGATGGATCTCGCTCCGGTGCTGCTCGATCGCTTGCTCGATGGCCGCTTTGACATCCGGCCTGCCTCTGGGCACGGCCAGCGCCATATTGAATTCCATTTGTTCCCTGTCTTCCATGGTATTGACGGGGAGGATGGTCAACGGCGCCTTCAGGATGCTCTGGTAGTAGCCGGCCATCGGGCCCCATGCGGCGGCGATGTCGAGTTCGCCGTTGATGACCTGCTGGACTTGATACGAGGGTTGATTGTTCGCCACGATATCGGCATTGTGACTCAGATAGTGAATCACTGTATTCGACACTACGTGGTGATCGGCGAGCGCCTGACGAATCGCCGAGACCTGGAATACGCCGACGCGTAATTTTTTCAATGCCGGATCGTCCAGGCTTTTAATATCGATGCCCTTGTCATTGCGGTAAGCCAGGACGAAGGTCGACCGGTACAGCGGCTTGAGCACTACCGCTCCCTCGGTATCCGTCGCCATGTCCATCCAGAGGTCGCAGTTGCCCTCGCTTAAGGTCGTGCGCATAAGACCGCGTTCAATGGACGGCCGCCAATAATATTGCACACCCGTGCCGAGCGCCGTGCCGATCACCTGTGCGATCTTGTTCTCGAAACCCTCGCCCTTTTGATTGGAAAGGGGCATGTTCCCGGGGTCTGCGCAAACCGTCAGCGACTTGAGGTCATCGGCCGAGGCTGCGCCCGCCGCCAGAAAACCCGCGATCAGGACGGCTCGATGAGCGAACCCTCGTGTCTTGTTGTTCAAAGCCATTCTCCTCGAATGAGCGTTCGCCTGCAGCCTGACATACGTTTGGACTTGCTCAACCATTGAAGGTTGCACAAGCGATATCTTCATTTCAACCGGCCGAATCGGGTGCGCCCTGCCAGGCGCACCAAAGAAAAGCCCGGTGACTTGCGTCACCGGGCGAATTTCCTAATACGAACCGTGAATCAACCGAGAGGTCAATCGCCCAACCGGAACGTATACAGGGTGCCGCCCTGCGGAATTGACGCGAGATTCGCCGCCTTGGTCATTGCGGTGGCGCCGATCGCGCCGAATTTGTCGTTCAGATCGAGGCCCGCTGTCACCGGCAATCCGATCCATCCGCCGATGCCAGACCACACCGACACATACTGCTTGCCCTTCACAGAATAGGTGATCGGGTTGCCGATGATGCCGGAGCCCAGCTTCTTCGACCACAGGATCTTGCCGCTATCGCGGTCCACAGCGCGGAAGTCGCCGCCCAAGCTGCCGTAAAAGGCCAAGCCGCCGCCGGTGACCAGGGCGCCACCCCAATTCGGGAACGAATCAGGAATTTCCCACTCGGTCTTGCCGGTTACGACGTTGAACTTCTTGAACTTGCCGGTGACGCCAGGTTTCTCGGGATACATGAACACATTGGCGAACACGTAAACCGTACCCTGCGTGGTGTGCGAACGCTGTTGCGGCTCGAGTTCCATGCACCAGTTGTTGGTCGGTACATAGAAATTCGTCGGATCGTTCGGATCCACCGCGACCGGCTGCTGGTCCTTGCCACCCATTGCGGAAGGGCAGACCTGAGTATTCTCACCCACCTTGAGCGGAGAATGTTCCGGCACCTTGACGGGCCGGCCAGTCTTCATGTCCACCTTTTCCGCCCAGTTGGTCGTGACGTACTTGTTGGCGCGCAACAGCGTGCCGTCCGTACGGTCGAACACATAGGCGAAGCCGTTGCGGTCGAAGTGCACCAAGGTCTTGCGCGCCTTGCCATCGACATTCATATCGACCAACACGACCTCATTGATGCCGTCATAGTCCCACTGATCGAACGGAGTCATCTGATAGACCCACTCCGCCGCACCCGTGTCGACATTGCGGGCAAAAATGCTCATGGACCATTTGTTGTCGAACTTACCGCTGTTGCAATTGGCTTGCGTGATAGGTTCGGCGCAACGGAACTGCGGCGACCACAGACCGGGGTTGCCGGTGCCGTAGTAAACCAGGTGCAGCGCGGGATCGTAGGCATACCAGCCCCACGCCGCTCCGCCGCCTCGCTTCCACTCATCGCCGACATAGGTATTGATACCCAGATCCTTGCCCGCAGTGCCGTACTCCGGATGCTTCTTGTTGGTGTCCTTGGTCAAGCACACGTCGGCATCGGTGCCGGTGGAATGACACTCCCACACCTTCTTGCCATCGGCCAAGTTGTAGGCGGTCATGCGGCCGCGAGCCGCAAATTCATCGCCGCCAAAACCAATGATGACCTTGTCGTTCGCAATGATCGGTGCCGGTGTGATGGTCTCGCCTTTGTCCGGGTGAGCGTGCTTGACGACCCAAATTTCTTTGCCTGTCATGGCATCGAGGGCGATCACATAGCCGTCCAAGGTGCCGAACACCAGTTTCCCGTCCGCATACGACATTCCGCGGTTCACGGTATCGCAGCAGGCGCGCGGCACAGCCGATTCATCGCGGCCGCTGGTTTTAGTGTAGTGCCACACTTGGATCGGATGATCCGGATCACTGAGATCGAGCGCTTGCAGAATGTTCGGCCAGCCGCTTTCGATGAACATCATCGGTTTGCCGCCGACATTTTGAATCACCAAAGGCTGTCCTTCATGACCGCGCAAGGTGCCGCTGGACTGCGCCCAAATCATGCTCAGTCCCTTGACGTTTCCAGCATTGATATCTTTCAGCGAGCTGTAGCGGGTTTGATTCAAATTACCCGCCGGTGCACCCCACTGATTGGGGTCGCCGAAGCGTTGGAATTGTTCGGAATCGGAAGCGGCCATCGCGGCACCACAGGTCGTAACTAGGGCTGCGACGGCATAAAACATCTTGACCTGACGTTTTGACGTAAGCCATTTCATCTCAATTCTCCTACTGCGTGGGGTCTGAGCTGATCGCCGCTGCTTGCGCAGGCGGCATGCACACAGTCCTTAATCCTGGGTGCCGTGCGGAATTGCGTATCTTTATTACTCGTTACTGCCAAAACTCCCTCCTTCGCGATGCTTACCAATTATTTATAGTTGTCTGGCCGCATATCTTCGGCCGCCAGTCTGATCCCAATGAGATGGTAAGTCAGCGATAGGCACCACCGCCTTGGGCCGCCTCCTTAGAATAGCAATGCCTATGCCATCTGCCGCAAAAGCGAAAAGAATTTAGAAATCCATATTTGGCCTTTATAAATCATGCATTTACTATCTATCGACTCGGCGATTGCCGTGGGCCGGGGTGCGTACTGTGTCATACGCGAGACAGTGGAGCAGTTGCGATTGCGCCGTTAGTGAGGCGCAGCGCCGCAATTTATATTTCATCGCCCGCCGCTTCGACGGACCGGGCGGGAGTCTTCAGTGCCTGGTGCTGCGCGAGAATTGCGCGGAGCCGGCGCCGGATTGGGCGCAAATACAACAAACACCCCTGACCGGGGCCCCACCGGGTGCCTCATTGAGAATGGCGCCGAGGGTCAACAAGTTGACGTCCGAAGCGAGGTGCATATCCGACCCTTCCCGTAGTCTCGATACGGGGCTATTGTGGCGGTCAGCCCACAGGGGGTGGGCCGCGCGGGACACCGTGCACCGCGCTACAACACGGGATGGAGGCGCACAGATTCTCTGGCTAAGAATCGCTCCATAGTTGAATACCTTCGATACAGGGGGGACCTATGACCAATCTAGTCGTGCCCGCGCGGCACTGCGTTGTAATCATTTTGGCAATTGCCGGCATCATTGCTACCGGCTCCGCGTGGGGTCAAACGGCAGCGAGTGCGCCGATCCTCAGCGAAATTATCGTGACCGCGCAGAAGCGGGAACAAAACATCCAAGACGTTCCGATCTCAGTAATCGCCCTATCAGGACAGCAATTGAAAGACGGCGGCGTAACGGATATCAAAAATCTGCAATCCCTGGCGCCGGGCGTGACGGTCACTTCGACGACCAGTGAGAACGTCACCACTGCCCGCATCCGCGGGATCGGCACCGTCGGCGACAATCCGGGCTTGGAATCCTCCGTTGGCGTGGTGATTGACGGGGTCTATCGACCGCGCAATGGAGTCGGCTTTGGCGACCTCGGAGAGATCGAGCAAATCGAAATTCTAGAGGGACCGCAAGGAGAACTGTTCGGCAAGAACAACGATGCAGGTGTCATCAATATCATCACCAAGCGGCCGTCGACTATGTTCGGCGTGACGGCCGAGGCCACAGGCGGGAATTACAACGATCGCGAAATCAATGCCTCGGTCACCGGGCCGCTCGGCGATATTGCCGCGGCTCGTTTCTATGCTGGCTACCAGCGTCGCGACGGCTTTCTCAACGTGGATACCGCGCTCGGCCCCAATACCAGCAACAAGACCGACAATCGCAATATGTACACGATGCGCGGCCAGTTCGTGCTCACGCCCAACGATACCCTGAGCTTCCTGGTGATCGGCGATTACTCCAAGCGCAACGAATCGTGCTGCGGAGCCGTGCAAACGGCCGACGGACCGTTCGCAGGCATTATCACTGCGCTCGGTTCCATCCCTCCTCTGGGCGGTCAAGCCGGCACCGTCGCCATTGCCGCACCATCGCTCTCCCCGTTCAAGCGACAGGCCTACGCCAATCAGCCCGTCACTCAGCAGATTCGCGATATGGGAATTTCAGGCGAACTGAATTGGGATCTCGGCTTCGCCAAGCTCACCTCCATCACAGCATGGCGCGACAATACCATCGTTGCCGGCAACGACGTCGATTACAGCGGCATCGACATCACGCAAGAACCGGCCAATGAAGACAATCAGACCGATTTTAAGCAATTCAGCGAGGAACTGCGCATGGCCGGCAAGAGCGGTCCGCTGGATTGGCTGGTGGGCGCATTCTATTCCAACGAAATTTTGACCACGAACACGGCCATCTACGCCGGCAATGACTTTGATTTATACATCGGAGGAGTCGGCTCGGCGGCATTCACCGGGGCCCCGGATTTTCTCGCCATACCCAAATTGACCGGCAAGCCGCCGGGCGGAACCTTTATTCCCGGAAAATCCGGCGAACAGGATTTCTACCACCAGAACGAAAAGAGCTACGCCTTCTTCACCAACGAGACTTACAACATCACCCCTGGGCTGGATCTGACCGCGGGGCTGCGCTACACGTCTGAGAAAAAGAACGCGACGGCCAACTATGTCGATCCGGACGGCGGCTTGGGCTGCGCCTCCTTATTGGCGGCGGGCACGGCCAACCCTTTCTTCCTGGGCTACGGCTGCTCCACCATCTTCAATCCGTTCTTCGCGCCGGCGATCGGCAGTACGGCGGCCTTGACGCACAGCCAGTCCTTGGACGAAAGCAATGTATCGGGCACCGTGAAGCTGTCGTATCGTTTCAACGACGATGTCATGGCCTATGTGTCGTGGGCCAACGGATTCAAAGCCGGCGGATTCAATCTGGCGCGGGTGACGGAGGTCGGTCCCCAGGGTCAGCCTACGTTGACGCCGAAACTCGATACCGAATTCCCCCGCGAGACGGTCGAGTCCTACGAGATCGGCATCAAGAGTATGCTGGCCAATAGGTCCTTGCGCCTGAATGCGTCGATATTCGATCAGAAATACACGAATTTCCAGTTGAACACGTTTACCGGCATTCAATTCGTGGTCAGCACGATTCGTAAACTCGAGTCCAAGGGCGCCGAACTCGATGCCGCATGGGCCACGCCGCTAGCCGGACTCAGCCTCTCCGGGGGTGTGACGTATGCCTTTACCAACATCACGGAATTCGGCGAATCGCAATCTCTGTTTGCACCGAATGCGGCGACGAATCTCGTCCGGCTGAACGATCGGCTGTCCTTCGCGCCGCTCTGGTCGGGAGTGGCCTCCGCGACCTACACCGTGCCGATGTCCTCGACGATTGAATTCCGCGCAAGCGTCAGCGAGAAATACAGCTCCTCGTACAACACGGGATCGGATCTTGATCCCCTCAAGCGCCAAGGCGCCTACGGCCTGCTGAATGCCAGGCTCGGCATCGGTTCCACCGACGGCAAATGGACAGTTGAGGTATGGGGCGCGAACCTCGCCGCCAAGGGGTACTATCAAGTCGCATTCGACGCGCCTTTCCAATATCAACAGGTCGACGCGTTTTTGGCTGATCCTCGGACCTTTGGGGTCACTGTGCGAACCAAATTCTGATATGGCCGGATCGGTTTGTCATTCGGCAGAGGGCGTCGTTGTGACGAAGAATCAATCGCGTGCCGGGTACGCGCTGTTTGTGCTGTTCGTCATCAATTTGCTGAATTTTTTCGACCGCCAGTTGCTGGGTTCTTTGGGCGAACCAATCCGCAGGGAATTTCACTTGAGCGACACGGCGCTCGGCTTGCTGGGGACGGTGACCGTACTGACGTATGCATTGGTCGGCCTGCCGCTCGGTTGGCTGGCGGACCGATGGCACCGCACTCGCCTCATCGCCATCAGCACGGCCGCGTGGAGTCTGCTGACCGGGGCATCCGGTCTGGCGCAGAGCTACGTGCAGCTCAGCATCGCGAGGCTGGGAGTGGGTCTCAGCGAGGCGAGCTGCGCGCCCGCGGGGCAATCGTTGATCGGCGACCTGTACCCGAAGGAGCAGCGCGCCCGTGCCATGGCAGTATTTATGCTCGGACTGCCGGCCGGCATTTTCCTGGCCTATTACTGCGCCGGCACGATCGGCGCCACGTTCGGCTGGCGCGCAGCCTTTTTGCTCGCCTGTATTCCCGGCCTGCTGTTCGCCTGGCTGGTGCTGCGGATTGCGGAGCCCGTGCGCGGCGCAATCGAATTCAAAAACTTAAGCGGTGGCGCCCCTGCCTCGGTGAAGTCCTCGTTCGCCGCCGTGCTGAGACTGCCCACCATGCGGTGGATCATCCTCTCGGGCGTGCTCCACAACTTTAATATGTATGCCATCAACAGCTTCCAGACGCCCTTTTTGCAGCGATTCCACGAAATGGGACTCAGGCAGGCGAGCAATGTATCCGCGATATCGCTGGGCGCGGTGGGGGCCATCGGCTTGTTGGTGGGCGGCTGGCTTGCCGACCGGATCGGCGCGAAGCGGCATGACGGCCGCCTGCTGCTGTCGGCATGTTCCATGGCTATAGCAGCGCCGTGTATTTTTCTTGCAGTGAACCAGCCCAAGGGTGCCACCGGCGCGTTCATGATTCTTATGGCCGCCGGCACCATGACCATGTTCGTGTACTACGCTACGGTGTACTCCGCCATTCAGGACGTTATCGAGCCACGCTTGCGCGGAACCGCCGTGGCCATCTATTTCTGCGCGATGTATGTGCTCGGCGCCGGTTTCGGCAGCTTGGGATTGGGAATGTTGAGCGACCACTTTGCGCGTCGGGCAATGCGCGATGCGGGTATGTCGACCATGACCGAAGCGTTCAAGGCCGTGGGGTTGCACAACGCCATGTACATCATTCCGGTGCTGGCGGCGTTGGCGGCATTGGTGCTGTTCGCTGCCTCGCGCACCGTGGAAGCCGATATCCGCAAGCTGCAGCGCTGATCGCCCCGGTCGCCCTGCAAAC
The DNA here is from genome assembly GCA_025358295.1 of Gammaproteobacteria bacterium. GTDB lineage: Bacteria > Pseudomonadota > Gammaproteobacteria > Steroidobacterales > Steroidobacteraceae > Bog-1198. The sequence goes on from JANYJY010000030.1 coordinate 121,650, forward strand.
ACGAGAAAAGGCCTAACTACGCGGCATCCTCAAATCGCGGCTTAGCCGATACCGCCTGGCGCGAATTAGTGAAGCTACGGAAGGGAGGGCTTTTCTTGTGCCTTCGCCGCTGCCATCGGACGACTTCTCCATTCGCGAGCACAACAGCCAAAGCGAGCATTGAACACTTTACTGAAATGCGCGAGCTGATTGAATCCCGCGTCAAATGCAAGGTCTGTGATCGCGCGCGAAGCCTGGTTTGGATCCTCAAGTAACGCTCGAACGGCTGCGAGACGCTGCGCAAGGATATAGCCGGCAATACCGTCTGATTCGCCCGCAAAGGCGTTATAAAGATGGCGACGGCTGCAGTTCAGGCCTTCAGCGATAGACTGGACCGAAAGCCGGGGGTCGCTCAGCCTACAGGCTACGAACGCCTTGATTCGATCGCGCAACGTGGCGCGCTGGCCCAACGCGCATGAATTGCCGCCCAACTCGAGAAGACTCAAGAACACAAGTTGCGTCAACACGTCCGCAGTTCCAGCTGCCGCGGCTGGAGACATCGTTGGCAATTCCTGAAAAGCTGTCAGCATGCTCGTCCACGCCAGCCGAGAAACCCCGCGCTGACTGGTGAGACGGCGCACCAACAGACGATCTATCGGGATCTGCTCCGGTAGCCGATCCTTCGGGATCATCATGACCAGCTGGGTGACACTGCGCGGATTGATCACGTTGTACCCGTGAGTCGTGTCGTAGACACTCCAGTCTCCCGGCTGCAGCCGTACCGAGCGTCCAAACTGCTCGAATTGAGCTACCCCTTGCAATTGCGCGACCACCTTCAGCACGCCGACGTGAGAACGGCGGGCTTGTGAGGGCGTGCGCACCACCCGGTGGCGGGTGGCATCCAGCTTACATAGGTGAACATAGGACGCATCCCCACCCACGATCTGTCCTGCAAACGCCTGGTCGCCGAACGCGCGTGAATCAAGCCCGCCGATCATTTTCCAGATCGCCTTGCCCCACAACGGCAATCGATCGTTGGCTGGGACGCCATCGGTCGAAAAGGAACTCATCGCGGATTTAGCAAGCGGCTCGATGTTCATGGCCCCGCCCTAGTTTTGCCTAAGCTTATGCCCACCCTAGCGGTTAGTCGACACATCCGATGGAATGGGGGCAGCCCGCAACGGTTGCGAAACTAATCGGCGCGGCGCGGTTTCCACCAGAAACATACTGACCATAATTCCAACGCCGAGGCCGACGAAGGCAACCCATAATACTTTGTCGATGCCGAGATGCTCAGCCACCCAACCGGCCGCAGAAGGCGCGATTCCCCCGCCAAAAATCTCACCTGCCCCTGAAATTATGCCTACCGCGGACGCGGTAAGGATGTTTGGCACGGCCTCAGTCGCGATCGGCCCTGTGGTCATAGAGACTACGCCAAATGAGAACGCCGAGCAGGAGAGCAGCGTCAGGAAAAGCCAGGGCACATCCGAATGAGCATGGCCAAACAGCCAGAGCGACAGGAACGCGCCTACAAAACACAACAACATCGTGTTGCGACGGCCAGCGAAATCCGATAACCAGTTGAGCAAAAATTGACCGCCTCCCCCACCGAAACCGATCGCCGAAAGAACCATGGCAATATCGGCCGCAGGCAAGTGAACGAAGTTCGTCAGATAGACCGGCAACATGCCCGCCAGCACGAACACGCAGCTCATTGCGCAGACTATAGCGGCCATCGCTACCACTACGTTTCGCGAGCGGAACAGATTTCGCCACGCAATCGCGGGCCGCAACTGTGCGTCGCCTTGAAGGTGTTCGGGCTCGCTCACGGTAAGAGAGATGCCGGCCGCGACAATGAGACCCGGAATGGCGACCATCGCGAACACCCAACGCCACGAGCCGGTTGCGGACAATAGAGCCGCGGCTATAAGAGGACCGAATCCCAGTCCGAATAGCGCGAACATACACAACTGGATGCCCTGGTTGAGTCCCCGCCGCCTCGCTGGAGACGCTTCGGCGTTCGCTGCAATCGAGGCAGGCAGATAGGCACCCTCCATTGCACCCATCGTACCGCGGATCAACAACAGTGAACCTGCTGAGCGAACTAAACCACTTAGCCCGGAGAGTACCGAGAATCCTAGCAGCGCGGGTATCAAGACACGGCGTCTGCCTATGCTGTCAGATACCCTGCCAAGCAGCGTTGAAGACACTCCCCAGACCACACCCAGAACGCCAATCGCGTTACCCGCATCTTGATAGCTCAGGTGCAGGTCACGCATCATCTCAGGCAGTAGCGGGGCGATGATCCATCGATCGAGACCGACCAGTGCGAAACCGAGCGATAGCAGCGTTAGCGCACGAATTTCATAGGACCAGGTACGCATTGATCCGCCTCAGTGCCGCAGAGAGATCGCCGCAAATATCTGCCGTGGCGCACCAGCGGCACCGAGATCGGTGCAACCGGCACAAGGCCCCGTTCCGGGTACGTAGAATCCCGGGTTGTACTCAGTCCAATAGTGAACACCGAAGATATTTGTCGCGCTCAAGGACACCTGCCAGCTCTTGCTCTCCGAACCAATGGCAATGCGGGCGTTACCCAGCCAGTAGGCCGGATTTGCGGTGCCGGGCGTGTTCGCCAGGTCCCACCAAAACTTATTCGCGTAGCTCATGTCAAAGTCGCCGTCGAACCGCAGGCCGGTAAACACCGGACGGCTATAGGCGATGCCCAGGCTCCCCGTGACGGTGGGAGAATTCGGAACGAATTTGCCGTCGATCGGAACGCCGGATATAGCGGCCTGCTGCCACTTCGCGTTGAGATATCCCGCACTGGCGCGGACCGTAAGGTCAGTCGCGAGTCGCCAGTTGACGTTCGCTTCCGTTCCGTACGTGCGTGCATCCCCGACATTGCTGATGATTGCCACCAGACCGTAGGGCGGAATGAATCGATTAGTCTGAGCTTGATGATCCTTATTTTTCACATAGAAGGCTGCGACCTCATATTCAAAGCGGCGATCGAGCCAATTTCCTTTTGAGCCGATCTCATAGCTGTTGGCTGTTTCGGATTTGAAAGGAATTGGCGCGGTGGAAGTGACGTTAATCGCTCCGGGCTCTTCGCCCTTGGCGGCGCTGGCGTAGAACAGGCGCCCAGAGTCCAATTTGTAAGAGACGGAGAGCTTGGGCAAAGTGGAGCGGGAAGTTATGGACGCCGACTGATTGGGTAATCCGCCAGCCTCGATTAGCACGTTGGCTTTATAGCGCGTTTCGCCCACTCGCGCGCCCGCACCGACCGTGAAGTTCCCGATGTGGTAGTTAAAAGTTCCGAATCCGGCGAAATCAATTCGATCAGTGCTGAAGTCGTTGATGACGGTGGTAGCGGATGTAGGCACGTACGATGCAATGCCTACTCTGTTGAGCAGAACATTGCGGATATCAGCAGCGTATAGCCCAACCAACCAGTCATAAGTGTCGGTCGATGGCGAGGTGAGACGAAATTCTTGGGTGGCCACCTCGGTCGGGCGGTTTCCGGGAAGCGTGAACAGACTCAACCCCGGCATCCCCGGAGGCGAGAATGAAATGTCCGTGTCGATCGTATAGGGGGTCCGGGTATAGGAGCTAATAGACGTCAGGCGGTTGCGCGACGCAAAATCTGCATTTACCTCAAGCACCGCGCCGTCCGTCGTGCGCGTGTTTGATGTTGGCTTGAAGAACGGAGCATCGTGGGTAAAGCTCGTTACCTGAGCCCTGGGGATGTATTCGTCGGCACCGTTTCGCATGCGGGCATGCCGTAGGGTTAACAAGGCGCTCACGCTGTCCGTCGGTTGATACAGGAGCATCGCTCGAACGCCATACTGGGTTGAAGGGCTGCCGTCAATTCCGAGCGCGCTGTTCGTTATGTAGCCGTCGGTCTTGACGTCATAGCCGGACAACCGCAGTGCAAGCTGATCGGGTACCAGCACGAGATTTTGCGCGGCGAACACATTGAGAGAATTGTAGCTTCCCACCTCTGCTCTAAACTCACCGCTCCAGTCGAATTTCGGCTTTTTGCTGACGTATCGGACGATGCCGCCGATGGCACTACCGCCGTAGAGCGTCCCCTGCGGACCTTTGAGGATTTCAACGCTCTCGAGGTCCTCGAGACGCATGGTTTGATCGGTGAAATTAGGAACATTGTCGATGTTAAATCCGACACCGAGCACGTCCCCATAGGCCCCCACGCCGCGGATGACCACGTTAGTCGTCAAATCCTGCCGCATATTCAACTGAAGATTCGGGGTTTCACGACCGAGCGCTTCAACGTCATTGATGCCCTTGTTGATCAATTCCGACGCCGAAATTGCTGTAATTGACTCAGGAATGTCACTCACCCGCTCGTCGCGCTTTCTTGCGGACACAATGATCTCATCGAGCCTGGACGCATCGCTGAGATTGCCGGTGACCGACGTCGGGGTGCTGGTTTGATCGGCGCGCTGCGCCCACGAGGTCGAGACGAGGGCGATCGTGCCGACTGCAATCGCAAGCCAAAACGTCGCAGAAACTGTTGCACAGGATCGCCCTCCTCCGATGGAAGCGCATCCGGCCAGCGTCAACGAGGAAATCGTTTTCATCGTGGTCCCCCTCTTACAGTGGAATTTATTGTGTTGCTCCTCGACGGAGGGAACTTCTTATATCGCGATCCTAGCTTAATGGCTTCCCCGCCGCGCCACTTGTCTGGTTGTGCACAATCTCGACCGCGCTAACCGCAAACATAAGAGCAAGACGTACACTCCATTTCCGGAGGGCGGCCGTGGTCACGATATCGACGGCGTCTTTCCAGTCATGGATGTGGAGGCAGGAGTAGATTGTGAACAAACCACCAGGCATGCGAGCCGAACTGCACATAGGCGGCCGTTCAACTGCCGCGATCGATGGGCGCACCTTCGTTCGCCGTAACCCAGTCACCGGAGAGGTCGCGACACTTGCGGCCGCGGCGGGCATTGCAGATGCCGAAGCGGCGGCGGATACCGCCGCCGCGGCGTTCCCTGGCTGGTCTTCGCTCGGTCCTGGAGTGCGACGCGAAAGAATGAACTTAGCCGCGGATGCATTCCGCGCTCGGTCCGCAGAATTCATTGCGGCAATGCGCGAAGAAACGGGCGCCACCGAGGGTTGGGCGCAATTCAACCTGCGGCTTGCTGAGGGCATGATGCGCGAAGCCGCTTCACTGACTACGCACATCGGGGGCGAATTATTTGACTCCGATAAACCGGGTTGCCTTGCGATGGGAGTGCGGAAGCCTGCGGGCGTCGTACTCGGGATCGCCCCATGGAACGCACCGCTCATCCTTGGAGTACGAGCGATCGCAACGCCGCTCGCCTGCGGCAATACCGTTATATTCAAAGCGTCGGAGATCTGTCCGCGCACGCACGTCTTGATCGGCGAGGCATTTGCGTCGGCATTGCCGGCTGGCGTGTTGAATGTCATTAATAACGCGCCGGAGGATGCGGCGCACATCGTCGGCGCCTTGATAGATCATCCGGCCGTGCGTCGTATTAATTTTACCGGATCTACACGGGTGGGCCGCGAGGTGGCGCGACGAGCGGCAGATAACTTGAAACCTGTTTTGTTGGAACTCGGCGGCAAAGCACCATTGCTGGTACTTGAAGATGCCGATTTAGATGAGGCGGTCAAAGCCGCAGCTTTCGGGGCGTTCATGAATCAAGGTCAGATCTGCATGTCGACAGAGCGCATCGTGGTCATCGAATCGGTGGCCGATGAATTCATGAAGAAACTTGCGTTCAAGGCGATGCACCTCATTTCGGGGGATCCACGCGAAGGAGCGGCGCCCCTCGGCGCGGTGATCGACGCCAGCTCGGCCGATCGCATACGCCGGCTGATCGACGACGCCGTCGCGAAGGGTGCAGTACTCGCTGCGGGCGGGACCGGGGTTGGCGTGTTCATGCCGGCTACGGTTCTTGATCGCGTCACGCGCAAGATGCGCCTCTATCACGAAGAGTCCTTCGGTCCCGTGGTTACTGTGCTGCGTGCACGCGATGCGGACGAAGCTGTCGGCCTTGCCAACGACACCGAGTACGGCCTTTCTGCCTCGATATTCACCGCTAACATTGCCCGTGGTATTGTGCTTGCGAACCAAATCCAGTCGGGCATATGCCACATCAACGGGCCGACGGTGCACGATGAGGCGCACATGCCGTTTGGCGGCATGAAGGCAAGCGGCTATGGCCGCTTTGGCGGCAAAGCTGGAATCGCGGAATTTACCGATCTGCGCTGGTTGACAATCGAGACTCAAATCGGCCGCTATCCGCTATGACTTGTCGCCCGTCACTCGCGAGATTCGATCCATCGACGGCCATGGATGGCCCACATTATGCCGTCGCGATGATGTCGCGAGATCGCCGCATTTCATAGGGCCCCATGGTTAGGACGACCTCGCGCACCGTGGAAGCCGATATCCGCAAGCTGCAGCGCTGATCGTACCGGGACGCGCTCGACGAATTCAGTCGATGACGACAACCACCTTGCCGCGCGCTTTGCGGTCGCCCAATCTGGCAATGGCTTCGGCGCCGCGCGCCAGAGGAAACCGTTCGGTGACGACGGGTTTGATGCGCCCGGCGAGATACATGGCCAGCAATGCAGCGACATTGGCTGCATGCAGGGCGGGATATCGGGATGTGAACTCGCCCCAGAAAACACCGACGATCTGACAGCTCTTGAGCAGCGTGAGATTCAGAGGCAGTTTCGGCACGCCGGCCGTAAAGCCGACCACGAGGTGCCGCCCTTGCCAACCGATGGCGCGCAGCGCGGCCTCCGTATAGTCCCCGCCGACGCCATCGTAAATGACCTGGGCGCCGTCGGGCCCGCAAGCCGACTTGAAGCGGTTCGTGAGGTCGCGGGCCTGCGCCTTGTCGAGAGGTCCGGTCGGGTATTGCACGCCGATATCGGCGCCGCACTGCCGAGCGAGCGCGAGCTTCTCGGGGCTGGATGCCGCCGCCACGATGCGAGCACCCATGGCCTTGCCCAACTCGATTGCCGCCAGTCCAACGCCGCCTGCGGCGCCGAGCACCAACAGCGTCTCGCCCGGCTGCAATTGCGCCCGGTCCTTGAGGGCATGCTGGGAGGTGCCGTAGGTCAGCAGCAGGGCCGCAGCTTCCTCGAATGGCATCGCATCGGGAATCTTCCAGCAATTGCCGGCGAGTCCCACGGCCTTCACCGCCATGCCGCTTCTTACCGGGGATACCAGCACTCGGTCGCCGACCCGAACATTGTTGACGCCTTCTCCCACCGCATCAACCACACCGGCCAATTCTGCGCCGGGCGAGAACGGCCGCGGCGGCTTGACCTGGTAGAGATCCTGGATGATCAGCAGATCCGGATAGTTGACGCCGCATGCGCGCACGGCGATGCGGACCTCCCCCGGACCCGCCATGGGCTCCGGGACTTCTTCGAGCACCAAGGTGTGCGGTCCTCCGGGGCTTTTGCTGAGCAATGCCTTCACGTTGAAATCTCTCCCGTTTGGACGGCCGCTTCGCGATCCTGCAATGCGCGCCACATGATCTTGCCGGCACCCGATTTGGGCAGCGCCGGGACGAACTCGACGATTCGCGGACACTTGTAAGCCGCCATGTTTTCCCTGCACCAGTCGATGATCTGCTGTGCATCGATCGGATCGCGCCATTCCGGGCGCAGCACGATCAGCGCCTTGACGGTCTCGCCGCGGTGCGCATCCTTGGCGCCGATGACGCAAGCTTCCAAAATCGCCGGATGCTGATACATGAGGGACTCAACTTCCGTCGGCCACACCTTGTAGCCGGCCGCATTGATCATGCGCTTGAGGCGGTCGACCATGAAGAAATATCCCTCTTCGTCGACCCGCCCCAGATCGCCGGTGCGCAAGAAGCGCTTGCCGTCGATCTCGACAAAGGCTTCGGCGCTTTCCTGTGGCCGGTTCCAGTAGCCGAGAAACACCTGCGGGCCGTGTGTGACTATTTCTCCGACCTCGCCGGCCGGCAATTCCGCCAGCGTCACGGGATCAACCACGCGAGAATCGACGTCATGGATCGGAACGCCCAAGCACTGTTTCTTAGGGTGTTCGGGCGGATTCAAATGCGTGGCCCCGATGGTCTCGGACAATCCATAGCCCTCGTAATACGTGACGCCCATATCCAGCAGCCGCTGCGCAACGGCTGCCGGCATGGCGGCACCACCGCCGCTCAGGCGGCGAATCGAACTCAAGTCGAATTTCGCAATATCGGGATTGGCGAAGAAATCCTGAATCATGGTTGGTATCGCGGTCCAACTCGAGATCCGGTATCGCTGCACGCACTCCGCCGCGGCATTTCTATCCCAGCGGGGCAGCATGACGACCGTGTTGCCGATATACAGTGGGCCGTTCATCCCCCCCTGCATGCCGGTCACGTGAAACAGCGGAGCCACCGCCATCAGTGTCAATTCCGGCTGAATGGAAAACCAGCGCATTCCCACGACCAGTGTGTGCATGGCGGTGCGGTGAGTATGCATGCAGCCCTTGGGCACACCCGTGGTGCCGGAGGTATACGGCATCACGCATAAATCGTCCGGACCCGCGGTCAACGGTCCGGGCTGCAAGCCGGCGGCAAGCACATCGCGCCACAAAGTCAAGCCCGGCCCGGCAAACTGTGCTAGCGGCTGCGAAATGAAGTCGGGCACGGCGAGGGTGGTCGGGCGCTTCAGATAATCTGAATACGCTGCGACAATGACCGACTTGAGAGCGCAATTCCCCAGCAGCGGCTCGACGCGAGAATACAATTCCTGCGACACGATCAGGGTGTTCGCGCCGCAGTCCTCTGCATAGCGAAGAATTTCCTGCGTGAGATTCATCGGATTAAGCGGCACCACCACGGCATTGGCGCGCAGAATGCCGTAGTAGCCGATCACGAACTGCGGGCTGTTCTGCATGAGCAGCAGGACGCGATCGCCCTTGCGCACGGCGCAGCGTCGCTCGAGAAAGCCCGCGATGCGTTGCGACTCGTCTAAAAATTCGGCAAAGGTGACCGCCGTATCGTAGAACACGAGAAACGGCTTGTCGGGGTAGCGGTGCGCCGACACTTCGGCGTTGTAGTAAAGGTTGGTGGCAGGCGCAACCAGGGTGCGGGTCGTATGCGCCGGCCAGAACTTGAAATGTCGATCGGACATGCTGGGCGCTCCGTGCAGATCAGGTCGTCGCGGCGCCCTGCCGATAGCGGCCCAGTTCCAATTTGCCGATCTGTTCCCGATGCACTTCGTCCGGGCCATCTGCAAAGCGCAGCGTTCGCGCCGCCGCGTAGGCCGCCGCCAGGGGGAAGTCGTCGCTGACGCCGCCACCGCCGTGAATCTGCATGGCCCAGTCGATCACCTGACAGGCCATGATGGGGGCGGCGACTTTGATCATCGCGATCTCCTTCTTGGCGGCACGGTTGCCGACGGTGTCCATCATATAAGCCGCATTCAGAACCAGCCAACGCGCCTGATCGATCATGATTCTGGATTCGGCGATGCGCTCGAGCGTGACGCCTTGTTCGGACAAGCGCCGGCCGAATGCGACACGCTGCTGCGCGCGCCGGCAGAGCATTTCCAATGCGCGCTCGGCCAGACCGATCAGCCTCATGCAATGGTGGATGCGTCCCGGGCCCAAACGCCCCTGGGCTATTTCGAACCCGCGCCCCTCGCCCAGCAGAATATTTTCCGCCGGCACGCGCACAGCGACAAAATCGATCTGTGAATGCCCGTGCGGCGCGTGATCGTAGCCGAAGACAGTTAACTGCCGGATTCGCTTCACGCCCGGGGTGTTCATGGGCACCAGAATCATGGACTGCTGGCCATGCAGCGCGGCGCCGGGATTGGTCTTTCCCATGAAAATCATAATTTCGCAGCGGGGATCCCCGGCTCCCGAGGTCCACCACTTGCGGCCGTTGATCACATAGTGATCGCCGTCGCGCACGATGGACGACTGGATATTGGTAGCGTCACTTGATGCGACGTCGGGCTCTGTCATGGCGAAGGCGGAGCGGATACGCCCGTCCAGCAGCGGCACGAGCCAGCGCCGCTGCTGTTCGGGAGTCGCGTAGCGCGCCAGCACTTCCATGTTGCCGGTGTCCGGAGCCGAACAGTTGAATGCCTCGGGAGCAACGTGCGAGTGCCCCATGATCTCGCACAGCGGCGCGTATTCAAGATTGGTCAAACCTGCGCCATGCGCCGAGTCCGGCAGGAACAGATTCCAAAGATTCTCAGCTCGGGCCTTGGCTTTCAGTTCCTCCATGATCGCGGTGGGCCGCCAAGGGTTGCCGTCGTGACGGTTTTTTTCCATTTCCTGCTCGAAGATGGTCTCCGCAGGATAGACATGCGCGTCCATGAATCTCTGAACGCGTTCCTGCAGGGCCCGAACCTTGTCGCTGTGCGAAAAATCCATGTTTGAAATCCTCTCGACTAAACGTCGAATGTTTGACGCACCAGGGCCCAGGCCTGCTCGGCCAGCGGCCGCGTCCGTCGGCCCGCCTCCAATGCCGTCTCGCTCGAGGCGTTTCCCTGGATCGCCCGCGCCAGCACTCCCTGCAAAATTCCCGCAAGGCGAAACATGTTGAACGCCAAATAGTACGTCCATTCCGACGCTGCAACCGGTGTGCGCCCGCGGCGTTGGCAGTAGTCCGCCACGCACTCAGCCTCGCTCGGAATTTTAAGTTCCTGCAGATCAAGGCCCGCAAGACCGCGGAACTGGTCGACCGATAAATGGTACCGCATGCACACATAGGCCAAATCGACCAGCGGGTGCCCCAACGTAGATAGCTCCCAATCCAGCACCGCCAGAATACGCGGTTCGCGCGGATGGAATATGGCGTTATCGAGCCGAAAATCGCCGTGCACGATGCCGGTTTCCTCATCGTCGGGAATGTTCTTCGGCAGCCACTCGATGAGCCGCTCCATGGCCTCGATGCGTTCGGTTTCCGCGGCTCGATATTGCTGAGTCCAGCGCGACACCTGACGCTCGATGTAGTGCCCGGGCTTGCCGAAGTCTCCCAAGCCCACCGCGGCATAGTCCACCGAATGCAGCGCCGCAATCACCCGCGTCATCTCCTGGTAGATTGCGCGGCGTTCGGCCGCCGGTGTTTCGGGCAATGCGGCATCCCAGAACAGACGCCCCTCGACATAGTCCATTAAATAGAACACGGTGCCAATGACCGCCGGGTCTTCGCACAGCGCGAAGGCCTTCGCCACCGGTACGTCCGTATCGGCGAGCGCCACAATCACCCGATACTCCCGATCGACCGCGTGCGCCGACGGCAACAATTTCCCCGGCGGCTTGCGTCTGAGCACATAGCGATGATTGGCCGACGCCACCATGAACGTGGGATTGGACTGTCCGCCGGCGAATTGCCGCACGTCGATCGGTCCCACGAAACCCTCGATGCGCCACTGCATCCAGGCGGCGAGGCGTTCCGTATCGAAGGCGTGTTGCTCCGGGGGAGACCGCAGTCCCGCGGCCGGACTGCTCATGCGATGGACGCGCCGCCGTCCACGGCAATGTACTGGCCCGTGACATGCCGGGAAGCGTCCGAGGCAAGATACACCGCAGCGCCCATCAAATCTGTATCGCCGCCGAGACGCCCCAGCGGCGTGCGCTCGATGACCGCGGGGGAAATCGTCTCCAGCAGGCCTTCCGACATTTTCGATGGAAAGAACCCCGGGCAGATCGCGTTGACGCGGATGCCATACACGCCCCACTCCGCCGCGAGAGCCCGGGTCAGATGCAGGGCGGCCGATTTTGACGCGTAGTACGCGACGGCCTTCATCTGCATGCCGGTGCGCAGCGCGGCAACCGAGGCCATCACAATGATGTTGCCGGAGCGTTGCGGAATGAAGCAGCGATTTGCAACCGCCTGACTGAGCGCAAAGATGCTGGTGGCGTTCAAGTTCATGACCTTGTTCCACGCCTCGAGGGGATACGTTTCCGCGGGCGAGCCCCAGCTCGTGCCGGCGTTGTTGACCAGAATGTTGATCGCGCCGAAATGACCGGCGACGGCCTCGACCAGCGCCGGCACCTGATCGTTCTTGGTCAGATCGTTGACCACCGTCAGCGCGTCGATGCCTTGGGCAGCCAGAACTTGCTTCGCTTCCTGGAGTTCCGCGGGCTTGCGCGCGCTGATCGCGATCTTCGCGCCCATTTCACCCAGCGCCAGTGCGACCTGCAATCCCAGGCCGCGTGATCCTCCGGTGACGAGGGCGACTCTGCCTTTCAGCTCGAATAGATCCCGAACACCCATGTCATGCCACTTCGAACAGGCCGGCGGCGCCCTGGCCGCCGCCGATGCACATGGTGACGACCACGAGCTTGGCGCCGCGGCGCTTGCCTTCGATGAGCGCGTGCCCCGTGAGTCGGGCGCCGCTGACTCCATAGGGATGTCCGACGGCGATGGCGCCGCCGTTGACGTTCAACTTCTCGTCGGGAATGCCCAATTTGTCGCGGCAGTACAGGACCTGGCAGGCGAATGCCTCATTCAGCTCCCACAGATCGATATCGCTGACCTTGTAACCGGTGCGCTGCAAAAGGCGCGGCACCGCATAGATGGGGCCGATGCCCATCTCGTCAGGCTCGCAACCGGCGATGGCGAAACCGCGAAAGATTCCCAGCGCCTTGAGGCCCCGCTGCTGCGCCAGTTTGCCGTCCATGACCACCACGGCGCTGCTGCCATCGGAAAACTGGCTGGCATTCCCCGCCGTGACCACTCCGCCCGGAATGGCCGGGCGAATCTGCGCCACGGCTTGTAGCGTGGTATCGGGACGTATGCCCTCGTCGCTCGAGATGGTCACTTCGCGCGTACCGAGCGTGCCGCTCGCCTTGTCCGCGACTCCCATGACGGTGGTCATGGGTACGATCTCGTCCTTGAATTTCCCTGCGGCCTGCGCGGCGGCGGCGCGCAGCTGACTGCGCACGCCGTACTCATCCTGGGCGTCCTTGCCGATGTTGTAGCGCTTCGCCACGGTTTCGGCGGTTTGCAGCATGTTCCAGTACAGCGTCGGCTTGTGCTCGACCAACCATGGATCGCGGCGCATGTGAGTGTTCGCCTCATTCTGCACGCACGAGATGCTCTCCACGCCGCCGGCGACGATCACGGCCGCACCCTCGGTCATGATTCGCTGTGCAGCCAGTGCGATGGACTGCAGCCCGGAGCTGCAAAAGCGGTTGATGCTCAAACCCGCGGTGGTCACGGGAAGTCCGGCGCGCAATGCGATCGCCCGTGCGATATTCCCGCCCGTCGTGCCCTCGCCGAAGGTGGAACCCATGATCACATCCTCGACTTCCGCCGGGTCGATGCCTGCCCGCTCTACCGCGTGACGCACCGAGTGCGCACCGAGAGTCGCGCCGTAAGTCATGTTGAATGCACCCTTCCAGCTCTTGCCGAGGCCGGTGCGTGCCGTGGATACGATGACCGCGTCTGTCACTTGGCTGATCCTTTGAATGCGCTGAAAGTCTGGCCTTGGTCGGCAAGTCGAGTGAGCAGGGGCGCAGGCGCCCACACGCTCGGGTCGCTGCCGGGCTGAGCCGCGATGCGCGCCAAGGCGCGCGCAACCTCATGCAGTCCCGTTTGGTCTGCGAAAAACATCGGACCGCCCCGGTACGCGGGAAATCCATAGCCGTTGAGATAGACCAAATCGATATCCGAGGATCGCTGTGCAATGCCGTCTTCGATGATGCGGGCTCCCTCATTCACCAGTGCGTACATGCAGCGCTCGACAATCTCCTTCGATTCGACCTTGCGCGGCGTGATGCCCTTTTTCCGCCGGTACTCCTCGATGACGGCCTCTACCTTGGGATCGGGGATGGGGGTGCGTGATCCCGGCTCGTACCGGTACCAGCCGGCGCCGGTCTTCTGGCCGAATCTGCCGGCTTCGCATAGGACATCCGCCGCATTCGAGAAATCGCGCGCTGGAAACTCGGCCGCGCGGCGCTTGCGCCCTGCCCAGCCGATATCGAGTCCGGCCAGATCGCCGACGCGGAACGGCCCCATCGCCATGCCGAACTCCTGTAGCGCCGCGTCGACCTGCTGCGGCAGTGCGCCGGCCATAATGAGATCGTGAGCGGCGGCGCCATAGCGCGCCAGCATGCGGTTGCCGATGAATCCGTCGCACACGCCCGACACCACGGCGACCTTGCCCATGGTCTTCGACAAACGCATAGCGGTGGCGAGCACGTCCTTGGCGGTGTTTGCGCCGCGCACTATTTCAAGCAGACGCATCACATTGGCGGGGCTGAAGAAATGCAGCCCGATTACATCCTGAGGGCGGCGCGTGAAGGCCGCGATCGCGTCAAGATTCAGAGCCGAGGTATTGGAGGCGAGTATGGCACCCGGCTTGATCACGGCGTCGAGCGCTTCGAACACTTGACGCTTCACATCCATGTTCTCGAACACGGCCTCGATGACCAAATCGACGTCGCCCAGCGAGGCGTAGTCGAGGGTCGGCGCAAGCAGCGCCAGGCGCTGCTCGAGAGAAGCCTCGTTGAGCGTGCCCTTGCGCAGCGCCCCCTGGTAATTGCGCCGGATGTTCGCCAAACCGCGATCGAGCGCGTCTTGCTGGGTTTCCAGCAGCACGACTGGAAGACCGGCATTGATCAGACTCATCGCAATGCCGCCGCCCATGGTGCCCGCACCGATGACGCCCGCTTTGCGGATCGGCCGTACCGGAGTATCGGTAGGCACATCGAGGATATGCGTCGCAGCCCGCTCCGCTTGGAAGATGTGACGCAGCGCCGCCGACTCCGGCGACATCATCAGAATCGCGAACAACTCGCGTTCACATTTAAGACCTGCTTCGAAGGGCTTCTCCACCGCCGCAACGACGGCTTCGACACAGGCCACAGGCGCCGGGTAAGGCCCCGCCACGGCCTTGATACTGTTGCGCGCGAATTGAAAATAAGCGTCGGCGTTCGGCAGGGTCACGTTTAAGTCGCGCACGCGACGCAGTGGCAGCTTCTCCGCGACCACTCGGCGGGCAAAGCCCAAGGCGCCCTGCAACAAGTCGCCGTCGATGAAGGCATCGAACAAAGGCGTATCGCGCAGCTTTTCCGAAGCAACGGTCGCACCGGAGACGATAATGTTCAGCGCGGCTTCGACGCCGAGTAAACGGGGCAGCCGCTGCGTGCCGCCGGCGCCGGGCAATATTCCTAGTTTGACTTCAGGCAGCGCAATGCGCGCGCCCGCCGCTGCCACCCGAAAATGGCAACCTAGCGCCAATTCGAGGCCACCGCCCATGCACACTCCGCCGATCGCGGCGATCACCGGCTTGGCACTGTCCTCGACCTCGCCGATCACGGTTCGCAGGTTCGGATAGGCCACCGCCTTCGGCGTGCCGAATTCTCGGATATCCGCGCCCCCTGAAAAGCCAGTGCCAGAGCCGATCAATACCATGGCGCCGACACCGTCATCCGCATTCGCTCGCGCAAGCGCGCTTACAATTGACTCGCGTAATTCCAGGCCAAGGCTGTTGACCGGCGGGTTATCGAGGGTAATGACGGCGATACCGTCCAGCACCTCGAACTTCAGCTTATTCATGCAAGATCCTCAATTCCACTGTGCAGAACTGAGTTCCGCCATAATCAGTTAATGTAGCAGCGCGCACGCATCTTTGAAAGGACGACTCAGGCAACCACCCGCTCGAACGCCAGCGCTGCACCCTGCCCGACTCCCACGCACATGGTCGCCAATCCATAGCGCCCCGATCGGCGCAGCAACTCCTGCACCGCGGCGCCCGCAATGCGCGCACCGGACATGCCCAGCGGATGACCCAAGGCAATCGCACCGCCGTTGCTGTTGACGTGTTCGGCGTCGTCGGCGATCCCCCACGCCCGCAGCGAAGCCAGGGCTTGCGAGGCGAAGGCCTCATTCAGCTCGATCACATCGAAATCCGAGACCTTGAGCTGCAGCCGCTTCACGAGCTTCTCTACGGCCGGCACAGGGCCCACCCCCATGATGCGCGGCGCGACTCCGGCGGAGGCAAAGCCGAGCACCCGCGCCCGGGCCTTGAGTCCATATTTTTGAACGGCCGCTGCGGATGCCACCAGCAGCGCCGCGGCGCCGTCGTTGATCGTCGATGCATTGCCGGCGGTCACGCTGCCTCCTGCGCGCACGGCGGGTTTGAGTTTTGCCAGTCCTTCCAAAGTCGTCTCCGGGCGAAGTTGCTCGTCGCGATCGACGATGGTCGCAGTGCCCCCCTTGGCTTGCGGAATGGTTACGGCCGCGATCTGCTCCGCAAATACGCCGGCGGCCTGGGCGCGCGCCGCGCGCTGCTGAGAGCGAAAGGCAAAAGCATCCTGATCTTCGCGCGACACATTGAATTCCGCGGCAACGTTCTCGCCGGTCTCGGGCATCGAATCGACGCCATACAGCGCCTTCATGTGCGAATTCACGAAACGCCAGCCTATGGTCGTATCATAAATCTCCGCGCTGCGCTGAAACGCGCGCTCCGCCTTGCCCATCACAAAGGGGGCACGAGTCATCGACTCGACTCCGCCCGCGATGGCGATTTCCATTTCACCGGCACGGATGGCCCGAGCAGCGGCCGCCACCGCGTCCAATCCGGATGCGCACAGCCGATTGATGGTCACGCCCGGCACATGCGCCGGCAGTCCGCTCAGCAGCAGCGCCATGCGCGCGACATTTCGATTGTCCTCTCCTGCCTGGTTGGCGCACCCCATGAACACTTCCTCGACAGCCTCGCCGATGGCGCTGTTTCGCGCGATCAGACTCTTGAGCGCGGTCGCGGCCAGATCATCGGGGCGAATTCGCGACAGGGCGCCGTCGTACTTGCCGATCGGAGTTCTTACAAAATCACAGATGAATGCATCGTTCATTTAGACATGCGCTCGTTTGAATAGGCTCACCAGTTCGCCCCAGGCGCGCTCGGCCTGCACCTCGTTGTAAATCGGCGGCTTGCCGGGCGTATTGGGCATGTCGTGCACGCACCATCCGTGCAGACACCCCTCGTAGACTTCGATTTTCGCCTGCAGTTTCGCCGATTTGAACGCCTCGTCCAGCGTGGTCTTGGCATCGGGTTGCCGCTGATCGTCGTTCATTGCAATCCCAAAGTAGAATTGCGCGCTCATTTTCGGCACCAACAGATGCGGGCTGTCCGGCTTATCGGTCACCAATCCGCCGCCGTGGAACGAGGCGCCGGCGCCGATTCGATCGGGGTTGGCGGCGGCGGCCTGCATGGTCATCGGACCGCCCATGCAATAACCGAATGCCCCCATCTTGGCTTTCTTGTCGACCGACTGCTGCGAATCAAGAAATTTCACGTACGCGACGGCGTCCTGCATCACCGCGTCGCTGGTGAGCGGCGCACGCAGTACATCGATTTTCGCGCGATCGATGGGATTGTTGAAATCAATATCGAGCGGCAGAGCAGGCGGCTTGGTCGTGCGATAAAACGGGTTCGGTACCAGCACGGTAAAGCCTTCCGCTGCCAGACGCTTCGCCATGCTGCGCATCGTGGGGCGAAGACCGAACAGGTCGGTAAACAAAATCACCCCCGGCCAACTCCCCTTTTGCGGATGGATGAGCGCGGCGTCGCAGACCCCGGCCGAAGTCGTGATCTGCACGTCCGCATCCATGATTGTTGCGGCGTCGGAACTTGACGCGCGTGTCGCGACGGCTACGCCGATGGCGATGGATAGCGCGGCAAATTCCCGCCGCGACATCGTGTTAGGTTCGTCGGACATGTGAAGCCTCCTTTTGAATGGTCATGCAGCATTATAAGCGCATTGTTCGAGTTGCCTATCGCCGCAAGCCGGCGTAGAACTTCGGCGCATGAATACACTGCAAGGCAAAGTCGCTCTGGTTACCGGTGCGGCGAGCGGCATCGGGCGGGCTAGTGCATTGTTGTTCGCGGCCGAGGGAGCCTCGGTGGTCGCGCTGGATATCGCGGCCGAGGTGGAGGCGACGGCGGCGGTGATTCGATCGGCCGGCGGGCGCGCCACGGCGATGCGTGGCGACTCATCGTCCGAAGACATCGTCGCCGCGGCGATGGCCCGTGCGGTGACCGACTTTGGCGGTCTCGACGTGTGCTACGCGAATGCAGGCATCAGCGGCGGCATGCTGCCGTTCTTCGAGGAAACCGCCGAGCGCTGGCAGCAAGTGCTGAAAATCAATCTCATCGGAACCTTTCTTGCGGCTAAGTATGCCGCGCTTATCATGGTCAAGCAGCGGCGCGGTTCCATTATCTGCACAGCCTCGGTCGCCGGATTGCGCTCCGGTGCGGGCGGCATGCCGTACAGTGCCAGCAAGGCCGGGGTCATCAGTCTGGTTCAAACTGCGGCCAATCAACTCACCGGCACCGGAGTGCGGATCAACGCCATTTGCCCCGGCCTGATCGAGACCGGAATGACTCGCCCGATATTCGAGCAGGCGCGGGCCCGCGGCAGCGAGCGCAAGATCGGACAGCTCAATCCGATGCAACGCGCCGGAGCACCCGAAGAAATCGCGCGTATGGCACTTTATTTGGCCTCCGATGCCTCATCCTACGTCAACGGCCAGGCCATTGCCGTCGATGGCGGCCTCTCCAGCTCTCACCCCATCGTCATCCGGCGCGACTGATAAGGTTTGCGTCAGTAAACGATGCTGCCGACGGACGAGCCTCCGCAGACGAACAGCGTCTGCCCGGTCACGAAGGACGCCTGCGGATCCGCGAAAAACATGATCGCCCGGACAACGTCCTGGGGCGTGCCGAAGCGCCCCACCGGCACTTGCTTGGCCGCGGCGACCATTTTGGCACTGGCCGGCGGAATGATCTGCTCGAACATTTCGGTTTCGGCAATCGGACCCGGCGCCACGACGTTGACCGTAATCCCATGGCCGGCGAGTTCGAGCGCCCAGGTGCGGGCAAGTCCCAACATGCCGGCCTTGGTCGCCGCATAGGCAGTCCGCTTGGCGAGTCCGAGCACGGCACGCGAGGAAATGAGCACAATGCGGCCGTAATGAGCCGCCTTCATGGCGGAGAGATTTGCCTGGACCAGCGACAATGCGGCGCCGAGATGCAAATTCCCGAGCGCTTCGAGGTCCGCAAGCGTTGCATCCTCGATGGCACGTTCGCGAATCGCGCCGGCGCAATGCACGATGGTGGTCGCCGGCGACTGCGCCGCCGTCATCACCGCTTCACGGGTGGCCGCGGAGTCGGTCAAATCCACGGCCATCGATGTCAAACGCGGCGAGCTTAACGGACAGTGCCCGCGCGAGATATTGATGACCTCGTATCCCGCATCGAGAAACGCCTGAACCGCCGCCAAGCCGATGCCGGAACTGCCGCCCGTCAACACCACTCTTTTCACAGTATCCACTGCTTGCATCTGATTCACCTCAAGGAAAGAGCTGCAAGGAAGGCAACGCGGCGTCGCAGTTCAACAATTCGATTTTCTTGACGACGATGAAAGTCCTATCGTTCGTCTGGCGTAGATGATGCCAGGCAACGCCGGCATAAGTTTCTTGCCGATCCTGCTGATACTCCAGATACAAGAAGGGCGTACGCAGAACGGTCATCCCCGAATGCGCATCGCGCCGCTCGATACGCGGCATTTGCAGAATGTGCTGGCACCAACTGGGGAAGGCCTGTGAGTACGACTTCGGATTGCGCAAGCGCTCGATGCGAATCTTCAGCAGCAACTTATCCTCGTCGAACAGCGAGGTATGGCCTGCATCCGGCGGCTGGCCACGCATCAACGGCATCCAGTATCGGCAGTCGTCAGCGTATAAGTCATACCACTCATCGAAGCGCTTTTCATCGATGAGCCGCGCCTCGTCATAGACGAAATCGATCAGCGCGCCATCCTCGCTGGTATTCCCCATCAGCTGCCGGCCCCGTCCACCGTCATCGCCGCGGCCCATGCCCGGAACTGCCCCCGCATGGAGACTTCACTGGTCCCGTTATAGCTCCCAGCTGCCCCCGGCTCCTTTTCGCGGTCCGAGTAATTGCGCTGCAGGTTGACCCATTCATTGCCGTTCGCCGCCAACCCCTCTTGGATCGCCCGATAACAATATAAGTCGTCGTGCCCGACGACGGAGGTGGGAGCATTGATGAGACGGTTGTACGTGGCGCTGCGTTCCAGCAACGCCGACGGAGCGCCGACGAGTCGCAGAGTAAAGCTCTCGATCAAAGTTCGATCGACCGCAATGGGCCTCACGACCCGGATGGTCTGGATGGCACCTTTCACGGTCAGACTTGGATAGTAGACCGTATTGTGCCGCGATTCCCCAAGAATGGCCTGTGCCCGAACGGCGCCGTAGGCGGCCTCCATCTGGGCGGCATACTCGGGTATCGCCGAATAACTCGAGTGAATAGAGAAATTCACGCCCGTGTAGCTGTGGCCATGGTCGTAAATCTTGACGCCCATTTTGTCAAAAAAATCGTAGTTCGAGACGAACGGCAGGAACTGTTCGATCACCATCGGCTTCGCGGTCTCAGGCGGCTGAGACTGCCACAAGTCGCGCGCGGTGCCCGCCGAGGACTCATGGGCCACCATGGGATGCATGGTGTCGTTGAGATTCTCCACGAACATCTTCCAATTGCTGTTGTGCATGTAGCGCAGCGGAGCTCCTGATACTTCGAGGCGGCCCACAGGCGAGCGATCCGCCAGATTGTCGATCGAACTCAAGCTATCGCCGAAGTAATCCTCGAAGCTCGCGCCGCTGCGGCTCAGCCGCGCAAATACAAAGCCACGGTAAATGGCGATTGCCGCAGCTGAACTCAGCCCCTTGGATGCTTCCGATTCGGCGAATCGGGTGTCGGCATAGCCGGTTTTGACGGGCACGGTGCGCAGTGCGCCGTCCAGTGTGTAGGTCCAGCCATGGTAAGAGCAGCGCAGCAGCTTGCCGCAATTCCCCGATCCGGCACCGAGGATCTTGGCCCCCTTGTGAGCGCAACGGTTGAGCAGCACGCGTACGCCGCCGTCCGAGCCCCGCAGCATCAGCACGGGTTGGCGCGCGATATTCACCGTAAGAAAATCACCCACAGCGGGGACCTGGGAGTCATGCCCGACATAAATCCAGGCCGAGCGCCACAGCCGCTCCATTTCCAGATCGAACAGTTCCGGATTCGTGTACACGTCGCGATGCACGGCATCTTCCCGCACCAGCGCACGAATCGCCGTCGGGTTGTGCCGATATCCGCTCATCGATTCAATGCTCCACCCTGGATCAGCGCGCGACGTTGACGACTTGGACCGTAGTGTATTCCTTAAGGCCGTCGACATTGAACTCCACGCCGATACCCGAGCACTTCACCCCGCCGAAGGGCGCCATCGGGTGCAGAGCGCCGTGTTGATTGACCCAGGCCGTGCCGCATTCGAGCCGGCTTGCGTAGCGGGCAGCCTCCTCGGGATCGTTGCCCCACACCGAGCCGCCCAGGCCCACATCGAGTGAATTGGCGCGCTGAATGGCCTCATCTACCGTGGCGTATTTCACAATGGGAATGACGGGAC
>JANYJY010000037.1 GCA_025358295.1 Gammaproteobacteria bacterium
CAAGCCACGCGCGACGTAGTAAACGCTCGAACGGCTCAGATCCAGCAGCTGTGCTTGGCGCTTCACGGGCACCTCGCCATCCCGCTCAATCATCGCTTTCCGCTCGGGCCGGGGAATTTCCCGAGCGCGCCTTCTAAAAAATCATTCTCCATGGTCAGCTGACCGATCTTCGCCTGCAGCTCCCGGATCCGCTCCTTGCCATCTGCCGCCAGCACATCTCCGCCGAAAATCCCTGCGGCGTTCTCCAGAAGTTCCGTCTTCCAGGCCGTTACCTGGGTTGCATGGACCTCGTGGTGGGCCGCGATCTGCGCCACCGTCTTCTCACCCCGGATCGCCTCCAGGGCCACTCGTGCCTTAAACGTCGCCGAGTGATTACGTCTTGGTTTCCTCATGAATCTCTGCCCTCCGGTTGC
Organism: Gammaproteobacteria bacterium; assembly: GCA_025358295.1. GTDB lineage: Bacteria > Pseudomonadota > Gammaproteobacteria > Steroidobacterales > Steroidobacteraceae > Bog-1198. Next base: position 414 of record JANYJY010000037.1, read on the forward strand.
TATATTGCACACCGGCAGCAATTCACTTACACCCCTGTCCGAAAAACCGAGACCACCTCTGTTTGGCTGGATACCTCGGAGCTTCGCGGCGGGGATTCCTGGGACCAGAAGATCCAGCGTCAGATCAAAGAATGTGCGCTGTTCATTCCGATCGTCTCACTCGCCACCCAGTCGCGCGACGAAGGCTACTTTCGCCTGGAATGGAGGCTTGCTGTCGAGCGCACCCGGCTGCTCTCTGAGGATCGTTCGTTTCTTGTCCCTATCGTCATCGAAGACATTGCCGAATCCACAGCCCGCGTGTCGGACGCGTTCCGCCGGGTTCAGTGGACGCGGTTGTCGCACGGTGAGATACCGCACGCGTTCGTTGAGCGCATCAAAGGGCTGCTGGGTTCAGCGAGTCTTAGCGCGGAACCGAGGCGCCCGATCGGCACGCCGCCGGTGGTTCCCGCGGCGATCGTCACGCCCTTAACGGCTAAGGCTTCGGGCAAACCTCCGCTCGTATCTATTGCTCTCGGGACCGTAGCCGCCCTGGCCATCGGCTATATAGGCTGGCAGCAGCTAAAGGGCTCGAAGCCAGCGCCAATGCTACCGACGACGTCATCCAGCCCACTGGCGATCCCGTCGTCTCCGGTGACGCCTGCAGTTGGCGAGCAGTCCGTCGCGGTACTGCCGTTCGTCAACGAGTCCTCCGACAAGGAGCAAGAGTACTTTGCGGATGGCTTGACCGAGACGATGATCGGGCTCCTGTCGAAGGTTCAGGATCTTCGCGTGCCGGCGCGCAGCGCCTCCTTCTACTTCAAGGGCAAGAACGAAGAGTTGTCGGCTATTGCCGGCAAGTTGCACGTCGTTCACGTACTCGAAGGCACTGTGCGCAAGGCCGGTAACCGCCTGCGCATTTCAGCAGAGCTAATCCGCGCCGACACCGGCTACCACGTATGGTCGGAAACATATGACCGCAATTCCACCGATGTCTTCAAGGTGCAAGACGAGATCTCGGCTGCGGTCGTAGCGGCGCTCAAGCTCAAGCTCGCTGCTGCCGGCACCAATGCCAAGGTACGCGGCACCAGCAACGTTGAGGCCTATAACCTCTACCTGCTCGGGTCGCACTACGGCTCTACCCAGGTGCCGGGGCCGGACATGTCCCGCCGCCAGGTGATGGCCTACCGAAAAGCCCTAGCCCTGGATCCCGCCTACGCCGATGCTGCCGCCAAGCTGGTGCTGTCGGGAGCATATCTTGCGGATCAGACTGGAGACGCGGCGGGTCTGACGAGCGCAATTGGCGCTGCTGAGCGACTGCCGCGGGAGCACCCCGATCACGGTCCGAGCTACCGGATTCGCGGCGCCATTCGGACCTCGTGGCAATGGGACTGGGTCGGCGGTCTGGCCGATTATGAGAAAGCGATCGCACTCGATCCAGGCGACGCTGATGCGCACTTTGACACATCGATCCAACTGCAAAGCCTCGGCCGTTTTTCAGAAGCGATCACAGAGGCTCAGAAAGCCCTGGCGCTCGATGGCTTGAATTTGCAATATCTCAGCCAAGTGGCGTCCTGCCAGATGGCACTGCGTGACTACGCGGCCGCCGACCAGACGCTGAACCGCATCGCAGAGATCGAGCCGCACTCGGAGTTGCTAGCATCCACCCTATCGCCCTTGCGACTGCTGCAGGGCCGCTTTGCTGACTCGCTGGCGCAGTGCCCGAAGATCCAGGACGAACGAACGCGGATCTTGTGCGTGGCGGAGGCCCAGCACTCGCTCGGGCACCGCGCCGAAGCCGATCACGCGTTCGACGATCTTGTAAAGACTGGGACCGGCGGCAATCTCACCAATATCGCCGCGGTTTACGCGTGGTTCGGCAACGCCGACCAGGCTTTTCGGTGGTACGACAAGGCGATTGCGGCGAGAGAGAGCGGCGTAACTCAACTACTCAGCGACCGTACGCTGGATGTGCTGCACAAGGATCCACGCTGGAGCGCGCTGCTCAAGAAGATGAACCTCCCAAGTTAATCCGGCGCTGCGCCCGACTTGGCGGTTGGTCATTATGGGTGATGGTTTCTTGTAATTCTGCAGGTCATCCTCGACTTCAATTTCATAAGGCTTGTTTAGCTTATATTTTGCGATGGCGTGTACATCGCCGGCGTAGTAACGAAATCCATGTAGCGTTGTGACGAACTTTGCCCCGTTCGGTGTCTTCGTAAAACCGGCCGCTAGCAGACGCCAGCGCTCCGGCTGGGGCCGATGACACCGAAAGAGACACGGTACCGCTCGTTGCTCCGGGTATTTCGACATGGAACTCAGAAAATGTCGCTTGAACGTAAGGATGGAATGGCTCCTTGATTGCTGCGAGCAAAGTAGCCGGAATGTTGAATATATAGTGGTAACGAGAGGTCATGACGACGAGTTGTGTTTCTTCGGCGGTGATCAAGACACTCGAAATGGCTTCCATCGACTTCCTCCTTGTGTGCGCCGGAACGGTCCCCGAGGTTCTAGTTGATCGAACCGCAGGTGACGCTGCCGCGGTGGCCGCGGTATCAGGCGTCCTCGATTGTCTGACGGCGTCTGGGTTACCGAGCGCAGCTTCGTAACCTGACTGCACATGCGCCAAATGAAGCGAGGAACCGCAAAGGTCGTCAATTTCCTGTAGCTTTCGAGCTTTGATATCCGAAGCCGGCGGTTTGGTTTGCGCGCGAGTCCGACGAGCGTAAAAACTGACCTAGCGAATGCCTGGCGACTGAACATCCTGTTCTCCGAGGGTCTTAATCTCATATCCCAAACCGCGATCATCGGTCGGAATAAGACTTCCGCGTGTGATGACGCTCAGGTAACGGGGCAGATGGCCAATAGAATCGCCCTAATCGAGTCGTCTTGGGCGGCGACTTTTGCATCGAGCCGCGCCTCAAGTTGCTCGAATTGGTATGCCAGCTCCTGGTTCGATTGAAGCAATGCACGCATGCGCACCAAAAAGCCCGCATCATCTCAATGTTAACTGCCACTGCCGGCTCGCTGTGGAGCTCAGACGAGAGCATTGCCACGCCCGTTCGGTGAAGGCATTGGGAAGGTAGCGGCGACACTGCGACTGATCTCAGCAAGTGACGGATTATTCCATGTTGCGTGGCTTAGTGGCATCGTCCGACCATCATTACAAAGCGATCCCATAGGCGCCGACTCAGGGCAGAAAGCTGGTGGCGTTACGAGTTCGCCCGTGCCTTAGTGAAGCAACCTAGAAATATAGTGGCTTGCCGACGATGCGATGGCGCGCACACTTTCAAACATTGTCGCGAGTTGAAAGGAAACCATGAAAAATGCCGCGTAGAAAGAGCTGGCAGCCGTTTGCTCCCAGCGCAGGGCGGCTGCGGAAATCAGTTTTCGAGGGCGCTCGGCATTGAAGGCATAGGCAATTACGGCCCCCAGAGACGCGCCCGCGAGGATGTCAGTCGGATAGTGAAACCCCAAGTAGATTCGAGGAAAGGCAATTACCAGCAGAAAATAGAGGAATGCTAATGCGCCAGAAACGCGGGACATGAAGCCAAGACCGACTGCGAGCGCGGCAAAGAGCACGGCGTGGTCGCTCGGGAATGAACTCCAATCGACTAAGTCGTTGAAATGTTCGGCCCCCCCGGGAAAGCGAAGAGGCAGAGCGAAGCGCGGTCGGACACGAAATGGCAATGAAAGCGCCAGGACTCGCGCAACCGAGAGAGAACGTACCCGCCACGATGGTGCAAAGGAGATGTTCCCGAGTGCGCCGAACAATGCCGAGATCACCAGTTCGAAACCAGTACCACCATATGATTGAGACAAATAGCGCACCTTTGAACAGTGGGTTGGCAGAAACAGAGAGGTTCCAGGCGTCAAAGAGATAGGATCGACCGGCAAACGAATTGATCACCAAAATGATGGCATTGTCGAATCGATTGATCATAGGCGAGCCTCACAGTGGCTTCTGAGAATTATGCAAGAGTGTTCTCGAACATTGCAGCCGTGGCATATCGAATTGTGACGTGCGTTTACGATAATTCCGCGTAACGGGTCGTCAATGCGCCAGAAGCAGGCAATCTTATACCCAGCAAACCGAAGTAAAAGGGCGGGGATGCTTCTCGGCCGGCGTCACCAGACGACTGCACGTTCGGCTTTTAGAGGCCGGAGCTTTACTTAAAGGCCGGCGTCGCGTCGTGTGATTCGAGGATCCGTTGGTGATCCACGACGCGTTATAGAGGGTCCCTGATCGACGGCAAGCGTGTCGCTCGCAGAACGTGAACCGTCGGATTGACGGACGGCAAGCCGCCGAGGCTCGCCGTCCGTCGACGAATCATCAATCCTCGTCATCTTCACCGTCAAATGCAAACGGCGGCGTCTGGCCAGTGTAGTCCCCGATTCGCTTGGCGTCGTACGGCGCATTGAGCCCCTGGCTGGTGTTATGCGTCCCGAAACCAGCGGCGTTCAGGTGGCCGTAGTGGGCGACAATCTCGCCGTCCTTGTCGATGATGATCACTCGCTGATTGAATTGATCGCTGATGATCGTCTTGCCATCGCGGGTGCGGATCGCGCGGGTCGGCAGCGGCATCGGATTGCTCTTCTTATCGGTGGTGGTTAGGTATTGCCACACCGGTTGATCTTTGGCGTTGACCTCCACGATGCGACCATTGTTGGAGTCGGTGATCAGGGTATGACCGTTCGGCAGACGGCTCGCAAACGCTACGCCGCTGACGGTGCCGCCGGCGGTGAAGGTGGCGACAATATTCTTTTTGCGGTCGATCTCGATCGCGCGATTGTTGTTCTCGTCGCTGATCAGGATATGCCCGTTCTCCAAGAGCTCGGCGGCGTTGGGGTTGTTCAGCTGGTTGGGACCGATTCCCGGCACGCCGGTCTGCCCGTACTGCCAAATGATTTCTTTATTTAAGTTGACCTCGACGATGCGCTGATTGCCCTGATCGGTGATCAGCACGGTCTGATCCGGCGTCCAGGTGTTCTGCACCGGCGTGTTGAGCTCGTTAGGCTCGGATCCGGTGACGCCGAATTGGCCGTATTGCCAGAGGATGTGGCCGGATCGACTGACCAGCAACACGCGGTTGTCGGCGCAGCCGTTCTTACATTGAGGCTCGAAGGCACCGGGCGGAACTCCGGTCCCTGCCATCAGGGTGGCGCTGCCGACGCGCTGCGCATCATTGACCCCGACGATGGATTTGGCACTGATATCGTTCGGACCGATGCCAAACTGCCAGACGATGTCTCCGGACCGGTTGATCTCGATGACACGGTTATTGAACTGGTCGGAAATCAGCAGATTGCCGCGGTGGTTGAAGGAAGACGAGTCGGCCAGTGCCGCACCGGCGGCAAAGATGAGCAGTGCAGCGATCCCTAGCCTCGCGCGAGTACCCAGGCGGCGGTCACCCCGCTGCAAAATCACATGTTTATTGTCCATCATGGTACTTCTCCTTGCTTGACGTGGATTGTCACTCTGGAGTCCGTGAGTTCCGGTGACGACGCAAAAAGTTGCCGCGTCGGAGACACTCACCCGATGTACCGACACTTGCCGCGGTGACGCTGCGACGCAGCAGTTGCCACGCAGCAATTGTGTTACCGCTTGACGTTCTCGTCTCAGCGGTGTCTGCTACGAACCATTGACCGTGCAGCAGTTTTAGCCGGAATTTCGCGCCTTATCGCGGGCCACTGGCGATCACCAACAACATGCTCAAGGGGGGGTTCACCGATGCGCACAACAACCGTCACAGCCACGTTGATGCTGGGATTCGGCTCGCTGGTTGGCGTACTAGCCACACAGGCTGATGAGACAAAGCCCGCAGCCACAGCGGCGCGGACCGACGCCGATTTAATTTCGAGCGCTATGCGAGCCGCACCGCGCGGCGTTGCCAAGAAGGCGACCATCGTCGATATGGGAGCAGACGGCAAGATGCGAACGTTGCGCAAGGGCACAAACGGATTCACATGCATGGCGGGCAAGCCCAACACCCAGGGGTTGGATTCGATGTGCATGGACGCCAACGCGATGGAATGGGCCAGCGCGTGGATGACGCACAAGTCGCCACCGGTCGGCAAGCTCGGCCTCATGTACATGCTCGCAGGAGATGCAGGCGCGAGCAATACGGATCCGTTCGCAACCGGGCCCACGCCGACGAATCACTATATCAAGACAGGCTCGCACGTCATGGTCGTCGGTGGCGACGCGAACATGCTCGACAGCTATTCGAAAGGGGCCGATCCAGACGTTACCGCCCCCTACGTGATGTGGGCAGGGACGCCGTACCAGCACCTGATGCTGCCGGTGAAGTAATCGTCAAGCGGTGGCCCGGATGATAGGCCGGGCCACCGCCCTCGCCCGCCCCCACGGGCCCGCGTGCCTGTGATGAGTCTCCCCTAGTAGGGATTCCGCAATGCCGGCGGAACATCCAACGGCGAGCCGCGCCTCAATTAAGTTTACTGCCACTCTCTTACCATTTTCCTGATGCGCGATTCCTCTGAAAAGGCAGATTGCCTATTTAATCGCGCGCGCCGTGAATGAGAACAATGGTCACATGTCCCGTAGACGAGTGTGATGCTTGCGCGCTGGCGCTGGCAGTGCGCGACTAAGCTTTTGCAGCCGGGTAAGGAGCCTGCAGGGCAACGGAACCGGACTCCAACAGGGACTTTAGATTGGAAAGAACCTTCGGCCATCCGCCGGATACGGCCGCGATCAATTTCGAGGGTTCGCGATCGATCGTATGAGTGATTGAGAGCTTGACCGCTGTGCCAGCGGCTTCCAGCTCCATCGTGCACAGCGACGCACCCTCGGCCTTGAGCTCGGGCTTCATCTGATTCTGCCAGCGAATCACCATCCTGCGCGGTGGCTCAGCCTCGACGATCTCGCCGCTATCGGTGACGCTGCCGTCCGGGGACACCATCTTCCAGGAAGATCCCGGGATCCACTGGCTCTCGCAACGCGTACCGAACCAGTACTGCTTCATAAACTCCACGTCGTCAGTCAGCGCTGACCACAGCTTCTCTGGTGTGGTGCGGATGTAGGTCACGTAGACAAATGTTGATTTACCCATTGCTTTTCTCCAGTCGTCGTTTGAGGTCGCCCAGCGCCTTCAGGCGTGGCTTTTCGAATTTTGCAATCCAGCGCTCGTAAATTTCTTGCAGCGGTACCGGATTGAGAAAGTGCAGCTTTTCGCGGCCGCGCCGAACGGTGGCGATCAGATTCGCGGCTTCAAGCAAATGCAGGTGCTGCGTCACACCCTGCCGTGTCATGTTTTGGTGTTCGCACAACTCATTGAGGGTCTGGCCGTCGTGGGCATTCAGCAAGTCCAGCAGCTTTCGCCGACAGGGATCAGCCAAAGCCTTGAAAAGAACATCGGTGTCGTGGCGCTCAGTCATGTCTTATAGGCAAGAGTTTACTTGCCTAAGTTATAGGCAAGCTGCGGCTTGCATGTCAAGCACGGACCATTTCCGGGTGTCTTGAGCGCGGGATTCGGAGCACATCTTTAATGCGCGCTTTCGAGGCGCATGGTGGTGCAGCGAATGCCTATGGAATCGCTCCAGCGCCAGCAATACGCAATGCGCAAGAGCCCTCAGCGGCGAGTGGGGTTGATCGAGTACGGCTGCGCGTAACCCATTGAAAAATATTAATATTACGTAGCGCGGCTGGCGTACTTATTGCCCTGCTGCGGCGACCCTGGTATAAAGCGCGGCTGTTCCACGCTTCTTGATTCCAAAGGTTAAGCCATGTCGCGAGTCTGCCAGGTCACGGGCAAAGGCCCGAAAACGGGTAATACGGTCTCCCACGCGAACAATCGCAAGCGGCGCCGTTTTTTGCCGAATTTGCACACCCATCGCTTCTGGTCGGAAGCTGAGAAGAAATTCCTGAGCCTGCGCGTCTCGACCCGCGGCCTGCGAACCATCGAAAAGCGCGGCGTGGATGTCGTGGTTGCCGATCTGCGCGCCAAGGGCGTCAAGGTCTAAGGAGCAATTCATGCGCGACAAAATCAAACTGGTTTCTTCGGCGGGCACCGGGCATTACTACACCACCACCAAGAACAAGCGCCTGCATCCCGACAAGCTGGAAACGAAGAAATTCGATCCGGTCGTTCGCAAGCACGTTCCGTACAAAGAATCGAAGATCAAGTAGTTTCGCCGGCCCGAGCACGCCACGCCCGAGCTCCCTGAAGTAGAAACGACGAAGCGCGGCATCTCGCCCGCGCTGATACGACGGCGCGTCGCCGAAGTCATCGTGCGCGATCGCCGGCTGCGCTGGCCCATCTCCTCCCATGTCGAAGCCGCGGTCAGCGGACAAATCGTGCGCGCCATCGAGCGCCGCGCGAAATATATTTTGATCCGCTTCGACTCCGGCACCCTCATTCTGCATCTCGGCATGTCCGGGAGCCTGCGCCTGGTCAAGCCCGATACCCCACCCAAAACACACGACCACTGGGACATTCGGGTGGACAACGGCTGGGTCCTGAGATTTCACGACCCGCGGCGATTCGGCAGCCTGCACTGGACCGAGGACGACCCCACGCTGCACCCTCTGCTGGTCAAGCTGGCGCCCGAGCCCTTGAGCCGGTCCTTCGACGGCGAGTACCTGCATCGAGTGACCCGCAAGCGCAGTGTCGCCATCAAGCAATTGATCATGAATTCATCGCTGGTCGTGGGCGTTGGCAATATCTACGCGAGCGAGGCGCTGTTTCGCGCCCATATCTCGCCGCGGCGCGCGGCGCGCCGGCTAACGCGTCAGCAGGCCAAGCTCCTGGCCCAGTCCATCAAGGACGTGCTCAGCGAAGCGATTAAAACCGGCGGGACCACACTGCGCGACTACGTCAACGCCGACGGCGCGCCCGGTTATTTTCGCCAGAAGTTATTTGTCTATGAACGCGCGGGAGAGGCTTGCCGCGTATGCACGGCCATCGTGAAGCAATTTGTCCAGGGTCAGCGCTCCACCTACTGGTGCTCGACCTGCCAGAGCTAGTAAACCAACCCCACCCCCTCGCCCCGGGGATCTGACGCTGCATCCACTTTGCCGCTGGCGTAATCCCAGGTGATGACTTGCATATTGCCCCACTGGCGGCCGGACAGAGTCAGCGTGTGGCCCATGTCCTGCAGCGCCTTGATTTCAGCGTCGGTCAACGCGCCCTTTTCATAGTCGACTTCGTCGGGCAAGTATTGATGGTGATAGTGCGGATACTTCACGATGTCCGCGGCATTCATGCCATCCAGATAATTGAGCGTGCCCAGCAGCACCATGCTGATGATGTAGCTGCCCCCGGGACTGCCGACGATCATCATGCCCTTCGGCGTCTCCACAAACGTCGGCGACATGCTGGACAGGCTGCGCTTATTCGGCGCAATGGAATTGGCCGTCGCACCCACCAACCCAAATTCGTTCGGACTGCCGGGCTTGGTGGAAAAGTCATCCATGGTGTTGTTGAGCAGCACTCCGGTCTTCGGCGGCATGTAGCCGGTCCCGAAGTACAGGTTCACCGAAATCGTGGCGGCGACCCGATTGCCGGCGGCGTCGAGAACCGAGAAATGGGTGGTTTGCATGCCGACCGGTTCCGATTCAATGCCCGGCAACAGGGCCGAGGGCATGGCCTTGTCGGTGCGGATGCTGCTGCGTTGTCCGGCTGCATAATCCTGGCTCGACAATTGCGCCAGAGGCATTTTGATGAAATCCGGATCGCCCAAATAAATGGCGCGATCCCGATAAGCGCGGCGCATGGCTTCGATAATCAGATGCTTGCGCGTCGCGGAATCGTATTTTTTCAAATCGAATCCCGACAGGATATTGAGCGAGTCCAGCACCGCGATGCCGCCGGATGACGGCGGCGATGCCGACACGATGCGGGCACCGTGATATTCGCCGATCAGCGGTTTGCGTTCGATGACCCGGTACGCCGCGAGATCCTGCAAGGTCCAAATACCGCCGTCGGCACGAACGCCGGCGACGAGGTCCGCAGCGACCCGGCCCGCATAGAACCCCTTGGCACCCTCGTTGGCAATGGCCTCGAGGGTGTTCGCCAAATCCGGCTGTTTGATGACGGTGCCCACCTCGGGCACATTGCCGTCGGCGGTGAGAAATGCCTTGGCCGCATCCGCGGAGCGCAGCAACACCTGCCGTTTGTAGCGAATCCCACCCTGCAGGCGCGCATACAGAGCAAAGCCCTCGCGCGCCAGACGAATCGCGGGTTGCAGGCTTTGTTTCAGAGGCAGCTTGCCGTACTTGCGCGCCAGGTACTCGAACGCCGCCGGCTCACCGGGAATTCCGGCCGCCAGCGCCCCGGAAATGGATGCGTTGTCGATGACATTGCCGTGCTTGTCCAGGTACATGTCGCGGGACGCGGCGCCCGGCGCTTTTTCGCGTGCATCGAGCATGGTCTCGTAGCCATCGGATTGCCGGTGCAATAAATAGAAGCCACCGCCGCCCAGGCCCGAACTGCTCGGCTCGACCACCGCCAGAGCCGCGGACACCGCCACCGCGGCGTCGAAGGCGTTGCCGCCCGCCGCCAGAATTTCCTGACCCGCCTGACTGGCAAGAGGATACGCACTTGCGATCGCGGACCTGTGCCGCACCGGTGCACGAACGTCGTCCGCCTGCGCGTACGGCGCGCAGACAAACAGCAAAGCGATCGCCAAGGCGAAGCCGGCTGGGCGACGCGCCTGGAGCGGGACGGATATTGAGTCGATCAAAGCTTGCGATGCCGCTTCAGTTCAATCTCGACGAGCGGATGCACGAACTCGGACACATTGCCACCCAGTACCGCGATTTCGCGCACCAGCGTCGAGGAAATGAACGTGTATTGTTCCTGCGGCGTCATGAACACCGACTCGATTTCAGGAGTGAGGTGACGGCTCATATTGGCCAATTGAAATTCGAACTCAAAATCCGACACGGCACGCAGGCCGCGCACGATGACGGACAAGCCGTTTTGCCGCGCGAAATCGACCGTCAGCCCCGCGTAGCCCATCACCTCGACATTATGAACATCGGTGAGCACGCGTCGGGCCATGTCCACCCGCTGCTCCAGACTGAACATCGGCGCCTTGTTGGGGTTGGCCGCGACGGCGACAACCAGGCGGTCGAAAATACTGGCCGCCCGCCGCACAAGGTCATGATGACCGTTGGTGATTGGATCGAAGGTACCGGGATAGACCGCTGTTCTTTTATGCATGTGCCCTAGGTCCGCGCGTTGACGCGCGCCAGATGATACCCCACCTCGCCCGCCGACTTCGATTTGAGAAGTTCCCAACGAGCGGGCAATTCCGGGGCACCCGCCGACTTCTCGTTTTCCAGGAACACCAACGCGCCGGCTTGGAGCCATTCTCCGGCGTCCAACATCGGAATGTATTCTGCCAAAGCATTGCGCCCGTAGGGCGGATCCAAGAAGACGATGTCGAAGGGTTGCGGCGGAGAACGAAGATAACGGCTGGCGCCCATCTCCACCACGCGGGCCCTGGTCTGACCGCCCAAGCGGGTCAGCTGCTCCTGCAGGGCGTGCGAGGCGGCCACCGACTGCTCGACGAATACCAATTCTTTGGCGCCACGGGAAAGGGCCTCGAGCCCCAACGCGCCGGACCCGGCAAACAAATCAAGGCAGCGGGCGCCGGCAACGCCGCTCTGCAGCCAATTAAACAGGGTTTCGCGCACCCGATCAGGCGTGGGCCGAAGCCCCGGGATATCCGGAAAGGCGATGCGTCGGCCACGCCAACTGCCGCCGATGATGCGCACTGAATTGCGCCCGCCCGACGCGCTGGATTCCGTCTTAGGATTTGTCACTACCGGTATCATACCCTCCCATGACGAACGAAGCTGATACCCCGAAGGCGCGCGGTTTTTTCAAACGCCTGCGCGCCAAGCTGAACCAGGGGCCTGCCTGGCTCTCTACGGACCTCGGTGAGCTATTGCCCGGCCGCAAGATCGATGGCGAAATCCTCGATGAACTGGAGACGCGCCTGATCACGGCGGATGTCGGCACCGAAGCCACCGGCCGGATTCTCGGCGAGTTACGCAGGCGCGTGGCGCGCAAGGAACTCAGCGACGCCGATGCGCTGCTGAAGGCATTGCACCAGGCCATGCTCGAAATCCTCTTGCCGGTGGAAAAGCCGCTCGCGTTGCGGGCGGGCGTCAAGCCTTACGTCATTTTGGTGGTAGGCATCAACGGCGCCGGCAAGACCACGACCATCGGCAAGCTGGCGCACCGTCTGCAGGCCGACGGCAAGAGCGTCATGCTCGCGGCGGGCGACACCTTTCGCGCCGCGGCGCGCGAACAATTGCAAGTTTGGGCCGAGCGCAACAAGGTGCCCATCATCACGCAACAGGATGGCGCCGAGCCCGCGGCCGTCATTTTCGATGGGCTTCAGGCCGCCCGCGCCCGCGGTATCGATGTCCTGATCGCAGATACCGCCGGCCGACTGCACACTCAGACCCATTTGATGGACGAACTCAAAAAGGTCAAGCGCGTGCTCGCCCGGCTCGATCCCGGCGCGCCGCACGAAGTACTGTTGGTGCTCGACGGCACCATCGGCCAAAACGCAGTCGCACAGGCTGAAGAGTTCAATAAGGGGCTGGGCGTGACGGGACTCGTTGTCACCAAGCTGGACGGGACCGCCAAGGGCGGCGTGGTGCTCGCCATTGCGGAACGATTGAAAATTCCGATCCGCTTCGTCGGCGTGGGCGAACAGACCGAAGATTTCGGCGTGTTCAATGCGTCGGAGTTCGTCTCGGCGCTGCTGAAATCAGATCCCGGCGCCGCACACCCATGATCCGCTTTGATCAAGTTCACAAACGCTACGCCAACGGCCGCGAGGCGCTGGCCGGCGTGTCGTTCAACATCGCCGGGGGCGAACTGGCCTTTTTGACCGGCCACTCCGGTGCGGGCAAGAGCAGCATCTTGAAATTGATCGCGCTCATCGAGAGGCCGACCCGCGGTCAGGTGGTCGTCAACGGACAGAATATCGCGGGCATCAAGCCGCGCGCCATCCCACAATTTCGCAGGGGCGTGGGCGTGGTGTTCCAAGACCACAAGCTGCTGCACGATCGGCCGGTGGCGGACAATGTCGCGCTGCCGCTGATCATCGCCGGGGTGCCGAGACGGGAGATCGATAAGCGCGTGCGCGCGGCGCTCGATCAAGTCGGCTTGCTCGGCAAGGAGAAAAGCCGCCCGCTGGAATTATCCACGGGTGAGCAGCAGCGCGTCGGCATCGCGCGTGCAGTGGTGGCCAAGCCGGCCCTGCTCATTGCAGATGAACCCACAGGCAATCTCGATCCGGAACTCGCCCTAGAAATCATGAAGCTGTTCAAGCGTTTCAATGACGTGGGCGTCACGGTGGTGATCGCGACACACGATGTGCACCTCATCGAGAATTTCGGCGCGCGCCGCATAATCCTCGGCGATGGGCGCGTCACCGATTTAGGCCTGCCGGTCGCGCCATGAACCTACAAGCCTACTTTTCCCGTCACGCGCAAACCTTGATTGGATCGCTCGGGCGCATCGTTCATCAGCCCTTCGCGACGCTGATGACCATGGGCGTGGTCGCCGTGGCGCTGGCCTTGCCGCTGTTTCTGAATCTCTTCCTGGTGAATGTGCGAATCGCCACCGGAACTTGGAACGATGCCTTCGATTTGTCGGTCTATATGGATAAGAAGGCGAGCGCCGCCCGGGTGACCGCCGTCGTGAAGCAGCTACGGCAGCGCGACGATGTCGCCGCCGTGCGCGTGATCTCCGCCGATCAGGCCCTCGCGGAATTTCGCAACAATTCGGGGTTCGGCAAGGCGCTTGACGCCCTGAGCGACAATCCCTTGCCGGATACGCTGGTGGTCACGCCGACACTGGTGGCGAGCACTCCGCAGGGAACGGATTTGCTTAAAAACGCGATCGGCGCCATAGCCGATGTGCAGACGGTGCAAGTCGATACCGAGTGGGTGAAGCGGCTGCACGCCATGCTGGATATCTTGCGGCGCGTGGTCATGCTCACCGCCGGACTATTGGGCGCCGGCGTCGTCCTCATCGTCGGCAACACCATTCGGCTCGATATATTGAACCGACGGGCAGAGATCGAGGTCATGAAATTGGTGGGGGCCAGTGATGGATTTGCCCGCCGACCTTTCCTGTACAGCGGCGTTTGGTATGGGCTCGGGGGCGGATTGATGGCGTTGATCCTGGTCGCGGTGGCCGTGGCCGTCCTCGCCAAACCGGTCGACGGACTGGCAAGTCTGTATGGCAGCCAGTTTCATCTGCAGGGCCTTAGGTTTACCACCGCCATTAGCGTCCTGCTGCTGGCGCTGTCCCTGGCCTGGTTAGGGTCCTGGCTTGCTGCGACGCGCCATATCCGCAGCATAGAGCCGACGTAAATGTATATTTTTCAACATGTTAGCAAATATGTGAACTATCAGTAACATTAGCACTCAAACCCAGGGAGTGCTACCATTGCATTCGCAGATTGATTGGGAGGTTTGAGCTGATGACCACTGCTTTAGTCGCTAAACAAACGAGCGGATTGGTGTTCGCAGGCCCCGTTGGGAGCCTCGACTCTTATATAGACCGCGTGTCCCAGATTCCGGTTCTATCGAAGGAAGACGAAGTCGCCCTGGCGGTTCGCTTTCGCTCCGAAGCCGATTTGGACGCCGCCCGACAGCTGGTGCTCTCGCACCTGCGCTTCGTCGTGCATATTGCGCGCGGCTACTTGGGCTATGGCCTGCCGATGGGCGATCTGGTTCAAGAAGGCAATGTAGGGCTCATGAAGGCGGTCAAGCGCTTCGATCCCACCGTGGGCGTGCGCCTGGTGTCCTTCGCCGTGCATTGGATCCGTGCCGAAATTCACGAGTACGTACTGCGTAACTGGCGCCTGGTGAAGGTCGCGACCACCAAATCGCAGCGAAAATTATTCTTCAATTTGCGCAAGATGAAAAAGAATCTGGCCTGGCTGTCCGAAGCGGAGACGGCGGCGGTGGCGCGTGACTTGGGGGTCGATGTAGCCGACGTGCGCGAAATGGAACAGCGCCTCTCGGCGCGGGATATGTCCTTCGATCCGACGCCGGAAAGCGACGAGGAGGAGACTTACTCCCCCGCCATGTACCTGCCGGCAAGCAATGCCGATCCAGCCATCGAGGTCGAGAACGAAGAATGGGAAGAGGACTCGACCGAGCGCTTGAGCATGGCGCTCGAGAAGCTCGACGAGCGCAGCCGCAGTATTTTGAAGCGGCGCTGGATGACCGACGACAAGGCCACGTTGCATGAGCTGGCCGATGAATACGGCATTTCCGCGGAACGCGTGCGTCAGGTCGAGTCGAATGCCATCAGCAAGCTCAAGGGTTTGATGGCGGCCGCGTAGGGTCCCCAAGGCCGCGGCAGTCGCCGCGGCCTTTCATCGGCATGTCGGCCATTGAATCGCATGCGACGGCGGTGTAGCGTTTGGCCGCATGCATACCGCCTCACAATGGCTCGCCGAGTACAGCGACAGTCACCGCAACCCGACCAACAAGCGACTCCATTGGATTTGCGTCCCGGTCATCGTTTGGTGCGTGATGGGATTTCTGTGGTTACTGCCCTTCCCCGGAGGGATTCGCGCAGAGCACCCTGTCGCCAATTGGGCCGGCGTGGCCGTGCTTGCCACGCTCCTCTATTACTCGATGCTGTCAAAACGACTGGCGCTCGGCGCGGCGGTATTTCTGCTGCCGATGTTGTGCTCGGTATATCTCATCGAACAATCCAGCCCACTGCCGCTATGGAGCATCTGCGTGCTGTTGTTCGCGGCGGCGTGGATCGGGCAGTTCGTTGGCCACGCAGTCGAAGGCAAGCGCCCATCCTTCTTCAAGGACATTCAGTTCCTGATGATTGGGCCCCTGTGGCTGTTGGCGGACCTGTATCGCCGGCTGGGAATTCGCTACTAGTTCACAAGGCGAGCACGAGGCGCAGCCCCGCGTCTATAGCTCCGACTTTGCCCGCTACCCCCTTCCGTAGGCTTTCGCTTCCCGAAACACGGACGCATGCAGTTCCGCGGTTCGCGCCCGTGTCGGCGCGTAGCCACCACCGAGCACTATCGTGAGAGGAATCCCGCGGCCGCGTACGGCCTCGATCACACATCGATCGCGGCGCCTGATCCCTTCCTCCGTCAAGGCAAGTTTGCCGTACCGGTCGCCGGCGGCGACATCCACGCCGGCCAGGTAGAACACCATGCCGGGGTTTGTCACGCCCAGTACGGTCGGCAAGTGTTGCTGCAGGGTGTCCAGATATTCGGAGTCGCCCGTCCCGTCCGCGAGCGCCACATCCAAAGTCGAGCGCATCTTCACCGAGGGGTAATTGCGTTCTCCGTGCATGGAGAAAGTAACAACATCCTCGTCATCGTCGAAGATCGCCGCAGTGCCATTGCCCTGATGCACATCGAGATCGATGACCGCCGCGCGCTCGATCAATCTCTCGGCTTGCAGTCGGCGAATCGCAATGGCCACATCATTGAGCACGCAGAATCCCTCGCCGTGGTCGGAGAACGCGTGGTGCGTGCCGCCGGCCAGATTGCCGGCAATGCCCTCTTGCAGCGCGGCGCGCGCCGCCAGCAGCGTTCCGGCCGAGGCGAGGCGCGACCTTTGCCAGAGCGCCTCGGACCAGGGCAGGCCGAGCCGCCGTTGCTCCGCAGAGGACAGTAGAGAGTTCTCGAGCTTGTGCAGGTATTCGCGGGAATGCACGAGTTCCAGAGAATGGTTATCGATCGGCTCGGGCAGCAGCAGGTCGCCGGGATTCAGGGTTCCTTCCGCCAGAAGCAGGTCCCTGAGCAGCAAGTACTTGCTCATGGGAAAGGGGTGACCCTCCGGCAGCGAGACCTGGTAGGACGGGTGATAGCTCCATTTCATGGCGGGGCGCAGTAATGCCGGTGCGATCTGCGGATTCGACGACGCCGTTTGCTTGTCATCTTTAGCTCATGCCCATGCAATAAGTCCTATGTAACTTATTGAGGATACCCAATATCCGGCACGAACCGGCAATCGAGCAATACCAAAGGATCGTCATGCAAGCCAAGTACGCGCTGTCGGCGCTCGCGCTGATCGTAATTTCCTCGCGGGCCTCGGCCTCTACTTTCGTCATTACGGACGAAGTAACGTACCCGGGAGCCGTCTCGGTTACCCAGCTCAATGCGGCCAACGGCACCATAACTCCCACGGTGTCGTACAGCATCGGTAACGCCTACAATGGCGCGCCCATTGCCGGTGATTTCCCCGGCACCGTGGCGACCGGAGCCGGTGGACCCTGGAATTTCTACGACGACTATGTGTTCACCGTCGGCGCCAGCGGATCCAGCATTCAGTCGGCGCTGATTTCGTTCAATACCCTGTTCAGCGGGATTAACGACCTGCAGGGCCGGATCATTGCCGTGAACGGGACCTTCAATGCCTCCGCCAACCTGGGCCCTCCCGCCAGCGGCAATACCTTGGTCGACAGCTGGACGAACACCTCGACCGTCGCGGGGGTCAACACCGTGACTCTCGCCGGTACGACGTTTGGTCCCGGCACGTACGATCTGCAGATTCGCGGCGAAGTATTGGGTGGTGCTGCCGCCAGCGGCGCTTACGGCGGCGCCATCACCTTCACGCCGGTCCCGTTGCCCGCTGCACTGCCCTTGTTCCTATCGGGATTAGGACTGTTCGCCACGCTGCGCAAGCGATCGGCGCGCTAGCGCCAACGCCACCAGCCCCAACAGCAGGCTCAGGTCCAATTCCCCGCCGCCTCCGCCGGACTTCGCGGGCGCGGCGGTCGCCGCCACGTTGACAGATTGAGCGGCGGATCCGCCAGGGCCCGTACAGGTCAAGGTCAAAGTGGTGGTGGCACTGACAATGACCGCAATCGAGCCGCTCGTGGCTTGACTGCCCACCCATGCCGAACTGCCGCTGGCAACGCAGGCAGTTGCGTTTGCAGTGCTCCATGTCAGCGTCACCGGCTGTCCCGCCGTCACCGACGCGGCACTCGCCGTGAACGTGACGGTCGGAGCGGCAGACGCCATGCGAACGGAATACAGGCCGTAGTTCTGAGTGCTCGGCGTCGCCACGAAGGTGAGGACGAACTGCCCCGGTGTTCCGTTGACGCTGAACGTTCCACCGCCGAAAATCTTGCCGAGGACTTGACTGCCGCGCGAGACCACCACGGCCAAATCTTGAAAGGCCGCCGGAAATCCCAAATCGGCCAGCACCACATCATAGGCGCCCGACGTGCCCAGAATGATGGTGCGTGTGTCGAACACGCCGCCCACCGCCTGGGTCTGATCCAGCAATATTTGCGGAGATGTGCCACTGGTCTGCACGGTCACACCGAATATTCCATTGCCGCTTTGCGGAGGCGCGGCCTTGACGAGCACGACCACATAGCCCGCGGCCGCCGTGAAATCGCCGCTCGATGTCTGTTGCAACACTGCGCCGTTTTGAGCAACTGTGGCCGTCAGCGACTGCAGCGTCGACGGAAATTTGAAATCGCCGGCAATGAGATTGTAGGTTCCTGCGGACGGTAATTTGACCGCAAACGCGAAACTTTGCCCCGTGACCGCCGCGGCATTCACCACCTTGGTGTTGGACAGAAGGGTGGCGGTGCTGCTCGACAGAATGACGCTGTAGACGCCGGGCTGGGTGCCAGCCACGGCGTACTGCCAGACCTCGAGGGTACCGGCGGGAGCTGCAAAATTGCTGACGGCGCCCGGTGCGGTGAGTTGCGCCAGGGAGTCGGATCCCTGCGTAACGACAATGCCCAGCCGCGTCAGCAAGGCGGGATAGGCAAAGTCGCTCAGCGTCAGGGTCAGTGCCTGCGCAACCGAATTGTTGAGCACGGTCGATGCCGGCATCGTCCCCACAGGCAGGGTTCGGTTGAAAACGGTGGCGCCGCTGGGATCGGTGATTTTGATGCCGTACAGCCCGGCATTGACCGTCGCATCCGCAATCGCCGCAACGAGCAGTTCGTACTGGGTGCCTGCGGCCAATGTCACCGGCGTCGGCGTGCCCGGCGGAATTCCGACGCTGATCGGAGAACTGCCCAGCAACACTCCCGCCGACACTGTTTGCAGCGCCACCGGGAATGCGTCGTCCGTGAGCGTGACCGTGTAAACGCCGGCCACAGTGGACGTGAAATTTGTATTCAATGTCGACGTCCCGCTGGTCGATACACCGGCGGGAGTCTGTATGTTTCCGGAGAATGAATAGGCGGCCACGCAGCTGGTGGCGCTGGTGGCGGGAGCCACGCAGACTCCAAAGCTGCCGATACCCTGAGCGCTGTCCGGGGTGCCGATCACGTGCACCACATAGTTGCCCGCCGCGGCAGGAACCGCCAACGTGGCCTTGTGCGTGGTGGCATCCACGGCAACCGCAGTTCCGACCAGCTTGTCGCCCAAGGTCACCGCAATTTGCAGCGAGACAAATGCCGCGGGCGTCTGGAAGTCCGCCAACGTGAAGGTGAGCGCCTGGGTATCGGTGGCCGTGAAGGCATGCTCGGAGGGTTGGGCCACCGTGGGAATGCCCACCAAATCGGTGATATCCAGCAGCACATCAGCTCGAACGGCGGCGCTAAGCAGTGGCGTCAGCAGCACTGCCGCAGCAATCCAGGCGATCAGCGAGCTGCCCAACCACCCATACCGTGAATCAATCGGTGAAGCCGCCATGATCAAGACCTCGGCGCCGCGTTGGTGGGACCCAGCTTGGCGAGCTTGTCCAAGGTCGCTTGCGCTTCTTCGATACCCGAAAAGTTCTTGCCCGACTTGAGCGAGCGACTCAAGTTATCGCGCGCTTCGACGGACAGACCGGCCGACGCCTGAGCCATGCCCAAGTGGTACAGGGAGACCGGAGAATCCGGGACTTTCGACAGAGCCGACTGCAGTGCCGCGATGGCGGCCGCCGACTCGCCGCGCTTGTAGAGCACCCAGCCGTAGGTATCGAGATAGCTTGGATTCGGTGAACTCGAAAAGCGTAGGGACAGCTCTTTGGCTCGATCCAGGCTGGGCTGATCTTTCCTGTACGTGATCAGCAGCATGGCCAGATTGTTGGCGGCAAAATCCAGTTGCGGATTGGCGCGCAAGGCATCCTCGTAGACCTGGATCGCATCGCCGGGCTTGCCCATGCGCTCGAACAATTTGGCCAGTTCGGGCCGCAGCGCGTCCGGCTGGTCCACCTTGGAAATGCCCGACTGCAATGTGGCAACGGCGCCGGGGAGATCGCTGTCGGACATCTGCGTAAACGCGAGATTCCGGTACGGCGTCCACCACTTCGGTCCGCGCGCAATCGCGGTGTTGAAGGCCACTTTTGCATCGGCGACATGATGCGTGGAGAACAGAATCTCTCCCTTGATGTCCGCGGGAAACGGCAGCTGCGGATAGCGTGCGCCAATCTCATCCAAACGTTTGAGCGCCTCCGGCGTGCGATTCAATTGCACCAGTACTCGCGCCATGCCCTGCAAGGGCTCCTCCGTCTCCGGCTGCATATCGAGCGCCTGAGAATAGAACCGCAGAGCTTCATCGAGTTTTTTCTCGGATTCCGCGACCGCGCCTTGATAGTAGTAGCCGATCCCCGCCTTCGGCTGCAGTGACACGATGGCGTTGGCTGCCGCTTTGGCGGTGGGAATATCCTTCGCCGCCGCGGCAATGCGAAACTGCGCATCCAGCGCGTTCATATTGCTCGGCTCCTGTTTCACCACAGCGTCGATGACGGGCTTGGCCTGTTCGGGCTTGCCCAACTGCATCAACAGCTGAGCCAAATCGAGTTGCGCATTCAAATCATTGGGATTGGCGTCCACGGCCCGGCGCATGGTTTCCTCGGCCAGCGACGGCTCACCGTTAGCAAGATGCGCACGAGCGAGCGTGCGCATCACACCGACGGCGTTGGGTTGATCGCGCAGAACCGACCGCAGGTCCGCAATGGCGCTCTTGGGGTCGCTCTGCGCGAGCGCCAGGTTGCCGTGCAAAATCAACGCATCATTGTCGCGGGGATTTTTCGCCAGCACTTCCGCCAGCAATTTCTCCGCGCCCCCGGTGTCATTGTTCTGCACCAACAATGCCGCCAGTCGATTGCGCGCCGTTATGCCCGCGGCGTCGGTCCCTGCCTCGGCAATGACCGCCCTGTAAATATCCTGCGCCTTGGCGATTTCCTTGCCTTGAACGTAGAACTCCGCCTGCACGAACTTGA
Organism: Gammaproteobacteria bacterium; assembly: GCA_025358295.1. Taxonomy (GTDB): domain Bacteria; phylum Pseudomonadota; class Gammaproteobacteria; order Steroidobacterales; family Steroidobacteraceae; genus Bog-1198. The sequence goes on from JANYJY010000037.1 coordinate 21,547, forward strand.
GCTCATAGTTCTTAGGACTCGCCGCTATCATGGCGTTCAACTCTGCCGATGCTGCGTCGCGCCCACGGCGCGTGGCCAGGAATTGAATCAGGTCAGTTTTGAGGTCGCGATCCTCGGGCAGCGCCTTGACGGCGTCGCGCAAAACCCGCTCTGCCTCATCGAGGTGACTGAGTCGGGCGTAGTACTGCGCCAGCCTCAGCCGTTGCGCTTTTTCAACGGGCCTGAGCCGCACCAGATCGATCAGCAAGGCCTCGACCTGCGGCTCTTGCCCCTGGCCGGCATAGAGCTGCGCCAGCGCCAGCCGCAGATCCACTGTAGTCGGAATCGCCTTGACACCATTTTCCAGCAAGGCACGCGCCTTGTCCCTTTCGCCCGCGGACTTGTAGATGCCGGCCAGAACGGCGACGGCGTCTTCGTTGATCGGCGCCAATTGCACGGCATGCTCCGCATCTTGAAGTGCACCCTCAGGGTTCTTGAGCTGCATCCGCGCTGCCGCGCGTACCGTCAGCAGCCCGGGGTCCTGCGCATGCTTGTCCAAGGACGGCGTAATGATTTCGACGGCCTTCTCGGGAGCTCCGCTGAACAAGTACAGACGACCCAGCGCCGTACGTGCGGCCACATTGTCGGCGTTGGTATCGATGGCGCCCTGGTAGAACTGAGCTGCCTCGCGCGGATTCCCCAATTTCTCATCGACCAGGCCATTGTCATAACGCACCGAACTGTCGCCGGGCGCAATTTGCAGGGCATTGCGAAACTCGACCCGCGCCTTCTCGTAGTTGCCCTGCACGAGAAACGCCTGACCCTTCGCCAAGTGCTTGGCCTTACGGGCCTCGACGCCGCCGCATCCGGCGATCAACAGTGTGGCGGCCAACAGCGCGGCCATGAGAATTCGGCTTTGGGTGACTAGAAGCGACATGGGTGGATACCGTCAGAGCGAGAGGACGGTGAGTGTAAGAAGCCAAAATGACGTTCGCGTGACACGCCTAGAAGGGCAGCAGCGGCCGCAGCGTCAGGCCCACCAGGACGACGGCGGCCGCCACCCGCACCCAGGCTGCCCGCCCTTCGGACCGGCTGATCAGCATTTCAACGGCGTAGAAAACGATGACCAATTTCGCAATGGCCAACGCGCCGCCCTGCGGCAGATGCAGGGTTCCGGGGAGACTGGGAACCACCAACGCCATGAACAACACGATCAGGTCGAGAGGGGTCAATTGGAAGCGCCGGTCGTTGAGCAAGCGCAGCCTCACCGCCGTGCCCAAGGCCGCCACGGACACTGCTATCCAGCCAAGTGCCCACAAAAGGCGATCCGTTGAAGGAATTACCGCGTCCAAATACACCAGAACCGTGGCGGTCACATAGATCACCGCTTTTTCTGCCAGGCTCACGGGCCTGCCGCACAGGAAAAGGAGAAAGCCCAGAGTTGCCGCGAGCAGCGCGCCGATCAGCAGTTGCAGGTCGATGCTGCAACTGGCGACCTTGATGACGATCAGCGCCGCATACGCAGCCAGAGAACCGGCAATCGCTTGATAGGAAAGGCGCGGCAGCAAGTCGGGCCGTTGAATTCGCGTTAGCAGTCGCGACAGCGGTGAATCGGCGGAACTGCCTTTGGGGCTGCGAAATCGCCAACCCGTACGGGCCGCGGTTTGAAATACGGTGAGCGCTAGGCCGAAGCAAGCAGTCACCACGCCGATGATGAGGAGATCCGATTCGAAGCGCATGAAATACGCCAGCACGAACAGCGCCGCCTGCACCGCATAGATGACCATGACCGCTTCATGGTGATCGAAACCGAGCGCCAATAATTTATGATGGATGTGATTCTTGTCGGCACTGAAGGGCGAACGCCCTTCGCTGAGGCGTTGCACCATGACACTGAGGGTGTCGAGAATCGGCAGCGCCAGCAACAACACGGGAATTGCCGCGCTTATCTCGCTGTCCGCCCCTTGGGTGGCGCGCACGCTCAACACACCGATGGTGAAACCCAGCAGCTGACTGCCGGCGTCGCCCATGAAAACGCTCGCCGGATACGTGTTGAAGCGCAGAAATCCCAGGACGGCGCCGGCGAAGGCCAGCGCCAAGGCAGTGCCGACCCCCTGATCATTGACACTGGATAACAGCGCCACCGCGCACAGGCACAGAAATGTCGTGCCGCCCGCCAAGCCATCGAGCCCGTCGGCCAGATTGATTGCATTGGTGACGCCGACCAAAAACAGCACCGTCAGCGGCAGCGAAATCCAGCCCGGCACCAGCACTCGATCATCGAGGGTGATGGTGTGGATTTGCACTCCGCCGGCGACCACGACGATACCCACCGCGAGCAGCTGGCCGAGCAACTTGATGCGGTAATCCAAGTCGAGGCGATCGTCCAACACGCCGAAGATCACCAATACGGCGGCTGCCGCCAGGAACCAGCGGTCCTGCGCTTGCAAGTCGATCGCGAGCCAGGCGGCGACGATGACGCCGATGGTCATGGCCACGCCGCCGACGCGCGGGATGGGTACTGCATGGACCTTGCGAGCTCCGGGCTGATCGACCAGCAGCCAACGCGCGGACATCTTCACCAACATAGGCAGACACGCCATGGTAACGACCATGGCGAGAATGAATGGCAGCACGTAGTTCATGGCTAATTCGGAACGAAGCGGGGTAGATCGGCGGCGAACCCGGACAGCAGGCCGGCCAGCCGGCGATCGGCGTCCGCCTCGCTGCCGGCGGCCGCCAGCGGTGTGGTGAGTCGCACCAAGGCACCGTCCGTTCGATGCTCGGTCAGCGCATCCCAAAACAAGTACCATTTCACCGCGAACTCGTTGTCGATGATCCGGCCGCGCTGTTGGAACCAGTAATAAACGATCTGGCGCTGATTGCCCATTTCTATGAGCGCGCGATTGACCCGCAAGGACCGGCCTCCGATGGACACGCCTTTTATTTCACGTTGGGTGAAATCGCGCATCTGCCAGCCCCCGCCGGGCAGACAAGAGCGCGGCGAGTGCACGGCTTCGCCCTTGCGTTGCGAGTTGTAATAGGCGACGTAGAGATTGACCACGTTGCCGCCGCTGACATAATCCGCAAGCAAATAGTCATCCAGCTGCAGTTGGTCGGTGAATACCGCTTCCAACGACCCGCGCCGGCCGCGCCATGCGTCGATCGTCATGGGAAATTGCGCAAACGATACGCGCGCGGGAGCCATCTCCACGGGGCGCGGAATCGCGATGGTGACGACAATGAACAACAACAGCAACGCCGTCGCCGCCATGAAGCTGCGGGGCAATTGCCGGTTCCGGATTGGGATCCCGGCAGGAGTCGGCGCCGGAAATTCCACGCCGAAGAGTTGTCGCCAGGTCCCGCGCTCACGTCCTATCCGGTTGAGCACCATGATTTCGCCCAGCATCACCCCCATGCTGACCATGAACACCATCCAGCCTTGGAACTCGTGGAGAAATCCCTCGGCCATTTCAATGCCCCTGTGCTCCACCATGATCCCGATGGTGCCGACCCGGACGCTGTTCATCAGCACGGTGATCGGGATGCTGGAAACGAACAGCAGCGCCCGCTTCCACAGCGCGCCCTTGTAGAAATACGCCATCAAGAAGCCGAGCGTCATCAGCGGAAATAGGTACCTCAGTCCGCTGCAAGCCTCGGCCACCTGAAGTTTGTATCCTCCGAGATCGATGACATTGCCTTCGACGAATACGCTGACGTCGAACAGGCGCATCACGTAGGCACCGATCTGCGACGACAACAGCTGCAGCTTGGTCGACAAATTGTTCATGACGAACTCCGGCAGCGGAATCATGAACAGCAGAATCAGCAGAGGAACCGCGATGAGCCGAAAAGCGCTCCAGCCGAGAAACGACAGGATCAGTCCGTAGAGTGTGATCACGTAGGCGTACTGCACGGCGGTGTAAACCGTACCGAGTTCTCCCACCACTAGCAAAGCCCCGCCGAGCAACACGATGGCCACGCCCCACCAATTGGCGGTGAAGGGAATCCGCTCCAAGCGGTCTTTCTGCTGCCACATCAGAAACGCCGCCACCGGCGGTATCAGCAGGCCATGGCTGTACTCTGGCTGGTCGATCCACCAGCCCCACATGCGGGTCAAGCCGTCCCAGAACGGCCACAGGCTCAGTAGACCGACGACCACCGCCATCGTCACCAGACCCCATGACAGCCGCCACACCGGGATTCCGGTTGCCGGCGGGTTGATCGACTGCGTCGACATTGATGTTTTCCTAAAAACAAAGGGCGCGGCAATCCACCGGGCGCGGCCCATCTTCATACCGGCTATGTGTTTCAGGCAGGTGACACGGTAGCCCGGCATAAGACGACTTGGAGCGGCGCCAGGCTCTTCGGTTCGGCTACGCCATCAGATTCGGGAACGCCATTTTCGGCTCGGGCGCGTACGAAGGGTCCGCGGCGGCCCGCGTGAACGCGTAACCCGCAAGCATGAAAGCCGGTATGTGCACGGCCGTATAGAAATTATTTCCATCGACGGTCAACAGGAACATCGTCACCACTTGCAGAAACAAGCCGTTGCCGATGGCGTACCCGGCCGCATCGATGCCGCTGCGGCGGCGAAAATGCCCGACAATGAATGTCACCGTGAAAGTACCGAACAACGCCACGCCCACCCAGCCGGTCGAAATGATGATATCGGCCCACGCTATATCCGCCGTGTAGAAGCCCAGCACGTAGTGGCTCGTGAATTCGTAGCTCCTGGAATACGCGGTGGGATCCGCGGCGGTTCCGCCGAGCACGGTACCGAATCGCAAACGGCTGCGCAGCTCACTGGGCACGTCATCTTCGTGGATGAAACCGTAGCCGATCAGCGGATTCTTCTCCCAAACCAGTGAAAATCTTTCGGCCGCGAGCCCAAGGCGACCGTTAAAGGTGTCGCCCTTCTTCTTTCCTTCAAGGGTCGAATCAGGAGATCCGAGCAGTTCAAATCCGCTCAGGACGCGTCCGCTTACCTTGTCCGCCGCGCCGCTTGCGAATAGCCCGATCAGCAAGAGCAGGCCGGCGGCGGCGACCAGCACGACCGAAGACGCCTTCAGCGTTTTGTCGCGAAGCAGGGTCCAGACCAGCAGGCCGGCGGTGAGCATGACCGCGATATAAATGCCGCGGGTAAAGCTCAGCCCGACGGTGGCGAGCACGAGGACGGTGTAAATCCACTCGTGCATTCTGACTTTCGCCCCGGACAGCGCTTTGGTGCAGATGATCCAGAAGTTCAGTAAACAGAACGGCATGAAAACAGGAACTGCGCGAATCTCTCCCTCGTAGTCGCTGACCAAGCCGGACAGCAGCGGCCGTCCCAATAGATACTGAAGTACAACCAGGGGCATGAGGGCGAAGGTCAGCCGGTAGAACCACTTCATCAGGAACTCGAAGCTGTCGGTCTGCACCGCGAACAGGCGGACGAATATCAGCGTCATCAGATAGCCCAGCACCAGATAGCGGGCATTCTTGATCGTATGCATGAGCGGATATCCGTACACCGCCAGTGACCAGAGCAGGCAGATGACCAACCAAACCAAGAAGACTTTCAACACGGTCAGGAAGGCATGGCTCGGAGTCGGGGTGTGAGGAATACGCAGAAACACATCGACCGCGGTGACCAGCATGAGAATCGCGCCGTAGTCCCACACGTACATTCCGAACAACAAATTCGGCGCCATGTCGAAGAACTGCATCATCAGGAAAAATGAGATGAGTGCTTTAACTTTGGGCTGCGCCAGGAGAAACGCGATGAACCCCACAGCTGCCAGTCCGACGTACAGCGCGGTCACGGTTCAACGGCTCGCCGGGACGGCCATATCGCGGGACAACTCACGGTAGACATCCATGGTTTGGGCTGCGCACTTCTCCCAGGAGAATTGCTCCTTGCGCTCGTTCCCTTTTGCGATGAGATCCGCACGCAGATCCGTCTGAGCTGATATCCGCTCCATGCTTTGCGCAATGGCGTCGACATCCGTGGGATCAAAATACAGCCCCGCAGCGCCGACGATCTCCGGAATCGAACTGACATTGCTGCACAGCACGGGACATCCGCAATTCATAGCTTCGAGCGGCGGGATGCCAAATCCCTCATACAGGGATGGATAGACCAGGGCCGTCGCATGGCCGTACAAATAGTCGAGTACCGCATCCGCGCCCGAGACGTGGCGGACCTGCGCGAATGACAACCCCAACGCACGGATCGACTCATTCTCTAGCTGCGTGAATCCGTCCGAGCCGAACGCCAGCAGATCGAACTCCCCGTACAACGACGGACGCGAAGCGTAGGCCAGCAAGACATTGTCGAAATTCTTGTAACCGCCGCGCAAGCCGACGTACAGAAAAAACGGCCTTCTCAGCTCCGGCGGCCGCGTCAGGCGGCTGCGCTTATTCTTGCCGACTCCGAGATGAATGGTCCGAATCTTCTTTGGATCCGGGGCGAACAACTGCATCAGATCGCTGCGTGTATTGTTCGAAACGCAAATCACGCGGTCGGCACGCTCCACCGCCGCCCTCTTCTTGGCCGATGTCTCGTCCTGACGGCCGAACAACGCCGTGAATTTTTCCTGAATCATGTCATGTACGGTGATCACCACCGGGCATCCCTTGGGAGCGCTCGAATTGGCCTGGTAGTAGGTTTCATGCACGATATCGGGAGCTCCCCACTTGAAGAACGCCGATTCGATGTAACGATTGACGGTGTTCTGGGCCTTGAGGGCTCTCGCCACGAACGGAACTTGAATACCCTTGACGCTGACGTCGCCGCCGCGCAAATACCGGTTGACGTAAAATGGAGCAAACACCGACGCGGAGAACTCCTGGCTCGCAGCCACCCTGCCGGCGAGCTCGTAGAAATACCTGGATATTCCGCCGTACTCCTGCCAGCTAAAGACTTGATGATCGTAGATGACCCTGGTCATTGGGATCTTTCCGCCTTCTCGACAAATCGCAGGTGATCTTCGAAGGTCTTCGAGTGCAGGCTCTTGCGCGCGAAGGCCGGCACCAATCTCTGGGCGCGCATACATGCACGCCATACCGTACGACTGAGCTTATTCTCCGTTATCAAGTGATAAAGGCGACCGTCGCTGATCAAGTGCTTGCCGCGGCTGGCGGCGAGCAAGCGCAAGGTATTCACCGAATAGAAGCCGATATGCTGCCCGTGTTCTCTGCCGTAATACCACCACTGGCCCGGTGCAGGCAGTGGCCGTGGAACGATTTCCGTCGACAACAATACATTGGGCGCAATCGCCAGCATCCTATCGAGCTCCGCGGCCGGCGTGACGAAGTGCTCGAACGCCTCAAAAGCCGTCACCAGATCAGCGGGCTCGCCGGCGTGCTCGAAGCCGCGCGCCAGCATGTTCGCGGAGTATTGATCGGACCACAGCGCATCGACCCCGATATCGCGCAGCATGCGGGTCAATATGCCGTAGCCACCCGCGAAGTCCACCACCCGTTGGTGGAAATTCCCCATCGCCATCATAGTGGCCAGCACCACGCGGAAGTTGGTGGAATTCCGCGCCATGATGCCCGTGTCGGAATCGTTGATGCTGCTGGCGTAGGCGCGATCCAACCAGTACGGAAATTCGGTCTGCAAATATTCGCATTGCGAACACCGCATGTAGCGCACGGTAAGGTCCATCAAGGGACCGTCCCATAGCCGCGATGTCGGCCTGCCGCAGACACGGCAAGCCAACGGGTCCGCAAGCGGAACGGCGTGGCCTGGAGATGTGGATTTGTCGATAAGCACTTGGAATTCGCAGCCTAACCGCTGACGGTAACATTGCTATATGTACCGATTGTTGCAGCACCGGTCCCAAGGACATCCGGCGGCGGCGCATATACACTGGCGCGCCCGAGACCTGCCGCAACCATGAGTTTGGAGAGAGCTGGATTGAACGCAATCGCCGGAGTGCGGAGATTGCTTCTGGACCTTCGCTGGGCCGCCAGGCCGACCAGTCGGTTCAGCAGCATTGCAATCGAACGAGACGCGCAAAGAAGCCGGCGCGCGGCACTGTCGGGAGTTACCGCTGCTGCTGCTCGCTTGGTTCAGATGGGCGCGTCCCTCATTACCATTCCACTTGCGATTCGTTACCTCGGTACCGAGCGCTTCGGTTTATGGATGACCATCAGCTCCTTGTTGGTCATGGCCGGATTTGCCGACTTCGGGCTGGGAAACGGCCTGTTGAATGCCGTGGCGAGGGCGCACGGCAAGGACGATGTCGACGCAGTCAGGAAAGCGCTATCCAGCGCCCTCGCCTATCTATGCCTCATCGCCGGCCTGCTGCTCATTTTGTTTTTTGCGCTCTATCCCATCGTACCGTGGGCGGATTTCTTCAGGGTAACGTCGCCGGCGGCGCGCATCGACGCCGGTCCGACCTTGATGGTGTTCACCATATGCTTCGCACTGAATCTTCCCGCCGGCGTGGTTCAACGCACTCAGATGGGTCTGCAAGAAGGCTTCCTGACGAATGTGTGGCAGTTGGCGGGAAGCGTGTTGTCGGTTCTGGGCCTCGTGCTCGGAATTTGGCTGCACGCAGGACTGCCGATGTTGATACTCGCGATTGCGGGCGCACCGCTGATTGCCAGCGTCATGAACGGACTCTTGTTCTTCGGAATTCGCCGTCCCGATCTGAGGCCGCGCTGGCGGCTCGTGTCCTTGGATACAACCAGGCAAATCATGTCGGTCGGTGTGCTGTTCTTCGTCCTGCAGATTGTCGTTGCAGTCGCCTACTCGGCCGACGGCGTGGTCATTGCGCGCGCCGTCGGGGCGGTGAATGTGCCGGAATATGTCATACCGCAACGCATGTTTTCGTTGATCACCATGATGATCGCCATGTTCGTGACGCCTCTCTGGCCGGCCTACGGCGAGGCAATTTCTCGCGGCGATACAGCGTGGGTGCGCCGTACCTTGTATCGGTCGCTGTTCATCGTGCTATTGGTCGCCTCCGCTGCGGCCCTGATTTTACTCTTCGGCGCGCGTGAACTGATTCATTGGTGGGCCGGACCGGGCATCAATCCGCCGCTGCTGCTATTGGCGGGCCTCGCGCTCTGGACCATCATGGAAAGCTGTGGCAGCGCTCTCGCCGCCTTTCTCAACGGTTCGGGATTTCTGCATCTGCAAATCCTGGTCGCCAGCATTTTCGGCGTCACCTGCATCGTGGCGAAGGTCTATCTGGCGCGACGCTTCGGCAGTGTCGGCCTGCCCTGGGCGACGATTGTCACTTGGGGACTGATCAACTTCCTGCCGCTGATGTTCTACGCGCGTTGGAAGCTCAATCATTTGCCGCAGCTGGGCGGCGCGCCTGCTCGATGACCCCCGCATATATCTTCGTCAGTTCCTCATAGTTTTGCTGTTCGGTCAAATGGGCGTCGAAATACGCGCGCGCATTTACCCGCATACGGCGTAATTTTCCCACATCCGACAGCGTGCGG
>JANYJY010000060.1 GCA_025358295.1 Gammaproteobacteria bacterium
TTTCGCGATGCAGCCGGCCGCGCGCCAGTTCGTGGACGACTTGCTTCATGTGCAGAAGGCCGATGATGCGATCGATTTCCCCTTCATACACCGGCAGCCGAGTGTGCTGACTCTGGCGCAGCTGCTCAACAATTCTGTCCCAGTCGTCATCGATGTCGATGCCGATGATCTCGTTTCGCGGCACCATGATGTCTTCCACGGTGGCGTCTTCCAGATCCAATATGCTGACCAGCATTTGCTGGTGGCGATGCGGGATCATGGCACCGGCCTCGGCGACGACAGTGCGCAATTCCTCGCTGCTCAAGGAATTCGACGCCTGCTGCGGCGAGACGCCAAACAGCCGCAGCACGCCGTTGGCCAAGAGATTCGTCGCCCATACGAATGGATAGAGCACCCATAGCAGCGGCGTATAGATGTAGGCGGCAGGCAGCGCCAGCCGCTCGGGATGCAAAGCGCCGAAGGTCTTGGGCGCCACCTCGCAGAAAATCAGCAAAACCAGTGTGAGTGCGAAGGCGCCAAACGCCACCCAGATATCGCCCCCTAGCCGCAGGGCGATGATGCCCACCAACATCGGGGCCGCCACGTTGACGATGGTGCTCAACAGCAGAATCAGCCCTATCAACCGGTCGGGCCGGGCGAGAAGCTTCTCCGCCAGCCGCGCGCCGCGATGGCCCTTGTTTGCGCGATGCCTGAGGCGGTAGCGGTTCAAGCTCATGAGTGCCGTTTCGCTGCCGGCGAAAAAAGCAGCGAGGATGAGCAATCCCATCAAGGCAGCGAAGAATAGTCCTAATGAAGGATGCGGCATTCAGCCGGCCTAGCCCCAATGCCGCCCGAGCATATCCTCGAGGACAAATTTTGCGCCGAAATACGCCAGCGCCAGCACGCCGAAGCCGCTCAAGGTCCAGCCGATAGCTGAGCGCCCACGCCAGCCGAAACGGATACGGCCGATCAGCAGCACGCCGAAGATGGTCCAGGCGATCAGAGACAGGACGGTCTTCTGGGTCAGGTTCTGCGTGAACAAGTTGGTGACGAATACGAAGCCCGTGAGCAGCGACAGGGTCAGCAAGAAGAAGCCGGCGCCGATCAGGCGAAACATCACCTTCTCGAGCGCATCGAGCGGCGGCAGAACTTTGGGCAGGTCGGCGATGCGGCGGGTGCGCAGCCGACGGTCGAGGAAAACCAGCAGCAGCGCGGTGATGGCGGCCGCGAACAAAAGGGCGGCGGCGCCCATGGACAGCAGAATGTGTGCGGTCAGCTCCCATCCTGGAACATTCGCCGCCACCGAGCCATGGCCGGCGCCGGTCGCGACGGCGCCGAAGGCCGCACTCGCCAGCAACAGAGCGCCGAGCACGCGATTTTGCCGTTCGATCGAAATCAGGCAGGCGAGCACGCCCAGCGTCCATGCCAGCAGGGCGATGGCCTCGAGCAGGCCGATGGAAAAGGATTCGTTGATGCGCACCATGCGCACGATGGCATCGCTGTGAGCCACGATGGAAGCGAGACTGACCGCCCAGGCGAGGGGCTCCAAACGAGGCTTGATCACACTGCGCAGCATGAGCCAGCCGGCGGCACTGTAGAGCACGAATAAAGTAGTGGCGAGAATCACGGCTGACCTAGAGGATCCAAGGAGGGCCTAATTGATGACGCCGACGATCATGACACAAGCACCCCATAGCGCCTAGCCGCGGCTCCGTGCATGGCCGTCAGCGTGGCCGAAATGATAATATATGCACCATGTTCGACCGACTCACAGCAAGCCTGTCCTCCACACTCAAATCCCTGTCCGGTCGCGGCCGGCTGACCGACGATAATATCGCCGACACGGTCCGCGAAGTGCGCCTCGCGCTGCTTGACGCCGACGTGGCGCTGAGCGTCGTCAAGACCTTCACCGACGCGATCAAGGCGCGGGCGGTCGGCGTTGAAATCACCAAGAGCCTGACCCCTGGGCAGGCCTTCATTAAGGTGGTGCACGAGGAATTGACGCGCCTCATGGGCGAGCCCTCCACCGGTCTTAATCTGCGGGCCCAGCGTCCCGTGGTCGTCATGCTCGCCGGCTTACAGGGCGCGGGCAAAACCACCAGCGCCGGCAAGCTCGCGCGCTGGCTGATCGAAAAGCAAAATAAAAAGGTGCTGATGGTTAGCACGGACGTGTATCGGCCGGCAGCCATTCTGCAACTGCAGACTTTGGCGGCCCAGGTGGGCGCCGGATTTGCCCCGGCGCTTGCCACGGAAGCGCCGTTGACCATCGCCAAGCGCGCGCTCACGCAGGCGACGCTGCAGGCTTATGACGTCCTGTTGCTCGATACGGCGGGGCGACTGCACATCGACGCTGAGATGATGGCGGAGGTCAAGGAACTCGAAGCCGCCGTCAATCCGCACGAGCGTCTGTTCGTCGTGGACAGCATGGCCGGCCAGGACGCAGTCAATGCTGCCAAGGCGTTCAATGACGCCTTGAGTCTGACGGGCGTGATTTTAACCAAAACGGACGGCGACGCCCGCGGCGGCGCCGCACTGTCCGTCAGGCAGGTCACCGGCAAGCCCATCCTATTCGTGGGTACGGGCGAGAAGTCGGAGGCTCTGGAGCTGTTTCATCCCGAGCGCATTGCGTCGCGCATCCTGGGGATGGGCGATGTCCTATCGCTGGTCGAACAGGTGCAGGGACAGGTCGACCAGGAAAAAGCGGAAAAGCTCGCCAAGAAAATCGCCAAGGGAAAGTCATTCGATCTGACCGATTTACGCGACCAATTGAGCCAGCTGCAGAATATGGGCGGAATGGCCGCCCTCTTGGACAAATTGCCCGCTCACATGCAGGCCAATGCCGCGGCGGCGGCCGGTGCAGTCAACGCCAAGAGCTTGAAGCGCCAGATGGGAATTATCGACTCGATGACGCCGCGCGAGCGCCGCCGTCCGGACTCGATCGACGGGTCCCGCAAACGCCGCATTGCAACAGGCGCCGGGGTGCCGCTGCCGGAAGTCAATCGACTGCTGAAGCAGTTTGACCAGATGCAGAAAACTATGAAAAAGCTCGCCAAAGGCGGCATGTTGAAGAACATGATGCGCGGCATGGCGGGGCGCCTGCCGCCCGGATTCGGCCCTTAGCCGCCTATCGGGGCTCCTCCCAGCTACCATTTGCTGCCGATTCAATGAGTTGTTGATATCCAGGTCCCATTGTCATTACAATTAGCGGCTAGGCTTTGCAAGGTGAATTAAAGATGGTGACGATTCGTTTGACTCGACGCGGCGGCAAGAAGACCCCGTTCTATCACGTGGTGGTGACCGACAGCCGCAAGCGCCAGGGGGGTACCAGTCTGGAGAGCGTGGGGCTGTTCAATCCCATCGCGCGCGGCGGGGAAGTTAAGCTGCGAATGGATGTTGCTCGAATCGAGCACTGGGTCAGTCAGGGCGCGCGCATGTCGGATCGCGTCAAGTTTCTACTTACCAGCTTCCGCAAGCAGGCTGCCTAAGAGCCTGAAGGGGCTCGCGATGAGCGACGAATCATCGGCGCTCATCCAACTTGGGTTTGTGGGCGCGCCTTTTGGCGTCCGGGGTTGGATCAAGCTACGTTCCCACACCGAGCCTCCCGAGCGGCTACTCGACCATCGAATTTTGGCGATCGGCCAGGGGAGCGTCTGGCAGAACTACCGCATCGAGGCCAGCGGCCGTAGCGGCGGTGCGCTGACAGTGAAATTGGCGGGTGTTGAGGATCGTGACCAAGCGCAGGCGCTTCGGGGTGCGCAGGTACGTGTGCCGCGCAGCGAGTTGCCGCAGCGGGACGACAAGGATTTTTACCGCGCCGACTTGATCGGCTGCGAGGTGGTGAATCTCGATGGCATCAACTTAGGGGTGGTGCAGCACTTTGTCGAGACGCCGGCTCAGGTTTTGATGGTGGTGCGCGGAGCGCAGGAATTTTGGATACCGGCAGTACCGCTGCATTTAAGGCGGGTGGATCTCCAGGCGCGCCGGGTCGTGGTGGATTGGAGCGCGACGGTGGCTTGAGCACCCTTGGGCTGGGCGCGCCGGATTGAAGCGCATGCGTATTGCGGTTGTGACATTGTTTCCGGTGATGATTCGCGAGGCTCTGGCGCACGGTGTGGTCGGGCGGGCGATGGAGCGGGGAGTGCTCGAAGTCGAGTACTTCGATCCGCGCGACCATGCGACCGACGTGCATCGCACGGTCGACGATCGGCCCTACGGCGGTGGACCGGGCATGGTGCTGAAAGTCGAGCCGCTGCGCACGGCACTGCGCCGTGCAGCGGCGACCCTGCCCCCGGGCAGCCGACGTGTTTACTTGGGCGCCGACGGCCGGCGGTTCGATCAGGCCGTGGCGCGTGAAGCGTGCGGCGATAGGGGCTTGATATTGGTGGCGGGACGCTATGAGGGCGTCGATGAGCGCTGCATCGAACGCGAAACCGATGAGCAGTGGTCGATCGGCGACTATGTTCTCTCGGGCGGCGAATTGCCCGCGCTGGTGGTGATAGATACGATTGCACGGCTGATTCCAGGAACTCTGGGCAGCGCGGAGTCGGCGGTGCAGGAGTCGTTCAGCGACGGTCTGCTGGATTGGCCGCATTACACGCGGCCTCCGGCGATTGACGGACTGGCGGTGCCCGCGGTTCTGATGTCGGGCGATCATGCCGCGATCCAGCGCTGGCGATTGCAGCAGGCGCTGGGCCGGACGTGGTTGCGCAGGCCGGAACTTCTCGAGCGCCGCGGCATGAGTGAGGAAGAGAGAGTGTTGTTGGAAGAATTCAAGATCGAGCGTGCATGCCGCACGGATCGAATCGAAGACAGTAAAAGGTGAGGTCGATAGCTATGAACAAAATCATCCAAGAATTGAACGCCGAACGCGCGACGCAGAAGTTCCCGGACTTCAATCCCGGCGATACCATTGTCGTGCAAGTCAAAGTGGTGGAGGGTGATCGTGAGCGCGTTCAGGCTTACGAGGGCGTAGTCATCGCCAAGAAGAATCGCGGGCTCAATTCCTCGTTCACCGTGCGCAAGATTTCGCACGGCGAGGGCGTAGAGCGCGTGTTCCAGACCTTCAGTCCCGCCATCAGTGAAGTCAGCGTGAAGCGCCGCGGCGCGGTGCGCCGCGCCAAGCTTTACTATTTGCGGGATCTGTCGGGCAAGGCAGCGCGCATCGACGAGAAGATCTAACGATCGCAGGGAGGATTTGAATGGGTCTCGGATCCGCTCTAAGGGGATTCTTCGGGCTGGTCTGGCGAATTCTCGAAGGGATCCGCAGGGTCCTTCACCTGGTGCTGTTGCTGGTGATCTTCGGCTTCATTCTCGCCGCCCTACATACCTCCATTCCCACCGTGCCGCGCAGTGCGGCGCTGGTGATCGCACCGCAAGGTGAGTTGGTCGAGCAGTTGTCCAGCGACCCGGTGCGCCGGGCGTTCGGTCAGGCATCCGGCGGACCGGCGCCCGAGACCCTGCTCAGGGACGTGACCGAGGCCATCGCGGCTGCGAAATCCGACGAGCGCATCAAGCTCATCGTGCTTGATCTGGGTGAGTTGGATTCGTCCGGTCTTTCCAAACTGCAAGAGATCGGCGCGGCCCTGCGCGACTTCCGCGGCGTCGGCAAGCGCGTGGTCGTCGGCGCCGATTCGCTGGATCAAACCCAATATTATCTGGCGGCGCAGGCGGGCGAGGTTTATCTCGATCCCATGGGCTTGGTGTACCTCGATGGATTCAGCTACTACCGCATGTATCTGAAGGATGCCATCGACAAGCTGGCCGTCGATGTCAATGTGTTCCGCGCCGGTACGTACAAGAGCTATACCGACCAGTATTCGCGCAGCGACATGGCGCCAAGCGAGCGCGAAGAAAGCTCGGTATGGCTGGAGGCGCTGTGGAGCGCGTACCAACAGGATGTGACTCGAGCCCGGTCATTGCCGGCAGGCGCGCTCGCCGGATTCATTGCCGATCAAGCGGCCGCACTGCAGGCCGTCAACGGCGATGCCGCCAAATTGGCGTTGCAGCGCGGGCTGGTGACGGCATTGAAGAGCCGCCGTCAAATGGCCGATGAGCTGAAGGGATTGGTGGGCGAGGACGAGGATACTCATTCCTTCAACGCCGTCGCCATGACCCAGTATCTCGCCTCGATACGTTCCAAGCACGTGTTGAAATCCAAATCGGAAGCCAAGGTCGGCATCGTGGTGGCGGCGGGAGAGATTCTCGACGGTCATCAGCCTCCCGGCACGATCGGCGGCGAAAGCACGGCCGAACTTTTGCGCGAGGCGCGCTATGACAATACGGTGAAAGCCGTCGTGCTGCGTGTCGACAGCCCCGGCGGGAGCATGTTCGCCTCCGAGCAGATCCTGCGCGAAGTGCAGTCACTGCGCAAAGCCGGCAAGCCCGTCGTTGTCTCGATGAGCACCTATGCCGCCTCCGGCGGGTATTATATTTCCGCCGCGGCGAATCAGATTTTCGCGAGTCCCACGACCCTGACCGGCTCCATCGGCGTGTTCTCCGTGGTGCCGACATTCCAGCGCACATTGGAGAAGCTCGGCGTCAAGGTGGACGGCATCGGCACGACGCCGCTCGCGGGCGACATGCGCATGGATCGGCCGCTCACGCCTGCAACCCGCCAAATACTGCAGACTTCGGTGGACCATGCCTATGCGGAATTTCTCCGCCGCGTGGGCGACGGCCGGAAGAAGCCGGTCGAGGACGTGGATAAGATCGCCCAGGGACGTGTGTGGGCGGGCGTCGATGCTCAGCGCATTGGATTGGTGGATCATCTGGGCGGCTTGAAGGATGCGGCCGACGCCGCCGCAAAGCTCGCCGAGTTGGGTTCGGACTACGATGTCGACTACATCGAGCCGGAGTTGAGCTTGCGCCAGGAATTGCTGATGCAACTGCGCTCCGAAACCCTGCACATGGCTCAAATTGCCGGGCTCATCCCGCCGCGCAGCGACATCGAGAAAGTGCTTGATCCCGTGCTCGAACAGGCGCGCGCCATTGCCAGGCTCAACGATCCGCGCGGGTTATATGCCTACTGCTGGTGCCGCGAGCCGCGCATGACGCTGAAAGGGCTTGCAAGGCGCTGAACCCTGCTATCCTTGCCTGTGCACCGCAATCTCATAACCTGCTTCGCGCTCGCCTTCGTCTCGCTTATATTGGCTCCATGTTATGTGTGGGGACAAAGTTTGTCGGGGGATGAGCATAGCCACGAGTTTCTCGGCGTAGGTCCGAAAAAGGTGATTGGCGACGTTAAAGACTATGTGACGGCGCCGCTGCACTGGGACAGCACGGACTGGTTGTATTTTGGCAGCACACTGGTCGCGATCGGTGCCGCCCATCAATTCGACGGCCGGCTACGCACGCATTTCACCGCCGGCTCAAAAACGGCGCTCGACGCCAAGGATCCCCACAGCCTGCAAGATGCAATACCCGCCGCCGCGGCCGTCGTTGCCACCGGCCTGTACGCGACACTGATCGATGACCGCGCGGGACGGACGGAAACGTGGTCGATGCTGGAAGCCGGAGGCCTCGCGTCGGCTACGGGGTACATGCTGAAATTCGCCGCCGCTCGCGAGCGGCCCAATGTAACCACCGACCCGAATCGTTGGCGCGAGCACGGCGATTCCTTCCCCTCGCTGCATGTGAGCGCGGCATTTGCGATCGGAACCGTACTCGCGGAATCTGGCAATGATGAATATCGCTGGATTCGGCGCTTTCTGGGTTACGGAATCGCGGCAGGGACCGGATACCAGCGGCTCAAGCATAACCAGCACTGGCTCTCCGATACGGTCGCCGGCGCCGCTCTAGGGATGGCGACCGCGCACTTCGTCATGAATCACGAAGGCCGTTCGGAGCGATCCGGTGCACTGTCGGTTGTTCCCCTCGATGGTGGAGTCATGCTGACGTACAGCATCCCTCTGCACTGATCTCCGGTTGCCCGAGGCGCCAATCGCTAGCGTCGCGCTTTTGCAGGAATCGAAACCATGCTATCAGTTAAGAATCAGCCGTTCGCCACGCGCTTGCGTTTCGCTCTGACGGGACTCATGCACGCCTTGCGCACGGAGCAGAGTCTCAAAACTCAAACGGTCGCATTGCTGCTGGTTGTCATCACATTGGTCATCCTAAGGCCGGCGCCGCTATGGTGGGCGCTCGTGATTCTGTCGAGTGCGGGGGTCCTCGCGGCCGAATTGTTCAATACCGCCATCGAACACCTCGCCGATCATCTGCAGCCCGAACAACACCCGGAAATCCGCATCGTGAAGGACTGTGCGGCGGCCGGCGTGTTGCTGATGGTCACGGGAGCTATCGCAGTCGCGCTGGCGCTATTGATCGAGCTCACCCATCGATGAACGTCGGATTCGACTACGCATAAGCGCCCGGCGCGGTACGTTGGTGGTCCATTCCTAAAGGCTGGACCAATCCAGCGTGATCTTCCCGGATTTCCCGGAATTCATGATCTCGAAGCCTTCGCGATAATCATTGATTCCCAGCCGATGGGTGATCACGGGGCGCACATCGAGTCCGCTCTGCAACATGCTCGACATCTTGTACCAAGTCTCGAACATTTCGCGCCCGTAGATGCCCTTGATCACCAGGCCCTTGAATATGACCTGGTTCCAATCAATGGCAGTTTCGCCCGGCGGAATGCCGAGCATTGAAATGCTGCCGCCGTGATTCATAGTGCGCAGCATGTCGCGCAGCGCGGCCGCGTTACCCGACATTTCGAAACCCACGTCGAAGCCTTCTTCCATCCCTAAATCGCGCATGGCGTCGTCCAGGGATTCTCGCGACACATTCAATGCCTTCGAGGCCCCCATCTTGGCGGCCAGGTCCAGCCGATAGTCATTGACGTCGGTGATAACCACATGCCGCGCGCCGCAGTGCCGCGCGATTGCCACGGCCATGATGCCGATGGGTCCTGCGCCGGCGATGAGCACGTCCTCGCCGACGACATTGAAGGCCAGAGCCGTATGCGTGGCATTGCCGAACGGATCGAGAATCGAGGCAATCTCATCGTCGATGGCGTTCGGCAATTTGAATACATTGCTTGCGGGAATCGCCAGGTACTCGGCGAACGCGCCGGGCCGATTCACCCCGACTCCCGAGGTATTGCGGCACAGGTGGCGCCGGCCGGCGCGGCAATTGCGGCAATGGCCACAGGTGATGTGGCCTTCACCGGAGACCCGATCGCCGCTACTGAAGCCGCGCACTTCGCTGCCCAATTCGACGATCTCGCCCGAGTATTCGTGCCCGATCGCCATGGGCACGGGGACGGTCTTTTGCGCCCAGGCGTCCCAGTTGTATATATGCATGTCGGTGCCGCAGATCGCGGTGCGGTGTACCTTGATGAGTACATCGTTGTGGCCGACCGACGGTTCCGGTACGTCCTGCAGCCAGATGCCGGGTTCCGCGTGCGCCTTGACCAGTGCTTTCATGGTTTTCCTAGTGAATGATGCCCAATTCGCGTCCCGCGATCTTGAATGCGCGGATGACCTGATCCAGTTGTTCGGTCGAGTGCGCAGCACTCATTTGGGTGCGAATCCGCGCTTTTCCATGGGGCACCACGGGAAACGCGAAGGCCACTACATAGACCCCCTGGGCCTGCACCCGTTCCGCGAGACTGACCGCCAGCGGCGCCTCGCCCAGCATGATGGGAATGATGGGGTGTTCGCCGGGGAGCAATTGAAATCCCAGGTCCTGCATGTTTTCCCGGAAATAACGGGCATTCGCATGCAGCCTCTCGCGCAGATCGGTCGAGCCCTCGAGTAGATCCAGTACCCGGATGGTGGCGGCGGCCACCGGCGGCGCAATACTGTTCGAGAACAAGTAGGGCCGCGATCGCTGTCTCAGCCAGCCGACGATTTCCTTGCGCGCCGAAACATAGCCGCCGCTGGCGCCCCCCAATGCCTTGCCTAGGGTTCCGCTTAGAATATCGATCCGGCCGATGACGCCGCGCAGCTCATGCGAACCGCGGCCGCGCGCGCCGATGAAACCGGTGGCGTGCGAATCATCGACCATCACCAATGCGCCATAACGGTCAGCCAAATCGCAAATTTCGTGCAACCTTGCGATCGACCCGTCCATGGAAAACACGCCGTCGGTGGCGATCATACGGACGCGGGCATTTTGCGAGTCCTTCAGCGCCGATTCGAGTTCATTCAGGTCGTTGTTGGCATAGCGCAGCCGCCGCGCCTTGCACAGTCGAATGCCGTCGATGATGCTGGCGTGATTCAAGGCATCGCTGATCACCGCGTCCTGCTCATCGAGCAGGGTCTCGAACAGGCCGCCATTCGCGTCGAAGCAGGAGGAATACAATATCGTCTCCTCCATCGACAGATAGGCGCTCAAGCGCTCCTCCAATTCGCGATGCACGCTTTGCGTGCCGCAGATGAAGCGCACCGAGGCGACGCCATAGCCATAGTGTTCGAGCGCGTCGTGCGCCGCCTTCAGTACGGCGGGGTGGTTGGCGAGCCCCAGATAATTATTGGCGCACAGATTGATCATCTCGCGCCCGTCGGCGAGCCGCACGACGGCGCCTTGCGCCGACCCTATGATGCGCTCGCGCTTCAACAGTCCGGCCGACTCGAGCGCCTGCGTGTCGCGCGCCAGACGTTCGCGAAATTCCGTTAGCACGGGATCCTTGGGTAATGAGGCCTGGCTTGCATAGCGCTATTATAACCAAGGTGTGCACCGCATTGGGCATATGCGGCCCCCGGTATATGAGGCATTCGGATTTATGACAACGGACGAGAAACCCGACAATCACCGCCTTGACAAGTGGCTATGGCACACTCGTTTTTACAATACAAGAAGTGTGGCGACGGCGGCCATCAACGGCGGCAAAGTGCACTTAAATGCGGAACGCGTGAAGCCGTCGCATCAAGTCAGAATCGGCGACCGCTTGAGCCTCTCATTGCAGGGTATCGTGGCGGAATTCGAGGTGCTGGGACTGCCCGTAAGGCGCGGGCCGGCATCCGCGGCACAGGCACATTTCCTCGAAACGCCGGCCAGCGCGGAGCGCCGCGCGAAGCTGCGTGAGCAACAGAGGCTGGCGCAGGCATCCCGGCCCCGGCCCGACTCGCGTCCGGACAAGCGCGACCGGCGCCGCCTGATGCGCCTGCAGCGCGATCAGACCTAGGCCCATAGGTCGGCCATACTCTCCGGATCGTCCAGCTCACAGACGTCGGCCGTTTCGGGCTGCAAAGTCGACCACTGCGCATCGTGCCACAAGGCGGTCGCGATGCCCGCGGTGGGCAATTCCCGCCGCTGCGGCTTCGGCCCCAGGCGGCTGGCGATTTGGCTCAAACCCGGGTTGTGCCCGCAGATCATGATGTGGCCGAGTGCCGCATCGCGTTTGCCGAGCAGGCGCCAGGTGGTCTCTGGTGAGGCCAGATACAATTCGCGTGCGCATTGCACCTGCTTCGCGTCGAGCTCGCAGGTTTCGGCGACGATTTCAGCCGTGGCCCAGGCTCGTTCGGCGGGACTCACCAAGATCAAATCCGGTACGAGATCGCGGTACACGATGCGATGCGCCATTTCGCGCGCCTCGATACCGCCTCGGCGCGTCAGAGCGCGCTCGAAGTCTTCGGCGCAGGAGTCGATGGACTGCGCTTTCCCATGCCGCAACAGGGTCAGTCTGCGCGTACCCACAGGTGGCCACCCTCAATTTTCGTTTCGAATACGCGCACGGGTTCATAGGCAGGCGGCGACAGGGCTTCTCCCGTTCGCAGACAGAAGCGGGCGCCGTGACGCGGGCAAATTATTTCCGCGCCCTCGATGGCACCGCCGGTGAGTTCGGCGCCGTCGTGAGTGCATATATCCTCGATCGCATAATAGGCTTCGCCGCTGCGCGCGACGGCAATCATCCGGCGGCCGGCGGCAATGGAAATGGCCTGCCCGTCAAGCAGATTCGTGGTAGCTCCCGCATCGATCCATTTCACGACCGTTTCCTGTTTCCTTCGAGCCTCACATCATGCCCGTTTGCAGTCGAGCTTCGTCGGACATCATGGTCTGATTCCACGGCGGATCGAATACCAATTCCACATTCGCATGCGCGACGGTGGGCACGATCTGCACCTTGTCGCGCACGTCCTGGACCAAGATCTCGCCCATGCCGCAGCCCGGCGCGGTCAGCGTCATTTTGATGTCGACGTTGCGCGTCGCATCCTCGTTTTTGCTGACATCGCACTCGTAAATCAGCCCGAGGTCGACGATATTGACCGGGATCTCCGGGTCATAGCAAGTCCGCAGTTGCTGCCAGACGATGTTCTTGATGTCCTCTTCCGAGGCCCCTGGGGGCACTTCCGGCGCGGTCGCGGCGGTCTTGCCGATGGCGTCCGCATCCTTGCCCGGGATGCGAAATAAATTGCCATCGATATATACGGTAAAGCTGCCGCCAAGGGCCTGGGTGATATAGCCCACGGAGCCGAGCTTAAGATTGACTTCGACGCCCGCGGGGATGGCCACAGCCTTCACTGGCCGCTGCACGACGATGGGTTCGTTTTCGTATGAGGACATGATTCAGCGGCTCACTCTGTGCTGACCGCGGGCAGGGAATGCGGCTCGGTCGATCGCAGCGCGGAGGCGAGGGTGTGCCAGCACAGGCTCGCGCATTTCACTCGAGCCGGATATTCCCGCACGCCAGACAGGGCCGCCAGCTTGCCAAGTTCATCGGCGGGTGGTGCCGCGTCGTCGGTAAGAAGCTCATGCACGCGGTCGAAAAGCTGCAGCGCCTCCACGCGCGTCCTGCCTTTCACCGCCTCCGTCATCAAGGAAGCCGACGCCGTCGAAATCGCGCATCCCTGACCCTCGAAACGGATGTCGCTGATCCGGTCGTCTTCCAATTTCAAGCGCACGGTGAGGCGATCGCCGCACATCGGATTGAAGCCCTCGACGCTGGCATCGGCCGGCTCCAAACCGCCGAAATTGCGCGGTCTACGGTTGTGATCGAGAATCACATCTCGGTATAAATCATTGAGTTCCATGGCTGCCTTTAGACGAACAACTTGCGCGCGCGTTCTACCCCGGCGGCAAGCCTGTCGATTTCCTCGAAGGTGTTGTAGAACGCGAACGAGGCGCGTGCCGTCGCTGGTAATTTAAAGAAATCCATGACCGGCATGGCGCAATGGTGACCGGTCCGCACGGCGACGCCGTCCTCGTCGAGAATGGTGCCCAGATCGTGCGGATGCACGCCATCGACGGTGAAGGAGACGAGGCTGGCCTTTTCCTTGGCCGTGCCCACGATTCGCAGCCCCGGAATTTTGCCCAGGGCTTTCGTCGCATGCTCGAGCAGCGCCGTTTCGTGCGCATGCGCGGCATCGCGGTCCATGCCGAGCAGGAAATCCACCGCCGCACCCAGGCCGATTCCGCCGGAGATGTTGGGCGTGCCGGCCTCGAACTTGTTCGGCAAGGAGTTATAAGTGGTCTTGGCGAAGGTCACGGCGAGAATCATCTCGCCTCCACCTTGCCAGGGAGGCATGCATTCGAGCAACCGCTCCCGTCCGTAAAGAATCCCGACGCCGGTGGGCCCGTACATCTTATGGCTGGAGAACGCATAGAAATCGCAGTCCAGTTCCTGCACATCGACATGCAGGTGCGATACGGCCTGCGCCCCGTCGATCAGCGTGACGATGCCGCGCGCTTTGGCGGCCGCGATCAAGCGCCGGATCGGCAGCACGGTCCCGAGCGCGTTCGACACGTGCGCACATGCCAGCAGGCGGGTGCGCGGACTCATCAGCGACACCACGGCCTCTACGTGGACATCGCCGCTCGAATCGATCGGAGCGACCACGAGCTTGGCCCCGGTCTGCTCGCAAACCATCTGCCATGGCACGATATTGGCGTGGTGCTCCAAATGCGTGATGAGTATTTCATCGCCGGGTTTCAGAATCGGTCGGGCGTAACTCTGCGCAACGAGATTGATGGCTTCGGTGGTGCCGCGCACGAATATGACCTCGTGTCGCGATCGGGCATTGATGAACTCCACCAGCCGGTCGCGCGAGGACTCGTACAACGCCGTTGCCTCCTGGCTCAGAGTGTGGACGCCGCGGTGTATGTTGGCGTGGTGGTGGCGCTCGTAGTCATCGACGGCTTCGATTACCGCGGCGGGACGTTGCGCCGACGCGCCGTTATCCAGATACGCCAGCGGCCGGCCGCGTATCAGGCGCGCCAGCACGGGAAATTGCCGGCGTACGGCGTTCACGTCGAAGGTTAAGTTGCGATCGGCCACTGCAATGTTGCTCATCGGAATTTCTGCAAGGTTTGCGAGTCGGGCAATTGGGCGATCAGCGCATTCTCGATCGATGCCCGGGCGGATGCCACCGACATCCCCGTCAATACATCGGCAAGAAAGGCGTATACCAACAGACTTTGCGCCGTGTCGCGGTCCAGGCCGCGCGACAGCATGTAGAAAAGCATGTCGGGATCGAGCCGGCCGATGGTTGCGCCGTGAGCGCATTTGACTTCATCGGCATGAATCTCCAGCTGCGGCCGCGTGTCGATCTCCGCGGTCGGCGACATGAGCAAGCCGCGGCAGGATTGTTGCGATTGGGCGTTGACCGCGCCGGCATCGACGATCACCTTGCTGTTGAATATGACGCGGCTCACATCGCCGGCGATGGCGCGCGCCGTTTGAGTGCTGCGGGTGTTCGGCGCGCCATGAGTCACGATATTGACGCAGTCGACGTGGCGATCCCCGTGTCCCACCAACAGCGAATAGCTGTCGAGCGAGGCGCCCGGCTTATCCAGGCGGACCTCGAGAGAGGCGCGCACCAGGCCGCCGCCGAGGGCGATCGTGAACTGCTTGCAGTGGCTGTCCTGGTCCTGGCGAACAACGAGAGAATCCAGATGAGTGGCGCCGGCGCCGGTCGAGTAAACGCGGTAATGCTCGAGGCGCGCGCCGCGGCCGAGGGCGATATGGGTGTTGGAATTATTGAGCGGCGTGTGCTCGCCCTGCGCCACATGATGCTCGAAGATGGTGGCGCTGGATCCCGGGGCCGCATCGATGACGATGCGCGGATAGGAGATATCGTCCGCGCCGTCGCCGGCGGCGACATGCAGAATGAGCAGCGGAACCGACACGGTGCCCGTGATTTTGAGATACAGGCCGTCGAGGAACAGGGCAGTGTTGAGCAGCGCCCAGCGTTGCTGGTCGGCATCTGACAAGGGCTCGAGAAAGCGCCGCAGAGTGTCGGGATCGAGGCCGGCGAGTTCCCGCAGGCTGCATATCTCGATACCGTCCGGCAGGCTGCCCGCCGCGGGCATGACCGGATGGCCGTTGACCACGAGCAGAGATACCGAGGGCTCGGTACGCCCGAGCAGGCTGAGCGGCTGTTCCGGGTCGATATCGCTGCGCGACTTGCGCGGCGCGTCCACGAAGCTCTGCGCCGCGAGACTGCGCAGATTCGTATAGCGCCACGTCTCATCGTGCGTGGTGGGCAGGCCGAGCTTCAGAAATCGCTGCAGGGCTTTTTCGCGAACCGGCCACAGCGCATCTGCGGGGCGGGACTGCCACTGCGCGGCGAAGGCGCGCAGTGCAGGCGATTGGGCGGGCGCGGCCGGGGAGAGTGCCGTGTTCATGCGACCTGACTCTCCGAGACCCAATCGTAGCCGCGGCGCTCGAGTTCTTGCGCGAGCGAGGCATCGCCGGATTTCAATATGCGGCCGCCGGATAACACGTGTACGCGGTCGGGAGCGATGTAGTCGAGCAGGCGTTGGTAATGGGTCACCAACACGACGGCGCGCTTGGGATCGCGCAATGTATTCACGCCGGCGGACACTACTTTGAGCGCGTCGATATCGAGTCCGGAATCCGTCTCATCCAAAACGGCGAGCTTCGGTTCCAGAACCAGCATCTGCAGCACTTCATTGCGTTTCTTCTCGCCGCCTGAAAAACCTTCGTTCACGCCGCGTGTCAGAAACGCCTCGCTCATCTGCATGATCTTCATCTTTTGGCGGATGAGCGCCAGAAATTCATATGCATCCACTTCCGGCTCTCCGGCCGCCCTGCGTTTCGCATTCAGGGCGGCTTTCAGAAGATAGACATTGTTGACGCCGGGAATCTCCACGGGGTACTGAAATCCTAGGAAAAAGCCGGCGCGAGCGCGTTCTTCTGCGCGCATGGCCAGCAGGTCCTGGCCATCGAAGGTGACCGTTCCGCCGGTGATCTCGTAGTCCTCGCGGCCGGCCAGAACTTGTGCGAGCGTGCTCTTGCCCGAGCCGTTCGGTCCCATGATCGCATGCACTTCGCCGGCGCCAACCTCGAGATTTACGCCCTTCAGGATGTCTTTGCCCGCAACGCGAGCGCTCAGATCGGTAATTTTAAGCAAAATCATTCCTCTAAAGCCGTCAGCCGACGGCACCTTCCAGACTTACACTCAAAAGGTTCTGCGCTTCGACGGCGAACTCCATCGGCAGTTCCTTGAACACCACTTTGCAAAAGCCGCTGACGATCATGTTGACGGCGTCTTCCGCCGAGATGCCGCGCTGCAGGCAATAGAACAGCTGATCCTCGCCGATCTTCGACGTGCTGGCTTCATGTTCGACCGTCGCGGTGGGATTCTTCACTTCCATATAGGGGAATGTGTGCGCTGCGCAGTTCGGACCCATCAACAATGAATCGCATTGGGTGAAGTTGCGCGCGCCGGCCGCGCTCGGCAACACCTTCACCAACCCGCGGTAGGTATTCTCTGCATGGCCGGCCGAGATACCCTTGGACACGATCGTGCTCCTGGTATTGCGGCCGATGTGAATCATTTTCGTGCCGGTATCCGCCTGCTGATAATTGTTGGCGACCGCGACCGAATAAAACTCGCCGATCGAATTCTCGCCTTTCAAAATGCAGCTCGGATACTTCCATGTGATGGCGGAGCCGGTCTCCACCTGCGTCCACGAAATCTTGGAATTGCGCCCGCGGCACTCGCCGCGCTTGGTGACGAAATTGAAAATCCCGCCCAGGCCGTTTTCGTCGCCCGGATACCAATTCTGCACCGTGGAGTACTTGATCTGCGCGTCGTCCAGAGCCACCAGCTCGACGACGGCGGCATGCAACTGGTTCTCGTCGCGCATGGGCGCAGTGCAGCCCTCGAGGTAGCTCACCGACGCAGCTTCCGCAGCTATGATCAAGGTGCGCTCGAATTGCCCGGTCTTGGCGGCATTGATGCGGAAGTATGTCGATAGTTCCATCGGGCAGCGCACACCCGGGGGCACGTACACGAATGAGCCATCGGAGAACACCGCGGAATTCAACGCAGCGAAATAATTGTCGCCGGGCGGCACGACGCTGCCCAAGTAGCGTTCGATGAGCTGCGGATGATCGCGTACTGCGTCGGAGAAGGAACAGAAGATGACTCCGGCCTTCCCCAGCTTGTCCTTGAAGGTTGTTGCCACCGAGACGCTGTCGAATACGGCATCGACGGCGACGCCGGCCAGCCTTGCGCGTTCGTGCAAGGGGATGCCGAGCTTGGCGTAGGTGGCCAGCAGTTTCGGATCCACTTCATCGAGGCTCTTGGGCGCATTCGCCGGCGCGCGCGGCGCCGAGTAATACGATATGTCCTGGTAATCGATGGGTTTGTAATGCACATGGGCCCACGTCGGCTCACGCATGGTCTGCCAATGCCGAAATGCCTTGAGGCGCCAGTTCAGCAGAAACTGCGGCTCATTCTTCTTCTTCGAGATGGCTGCCACGACACCTTCGTCAAGTCCGGGCGGCAGGCTATCGGACTCGATATCGGTGACGAAGCCGTGCCGGTATTTCTGGGCGAGGAGGGCTTCGACTTCTTGGGATTTGCTAGACACGAGAATTTCCAGTTGCCATTACGCGAATTGATTAAATGGGGATGTTTTTCAGGTATTCACGCGGATTTCCGACGCCAGGTCGGCGACGCGCACGGCGGGTGAGTCCAGGCCCGCCAATTGGCGCAGCGTCACCTCTTCCAGGGCCCGGCGAATTGCCGCGTTGACCCTCTGCCAGGCACCGCCGACGCGGCACTGGCGCTCGATGCCGCACCGGCTCGACGCACCGCTGCATTCGGTGATCGCAATCGGTCCTTCGAATACGTCGAGAATCTGCGCCGCGGTAATATGCTCCGGGGTGCGCGCCAGGCGGTATCCGCCCTGCGCGCCGCGCGAGGAAATCACCATGCCGGCGCGCTGCAATCCCTTCAGCACCTTGCTGACCGTAGGGCGGCTCAAGCGCGTGCGCAAGGCCAATTCCGCCGCCGCACGGTGTCGCGTCGGTTCTTGCGCTAGACTTGCAAGCACCACCGTCGCGTAGTCGGTCAATTTTCCCATTCGCAGCATAAAAAGCCACCGCCCCCCAACCCAAGCACTATGTGGGACAATTTTAGTCCTATTTGAATTGAAGGTCCACCCACGCGGCGGATTCAGGCTTATTTTGTTATCCTAAGACCAGACCCAATAACCGCTATCAGCGAGATACGCCCGACATGAACACTGCCGAACTTAGCGCCATTGCGCGTTCATTAGTTGCAAAAAGCCGAGGGATTTTGGCTGCGGATGAGAGCACGAGCACCATCAAGAAGCGTTTTGACACCATCAAGCTGGAGTCCACCGAGGAAAACCGGCGCATCTACCGTGAAATGCTGTTCTCCGCGCCCGGCGCGCAGGAATACATCAGCGGCGTGATCATGTATGACGAGACGCTGCGCCAAAAGACCAAAGACGGCGTGCCTTTCCCTATCTATCTTGCCAAGAACGGGATCGTACCCGGCATTAAGGTCGATACGGGCGCCAAGCCGCTGGCCGGATTTCCCGGCGAGACCATCACGGAGGGCCTCGACGGCTTGCGCGAGCGGCTGGTTGAATATCACCAGTTGGGGGCGAGATTCGCTAAATGGCGCGCGGTGATCGACATCGGCTCAGGCATACCAAACCTGTATGCCATTGAGGCCAATGCAGAAGGCTTGGCGCGCTACGCCACGCTATGCCAAGAGGCGGGGATCGTGCCCATCGTCGAGCCGGAAGTCCTGATGGACGGGGCCCATTCGTTGGAACGTTGCGAGGAAGTGACCAATCTCGTGCTGGACCGTGTTTTCGCACGGCTCTTTGCGGCGCGCGTGTCGCTCGAAGGCATGGTGCTCAAGCCGAACATGGTGGTGCCGGGCAAGAAGTCCCCGCAGAAGTCGACCCCCGAACAAGTCGCGGAGGCCACGCTGCGCACGCTGAAGCGCCAGGTTCCCGCTGCCGTGCCCGGCATTGCTTTTCTATCGGGAGGCCAAAGCCCGGTCGATGCCACACAGCATTTAAGTTTGATGAATGCGGCGGGCCCGTTGCCTTGGGCGCTGACGTTCAGTTATGGGCGCGCATTGCAGGAAAATGCCCTGAGCGCATGGGGCGGCAAACCTGCGGGATATTCGAGCGGCCAGCAAGCGCTATTCGTTCGCGCCAAGCTGAACGGCTTGGCGGCCGTGGGGGCCTACAAGCGCGCCATGGAAAGTTCCGCGGCCTAGGGCTCGGCGCACATACGGGTGACCGGCGTCATTGGGGCGCGGGGCCCAACAGCTACATTGAATCAATCCGCCGCCATCGTTGAAATTCGTAATTTGAATTACGCGGTGAACGGTCGCCCGATATTTGCCGGGCTCGACATGGATATACCGCGTGGCAGGGTCACGGCGGTCATGGGC
This sequence comes from Gammaproteobacteria bacterium, assembly GCA_025358295.1. GTDB lineage: Bacteria > Pseudomonadota > Gammaproteobacteria > Steroidobacterales > Steroidobacteraceae > Bog-1198. Next base: position 19,614 of record JANYJY010000060.1, read on the forward strand.
CCCAGCGGCACGGGCAAGACGACCTTGCTGCGCCTTATCACGGGTCAGGTCGCCGCCGACGCAGGCTCCATCATGGTGGCGGGCCAGGATATGCGGGCAGTGCGCCGCGCAGATTTATATGTACTGCGGCGTCGCATGGGGATGTTGTTCCAAAACGGCGCATTGCTGACCGACTTGAGCGTGTTTGAAAATGTCGCTTTCCCCCTGCGCGAACACACGGATTTGCCGGAGCGGCTCGTCCGCCAGTTGGTGCTGACGAAACTGCAGGCGGTCGGGCTGCGAGGCGCGGCTGAGTTGATGCCCGGCGAACTGTCGGGCGGCATGAGCCGCAGAGTCGCCTTGGCGCGCGCCATCGTCATGGATCCGGAGCTTTTGATTTACGATGAACCGTTCGTCGGGCTCGACCCCATTTCCTTAGGGGTCATATTGCGCCTGATCCGGCGCTTGAACGATGCGCTCGGCATCACCAGCATCGTGGTCTCCCACGATGTGCATCAGATATCCACCGTCGCCGACGTCGTCTTCCTGCTCTCCGGCGGCACGGTGGTCGCGAAAGGAACGCCGCCGCAGCTGCAATCCTACCCGTCGGAAATAGTGCGCCAGTTCATGGGTGGCTTGGCGGATGGGCCGGTGCCCTTTCACTACCCGGCACCGGACTATTTCGGCGAATTGCTCGGGCGCGGTGAGCGCCCGTGAAGCTGATCCGGGAATTGTGGACAAGCCTGATCGAGTCTCTGGTGGGCTTGGGTTCGGTGGTGCGTTTCCTGCTGCGCCTGCTCACCGAATCGCCGCGGGCATTGCTGCGGTTCGATTTGATCGCGCAACAGATATTTAACTCGGGCGCGTTGTCGCTGGTCATCATCATGCTGTCGGGCTTGTTCGTGGGCATGGTGTTGGGATTGCAAGGATTTCAGCTGCTGCAAAGGTTCGGTTCCGAGGAGGCACTGGGGACGGCTGCGGCAATCGGATTGGTGAAAGAGCTGGGACCTGTGGTGACCGCTCTCCTGTTCGCGGGCCGTGCGGGCACCGCTTTGGCGTCCGAATTAGGCTTGATGCGTGCGACGGATCAATTATCGGCCATGGAAATGATGGCGGTGGATCCAATCCGCAGAGTCGTCGTGCCGCGATTTTTGGGTGGGGTCATTGCGATGCCGCTGCTTGCCGCCATATTCAGCCTCATCGGCCTCTTCGGGGCGCAACTCGTCGGCGTGCAGATCATGGGCGTCGATTCCGGCAGTTTTTGGTCGCAAATGCGATCCTCAGTCAGCTTGTCGGACGTCAACGAAGGTATCGTCAAGAGCTGTATTTTTGGCATCATGTGCAGCTTGATCGCGGTGTACGAGGGATATTATGCGACGCCGACCGCCGAAGGCGTGGGCCGCGCCACTACGCGCACCGTGGTCACACTGTTCTTTGACTATTTGATTACCGCCGCGTTTCTGTAAAGAGGTACTGCCATGCGCAAATCACGAACATTGAATCTAGGTACCGGAACATTCGTGCTGCTGGGCTTTGCGGCGTTGTTTTTCCTGACGACCCAGACGACCAGCCGCGGCTTCTCCCTCACCAGCCCGCCGCACTATGACTTGACGGCGAAGTTCGACAATATCGGCGATCTGAAAGTGGGTTCGCCGGTGTCGATGTCGGGCGTGGAGATGGGCCGGGTGGCGAAAATCGCCTTCGATTCAAAAGAATATAAAGCCGTCGTGACCTTGCGAATGGATGCTCGGTACGATCATATTCCCACCGACAGCGACGCCAGCATCTACACGCAGGGCTTGCTGGGCGGCAAGTTTATCGGACTGACTGCCGGAGGCGCCGACACCTATCTCAAGAACAACGGCCAAATCGACTTTACGCAGTCCGCGTTCGTACTCGAGAATTTGATCGGTCAGGTACTGGCGAACTTCACGAAAAGCGCGGCGTCGTCGGATTCCTCCAATTCCAAGGCCGGTGCACCGGCGCCTACGGCCACCAAATCTACGGAGAAAGCAAAATGATGCGATTGACGACTCTGGTAGCGCTGGGATGTTTTTTCATGGGCGGCGCAGTCGCCGCGGATACGCCCGTGGCACCCACCGTGGCGACGAGTTCCTTAGGTCCCCAGGCACTGGTGGAGAACTCCGCCAAGCGCATGCTGGTGGAGCTGGATGCGAATCGTCCGATGTACGCAAAGGACCCGGCCAAACTCGATGCGCTGGTGGCCAATGTGTTGCTGCCGAATTTCGACACCGAATACGCGGCGCGATTGGTGCTCGGCCAGAACTGGCGGACCGCGACGCCGGATCAGCGCAAGCGCTTCGTGGACGCGTTCTATCATTCGCTGCTGCGCAACTACGGCGCTGCATTGGTGGATTTCACCGCCGATAGATTCGTGATCCTGCCGTACAAGGGCGACCCCGACGATACGACGGCCACGGTGCGAACCGAAGTGAAACGCTCGTCGGGCGATAAAGTGCCGGTGAATTTCAGCCTGCGCAAGAGCGACGGGGTATGGAAGGCCTGGGACGTGGTGATCGAGGGCATTTCCTACGTCAAGAGCTTTCGTACCGATTTCGGCTCTGAAATTCAACAGAAGGGACTGGACGAAGTGATCGGCCGGCTCGAGAGCAATACCAAGTCGGTCCGGCCGGCGCAGTAGTGAGCGCCTTGATCGGCACCGACGCAGGCGAGACCTCGAAGGCCGCGTTCGAAGTGCAGGACGGAGAGCGCTCGCGCGTGACGGGCGCACTGGATTTTACGACCGTGAGTGCGCTCCTCGGCGCGGGTGTCGCGGCAATCAAAGAAGGCCGGGCCGCGGTAATCGACCTGACTGGCGTGACTCTAAGCGACAGCTCCGGTCTTGCCCTGCTGATCGAATGGCTGAGCGAAGCGAAGGCGGCGGAGCGCACGCTTCGCTATGTCAATGTCCCCTCGCAGCTGCACCAGCTCGCGCGTCTCAGCGAGGTTGAGGAATTGCTCGTCCCAAGCTAGTGATTCGGCGGCGCCGGCGCCGGCGGCTGCGGCGTCGGCGGCTGCGGCGTCGGCTGCGTCGGCTGAGCGGTGCCGGCGGGCGGGGAAGAATCATCGCCCGGATCGACCAGGGATTCATCCGTGGCCTTGCCATCCGATACCAAGTAGGCGCGCCGCTGCAGATAGGCGTCGCGTATGAAGGCATACGGATCGTAGACATTCTTCAACGTGTCGTCCAAGGACAGCAAGCCTGCACGGGTGTCGACCAGCGCCACGGCATAAAGGCTCCACTTCCAATACACGTTGCGGACATAGGCACGCGGGCTGGTGTACGCATCCACCAGCCGGCTCGGCCCATCGCGCACGTCCGAGGGGCCCAGCAAGGGAAGTTCGAAGAAGGGTCCGGCCGGCACTCCCCAGTGGCCGAGGGTCTGTCCAAAATCTTCATTGTTGCGCGCCAATCCTGCCGAGGTGGCCGGATCCAATATTCCCCCCAACCCGACAGTGGAATTCAGCGCGAAACGGCCCAGATCGTTCAACGCCGCGAGAAACTTACCCTGCAATGCGTCGTTGAACATGACCGTGGTCGTGTTGAGATTGTCGAAGAAATTGCTGACGCCCGTGCGGATGGGGCGGGGCACCACGCGCACGTAGGTGCGCGCCACGGGCCTGGCGATGGCGTGATCGAGTTTGTCGTTGACCTTGTATACGCCTCGATTCCAAGACTCCCAGGGATCTTGTGGCGAGCGTTGGCTATTCGGGGGCAATGTGACACAGGCACTGAGGCTCAACGTCATCACCATGGCAAGCGCGGTGCGCGCACCCGTTACTGTCAGCATCTCAAACTTCTCCCTTAAAACCAAATCAGGCACTGCTTGGACCCGGCCGGGGTGCGGTGCGACTCGGCAGTCAATCGTCGCATTCGGTCAATGTCGGCCGCTGCCGCTCCTACCGTCGTCGGCGACGGTGTTCTTCCGGTCCTTGGGCATGGCGGCGCGCACTTCTTCCAAGCGGGCGCTGAAGCGGGCGCGCTGGATGGGATCCAGTTCGGGCATGCTTAGCCCGAGTTCCAATTGGTTTGCGGCCATTCTCAAGTCGCCGCTCATCAGATAAAAGTACGACATATAGTAGTACGAATCGGCGACGTCGCCTGCCGCGTTGGCGGCCTTTGCAATCAGGCGGGTTTGTTCGGGCGTCGGCTCCACGACATTGAATAGATCATCGAGTATGAGATGAGCCCGCTTGTTGTCGCCGGCGCGCATCAGAGTCTCGGCAAGACGGATAGTGATGGGCGCATTGCGCGGGAACAAAGCGATCGCCTTGTCCAGCACCGCCTGGGATTCTTTCAGCTGGCCGTTTGCCAGGTAGGCTTGTCCGAGTGCACCGTAGAACTGATTCACCTTGGGATAGTCGTTGACGAGTGCCTGCAGGTCCGGGATGCCCGCGGCTGGGTTGCGCACAGCGATGTCGGCCACTGCCTTGCCGTAACGCTCTTCGATGGTCTTGCCGCCGCCGTTCTTGCTGAGATTGGCATAGTAATCGCGTGCCTGCTGAGGATTGCCCACCAGCGATCTGAGGCGCTCGCGTATCAGCGTATAGCTCAAGGAATCCGTGTGACGAATGCGCCCGATCTGTTGTGCGCGGTCGCGCGCCTCGGCGACTCGATCGGCAGGCAACGGGTGGTCGATCAAAAATTGAACGGCATTGATCCGGCTTGGCTCAGGACCGCTGGAGCCCAGATATTCGAAAAAACTCGCCATTCCCAAAGGGTCGTAGCCGGCGGCCGCCATGGTGCCGATGCCGATGCGGTCTGCCTCGTATTCGCTGCCGCGGGTGTAATTGATCTGGTGCTGAATTGCGGCGCTTTGCGTCGCCAGAATGGCGCCCTCCATGGCATCGGGGGAGCCCCGGCCCGCGGTCGCGCCCAACAAAATTGCCGCCAGCATGGCGGCGGTCGACATCAGGCCGGCGTGGCTTTGATCGATGAGCTGCCGCACCAAGTGCCGCTGCGTGACGTGCGCCGTTTCGTGCGCCATGACGCCGGCCAATTCGTTCTCATTGCGAGTCGCCAGAATCAAGCCGCTCTGGATGGCAATGAAACCGCCCGGCATCGCGAAGGCGTTGACGATGGGATCCTTCAATACAAAATAATAGAACTGATGCTGGCCTTCCTCGGCGCGACTCGAAAGGCTATGGCCGATTTCTTGAATGTAGTCGCTGACCTCCGGGTCTTCGAGCACCTGTCCGGTTTGGCGAATTTGCGCGAACCAGCCCAGGCCGGCGTGATATTCATCGTCGAGCGATACTGCGGCGGTCGCTGGGCTTCCCAAATCCGGCAGATTTTGGTCGACGGCGCTGGAGCTCGTGCCAAGCCCGGCCGCCCAGCCCACACTCACGCTTGCGCTGACCGCAGCGGCGGCCGCGAACGCCGTGAGGGACTTCAACAATGACATGCGGCCTCCGTAAAGCACATTGGAGTGCGTCTGCCGGCCCAAAGTTCGCTCATTTCCGGCCACAAATCAAAGAACTTCGGAGGCGTAGTCGGCAAGACGCGACCGTTCGCCGCGCACCAATGTAATGTGGCCCGAAAACGCCCAGCCGTGGAACCGGTTGACGACGTAGGTAAGTCCCGTCGTGGTTTCGGTGAGATAGGGGGTATCTATCTGCGCAATATTGCCCAGGCACACCATTTTAGTGCCCGGACCGGCGCGCGTGACCAGCGCCTTCATTTGCTTGGGAGTCAGGTTCTGCGCTTCGTCAATGATGATGAAGCGGTTCAGGAAGGTGCGGCCGCGCATGAAATTCAACGAACGGATTTTGATGCGGTGCCGGAGCAGGTCGTTGGTGGCGCCGCGCCCCCAGGTCCCGCCGGGTTGGCCCTGCGTCAGCACTTCCAAGTTGTCCATCAGCGCGCCCATCCAGGGCTCCATCTTCTCTTCTTCCGTACCCGGCAGAAAACCGATGTCCTCGCCCAACGGAATGGTGACCCGCGTCATGATGATTTCACTGAAGCGATTGTGGTCCAGGGTTTGCGCCAGCCCGGCCGCCAGCGTCAGCAGCGTTTTGCCCGTGCCGGCAGGGCCTAAGATGGTGACGAAATCGATTTCCGGATCCATCAACAGATTCAATGCCAGATTCTGCTCGCGGTTGCGCGAACTGACTCCCCAGACATTGTTTCGCTCCGCGCGATAGTCAATGGTGAGTTCCAGAATCGCCGATTCGCCCTCGAGCTTGCGCACAATAGCCTCGACGCCGTTCTCGCCGGGATCGTAGACGAATTGATTGGCATGCCACTCGCTCACCAGAGGTCCGCGCACTCGGTAATACGTGCGGCTCTGCTGCTGCCACGACTCCATGCCGTTGCCGTGTTTGTCCCAGAAGTTCGGCGGCAGCCGCTGCACGCCGCTCGCCAGCAAATCCGCATCCTCAATAGTCTTATCGCTCGAGTAGTCTTCGGCGTGCACGCCGAGAATCGCCGCCTTGATCCGCAGATTGATGTCCTTGGACACCAATGTGACCCGTACCGTGGGAAATTTCTGCTGTAGTGCGAGTGTGTTCGCCAGGATGGCGTTGTCCGCGCCGTGCCCGGGCAGGCTGTCGGGCAGGACCGACTCGAGCAATTGAGTTTGGAAGAACAGCCGGCCACCCGGCGGAAGCTTGCCATGATTGATCGGCACGGCGGTGGGCAGTGCGAGCCCGCGATCGATCTGCTTCTTAGTGGCGCCCTTCATCAACTCGTCAAGAAAGCGGCTTACCTGGCGAACATTGCGCGCCGATTCCGACAGGCCTTTCTTGCCGGCGTCGAGTTCCTCGAGCACCGTCATTGGGATGTAAATGTCGTGCTCTTCGAAGCGGAATATCGCGGTTGGATCGTGCATCAGCACGTTGGTATCCAGCACGAAAATCCGCCGCTCCTGTTTATCCAGGCCCTTCTTGGCGTTCGCAGTTCTCGCGTGCCGTCCGCCGGCAGTCACAGTGCCTTCACCGCCGCCAATACCGCCGCGGCGTGTCCGTTCACCTTGACTTTGCGCCACTCATTCCGCAACACGCCTTTGCCGTCGATCACGAAGGTGCTGCGCTCTATCCCCAGGAATTTCTTGCCGTACATGCTCTTTTCCTGGATCACGTCATAGAGCTTGCAGACCTTTTTGTCCGGATCGCTCAATAGTTCGAATGGAAACGCCATTTTCTGTTTGAATTTTTCATGAGCGGCGAGGCTATCGGCGGAAATGCCGAAGATCGTAGCCTTGGCTCTTTTGAATTGAGCGTGGGCAGCCGCAAAGTCCGCGCCTTCCTGCGTGCAGCCCGGCGTGTTGTCGCGCGGGTAGAAATACAGGACGACCGCGCCGCCGGCGCCGTCGCTCAGGGACCAGCTTCCGCCGGTGCCGTCGAGAGTGAAATTCGGAGCCTTGTTGCCGACGTCGATTTTACTCATGAATGGATTCAACTCTTTACGGGTTCGAAAATGGCATCCAAGTTCAGATGATCACAGAAGTCCATGAACTCTTCGCGCAGAACTCCGATGTGCAACCGGCTGGGCACATTGACGATCATCTGCACCGAGAACATGGGCGCGCCGGTATGCGCGGCTGCATATGAGCGAGTCGACAGCTCGGCAATGTCCACGGCGCGCTGCGCGAAGAATCCTGACAGACCCGCGACGATGCCCGTTTGGTCCAGGCATACCACGTCGATGGAGTAGGGCAGCATGTCGTTGCGGGCCGCGCGCTCCTCGGTGCGCCGCAATTGGATGTTCATGCCGGTGGCGTCGGCGAGCTTTTTGAATTCGCCCTCGAGCTTGGCGAGAGTGTGCCAATTGCCGTTGACCAACAGCAGCATGGCGAACTCGTTGCCCAAGCAGGTCATGCGGCTTTCGCTGATGCTCCCGCCGCAGTCGGCAATCGCCTTGGATAGTTCATGGACCATGCCGACGCGGTCGCCGCCGACAGCGGAAATTACGATATGTTGTTTCATCGGCGCAAATTCTACCGGATGGGCGCTTGCCAGGGTGAGTCACGCCACTTAAGGTAGCGATATTTCCCGCGGAGCGCCTTGATGTTTTCTGGAAGCATGGTAGCGATTGTGACTCCGATGACGGCGGATGGCGGTCTTGACTGGCCCGCATGGGATAAGTTGCTGGATTTTCATATCCGCGAGGGCAGCAGCGGGATAGTGGTGGGCGGTACCACCGGCGAGTCTCCCGTCCTTTCGGTGGATGAAATCGAACAACTGACCCGCCGGGCGGTCGAGCGTTGCCGCGACAAGCTAAAGGTGATCGTGGGTTCCGGCACCCATTCCACGGCCGGAACCGTCGCGCGCACACGCGCCATGTCGAGACTGGGCGTCGATGCCGTGATGTTGGTGACCCCGTACTACAATAAGCCGCCGCAGGAAGGACTTTATCGGCATTTCATGGCCGCGACTGAGGTCTCGGAAGTGCCGGTTATTCTGTATAATGTGCCGAGCCGTACCGCGGTCGATCTGTTGCCGGCGACAGTGGCTCGATTGGCTCGCAACCCGCAAATTGTGGCGCTCAAGGAGGCCACTGGCTCGCTCAAACGGGCACGTGAATTGCTCAATGTGTGTCCCCCGGAGTTCACGTTGCTGTCGGGTGATGACGCCACTGCCGTGGAATTGATGAGCCTGGGTGCCCGCGGCGTCATTTCGTTCACCGCCAACGTCGCTCCCCGGCGTATGCGAGATGCCTGCGACGCCGCGATTTCGGGAGATTTAGTTGGGGCGGAGGCCATCGACGCCAGCTTGCAGCCTTTACATAAAGATTTATTCGTCGAAGCGAGTCCGATACCGGTGAAGTGGGCAGTGGCGAGAATGGGCCTGATAGGGAACGCAATCCGCTTGCCCTTGGTCGAACTGTCGACCGCAAATTACGACACCGTCTTGCGCGCAATGCGGACCGCCGGAGTTACCCTTGAGGACCAAGCAGCATGAGTCTTGATCGAGTATTGATGTTAATTGCTGCGGCAGCGCTTACCAGCGGTTGTCATTTGTTCGGTAAATTGACCCCGGATTGCCACACCAAGCAGGAATATCAGCGCGCCAGCCAGGTTCCGCCGCTGAAGGTCCCTGCGGGCCTCGATTCGCCGAATACCCAGGGTGCCCTGGCCATCCCGTCCGCCGCGCTGGCGCCGCCTCCGCCCGGTCCGAACGATGCCTGCCTTGACGTGCCGCCGCGCTATAAGGCGGCGCCCGCCAACAGGGCGGCGAGCGAAATGCCCGCGGTGCCGCCCGCCGCACCGCCGGTCTTGCCGACATCGGGGTCGGAGCCCCTGTAAATTTGATCGCTCGGGTGTCCTCCGGTACCCTTGCGGCCGCGCGGAGAGGTGGCCGAGTGGTCGAAGGCGCTCGCCTGGAAAGTGAGTAACATCCCAAAAGGTGTTCGAGGGTTCGAATCCCTCCCTCTCCGCCAAGCTTGACCGAATAGGTGCGCGGTTGAGTTCAAATGAGTCTATGGCGGCTCGCGTTTGCATCTTCGCGACGACTGGTCACGAACCCCGTCAGGCCCGGAAGGGAGCAGCGGTAGAGGCTTTAAGTCGGGCGCCGAAGTCCTGCTGGCGCGGGCCGCCACCCTAGGCGGCCCCTCTAGGCGAGCCCCTCTAGGCGAGCCCCTCAAAAGCCACGCGATCGTGGTGTTGCGACGCTACACTAAATCACATGAGCTACATCGTATTAGCCCGCAAGTGGCGTCCCAAGCGATTTGCCGAAATGGTGGGCCAGGAACATGTCCTGCGCGCCCTTGGCAATGCGCTCGACAGCGGCAAGGTGCATCACGCGTTCTTGTTCACGGGGACCCGTGGAGTCGGCAAGACCACGATCGCGCGCATCCTGGCCAAGTCCCTCAATTGCGAGACGGCGGGCGTGAGTTCCAACCCCTGCGGCACCTGCGCCGCATGCCGGGAGATCGATGAAGGCCGCTTCGTCGATCTCATCGAAGTCGATGCTGCCTCGCGCACCAAGGTGGATGATACCCGCGAGTTACTCGACAATGTGCAGTACGCGCCAAGCCGTGGTCGCTACAAGGTGTACCTCATCGACGAGGTGCACATGCTCTCGAATCATTCGTTCAATGCGTTGTTGAAGACACTGGAGGAGCCCCCGCCGCACGTCAAATTCTTGCTGGCGACGACGGATCCGCAAAAGTTACCTGTGACGGTGCTGTCCCGCTGCCTGCAGTTCAGCCTCAAGCGGCTGCCTGCCGGCCTCATCGGCGAGCGTCTGAAGTTCATCGCCGCAGCGGAGCATTTGCAATTCGATGCGGCGGCTGCTGCACTTCTGGCGCGCGCAGCGGAGGGCAGCATGCGCGACGCCCTGAGTCTTATGGACCAGCTGATCGCGTTCGGCGGGGGCACCCTGAGCGAGGCCAACACGCGATCGATGCTCGGTACCATCGATCGCGGGCATGTGGGCAGGCTCATCGACGCCCTGGCCCGAGCCGACGGTGCGGCGCTGATGGCCGAGATCAAGGAGCTTGATCGCGATGCGCCGGACTATGATCGGGCCCTGGTCGAACTGGCGGCGTTCCTGCAGCGTATTGCAATCGTGCAGATCGTGCCCGAGGCTGCGCTCCAAGACGAGGAGTTCGATGCAGACTCTCTGATGCGTCTTGCGCGGGCGATCTCACCTGAAGACGTGCAGCTTTACTATCAAATCGCCCTGGGGGGTCGTCGGGATTTATCCATGGCGCCGGAGCCGCGCATGGGATTCGAAATGACTCTGCTGCGCATGCTGGCGTTTCGCCCCGAGGCGGCCGGGGTGCACGGTGGCGCCGTCGGTCGCACGGCGACGTCGGGCGTAACCGGGGCAGTCGCAGCGCGCACCGCGGCGCCGGCCGACACGCTTGCTGCACTGCCTGCCACGGCGGCAGGCGGCCTCAGACTCACCAGCATCGACGCCGGTAATTGGCCCACTGTGGTCGAGGCGGCAAATTTGAGCGGCATGGTGCGTCAATTTGCTTTGAATTGCGTGCCCGCCACATTCGAACATAACCTGCTGGTCCTCAAGCTCGATCAATCGACTGCCGACCGGCGTACGCGGCCCATCGAGGACAAACTCCTTCTAGGCTTGTCGAAGTATTTGGGCCGGGAGATTCGCGTAACGTTTGAAACGGCACAGTCCGACTTGGTGACGCCCGCGCGCCTGCGCGCGCAGGCCGAGCAGGAAAAGGCAGTGCAAGCGGCAGCCGCATTCGAGGCGGATCCAACCGTCAAAGGCTTGCGCGAGCGCTTCGGCGCCGATGTCGATAGCGCATCCGTGAAACCCGCGAACCAGGCATGAGGAGACCGGCATGATGAAGGGTGGATTGGGAAATCTGATGCGGCAGGCGCAACAGATGCAGGAGACCATGAAGAAGGCGCAAGAAGAACTCGCGCAGCTCGAAGTCACCGGTGAGTCCGGTGCGGGCATGGTCAAAGTCACGTTGAACGGGCATCACGAAGCGAAGAAGATCACCATCGAGCCAAGGCTCTTGGGCGAAGACAAGGATATGCTCGAGGATCTTCTGGTGGCCGCCGTCAATGATGCGGTGCGCAAGATTGCGGCGCGCAGCCAGGAGAAATATTCCGGGCTTATGTCGGGACTCAATCTACCGCCGGGCATGAAGCTGCCGTTTTGAAATACACCCCGACACTGGCGCGCCTGATCGACTCGCTGCGCTGCCTGCCGGGCGTTGGGCCGAAATCCGCGCAACGCATGGCGTTCCATCTGCTTGAGCGCGATCGCAGCGGCGGAAAATCATTGAGTCAGGCGCTGGCTGAAGCGATCGACAATGTTGGGCATTGCAAGCGCTGCCGCATGTTGACCGAGAGCGAATTCTGCCCGGTATGCGCCTCCACTCAGCGGGATGTGGCGCAACTTTGCGTTGTCGAGTCTCCTGCCGATGTCGTGGCGATCGAGCAATCGGGAGGTTTTCGCGGCCGCTACTTTGTGCTCATGGGTCACTTGTCGCCGCTTGACGGAGTCGGGCCTGCGGAACTCGGATTGGACGACTTCGAACGCATTCTGGGCGACGGTGAGGTTCGCGAAGTGATTCTCGCCACCAATCCGACCGCGGAAGGCGAGGCGACCGCGCACTACCTCGGCGAGCTCGCACTGCGCCGGGGACTGAAAGCATCGCGAATCGCTCACGGTGTGCCGGTGGGTGGCGAGTTGGAATACGTTGACGGCGGCACTTTGGCGCATGCCCTTGCCGGACGTACCAGCGTCTCCTAAGGTCTGGATCTAGGGCGCCAGTTTTTCGTAAAGACGAAACAGCCGCCGATAACTCTCGTAGCGGCGCTGCGCAATTCGCTCAGCCACCACTGCCGTGCGAACGGCGCAGCCGGGCTCCTCCATATGGCGGCAGTCTTTGAAGCGGCAATCGACGCTGAGGCGGTGAATCTCGGTGAAGCCGCGCTCGGCGGCTCGCACGAGACTGGCGGGCGGCGCGAAATCGCGGACGCCCGGCGCATCAATGATCGCGGAGGCGACATCCATGGAGTACCACCGCGCGGTGGTGGTGGTGTGCCGGCCCTCGTCGTCGCGGGTCAGCTCGGCGGTCAACGCCGCCGCCTCTGGAATCAGGGAATTGACCAGCGAGGACTTGCCCACGCCGGACTGGCCGACGAGCATCGTTACGTTGCCCGCGAGCATGCGCTTCAGCTCGGCGATGCCGGCACCCGTTTGAGACGACACTTCGATGCAACTCAGATCCAAGTCCCGATAGGTTTTGAGTTCGGATTTGAGCGACTCAGTTCCCATGTCCTGCTTGTTGAGGATGAGCAAGGCATCCAGGTCCTTGAGCATGGCGCCCGCCCAGTAGCGGTCGACCAGAAACCAATCCGGGCTGGGTTCCGGGGCCACCACGATGGCCAGGCGATCAATATTGGCGGCAACCGGTTCGGCGCGCCCCCGGGCATCGATGCGCTCAATGAGGTTGCGCCGCGGCTCGATCGATTGAACGGACGGCCCGTCGGCAGATGGCGGATATGCCCAATGGACGCGATCGCCGCAGACGACGCGCTGCTTGCGCCCGGACAACGCGCAGTGCAGGGTCGCTCCGCCGGCCTGCAGCAGCACGCCACGGCCGTAACTGGCGAGAACCGTAGCGGTTTGCTCTGCTACCATGCCGCTTTATATGGCTGAATCACCATGAAATCCCCTGAAAATCTCATTTGGATCGATTTGGAAATGACCGGGCTCAAGCCCGAGTCCGACCTCATCATCGAGATCGCGACGATCGTAACCGACAAACACCTCAATGTGCTTGCCGATGGACCGGTCTTCGCGCTGCACCAGAGCCAAGCCACGCTCGACGCAATGGATGATTGGAATCGCAATCAGCATGGCCGCTCCGGATTGAGCGCGCGAGTCTTGGCCAGCACCATTGACGCGGCGGCTGCCGAGCGCGAGACGTTGCGATTTCTCGACACGTGGGTAGAGAGCGGCAAGTCACCGATGTGCGGCAACAGCATCTGCCAGGACCGGCGATTTTTGGCCCGGCATATGCCGACGCTCGAAAGATTCTTCCATTACCGCAATCTCGATGTCAGCACACTCAAGGAACTGGCGCAGCGTTGGGCGCCGCAGATCGCTGAGGGTTACCGCAAGAAATCGAGTCACTTGGCGTTGGACGATGTGCGCGAGTCCATCCAGGAGTTGCAGTACTATCGCGAGCATTTGTTGCGCCCGCTGTAGCGACGCGCGGTTACTCCGGCTTGCCGGCGGGCCGCTTGGCGGCATCGGGCAATTCGCCCGCCAGGAACATCCAGGTCTCGACCACCGTATCCGGATTCAACGACAGGCTATCGATGCCTTGTTCGAGAAGCCATCGCGCCAACTCCGGATGATCGGAAGGACCTTGACCGCAGATCCCGACGTACTTGCCTTGGCGCTTGCAGGCCTTGATAGCCATCGACATCAGCGCCTTCACCGCGTCGTCCCGCTCGTCGAAGGATTTGGCAACCACGCTGGAATCGCGATCCAACCCGAGAGCCAATTGCGTCATGTCGTTCGAACCAATGGACATCCCGTCGAAGAACTCAAGATATTGATCCGCAAGCAGGGCATTCGTCGGCAGTTCGCACATCATGATGTGTTTCAGGCCGTTATCGCCGCGCTTCAGGCCGTTCTCTGCCAGCAGTTGAGTGACGGCCTTCGCCTCGCTCAAGGTGCGCACGAACGGCACCATGACTTGCACATTCGTCAGCCCCATCTCGTCGCGAACTCGCTTCAACGCACGGCATTCGAGCTCGAAGCAGGGCCTGAATACTTTGTCGATGTAGCGCGACGCCCCGCGGAAGCCCAACATAGGGTTCTCTTCATGCGGCTCGTAGAGTTTGCCGCCGATTAAATTGGCGTATTCGTTCGATTTGAAATCCGACAAGCGCACGATCACGGGCTCCGGTGCAAACGCGGCGGCGATCTGCGCGATGCCCTCGGCCAATTTGTCGACATAGAAGTTCACGGGGCCGTCGTAACCCGCAATCTGCTTGGCAATGGTGTCCTTGATTTCGGGGCTCTGCTTGTCGAATTCCAGCAGCGCTCGCGGGTGTACGCCGATCATGCGATTGATGATGAATTCGAGGCGCGCGAGGCCGACGCCTTTGTGGGGCATTCCCGCGAAATCGAAGGCGCGGTCGGGGTTGCCGACGTTCATGGTGATGTTCACGGGAATCGACGGCATGGCATCCATTTCTATGGTGCGCTGATCGTATTCGAGCATTCCGTCGTACACGAAGCCGGTGTCCCCTTCGGCGCATGAAACGGTGACCGCCTGATTCTCCTTGATGGCGGTAGTCGCCGTGCCGCAGCCGACTACCGCGGGGATGCCCAGTTCGCGCGCGATGATGGCGGCGTGGCAGGTGCGGCCGCCGCGATTGGTGACGATGGCGGATGCCCGCTTCATCACGGGCTCCCAATCTGGATCCGTCATGTCGGCCACCAGCACATCGCCAGCCCGCACCTTCGACATCTCCTTGACGTCTTTGATAATCCGCGCGTGTCCCGCGCCGATGCGCTGGCCGATGCTGCGACCGGTAATCAAGGTCTTGGACCGTGTCTTCAGCGTGAATCGCAGGATTGTGCGGCCGGCCCGGCTTTGCACGGTTTCGGGGCGGGCCTGGAGAATGTAAATTTTACCCGTGGCGCCATCCTTGCCCCACTCGATATCCATCGGCGTTCCATAGTGCGTTTCGATGATCAGCGCCTGTTTCGCAAGATTGACGATATCCGTCTCGTCGAGCGAGAAGCGATTGCGGTCAGCCGGCGCGACATCGACCGTCCGTACGCGCTGCGCTGAACCCGGTTCCGCGTAGACCATCTTGATGGCCTTGCCGCCGAGATTCTTGCGCAGAATAGAACGGCGGCCGGCGCGCAACGCCGGCTTGTACACGTAGAATTCGTCCGGGTTGACCGCGCCTTGCACAACAGTTTCGCCCAAGCCATAGGCGGCGGTAATAAATACCACATCGCGAAAGCCCGAATCCGTGTCGAGCGTGAACATCACGCCCGAACTGCCGAGATCGCTGCGCACCATGTGCTGCACGCCCACCGAGAGCGCCACCGCGTTGTGATCAAATTTATTGTGCACGCGATATGAAATGGCCCGATCGTTGAACAGCGAGGCATACACTTCGTGCACGCAGGACATCAAGTGATCCTCGCCGCGCACGTTCAAGAACGTTTCCTGCTGTCCGGCAAAGGACGCGTCCGGCAGATCTTCGGCCGTGGCAGAGGAGCGCACGGCCACCGCGAGCTCCGTGCTATTGCCGCTGGCCTTGCCCATCTTGCGCCAGGACTCGAGGATTTCGTCGTGCAGCCGCTTGGGGAAGGGAGTGGCGAGCATCCAGCCGCGGATCTGTGCGCCCACAACCGCAAGACGCTCCACATCGTCGACATCGAGCGGGGCCAGGATGGCGCGTATGCGCTCGTCGAGGCCATCCTGTGCGAGGAAATCGCGATACGCATGCGAGGTGGTGGCGAAACCGCCGGGAACCGAGACACCGAGATTCGCCAACCCAGAAATCATCTCGCCAAGGGACGCGTTCTTGCCGCCGACCAGTTCAACGTCTTTATTCTTCAACTGTTCGAATGGAATTATGTAGGGCTTCATATTGCGCTGCTTGTGGGGCGATGGGTTAAGTGAAACACTTTGCCGGCGACGATGCGCCAACACCTGAGGCTACCGTGATTAAACGAACTGTGTTTTTTGTTTCGGATCAAACGGGCATTACAGCAGAAACCATGGGTCACAGCCTCATGACGCAGTTCGACGGCATCGAATTTCGTCAGGTGACTGTGCCATTTATCGCCACGGTTGACAAGGCGATTGAGGCCGTCCGCAAGATCGATTTGGTTGGAATCCAGGAAGGTGTGAGGCCGATCATATTCAGCACCCTGGTGCAAGAGGATGTGCGCGACGTGGTACGCGGCAGCAGCGGATTTTTTCTGGATTTTTTCGACCCGTTCCTGGCGCCCCTTGAAAACGAACTCAAGACGCAATCCACCCATGTGGCCAGCCGGACTCATCGCATGGCCGACACGCATGCCTATGCCACGCGTATCGATGCTACGAATTTCGCCCTGGCGAACGACGACGGATCGGTGGTGCGCGATTACGAGCGCGCCGATGTGATTCTGGTGGGTGTATCGCGCTCCGGGAAGACGCCGACCTGCCTCTATCTGGCGATGCAATACGGCATATTCGCCGCAAATTATCCGTTAACCGAAGATGATTTGGAATCGCGCAAGTTGCCGGTGGC
Organism: Gammaproteobacteria bacterium; assembly: GCA_025358295.1. Lineage (GTDB taxonomy): Bacteria > Pseudomonadota > Gammaproteobacteria > Steroidobacterales > Steroidobacteraceae > Bog-1198. The sequence continues at coordinate 36,320 of JANYJY010000060.1, forward strand.
GCTCGAGGCGTACTCGCGCAAGCTATTCGGCCTGACCATCAAGGCAGATCGATTGCAACAAATTCGCAATGAGCGCCGTCCCGACAGCCGCTACTCCTCGCCGCAACAAGTGGCCTTCGAGATCAGAGCGGCCGAGTCGCTGTTCGAACGGCACGGCGTTCCGATGCTGGATGCCACCGAGGTGTCGATCGAAGAAATATCCAGCAGAATTCTCGACCGCACCGGAATTGAGCGACGCCTGCGGCCCTGACATTCCGGATGTGCATGGTATAGTTCAGGTCATGCTAGCGGATCAATGGTGTGTAACGTCTTGGAGCGCGCAGCCCGGCAGCTTCGTCAGCCTGATGACGCTGTATGAGAGCAATTTCGTGCGCCTCGGCTGGCTCGTCAGCGATTTTCGCTCGGTGACGCAGGCGCGGGTATCACGCGTAGCCACGGATTGTGATCTCCATCTCATCCCGCAGGAGTTGAGCCGCTACACCAGTGTGTTTCGCCTCACATATGAGTTCGAATTTGACTCAGGTCCGGTCCGCGACCCGGATTTGGAGGTGTGCGTGTATCACGATGCCAGACTGGCGGAAGTCCGCAGTTTTCGCGGGTTCCAGCGCCATCCGCAGCTATCCAGGCTGCAAGCCGGACTCAATCGTGAACTGGATCAGCGCTGGAGGCGAAACATGATGTTAAATAAATGGCTGGAATACTGTGCCGAGCGGGGCCATCACCTTTAGTGACCCGGATTGTCCTGGTTTGCTTGGGATGTCCCGCGCTTTAAGCAGAACCTAAGGCGGGACTTTGATCGATCGCTTAAGTTTTCTAAAAGGAGTTGCCGACGGTGGCGCTGTAAGTGCGGACGAAGAGCGGCTCATGCAGCTCTTCCAGAATCGTGCGGGCTTGAAGAAGGCCTATGCCGATCTCAAGGATGAATTTCACCTGTTGCGCGATCGCCTCAAACAACAGGAAGGCACGACCATCCGCGTGCAGGAGCAGTTGGACGCGCTCGGTGACCTGCTCGGTGACCCGAAGACCGGCTACAGCGCCCTGGTGTTTTATCAGTTGCGCACTCTGTGGAAGACCTGCCATCAGCAGCTCTCGACGTTCACGACGGACCTGACGCGCCAGCAGGAGGCGCGTGAGGTTGCGAGGCACAAGGCGGATACCGAGATCGCCAAGAGCGCGCGGCTCGTGGATTTCGATGCACGCCTCGAGGCAGCATCGGTCGAGGCTGACTCGCAACGGCAGAATCTGGCCGCAATACAAAACGAGATAGGGCGGCTGACCGCGTTCTGGCACTACTTCAAGCGGCGTCGCCGTCAAAAATCGCTCGAGTCGTTGCGCAGCCAGGTGGCCATCGCTGACGCTGCGGTCGGCGACTTGAATGCAGAACGCCGTGCGATCGAGCAAGAGTCGGCCGTGGAATTTCCAGGCCTCTCGTTGATGGCACGCCGCAATATCAATCTTGCCATCATCAGTTTCGCGGAGCTGCTGTGCGAGAACGTCGATGCCTACGGGCTTGCTGCGCGCGCCAAGGAAGCGGTTGCGCGCAGAGTGCACGAGATGAACTTCGGCACGCGGACCGAGTGCGAGGGCTACATGCAGCGCGTGCAGCAGGCGCAGGCCGTAGTGGCGAATCCGAAGCAGATTACCGGCGCCCTGAAGGCGAAGCTCGAGCGTCTGCGTACCACCTGTGAATACCGCAATAATGCCGACACGGTACCGACCGCCGACTCACTGGCGCCGCCCGCCGATTTGCCGGACCCGGGCAAGACCGCCAAGGCTCCGGCCGCAGCGGCATGGAACGTGCTCGCCGAGGACTACTGGGACCTGTATACGCTGCTGCTTCGCTAGCTCCCGGCCGCGCCAACCCAATCTCAGTGAATGTCGGTGCGGCTCGCCTGTGTGGGGCCGACTCGATGCGCAGGCGCCACCGCAAGATCGGCGGCGATCTGCGATGCCTCGTCCAGCAAGATTCCCGCCGCCGCGTCATCCTTGATTTCCTCCAGCGACTTCACCGGTTTCACCTCGTGCGCGGTCCGCCAGGCATTCTCGCGTGCCAGCCGATCGCTTTCCAGGTGCTGACGCTCCGCCTCGCGGGTCTTGATGTTCAGCGACAATGATTTCTGGCTGCGCATGGAGTTCAAGGCGGCTATGTCGTCGTGCAGATAACGGAAGTCGGCGCTGTTCGCCGTGCGATCGTCATGCAATTTTTGCAGGGCGGCCGCCGTCGATTTCAGATCGCTCGCGGCTCGAAAGTTCGCCGGTTCAATGTGATCCCAGGGCAGCGCGCGGTCGCGCGTGCTTTCACCGACTTCGTTGGCATCGATGAGAGAGGGCAGTGCGATATCGGGGGTCACGCCGCGGTCTTGAGTGCTTTCGCCGGTGATCCGGTAGTATTTGCCGATGGTCACATTGAGCTGCCCGAGTTCGGGCTTGCGTCCGAAAACCGTGTAGTTGAGGGGGTGCGCGTTCTGCACCGTCCCCTTGCCGTAGGTCTGTTGACCGACGATGAGCGCGCGGCCGTAGTCCTGAATGGCGCCCGCGAATATCTCCGATGCAGAGGCGCTGAACCGATCCACGAGGACGATCATGGGGCCGCTATAAAAGATCGACGGGTCCGGATCGTCGTCCACTTCGATGCGTCCAGTCGTATCGCGCAATTGCACCACCGGCCCACGATCGATGAACAGACCGGTGAGGGATTCGGCCTCCGGCAGATAGCCCCCGCCGTTGGCGCGCAGATCCATGATCAGCACATCGGCGCCGTCCTTTTTCAATTCGCCGATCAGACGCTGCACGTCGCGAGTGGTGCTGCGGTAGTCCTTGGCGCCGGCGCGGCTGGCATCGTAATCTTGGTAGAAGCTCGGCACCGTGATGATTCCGACCTTCACATCGCGGCCGTTACGCTGCACCACCTTAATGGCCTTGTGCGAAGCCTGCGCCTCGAGCGACACGCGGTTGCGCGTGAATTCCACGATCTTTTGCGCCGAGCCGGGAGCTGCTCCCGCGGGCAGCAATTGCAGCCGCACGAGGGTGCCACCGGGGCCGCGAATCTTCTGGACCACGTCATCGAGCCGCCATCCGATCACATCAAGCAGCTCTCCAGCCTTGCCTTCGCCGACCGCGGTAATTCGATCGTTGGCGGCGAGCTTGCCGCTGATTGCGGCGGGGCCGCCGGCAATGACGTCGATCACCGTAACGTAGTCGTCGGTCAGCTGCAGTGAGGCGCCGATGCCCTCGTAGCTCAAGCTCATTTGAATGTTGTATTCTTCGGAGTTGCGTGCCGAAAAATAATTCGAATGCGGATCCAACGACAGCACGAACGCATTCATGAATGCCTCGAATACGTCCTCGGGCTTGCTCTGATCCATGCGTTTCGCGACATGCTCATAGCGCTTACGCAACACATCGGCCGCTTCGCTCCATGGCTTGCCCGCGATGACCAGCGACAACTCGTCGTTCTTCACGCGCTTGCGCCATAGCTCGTTCATCTCGGCGGTGTTCGCCGGCCAAGGTTCCTTCTCGCGATCGAAATTAAAGGATTCATCTATGTCGAAATCCGGCTTCTTGGCCAGTTGTTCGACCGCATAGGCCATGCGTTCGCGGCTGCGCTGCTGATAGCGGCGGAAGATGACGAAAGCAGGGTCCACGTCGCCGGCTTTGATGGCATCGTCAAGCTCATAGCGATAGCGTTCGAATTCGGCGATGTCGCTTGCGTAAAAATAGCTTCGGCCGCCGTCGATGGCATCGAGATAGCGATCGAGGATCAAACTCGAGAGATGATCGTCGAGCGGTGCGCGCCGGTAATGTTCGCGGGCAATGATGTCCGCTACTCGGCGCGCGACATAGTTTTGCTGTTCCGTCGGCGCAAGCGCCGTCGCCGCCTGCGGAACGGCGGGCGAGGGCGTCATGGCCGCGCCCAACAATGCGGCAAGACCCACCGCACCCGCGCAGACGGCGGCGCCGGTAATCCAGCGGGAGCGAATGGTCCTATGCCTATTAGTCATCACCGTACCTGATCTCCTGTAAACTCCGATCCCCAAAGTCCGTTCAAGGCTAGAGAAGCCCGTGCCTGCTAGCAAGTGTATATGAGCCTCAAGGTATGCGTCCGTTCACTGTTTTGATCGGTATTATTCTCGGATCTGCGGCATCGACTACCTTCGGACTGGGCGCCGTGCTGATCGTGTTCAGTGTTTTGGCCGGCGAACACCCCGATCTATCGCGGGAACTGCCGCGGCTCCTCTTGAGCCTGGCCGCATTCGGCATTTTGACCGCTGCCAGCGCCGGGAGTTTCCTGGGGCAGATAAAAGCCCGTCCGTGGCGCGGCTGGGCTCATTTGGCCACCGCCGCCTGCCTCAGCGCGGTAGTTTTTCTCTATTGGCCGAGACGCAACTGAGCGAGGAGTGCGCGATATCATGCGAATTCGTGGTGATTGGTGCACGTTGGCCGCCATGGGCCTATTGCTCGGGGGGTGCGCCGCAAACAGCAAGCTTCCGCCGCCGTCCACCGATATCGATGAAACCGCCTTTCGCATGCATGTCAGCAAGCTGGCTTCCGATGATTTCGAGGGCCGCAAGCCGGGTACCCCGGGGGAGGCCAAGACGGTCGCATACCTGGTCGAACAATTCCGCAAATTGGGCTTGAAGCCCGGCAATGGCGAGAGTTTCGTTCAGCAGGTGCCCATGGTGGAGATTCGGGCCGCCACCGGCGCCACGCTGACCGTCACGGGTGCGAGGGGCGCGGTGTCCCTCGCCTATGGCAGGGATATGGTGATTTGGAGCGCGCGCAGCGCGCCGCAGGCCGAGTTGCGCCACAGCGATCTCGTGTTCGTGGGCTACGGGATTGTTGCGCCGGAGTACGAATGGAACGACTACGCCGGCATCGACGTGCGTGGCAAGACGGTAGTGGTTTTGGCCAATGATCCCGGCTACGCCACGCGCGACCCCAAGGTGTTCCGCGGTGGCGCCATGAGTTACTTCGGTCGTTGGTCATACAAGGTCGAGGAGGCGGCGCGACAGGGCGCCGTCGGCGTGCTGCTGATTCACGATGGCGAGGCGACGGGATTCGGCTGGAATGTGGTGCAAAGCACGTGGACCGGCGCGCAATTGACGTTGGCGTCGGTCGACGGCAATGCGGGTCGGGCCGCAGTGGAAGGCTGGATTCAGAAGGACGCGGCTCGAGGGATTTTTGCCGCGGCCGGCCTCGATTTGGCCGTCTCGTCCTCTGCCGCGCTCCACACGGGATTCAAGGCGATTCCCATGGGCTTGAAGGCTGATGCGCTGCTGAACGACAGCGTGCGCCAGTTCAGCTCCAGCAACGTCGTCGCGTTCTGGCCCGGCAGCCGTCGCAAGACGGAATATGTCGTGTACGCGGCCCACTGGGATCACCTCGGTCGCGACCCTGCGCTTCCGGGTCACAATATTTTCAATGGCGCTGTCGACAATGCGACGGGCGTCGCCGGACTGCTGGACTTGGCGCAATCCTTCGTCCGCACCAAGCCTGTGGCCGATCGCTCGATCGTTTTCCTCGCCGTGACGGGTGCGGAACCGGGATTGCTGGGTTCGCAATACTACGTCCAGAATCCGATCTTCCCGCTGCGCGACACGGCTGTGGTGCTTGATTTGGACACCTTGCGCAACGGCGGACCGACGCGCGATTTGACCATATTCGATGCCGGCAATTCGGACGTGGAGGAATTTGCGCGAGCGTCGGCACTGCTGCAGGGGCGCGAAATATCCGCCGAGCCCACGCCTGAGCAGGGTCTCTACTACCGGTCGGATTGCTTCAGCTTCGCTAACGCGGGCGTGCCTGCACTGTATGCGAAGGGCGGGCTCGACGATACGGCACGTGGGCCCGTTTGGGGCCGCGCCCAACTGGACGACTACATGCTGCATCGCTATCGGCAGCCGAGCGATCAATATTCTGCGGACTGGGATGTGCGCAGCGCACTCGATGATCTTGCGCTCTACTACAGCGTCGGCAACCGCGTGGCGCACGCCCGCCGTTTCCCGCGCTGGAATCCGAACAGCGAGTTTCGAGTGAGCCGCGCGCGCGGTGTGGCGCCTTAAGGCCGGCTAGCGTTTGCCGATTCTGGCCCAGTTCTTTTTCCGGTCGAAACTACCGGAGGTGTTGTAGGGATCGAAACCCTGTTTCTCGTTCGCCGCCTTCACTGGGACGGCATTCAGGCGCAGCGCTTGCGCAACACTTGCATTACGCAACTCGCGTACGCCGAAGCTAAAATCCAAGTCATTCCGGCTCGCTGCCTTGTGATCGTTCGACATCGTCTTTCCTCGGCAAAAAAATCAAGCTCGCCAATCGCTCTTACTGCGTTTTTTGATAGTACGGACGCGTGTATGTTCCCAAATTGCGACAGCAATAAGCCTGCGGCATGGAGAAACTGTGACGCGCTTCAAGTCGATGAAGACATAAGGCGGAGGCGGCACAACTTAATGGGCGCGCCGCGGCCCAAGGCATCGAGCAGGGGGTGGAAATCTCAACCTATGCGGGCCAGCGTCCCTGATAGTTGCCGATTAAACGGCACCGAGCGGTTGCGGCCGCGTATCTTCGCGGTGTACAGCGCTTGATCGGCGGCTTTGATCAGATCTGCCACATTGTCGAACACCGTATCCGCGCCATGTGTGGCACAGCCGATCGAGATGGTCACCGTGGCGTGGTCGGAGCCGATGACGTGGCCGGTGTTGCGGAAGGCCATCACGATGCGCTCGCAAATGCTGCGAGCCGTGTCGGCGTCGGTCGCGGGCAGCACCACGACGAATTCTTCCCCACCGTAGCGGGCTATCAAATCCGTCTCGCGGGTGTTGCCGCGCAGGATGCGCGCCGTCGCTTGCAGGATGCGGTCGCCGGCCTGGTGTCCGAAGTTGTCGTTGATGCTCTTGAATTTATCCAAATCCGCAAAGGCAACGCTCAAGGGCCATTTGTGGCGCGTTGAGTTGTCGAACTCGCGGTTGATGAATTGATCGAGGTAGGCGCGATTGTAGACGCCGGTCAGTTCGTCGCGGCGGGTCGTTTCTTCGAGTTCCAGCGTGCGCGAGGAAGTGTCTTCCACCGCCGTGCGCAATGTATTGATCTCGCGCAGCGTGTGCAGATTGCGCAGCATCAATACTTCGCGGGCCTGTTCGAGAATCAGTTCCGGATGCTGCTTGCCGAGCAGGTCGGCTTCGAAAATCGCTTCCGTCTCCGGAATCATCGCCCCGATTGTGCCCAGCACCTGGCCGAACGTCATTTTATCCAGACCGAGGCTGCGTTCCGCGCACAGCGCGGTCTCGGCGAATTGACGCTGCTCGGGAGCCAGCAAGAACAGATCCGCGATGGGTCCGGAGAGGGCGACACAGCGGTCGAATATCTGAGCGGGATCCGCGCTGAAACTCAATTCCAAGCGGTGGCTGTTTTTGATGGAGCGATGCAGTCGTTCGGGCAGGTGCCAGCCTTCCATCAGCCAGCCTCCGACGTGGGCGTGATCGACTTGCAGGCGTTTCTTTTCGTGCTCGGCAAGCGCCACGTGATTGCGTTGCAGCTGCCCTCCTTGCGCGTAGAGATCGGGTACGGCCTTGTCGAGCGCGAGCATGCCGACATCCTGGAGCAGCGCGGCCAGGAATATTTCTTCGGCCAGGGTTTGATGCATGGCATCGCCGAGCGCACGCGCGGCCGTGGCCGCCAATAGAGCGCGGCGCCAGTACAGATCATAGTTCAGGCCGTTCGACTTGCCGCCGCGCAGCGACTTCACCAGGGAGAAGCTCAAGGCAAGAGTCAGTGTGGCATTCAAGCCGAGCACCACCAACGCTTGACGCAGATTCTCGCTCTTGCGGCGCTGGGCATATAGGGGGGAATTTGCGATGCGCAGAATCTTGGTCGATAGGGCCGAGTCCATGCTCAGGGCCTTGGCGACCTTGCCCATCTCGATGTCCGGATCTTGCGCGAGCTCGATAATGTGCGTCGCCACGCCGGGCGGCGACGGAAAATTTACTGACTTTCGCAGATGAGCTTCAATCTCGGGATTCACGCGCAACGCTCCAACAGTCACAACCGGATCAAAATCCGCTTATTCTTATTAGCGTCCCCGCGGCCGAGAACTTGAATCCCGAGTTAGGTTAAATGCGTCCCGGCGCGCCACCAGGCCTGCAGCGCCTTGAACAGCAAATAGAGGCCATAGGGGCCGAGGAACACGATCCAGGAGGCTACCGATCCCTCGCCGAGTCCCACGAACAGGCTGTGATAGAGATGCCCAAGGCTGGCGCCCTCGTAGCGCCCCAGGGCCGTGGCGCCGGCGTAAAAGATCAGCACGGGCATCAGCCCCACGCCGGCTCCCAGACCTAGAAGGGCAATGGCTACTTCTACGGACCACGGGCTGGTCAGGCCAAGGCGCTTGAAAATGCTCCGGATCGTCATGGGCGGGATTGTAAACGAAACCGGCCGTCGGCCGTCCAAGCGCTGTAGAATCACGCAATGCGACCCTGGACTCCGCAGACGTTGTATGACGCCAAACCTTGGGCCTTCATCGGCATCGGGGTGGTTTTGGCGATCGGCATGATGCTGTGGTCCTTGTCGGCGGGGCTGTGGACGGTTTGGCGGGGACTGCTGTGCTTTGCGGGCGCCGCGCTGTCGATCGTCGGCGGAGCCACTTTGCAATTGCGACAAGATTATCGCGCCCGCAGCAAGTGGCGCCGAGACACGCCGCCTTGATACGTACTGCCGTGGTGGGTGTCGGCTACTTGGGCCGATTTCATGCGCAAAAATACGCCAGCCTGCCCAACTCGCACCTGGTGGGCGTCGCCGACCCCTCGGCCAACGCGCGCTCGGCGGTAGCCGCCGAGTTGGGCGTCGCGGCCTATGCCGATTATCGCGAACTGTTGGGACACGTCGATGCCGTCAGCATCGTCACCCCGACTCCGTTGCATTTCGAAGTCGCGAAGGACTTTCTCGATGCCGGCGCGAGCGTGCTGGTCGAGAAGCCGATGACGGTGACAGTGGCGGAGGGGGAGAGTCTCATCGAACTCGCGCGCCGCGCCAATCGAGTTTTACAGGTCGGCCACTTGGAACGCTTCAACGCCGCTGTTCTGGCGGTGCAACCGACGCTCAGTGTGCCGCGCTTCATCGAGTCCGCGCGCCTGGCGCCTTTCAAGCACCGCGGTACGGAAGTCGATGTCGTGCTGGATTTGATGATCCACGACATTGATCTGATTTTGAGCATCGTGCGCTCTCCGGTGGTGGCCGTCGATGCGATCGGCAGCAGCGTCTTTTCGCGTGAGGTCGATATCGCGAATGCGCGTTTGCGTTTTGCCAACGGCTGCGTTGCCAACGCAACCGCCAGCCGAGTGAGCATGAAGACCGAACGCAAACTGCGGCTGTTCCAGGATGACGCCTATATATCGGTCGATCTGCAGCAAAAGGTGCTGACGGTGATTCGCAAGGGCGCCGGTGTCGGTGCGGACGGCATGCCGCAAGTCGCCATTGAGGAGAACAGCTACGAACAGGGTGACGCGCTGAAGGACGAAATAGCGGCGTTCCTCGATTCCGTCGCGCTGGGCACAGCGCCGCTGGTGAGCGGCGAGGATGGGCTTCTCGCGTTGCGAACGGCGGTGAGCATTGCCGAGCAAGTGGCGAACGCGCGCCGTCAGTTCTCGGCTTAGTTCAAGGGGTGGCGCCGGCTCCGGTCTCCACCTCAGTCACCCGGTCAACGAAGTAGCGGGTATCACCGAAGCAAGACGTCGGCACACCGGCGTGCTCGGTGTAGTGCAACTGCACTTTGTGGCCGACCAATTTATCGAGTTGCGCACCGACACTCGGGTCGCGCACGCTGAAGAGCCAAATCTGCGGCGAGACGCCCGCAACCACGTACTGGGCCAAATCGCCTTCCTGGGTTTTGCAGAGCCATCCGCGCCGCGAGAATTTTTGGATTACGCCGGCTCGCTCACCGTCGGAGTATGCCCAGGCCAAGCTAAGCCAGGTCCAAAGCCCGGTGCCGATGGCGAGCAACAGCAGCACAATGAATAGCCAGCGCCCAAAACGCCCGGAACGGCGCCTTCCCGTGTTATTCGGAACTTCAATGCGGGTCATGGATAGAGACGCCCTGGGACCACGCTGGCCCATGAAATTGGTGGAGCCGGGGGGAATCGAACCCCCGTCCATAAGTCCTACGCTACAAGATCTACGTACGTAGCCCAGTCTATTGTTCTCGCCGCGCACTACCCAACGGGCAGGGAAAGCATGCAGCCAGCCCGGTAGTTTTTTCGTTGAGCACACCCCAGACACGTGTGCTCCACTAGCTGATGAGCGCTACACCTAAACGTTCGCATCAGCACGAGCCGCTTAGGTTTCAACCGCGATTAGGCGGCTAGAGCGTAGTTGTCTTGATTGGCAACTATAAGTTTGCAAATGGTTTTACGAGGAACCTGCACCTCGGTACGCCCCTGCAGTTTCGCAACCCATGTCGAAACCGGTCGGCCCCAATCGAAACGATAGTTTACGCGTTCCGGGCCCGCGAACCAAATAGACCTTGTTTGAGGCGCCGGAGACACCCACCCGCCGGGGGGGGCGTCAGCGGCGCATGGCCTTCATTATCCGGCCCTTGTCCCGCTGCCAGTCGCGATCCTTGCCCGTGGCACGCTTGTCATGCTGTTTCTTGCCCTTGGCGAGGCCGATCTCGAGTTTCGCGCGACCCTCCTTCCAATATAGTTCCAGCGGCACGATGGTATAGCCGCGTCGCTCGACCGCGCCCACCATGTGATCCAGCTGGCGCCTGTTCAGCAGCAATTTCCGCGTGCGGGTCGGATCAGTGAGGACGTGCGTGGAGGCCGAATTCAGAGCGCCGATGTGCGCGCCGAACAGGAAGGCTTCACCGTTCTTCAGATAGACGTAGGCTTCGGCAATTTGCGCCTTGCCGGCCCGCATGCTTTTGACTTCCCAGCCCATCAGGGAAATGCCGGCCTCGAAGCGCTCTTCGATGTAGTAATCGAAGCGCGCCTTCCGATTGATGGCGATGGGCGGCAGTTTGTCGGGGGTTTTCATGCGAGCGTCGAAGTCTACCGATTCGTCGGTGGCGGCGCCTGCGCTTTTGCCCGACAATGCGGCGATGCAGGTAGTCGAGCGCAGCTCTCTAACGACCTATTCGGCCGCGCAGATGTTCGCCCTGGTCAATGACGTCGCCCGCTATCCGGAATTCCTCCCCTGGTGTGTCGGCGCGCGCGTAGAGGAGGTTTCCGAGGGCGAGCGCATCGCCTCGCTTAAGGTGGCGCGCGGCGTACTGCGGACCGAATTCACGACACGCAACACAGTGCGTCCGGACACGCAAATTCACATGCAGCTGCTGCACGGACCGTTCCGCGATTTGATCGGTGAATGGCGGTTCGAGCCGATCGGCACGCGCGGTTCGCGCTTGCATTTTCGGGTTGAATTCGAGTTCAAGAATCGCCTGACCGCGACCGCGTTCAACGCCGTATTCGAGGCGATGTGCGGCACCATCGTCGAGGCCTTCGTGAACCGCGCGCAAAAAATATATCCGGGGTAGCGGATTGCAAGGCGCGCCGCTGCAGATCGAGATCGTCTACGCCGAGCCGGCGCGGGCGCTCGTCAAAATGTTGTCGCTACCGGCAGGTTCCTGCCTCGCCGATGCGGTGCGCGCGGCTGCCGCGGACAAAGATTTTGCCGGAGTGGATTTTGCGACTTCCGCCGTCGGCATATTCGGCCGGCTGCTGCGGTCGGATCATGCACTGCAAGACGGCGATCGAATCGAAATCTATCGGCCGCTGGCCGAGGATCCCAAGGCGGCCCGCCGTGCGCGCGTCAAGCAGGCCCGCAAAAAAATCTAGTTGGGTTCTGCTCGCAGCCCCTCAATAAGTCCTGCCGTTCTTGATCTTCGCGGCCGAAGCGTCCTGAGCTGCGGCCTCGGCGGCGGTCGGCTTATCGAGCTTGGCGACCTTGTCGCCGTCGAAGTACACCGTGACGCGCCGCGAATCGACGTGGCTGCTGCGGCCCTTCTTGAGGTAGTAGATGTAATCCCAACGATCTTTTTCAAAGGGATCGGCGACCATCGGCGTGCCCAGCAGGTAACGCACCTGGCTGCGCGTCATACCGGCTTTGACCTGTTCCACCGCCGCTTGGTCCAAGAAATTACCCTGCTGAATATTGATGCGATAGACGCATCCCGACGCCAGCGCGCCCAGTGTCATTGCCAATAGAACTCGATGAAGTATTTTCGTCAAAGTGGTGCGCAGCCGTTAAATGATTGATAATCCAGCCTGTATCATACCCGAGGGCACAGCATGCCGCAGCGCCTGAAATCTGACTCGACCAGCGAAAGCAACGACCTGCGCAATGCGGGCCTGAAAGTAACGTTGCCACGTCTGAAAATCCTCGACATTTTGGCCGATGGTTCCGCGCGACACATGAGCGCCGAGGATATCTACAAAAAGCTCCTGGTATCCAACGAGGATATCGGCCTCGCCACCGTTTATCGCGTGCTGACCCAGTTCGAGGCGGCAGGCCTCGTCACGCGCCATCATTTCGAAGGCGGCATGGCGGTATTCGAACTCAATCAGGGCGCCCACCACGATCACATCGTGTGTGTTGACTGCGGCCGGGTCGAAGAGTTCATGGACGGTGGCATCGAAGAGCGCCAGCAGGCCGTGGCCAAGCGCTTGGGTTTCGAGATCAGCGATCACGCGCTGATCCTGTATGGGCATTGCCGCAAGCCGAATTGCCCGCATCAGAAGCGTCCGAAATAGCCCCGACTGCGCCGCCCGCTAACGGCGCGCTGAGGGCGCGCGTTTTTTCTTCGGCTGCGATTCGGGGGGCGCAGCGTGACTCAGCATTTCCTCGGCATGGGCCAGCGCCTGCGCAGTGATGTTGATGCCGCCCAGCATACGTGCGATCTCCTCGATCCGCTCAGGCCGGCTGAGGGCCTTGACGGCGGTGCGAGTGATCCTGCCGTCGCTGAGCTTTGTGACCCTAAACTGGCTGTGCGCCTGCGAGGCCACCTGCGCCAAGTGAGTGACGCACAATACCTGCGCGCGCTCGCCCAGGGCGCGCAATTGGCGGCCGACGATTTCCGCCACCGCGCCGCCGATGCCGGCGTCCACTTCGTCGAACACCATGCACAGTGCTGAATTCTTGGCTGCCGCCGCGACTTGCACGGCAAGACTGATGCGCGACAGTTCACCGCCGGACGCCACCTTGCCGAGACTCTTGGGTTCTTGTCCAGAGTTGGCACTGACCACGAATTCGATGTCATCGGCGCCCTGGGCGGCGAATTCTGTATCGCTCTGGGCAATGCTCACGGCGAACTGTCCGCCCGCCATGCCGAGCACCTGCATCAGCTGGGTGATCTGGCGCCCCAAGTGCGCGGCTGCCGCCTTGCGCGCCTCGGTCAAGCGCAGCGCCGCGGCACGATAGTCGCGGGCCAATTCGGCCAATTGGGACTCCAGCGTCGCCAGGCTCTGCTGGGCATTATCAAGCTGCGTCAATTCCGCCTCGGTACGCAGCAACTGGGCGGGTAGCTCCAGAACGCTGAGCCGATGTTTACGCGCCAGCGCCTCCAGCGCAGCTGCGTGGCGCTCGATCTCCTCTTGGCGAGCAGGATCGATGTCGAGTACCTCCAAGTAGCGGCGCAGCGCCTCTGCGGCTTCCTGGGTATTGATCATGGCCTCGGCCAGCAGCGTGGCCGACGGCGCCAGTTGCGGATCGGCGTCCACGACGTGGCGCAGCGCGGCGTGGGCCTTGCCCAATAAATCGTGAGCGCTGTCGCCGTCGGATTCGAACACGGTGCTCAGCGCAGTGCGTGCGGCCGCCGCCAAACGGCCGCGGCCGGCAACACGCTTCTGATCGGCAAAAAGCGCCTCGATGGCGGCGACCGTGGTGACCTCCACCTGCAGTTCGGTGAGCTGATAGCGCAGCAAATCGAGCCGCGCGTCGCGATTCTCGGCGGCGGCCTTCAGGGCTTCGAACTCGCGTCGGCAGTCGCGATAGCGGGCGTGGATCGCGGCCACCGCGGCGAGCAGATTCGGATCCGCCAAATGTTCGTCGAGCATGTCACGCTGCGCGGCGCGATTCACCAAATGCTGAAATTCTTGCTGCCCGTGGATTTCGATCAGGAACTGCGCCAGCTCGCGTAATGCCTGGATGGGCACCACCTGGCCGTTCACATAGGCGCGCGAGCGCCCGTCCGCGCCGATTACTCGCCGCACCACCAGCTCGCCAGCATGTTCAATCGACTGTGCCTCGAGCCAGGTCCGCACCGCGGGGGGCAGCGAATCGAAGCTCGCCGACACTTCAGCCCGCTCCGCGCCCTGGCGGACGACATCGCCGCCGGCACGCCCGCCGGCGATGAGCAGCAGCGCATCGACGAGGATGGACTTGCCGGCGCCGGTCTCTCCGGTGAGCGCGGTGAGCCCTGATTTGAGCTCCAGTTCAGCCTGATCAACGAGAACGAAATCGCGCAATTGCATATGGGTGAGCATGCCGCTACTCGTCGTGGTGATCGTTGGGGCCGCCGTAGGCGCCCCGGCCCCAATGCAATTTTGACCGCAGCAGCCGGTAGTAGTCGTAACCCGGGGGATGCAGCAGGGTGATTTGCGCTTCCGCGCCTTCGACGTAGAGATTGTCGCCCTGTTCCAGATCGCCGATGGCGGAGCCATCGCAGGTAACCTGAGCTCGCGATTCGAAACGATCCGACATGCGCAACTGTATGAGGCTGCCGGCGCGCACCACGATGGGTCGATCACTTAAGGTGTGGGGGCTGATCGGCGCCATGACCCACACGTCGAGGTCGGGCTCGACAATGGGGCCGCCGCAGGACAGGGCGTACGCCGTTGAGCCCGTGGCCGTGGCAATGACCATGCCATCGCCGCCGTGCGAATTGACGAAGCGGCCATTGATGGAGGTTTCAAAGTCCATGGTGCGGCCGGTTTCCCATTTATTGACGACCACATCGTTCAACGCCAGGGCGCGCACCGAGCCGGCACCGTGCTTTTCCAGGCGCGCGGCCAGCAAGGAGCGTCGATCCTCGGTGTAACGTCCGGCGAGCACAGTATCGACGTCTTCGAGCATGGATTTGGGGCTGACATCGGTCAAGAACCCTAGACGGCCGCGATTGATTCCGAGCAGGGGCACCGAGTGCCCGGCGACCAAACGTGCCGCGTACAGGAGCGTACCGTCGCCGCCGATGGCGATGATGAGGTCCGCTCGGGTCGCAAAGGATTGCTCCGGGCAGGGCAGTACACTGTCCGGTCCAAAAGCCAGGCCCACGCCCGGATCGACGAGGGCGCGAACGCCGCGTGAATAAAAGTGGCCGGCCAGGCTCAGCATGCATTCCGCAACACGCAGGTCCTTGGCATTGCCGACCAGCGCAATGGATTGAAACAATTGGGGCATAAGCGAATCCTTGTAGCATGACGGCGCCGAGCCGGTCATGTCCAATACGCATCGTTTTGGGCCGATTCGCCCGATTTGACTTGGCGTGGCTGCGCTAGGTAGCGTCAAACATGCTATATGGACCGTACTATGACAGAAGGTGGCGATGACGGACTCAATGAGCGAGCACAGCTGCTGCTCAAGGCTCTGATCGAGAGTTACATTCGCGATGGACAGCCCGTCGGCTCGCGAACCTTATCGCGCGATTCGGGCTTGAGCCTGTCTTCCGCCACCATTCGCAATGTCATGGCCGATCTGGAGGACCTGGGGTTCGTCGCCTCACCGCACACCTCGGCCGGGCGCATACCGACCGATAAGGGCTACCGTTTCTTCGTCGATACCCTGCTGAAGCTCAAACCCCTGCACCACGAAGAGATCGAGGAAATAGAGCGTCGCCTGGGCGCAGACGCGGCCAACGGGCGCTCCCTGGTCCAAACCGTGTCGCAAATGCTGTCGAGTGTGACGCACATGGCGGGTCTCGTGACCTTGCCGAACCCGAACTACGTGGCGCTTTCGCAAATCGAGTTCATCGCTCTGTCCGAGAATCGGGCGCTCGCCATCATGGTGATGAGCAATCGCGAGGTACAGAATCGGGTGGTTCAGCTGGATCGCTATTACTCGAGCGAGGAGTTGCGCCGCGCCGCCAATTATCTGAATGAGGCGTTCGCTGGACGCTCGCTGCCGGATGTCAGGGCTCAGCTGGTCGGACAGCTGCAGGAAACCCAGCAACATATGAATCAGCTCATGCAGGACGCCATTCAAATGGCGCAGAAGGTCTTCATTACCGAGCCGGACGGACGGGTCGAATACGTCATTGCGGGGGAGACCAATCTGATGGGTTTCGCGGAGCTGTCCAATGTGGACCGGCTACGGCGCCTGTTTGAGGCCTTCAATGAGAAACACGACATTCTGCGGCTGCTGGATAGCTGCCTGCGGGCCGACGGCATCCAGATCTTCATCGGACAGGAATCCGGCTACCGGATTCTGGACGACATCAGCGTGGTGACGGCGCCGTATATGCTCGACAACCGGGTGGTGGGGGTGTTGGGCATTATCGGGCCGACCCGCATGGCCTACGAGCGGGTGATTCCCATCGTGGACTTAACGGCAAAACTGCTGGGTTCGGCCTTGAACGCCCGAAAATAGCCCCCAAACACAGGCAACGAGCGGCATTCATGCCGCCATTCTTTTGAGGGCATAGCACGAGTGAATGAATCGAATCATGCTGAGGGCGTTGCCCCTTCGGATACCGGTCCGGCAGGCGGCATAGACATGGCAGCCGCATTGGCGGCCGCCGAAGCCAAGGCCGCCGACAACCGCAACAGCTACCTGCGCGCCGTGGCTGAGCTGGATAATTTTCGCAAACGCAGCGAGCGCGAAATCGAAAATGCCCGCAAGTTTGCGATCGAGCGGTTCGCACAGGAACTGGTCACAGTAGGAGACGCCTTGGAAGCCGGTATCAATGCCGGCGCCACGACCCCGGGTCCGGCATTGCTGGAGGGCGCGCAGGCCACTTTGCGGCAGCTGCACCGGGCTTTCGACAAGGGCGGAATCAAGCTCATCGACCCGGCGGGGCAGCCCTTCGATCCCGAATGGCATGAAGCCATGGTTGCGCAGGAGAGCCGCGAACACCCGCCGAATACGGTGTTGTCGGTTATTCAAAAGGGCTATTCCCTGAACGGCCGCCTATTGCGGCCGGCGCGGGTCATTGTGAGCAAGGCGCCGAGTGGCGACGGCAATTGAAAAACGCCGGGTAATCCCCCACGTAGCGGTCAGGTTGGAAAATTTTAGAGGATTTCTATCATGGGTAAAATGATTGGCATCGATCTGGGCACGACCAATTCTTGCGTCGCGATCATGGAGGGCGGCAAGCCCAAGGTTATCGAGAATAGCGAGGGCGATCGGACCACGCCGTCGATCGTTGCCTTCACGAAGGATGGCGAGGTGCTGGTGGGACAGTCCGCCAAGCGACAGGCCGTCACCAACCCCGCCAACACCGTGGCAGCGGTCAAGCGCCTCATCGGACGAAAATTCACCGATGACGTGGTGAAGAAGGACATGAGCATGGTGTCCTACAATATCGTCAAGGCCGACAACGGCGACGCCTGGGTGGAAGCCCAGGGCAAGAAGATGGCGCCCCCCGAGGTATCGGCGCGCGTCCTCATGAAAATGAAAAAGACGGCCGAAGACTATCTCGGCGAGCCGGTCACTGAGGCTGTGATCACCGTACCCGCGTATTTCAACGATTCGCAGCGTCAGGCAACCAAGGATGCCGGACGCATCGCGGGCTTGAACGTCAAGCGCATCATCAATGAGCCCACGGCGGCCGCGCTCGCCTATGGCCTCGACAAGGACGGCGGCGATCGCAAGATCGCGGTCTACGACTTGGGTGGCGGCACCTTCGACGTGTCGGTGATCGAGATTGCCGAAGTCGATGGAGAGCGCCAGTTCGAAGTGTTGTCGACCAACGGCGATACCTTCCTGGGCGGCGAAGATTTCGATCTTCGCGTCATCAACTATCTGGCCGACGAGTTCAAGAAGGAAAGCGGCATCGATGTGCGCAAGGATCCTCTCGCCATGCAGCGCCTCAAAGAGGCGTCCGAGAAGGCCAAGATCGAGCTGTCCTCGAGCCAGCAGACCGAAGTCAACCTGCCGTACATTACGGCGGATGCGGCGGGACCCAAGCATCTGAACATGAAGCTGACCCGGGCGAAGCTCGAATCGCTGGTCGAGGACCTGGTCAAGAAGACCATGGAGCCGTGCCGCATCGCACTGAAGGACGCCGGGCTTGCCATGCAGGACGTGAGCGAGGTCATCCTGGTCGGTGGCCAGACGCGCATGCCTCTGGTGCAGCAGGCGGTGAAGGACTTGTTCGGCAAAGAGCCGCGCAAGGACGTCAATCCCGATGAAGCGGTGGCGGTCGGTGCGGCCATCCAGGGCGGCGTGCTCTCGGGCGAGGTCAAGGATGTGCTGTTGCTGGACGTGACGCCATTGTCTCTGGGTATCGAGACCCTGGGCGGCATCATGACCAAGGTGATCGAGAAGAACACCACCATCCCCACGAAGGCGTCGCAGACGTTCTCCACGGCCGATGACAATCAGACGGGTGTGACCATCCATGTGCTGCAGGGTGAACGCGATCGTTCGACCGACAACAAATCCCTCGGACGCTTCGATCTCACGGATATTCCGGCCGCGCCGCGCGGCTTGCCGCAAATCGAGGTGGCTTTCGACATCGACGCCAACGGCATTTTGAATGTCTCGGCGAAAGACGTGAAAACCGGCAAGGAGCAGCGCATCGTCATCAAGGCGTCGAGCGGCTTATCCGAGGCTGAAATCAAGCGCATGGTCGGCGATGCCGAGGCGCATGCCGAGGAGGATAAGAAATTCCGCGAACTCGTCGGTGCACGCAATAAGGCCGATGCAACCGTACATACGGTGGAGAAGGCGCTGAAAGATGTCGGCGACAAGGTCTCCGACGATGAGAAGAAAGCCGCCAATGAGGCGATTGCTGCGGTCAAAACGGCCATGAGCGGTGATGACCGCGAGGATATCGAGGCCAAGACTCAGGCGCTTGAGCAGGCATCCAGTGCCGTGCTGCAGAAAATGTACGAGCAGTCGGCAGCGAGCGCCGGCGCATCGGGAGATACTGGCGGAGCCGCAGGCCATACCGAAACTCCCAAGGATGATGTGCTCGATGCAGAATTCGAAGAAGTTAAGGAAGGCGATCGCAAAAAGGCCTAACGGGCCTTTTTGGGCGCGGGATTATTTTGATCCGAACCGCCGGCAGGTGTTGCCGGCGGTTCGTTTTTATGGGCGATCCCCATAGGGTGAGCAATGTCGAAGCAGGATTACTACAAGCTCCTTGATCTTCCCAAGAGCGCGACCGAAGCGGAAATCAAAAAGGCGTATCGACGCCTCGCCATGAAATTTCATCCGGACCGCAATCCGGACGACCCGGAAGCCGAGCACAAATTCAAAGAGGCCAAGGAGGCTTACGAGGTGCTCTGCGACGCACAGAAGCGCGCCGTTTACGATCAGTTCGGGCATGCCGGCCTCGAGGGCGGCCGTGGCGGTGGTTTCAGCGCCGGTGAAGCATTCGGCGACATCTTCGGCGAGATGTTCGGCGACATCTTCGCGGGCGGCCAGCGCGGCCGATCTCAGGTGTTTCGCGGCGCCGATCTGCGCTACGAACTCGAACTCGATCTGGAACAGGCGGTGTTCGGCACCGACACGGAGATTCAAATTCCCTCCTTAGCGGAGTGCCAGACGTGCAAGGGCACGGGAGCCGCGAAGGGATCGGCGCCTAAAACTTGCGATACCTGTCATGGCCAGGGGCAGGTGCGGGTGCAGCAGTCCATCTTCACCATCCAGCAACCCTGTCCGCGCTGCAAAGGCCGCGGCAAGATTATCAGCAATCCCTGCGACAGCTGCTTCGGCCAGGGCCGGGTGCGGCAGGAAAAGACCTTGCCCGTGAACATACCCGCAGGAGTCGATACGGGCGATCGTATACGCTTGAACGGCGAGGGTGAGGCGGGCCGCAACGGTGGGCCCGCGGGCGATCTGTATGTCGAGGTACGGGTTCGCGAGCACGCCATATTCGAACGTGACGGCAGCAATTTGTCCTGCGAGGTTCCGGTGAGCTTCACCACTGCCGCCCTCGGCGGCTCGGTGGAGGTGCCGACCCTCAGCGGCGAAGTCGTGCTGAAAATACCCAGTGAAACTCAATCAGGCCGGATATTTCGCGTGCGTGAAAAAGGCGTTCGCCCGGTGCGCGGCGGAGCGCCCGGTGACTTGTTCTGCCGGGTCATGGTCGAGACCCCGGTGAAACTGGGTGCAGAACAGAAGGAACTCTTGCGCAAGTTCGAGGCCTCGCTGCAGCAGGGCAGCCACCAGCCCCGCGAGCAGTCCTTCTTCGAGGGCGTCAAGAAATTCTTTACCGGCACGGTTGACTAGGCCGCCTCGCATGCAGTCCATCGCCATCTTCGGGATCACGGGCCGAATGGGCCAATCGCTGCTGCGAGCCCTGCGGGACTCAGAAGTCCTCGCCTTAAGCGGTGCCATTGCCTCGGTGGACAGCCCGAGACTCGGTCTGGATGCGGCGGCCGAGGGCATCGCCACCGGCGTGATAATCGCCTGCGACATGGCACAGGGAATCCGCGGCGCCGCGGTGGCGGTGGACTTCAGCGTCGGTGCCAGCGTGAGCGCGCATGCCCAGGCCTGTGCGGTCGCCGAGGTCCCCCTCCTGATGGGCGTCACGGGGCTCGATGCCGCGGCCTTAGGCGCCCTGCGCAGGGCGTCCGAGGTTATTCCCGTGCTGCTTGCCCCGAATACCAGCGTCGGCGTCGGCGTGGTGACCCAATTGGTGTCAATGGCGGCGCTCGGACTTGGGCCCACCTACGACGTGGAAATCTTCGAAGCCCACCACCGCATGAAACGCGATGCCCCGTCGGGCACCGCGCTGGCGCTGGGACAGGCGGTGGCCGAGGCCCGCGGCGTGTCCTTGCAGGAGGTCGCAGCCTATGACCGGGCGGGGCAAAACACGGCGCGAGGGCCCGGCAGCATCGGCTTTGCCAGTTTGCGGGCCGGGGATATCGTTGGCGATCACACCGTAACCTTTGCCGCAGCCGGGGAGCGGGTCGAGATCACTCACCGCGCCTCCGACCGGATGACCTTTGCTCGAGGGGCCCTGCGGGCGGCGGAATGGCTGATTGGCAGGCCGGCGGGTCTCTACAGCATGCGGGATGTGCTTGGGCTTTAAAAGAAAGGATGGACAGAAGCATGGACAGTGATCGCGTGCATCGTTAATATTCGCGCCCGGAAACTGGCTGCGAATTAACCCATAAAGCGGGAGGACGTTCTGAAGGAGCGCCTCCCGCTTTGCGCATCTGCGGAATGCTCCGTAGTGCAAAGCGAGGAACCGGAGTGTCGACACCTGCAGTGCTAGCTCTCGAAGATGGCACCGTGTTCCGTGGCGTCTCAGTAGGCGCAAAAGGCAACACGACTGGTGAAGTAGTTTTCAATACGGCGATGACGGGGTATCAGGAAATCCTGACCGATCCCTCTTATTGCCGGCAAATTGTCACTCTCACGTATCCCCACGTCGGCAATACCGGCACCACGCCGGAGGATCTGGAATCAAGTGCGGTCTATTCCGCAGGCTTGGTGATCCGCGATTTACCCTTGCTGCATTCCAACTGGCGCGCCACTGAGTCGCTGCAGGGCTTCCTACAGCGCTGCAAGGTGGTGGCGATTGCGGACATTGATACCCGCAAGCTCACCCGATTGCTGCGCGAGAAGGGCGCGCAGTCGGGATGCATTATGACCGGCGAGAAGATTGATGAGACCGCCGCGGTGCGCGCCGCCAAGAAATTCCCTGGCTTGAAGGGCATGGACCTCGCCAAGGTCGTCACCACCAAGAGAATCTACCAATGGAACGACGGGCTGATCTGGAAGCCGTCCACCAAGCCGCCACGCCCGCAGAGCCGCCTGCACGTCGTTGCCTATGACTTCGGCATCAAGCGCAATATTCTGCGCATACTCGCCGAGCACGGGTGTCGCATGACTGTGGTGCCCGCACAAACTCCTGCAGATCAAGTACTTGCGATGAATCCTGATGGTATCTTCTTAAGTAATGGTCCCGGGGATCCAGAGCCTTGCGATTACGCCATCGAGGCGATTGCGCGCTTTCTGGAGACCGACATCCCGGTGTTCGGGATTTGCCTGGGTCATCAGCTATTGGGTTTGGCCAGCGGCGCCAAGACCATGAAAATGAAATTCGGCCACCATGGGGCGAATCATCCGGTTTCGGAGCTCGACTCCGGTCGGGTACTGATCTCGAGCCAAAACCACGGCTTTGCCGTGGATGAAACGACGCTGCCTGCCACGCTGCGCGCCACTCACCGTTCCTTGTTCGACGGTTCCCTGCAAGGCGTGGCGCGCACGGACCGGCCGGCGTTCAGCTTTCAGGGTCACCCTGAGGCCAGTCCGGGACCGCATGATCTGCGGCTGCTGTTCGAACACTTTATGTACTTGATGGTGAAGCGCATGCAGGCCCATTCGCGCGGCCGTAATTCCGTCAAACAAAAATCCGCCGAGAGTTAAGTGCCCAAGCGAAACGACCTCAGCAGCATCCTCATCATCGGCGCAGGGCCCATCATCATAGGCCAGGCCTGCGAGTTCGATTATTCTGGAGCTCAAGCCTGTAAAGCATTGAAAGAAGAAGGTTATCGAGTCATTTTGGTGAACTCGAACCCGGCTACGATCATGACCGATCCGGAAACTGCGGATGCCGTCTACATCGAGCCCATCAACTGGCGAACCATCGCGCGCATCATCGAGAAGGAACGCCCCAGCGCCTTGCTGCCCACCATGGGCGGCCAGACCGCGCTCAACACGGCGCTCGACTTGGTACGCGAGGGGGTGTTGGAGAAGTTCAATGTCGAGATGATCGGCGCCTCACAGCGCGCCATCGACATGGCGGAGGATCGGGAATTGTTCCGGCGCGCCATGGCCGATATCAATCTCGAAACCGCGCGCGCGCGAATCGCCCATAGCATGGAGGAAGCGCTGGCCGTGCAGGCCGAGATCGGCTTCCCCACCGTGATTCGTCCGTCCTTTACCCTGGGCGGCAGCGGCGGCGGCATTGCCTACAATCGCGAGGAATTCGAGGCCATCGTGGCGCGCGGGCTCGATGCCTCGCCCACCAACGAGGTGCTGCTCGAGGAATCGGTGCTGGGTTGGAAGGAATATGAAATGGAAGTCGTCCGCGATCGCGACGACAATTGCATCATCGTCTGCTCGATAGAGAACGTCGACCCGATGGGGGTGCACACCGGTGACTCGATCACCGTGGCGCCTGCCCAGACCCTGACCGACCGCGAGTATCAGCGGCTCCGGGATGCGTCGATTGCGGTGCTGCGCAAAATAGGCGTCGACACCGGCGGCTCCAACGTACAGTTTGCGATCAATCCGGAGGACGGCCGGGTATTGGTCATTGAGATGAACCCGCGCGTGTCACGGTCCTCGGCGCTGGCATCGAAGGCCACGGGCTTTCCCATCGCCAAGATCGCAGCCAAGCTCGCGGTAGGCTACACGCTCGATGAGCTGAAGAACGAAATCACCGGCGGTGCGACACCGGCGTCCTTCGAACCGACCATCGACTACGTAGTGACTAAGATACCAAGGTTCACCTTCGAGAAGTTTCCCGGCTCGAACACCCGCCTCACCACTCAAATGAAGTCGGTGGGCGAGGCCATGGCCATCGGCCGCACGTTTCAGGAATCGATGCAGAAGGCGCTGCGCAGCTTGGAAACCGGCTTCGACGGCTTCAATGAGCAGTTAACCCTGCCGCTGACCGACGAAGCGGCTGAGCAACTATCCTATGAATTGCGCTGGCCGGGGCCGAACCGAATTCTGTATGTCGCCGACGCGTTCCGCGCAGGCTGGACTCTGCAGCACGTATTCGAAGCCACCAAAATCGACCCCTGGTTCCTGGCCCAGATCGAGGACTTGGTGCGAGAGGAGGCGGTGCTCGCGAAGGATGGCTTCGATAGCCTCGATCTGCCGCGATTGCGTGCGCTGAAGCGCAAGGGCTTCTCCGATTCGCGCATAGCCAAATTGACGGCACGAGACGAAGCCACGGTACGCAGCCGGCGCCGCAAGCTCGGATTGCACCCGGTGTATAAGCGCGTCGATACCTGTGCCGCGGAATTTGCCACCTCCACCGCCTATCTGTATTCGACCTATGAAGAGGAATGCGAGGCGAATCCCAGCAGCCGCCGTAAGATCATGATCCTGGGCGGCGGTCCCAATCGAATCGGGCAGGGAATCGAATTCGATTATTGCTGTGTGCATGCGGCGATGGCGTTGCGCGAAGACGGCTTCGAAACCCTGATGGTCAACTGCAATCCGGAAACGGTATCGACGGATTACGACACCTCGGACCGCCTGTATTTCGAACCCCTGACTTTCGAAGACGTCATGGAGATCATCGAGAAGGAGAAGCCCGAAGGGGTGATCGTGCAATTCGGAGGGCAGACGCCATTGAAGCTGTCGCGCGCACTGGCCGCCGCGGGAGCCCCCATCATCGGCACCACTCCCGACAGCATCGATGTCGCTGAGGATCGCGAGCGCTTTCAGAAGTTGGTGACGGCCCTGAAGCTCAAACAGCCGGCCAACGCCTCGGCGCGCACCGAAGAGTCCGCCGTGCTGCTGGCGCGTGACGTCGGGTTCCCGCTGGTCGTGCGGCCGAGCTATGTCTTGGGTGGACGGGCGATGGAGGTCGTATTCAATGAGGACGATCTGCGCCAATACATGATCGATGCGGTAAAGGTGTCGAACGACAGTCCCGTGCTGCTGGACCGTTTTTTGGACCTCGCCATCGAAGTGGACGTGGACGCGGTGAGCGACGGCGAGAACGTCTTGATCGGCGGCATCATGGAGCACATCGAGCAGGCGGGAGTGCACTCGGGAGACTCCAGCTGCTCGCTGCCGCCGTACGGCCTGTCGCAGGAGATTCAAGATGAATTGCGGGCGCAGACGCGCAAGCTTGCGAAGGCGCTCAATGTCGTCGGCTTGATGAACATTCAATTCGCCATCCAAAGCGGCGTGATTTACATCCTCGAAGTGAATCCGCGCGCCTCGCGCACCGTGCCGTTCGTCTCCAAGGCCACGGGCATTCCCCTCGCCAAGGTCGCGGCGCGGGTCATGACCGGCAAGACACTGGTCATGCAGGGGCGCACCGAAGAGCGCATCCCGCCGTATTTCTCGGTCAAGGAAGCGGTGTTTCCGTTCAATAAGTTTCCCGAGGCCGATCCTATCCTGGGCCCGGAAATGAAATCCACCGGCGAAGTGATGGGCACGGGACATACTTTCGGCGAGGCCTATGCCAAGGCACAGGCTGCTTCCGGAGTCACATTGCCCACACACGGTCTGTGCTTTATCAGCGTGCGCGACCGCGACAAGCCGGGGGCGGTGATTCTGGCGCAAATGCTGATCGAGCGCGGCTTCGAGATTGCCGCCACCGGCGGCACTGCCCAGGTGCTGGAGGCGGCGGGAATCGCCTGCCGGCGAGTAAACAAAGTGCGGGAGGGTCGCCCGCACGTCGTCGATATGATAAAAAACGACGAGGTGGCGTTGATCGTCAATACCACCGAAGGCAAGCAAGCCGTGCGCGAATCCCGATCCATTCGCCGCGAGGCGGTTGCCAGGAAGGTGACCTACTACACGACCGTGCCGGGAGCCCGGGCGACCTGCGATGCCCTTGATCATCTGGGCGATATTGAAGTGAATCGACTGCAGGACTTGCATAAGGAAATGTTGGCGTGAAGCGAACCCCCATGACCCTACGCGGCGCTGAGCGGCTGCGAGTGGAATTGAAACAGCTCAAGAGCGAAGCCCGGCCGAACGTCATCAAGGCGATCGCCGAGGCGCGTGCCCACGGCGATTTGAGTGAGAACGCCGAATACCACGCGGCGCGTGAACAGCAGAGCTTCATTGAAGGACGCATCAACGACATCGAGAATCGCCTCTCGAATTCGGAAGTCATCGATGTCACCAAATTGACCGCCAGCGGCCGGGTTGTGTTCGGCTCGACCATCGAGCTCGAGGACCAGGACGGCGGCAACAAAGTCGTGTACCAGCTGGTCGGCGATGATGAGGCAAGCATCAAGCAGGGTCTGCTCTCGGTGTCTTCACCCATTGCCCGCGCCCTGATCGGAAAATCCGCGGGTGATGTGGTGGATGTGACTACACCGGGCGGCACGCATAGCTATGAAATCGTCTCCGTGAAATACGTCTGAGCCGGCGGGCGACGCCGCGCGTGGGTTGAGCATGCTGGGAAGCGCATTTCGAGTGTTGTTCACGCTCTGGGCGGGCAGCCTTTGGTCGCTGGCGGTATGGGTGGCGCCGACGCTGTTCTATGCGCAAGGCGATCGACACCTGGCCGGAGTGTTGGTCTCCAGACTGTTCAGTATCGAAACCTATATGGGTCTCGCGGTGGGCCTATTGGCACTGCTGCTCCCCAGCAGAACGAAATTTGTACCCGGTTATGTGGCGGCCGCGCTGCTTGTCGTCAATGAGTGGCTGATCAAGCCGGAAATGACGAAGGCCCAAGCCCACGGTACTGCATTAGGGCTGGGGTTCGGACCTTGGCATGGTATCTCGGCCGTCATTTACCTCTCTGCCTGCGTTGCCGTGCTGGTGTTAGTGTGGAAGGGTAGTCATCGCTAGAAGGAATTAGGGATGAACAAGTCAATTCATTTACGCCGATGGGTTGTGGGCGTGTTGTGCGGGCTGTGCTCGGCAGCCCTCGGCGCGCCGGCGTGGGCCGGCGATGCGGCGGATGCGGCCATGGCCTCTCTGCGGCCCGAAGCCATTCGCGCGGACATGCGGTTTCTTGCGGATGATCTTCTCGAGGGCCGCGGCACGGGTGCGCATGGTTACGATATCGCGGCGGCATTCGTCGCGAGCCGCTTCGAAGGGCTCGGTCTACGCCCGGCGGGCGAGCAGGGGACGTATTTTCAAAGTGTGCCGCTGCGTTCCATGCGCGTCGACGAACAGAACTCCTCGATCGGTTGGCTGCGCGGCGGCAAGGAAGTCGGCCTCAAAATGCGCCAAGACGTCCTGTTCGCGGGAAATCCCGGTGATCCGGACAGCTCGGTCGAAGCGCCGGTGGTGTTTGTCGGCTATGGAGTGACGGCGCCGGAATTAGGCTATGACGATTACCGGCGCGTGGATGCGAAGGGCAAGATCGTGGCCATGCTGTTCGGTGCGCCGAATTTTGCATCGTCTCTGAAGGCGCACTACACCTCCTCGTTGGAAAAGCGGCGCATCGCCGATGCGCACGGCGCAGTGGGCATGATTCTGCTGGATGATCCGGCACTTGAGAACCTCTACAGCTTCGAGAAGCGGGTAAGAGATCTGGTCATTCCTCAATATCGCTGGCTCGATCCTCAAGGCCGGCCCAGCCACCACTACCCGCAACTCAAGGCGTCGGTTTCTTTGAGTCTGGAAGAAACGAAGCGCTTTTTTGACGGCAGCGGCCATACCGCCGAGCAAGTCTACGCCGCGGCCCAGGCCGGGAAATCCCGCCCCTTCGCCGTACCCCTGCTGGCCCGGGTGCGAACGGTGACGCAATGGCAGGATCTACGCACCAACAATGTGGCTGCAGTGCTCGACGGCAGCGACCCCGACTTGAAGGCCGAATTTGTGGTGTACACGGCTCACTTGGATCATCTCGGCGTGAGTACGCCGGTGGCAGGAGATTCGATTTACAACGGTGCCTTGGACAATGCCTCGGGCACGGCGGTGGTGCTGCAGATTGCCCATGCCTTCGCCGGCATGCAGCCAAGGCCGCGGCGTTCCATGGTGTTCGTCGCGGTGGCGGGCGAAGAGGCCGGGCTATTGGGATCGGATTATTTCGCGAGCTATCCCACGGTGCCCGCCGCAGCGATCGCCGCGAATGTGAACATCGATGAAGTCGCCATGCTCTGGCCGCTGCGCGACATCATCGCCTTCGGCGCCGAACACTCCAGCATCAACGCCGCGGTGGAAAGCGCCGCGCATCGCTTGCACCTGGTGCAAAGCCCTGATCCCATGCCTGAGCAGGTGGCGTTCATCCGCAGCGATCAGTATTCCTTTGTCCGTCAGGGTATCCCTTCGGTGATGCTGTTTCCGGGCTTCAAGTCTGACGACCCCGCCATTGTTCCCGAGAAGATATTCGAGAACTGGGAACAAACCCGGTATCACCAACCCCAGGACGACATGCAGCAGCCCGGGCTCGATTTCGAGGCCGCCGCAAGTTTCGCGAGATTCGCGTTCTTGTGCGGCTACGACCTCGCGCAGGAGACGGCGCGCCCGAGTTGGAACCCGAAGGATTTCTTCGGGATCACGTATTCGAAGAAATAGCGCCGCGCGTGCCCACGTAGACCTTGCGGTAGGCGGCGGTTAATCTGGCAGCAGGATTTTCGGCAGCTCTTTGCGGCGCCGGTAGAATACCCCGACGTTACCAATACGCTGCACCAGTTCACTGGCGCTGCGGGCCGCCATGTCGTCCAGCGCTGCATCGCGCGCGGTACGCTCGCCGACTCGGGCGCTCACTTTGACCAACTCATGATCGGTCAAGGCGCGGTCCAGCTCAGCCACCACGGCATCGGTGAGTCCGGCATTGCCGAGCATGACGACGGGATTCAAGGGATGCGCAAGACGGCGCAAGTGTTTCTTCTGTTTTTCAGTAAGTGCCATGACCGGATTATAGTCTGTAACCGCAACTGTAAATGACCAATGCCCAAGCGTTCTAAGAGCAGCGCCCGTTGGCTCGCCGAGCATGCCAACGATGAGTTCGTCAAGCGCGCGCAGCGCGAAGGCTGGCGTTCGCGCGCCGTCTTCAAACTGGCCCAGATTCAAGAGACGGAGCGCTTGTTGCGTCCCGGTATACGTTGTGTCGACTTGGGCGCAGCCCCCGGCGGCTGGAGCCAGTATGCGGCGCGTATCATCGGCGGCAACAGTCGCATCGTGGCGACCGACATTTTGCCCATGGACGCCATCCCGGGCGTCGATTTCGTGCAGGGTGACTTTCGCGAGCCGGAAATTCTGGAGCAGGTTTTGCAGTGCGTCGGCGCCGACAAGGTTGACCTTGTTTTGTCGGATATGGCCCCCAACATGGCAGGAATAGACTCAGTTGATCAGCCTCGATCGATGTATTTGGCGGAGTTGGCGCTGGAGTTTGCGGATCGCGTACTAGTCCCGGGAGGCGATTTGCTTTTGAAATTGTTTCAAGGTGCCGGATTCGACCAGATCATCAGGGACGCCCGACAGCGTTACGGTCGGGTGGTGACCAAAAAGCCTAAGGCTTCGCGAACTCGCAGCTCTGAGATCTATCTGTTGGCGCGGCAGTTTGGGATGGTGTAAGTTCGGAACGATCCGCCTGGTATTTATGTCCAATATGTTTGCGGTTGAAGGTGAAACTTGAACGATTTGACCAAACAAATTCTGCTCTGGGTCGCCTTGGCGGTCATTCTGCTCGCGATTTTCAGCCAATTCGGCATGCGCGCCGGCCCGATCGCAACCATCGACTATTCGCAGTTTCTCTCCGAAGTGAAGAGCAACAATGTCGATTCGGTCACGCTCAAGGGCGAGATCATCGAGGGTAAGCGACGTTCCTCGGGCGAGGCTTTCGTCACCTACAACCCGGAGACCAGCAATACGGCATTGATCGGCCTGCTGAACACCCAGGGCGTCAAATTCCGTGGCGAGCCGCCCAAGCAGCAATCGGTGTTGCTGCAATTGCTCATCTCAGCCTTTCCGATATTGATTCTCATTGGCTTCTGGGTCTACTTCATGCGCCAGATGCAAGGTGCGTCGGGCGGACGGGGAGCCATGTCCTTCGGCAAGAGCCGTGCACGCCTGTTGGGTGAGGATCAGGTGAACATCACCTTTGCGGATGTCGCCGGCGTCGAAGAAGCCAAACAAGAAGTGGTCGAAATCGTCGACTTCTTGAAAGATCCCGGCAAGTTCCAGAAACTTGGCGGCAAGATCCCGAAAGGTGTGCTCATGGTCGGTTCCCCGGGAACCGGTAAGACCTTGTTGGCGCGGGCCATTGCCGGCGAGGCTAAGGTGCCGTTTTTCACGATTTCCGGCTCCGACTTTGTGGAGATGTTCGTGGGTGTGGGCGCTTCCCGGGTCCGCGACATGTTCGAACAGGCGAAAAAACACGCCCCTTGCATCATATTCATCGACGAAATTGACGCCGTCGGCCGGCATCGCGGTGCCGGTCTGGGTGGCGGCCACGATGAGCGCGAGCAGACCCTGAACCAGCTTTTGGTCGAAATGGATGGGTTCGAAGGCAATGAAGGCATTATTGTCATCGCCGCCACCAACCGGCCCGATGTGCTGGATCCGGCCTTGCTGCGGCCGGGCCGCTTCGATCGCCAGGTGGTCGTGCCGTTGCCCGACGTCCGGGGCCGCGAACAGATACTCAAAGTCCACATGCGCAAGGTGCCGCTCGGCGATAACGTCAAGCCGTCGGTCATCGCACGCGGTACACCAGGGTTCTCCGGCGCGGATCTGGCCAATCTGGTGAACGAGGCCGCCTTGTTTGCGGCCCGCGGCAACAAGCGTTCGGTCACCATGGAAGAGTTCGAGCGAGCTAAGGACAAGATCATGATGGGCGCCGAGCGCCGTTCCATGGTCATGACCGAGGAAGAGAAGCGCAATACCGCCTATCACGAGTCCGGCCACGCCATTGTCGGTTTGAGCGTGCCCGAACATGACCCCGTGTACAAAGTGACCATCATTCCGCGCGGACGTGCGCTGGGCGTCACCATGTTCCTGCCGGAAAGCGATCGCTACAGCACCAGCAAGCGGCAGCTGGAAAGCCGTATTGCCACGCTCTTCGGCGGCCGGGTCGCCGAGGAATTGGTGTTCGGCGCCGATGCGGTTACCACGGGCGCATCCAATGATATCGAGCGTGCCACAGAACTGGCCCGTAACATGGTGACTCGCTGGGGCTTGTCGGACCGATTGGGTCCTCAGACCTATAGCGAAGAGTCGGGCGAGGTGTTTCTGGGTCGAAGCGTCACTCAGCACAAGCAAGTGTCGGATGTGACCGCGCACGTGATCGACGAGGAAGTGCGTCGCGTGATCGACAGCAATTATCAGCGGGCCTACAAGATCCTGCAGTCCAATATGGACAAATTGCAGGCGATGTCCGAGGCGTTGATCAAGTACGAGACCATCGACGAGGAACAGATCAAGGACATCATGGAAGGCCGCGTGCCGCGTCCACCACGCGATTGGGATGACACGCCGACACCGACTCCGCGAGGACCTTCGGCGGAGAAGCCGGCCGCGCCGTTGGTGAATCCGGCGGGGCAGCACTAGCAGCAGCATGCCGAGGGCGGTTCGGGAAGTTATTCCCGGACCGCCGCAAGTTCATCCAGCTCCGGGAAATGCTTTCCCGAACCGCCACCAGACATCCAGTTATTCCATAGCAGCAACGGCTGGCTCTCAAAGCACAATAGATTCCATGCAGTGGCGCTGTAGAAATAGAACCATCGACCTGACGCGGCCCATCGTCATGGGAATTTTGAATGTCACGCCGGATTCGTTCTCGGACGGCAATCGTTACTCCAGTGTAGATGCGGCGCTCGAGCGAGCTGCGTGCATCGCGGCAGAGGGCGCGGCCATTATCGATGTGGGCGGCGAATCGACGCGCCCAGGCGCCGCTGCCGTGGAGGAGGCCGTGGAGATCGCGCGAGTCGTGCCCGTCATCGAAGGCATCGCTGCGGCGTCGGACATAGCAATCTCCATCGACACCAGCAAGCCGGCCGTGATGGCGGCGGCCATAGCGGCCGGGGCGTGTATCGTCAACGACGTCTACGCCTTGCGCGCGCCGGGCGCGAGGCTCCGTGCCGCTGAATCTCAGGTCGGAGTCTGCTTAATGCACATGCAGGGTGAGCCGCGTACCATGCAGGATCGCCCGCACTATGAAGACGTGGCACGTGAAGTGTGCGAATTTCTGGTGCGAGAGCGGGATGCGTGCGTCGCCGCCGGTGTTGCTCGGGAGGCCATAGCGTTCGATCCGGGCATTGGATTTGGCAAGGGACTGGAACATAACTTGACGCTGCTGCGGGAGCTGTCGCGCTTTGCCGCTCTCGATGCGCCGCTGCTGGTGGGCGTATCGCGCAAGAGCTTCATCGGCCGCATCCTCGGGCGCACGGTCGATGAACGCCTGCACGGCGGTTTGGGATTGGCGGCGCTGGCCGTCGGCAACGGCGCGCGAATCATTCGGACCCATGATGTCGCGG
This sequence comes from Gammaproteobacteria bacterium, assembly GCA_025358295.1. Lineage (GTDB taxonomy): Bacteria > Pseudomonadota > Gammaproteobacteria > Steroidobacterales > Steroidobacteraceae > Bog-1198. The sequence continues at coordinate 68,545 of JANYJY010000060.1, forward strand.
CGACACGAGACGCCATCGGCATGGTCAGCGCAGTACTGCAAGGAACGGATAATTGAACAGATATTTCGGCACAGACGGCGTGCGTGGCCGTGTCGGACAAGCCCCGATGACCGTGGATTTTGCGCTGCGGCTGGCGAGCGCGGCTGCGCGAGTGCTCGCGCCCGGCGGCGGCCGCGTGCTGATCGGCAAAGACACACGGGTATCCGGCTACATGTTCGAGTCTGCGCTGGAGGCGGGCTTCGTTGCCGCAGGAGTTGACGTCATGTTGATCGGTCCGTTGCCGACGCCGGGCATTGCTTACATGACGCAACGTTTGGAATGCAGCTTCGGCGTCGTGATCAGCGCGTCGCACAACGCCTATCAAGACAATGGGATCAAATTCTTCGATGCCAGCGGCAGCAAGCTGTCGGATGACGCAGAAAAGGAAATCGAGTGCCTGCTTGACCTGCCGGTGGTGACTCAGGAGTCGCAGCACTTGGGTAAGGCGATTCGTATCGACCGAAGCCGCACGCAGTACCAGCAGTTTTGCGCCTCGACCATCCCGCCGGGCATGGATTTGAAGGGCTTCAAAATCGTCATTGATTGCGCCAATGGTGCCGGCTATAAGGTGGCGCCGAGAGTGCTCGCCGACCTGGGTGCCGAAATCGTGCCCATCGGCTGCTCGCCCAATGGCCGCAACATCAACGACGGTTGCGGTTCGACCGCGCCGGAATTGCTGCAACTCACGGTTCCCGGCGTGCGGGCGCAACTCGGGGTGGCCCTCGACGGGGATGGTGACCGACTGGTGATGGTGGATGAGCTGGGTCGCTGTGTGGACGGCGATCAGCTGATATACATCCTCGCCAAGGCTGCGCGGGATCGAGGCCAGCTCAAAGGCCCTGTGGTGGGCACGGTCATGAGCAATCTTGGGCTGGAACACGGGCTGGCGGCGCTCGGCATCGATTTTCGCCGGGCACAGGTGGGTGACCGTTACGTGCTGGCCATGCTCAATGAGGTGGGAGGAACCTTGGGAGGGGAAACCTCGGGTCATATCCTGTGCCTGGACAAGACCACCACCGGCGATGGCTTGATTGCCGCGTTGCAAGTGCTCAGCGTGATGAAACAGACCGGCGCGGGTCTCGCCGAACTCAGCGCCGGCATGCGCAAATACCCGCAAGTACTGCTGAATGTGCGGGTGACCAAGCGCTTCGATCCCTTGCAGGAGCCCTCGGTGGTGAAGGTAGCAACCGAGGTAGAGCGCCGCTTCGAAGGGCGCGGCCGCATCGTGCTGCGGGCGTCGGGGACCGAGCCTGTGATTCGGGTCATGGTGGAGGGCTACGACGCGAGCCTGGTCAAGCAGGGCGCCCGCGAGATTGCGAGCGTGGTCGAAGCGGCCGCGGCGACGGCAAAAGACCCGGTCTCTTAAGGGCTTGCAGTTAGCCGGCCGCGCGGCTAATCTTCGCCGCCTTTCCCGCTGGGCAAATGCCCGAAGGTAGCCTATGCGTCGTCAGATGGTCGCGGGTAATTGGAAAATGCACGGTTCTCGGGCTGCCAACCAGGCGCTGCTCGGTGAATTGGAGATGAGTCTCAAGTCGGACTGGGCGATAGACGTCGTGGTTTTTCCGCCTTATGTCTATTTGAGCGATGCGGTGCGCATGCTGCAGGACGGGCCGATCGCGGTCGGTGCGCAAGATGTGTGCGCCGAATCCGGAGGTGCGTTCACCGGGCAGGTCTGCGCCGCCATGCTTAAGGATGTGGGCTGCAGCTACGTGATCGTCGGGCATTCGGAGCGTCGCCGCTGGTACCACGAAGATGACGCGTTGGTGGCGCGCAAGTTCGCGGCGGCGTTGGCAGCGGATCTGACGCCGGTACTGTGCGTCGGGGAAACCCTGGAGGAGCGTGAGGCGAAGCAGACCGAAGCGGTGATCGCACGCCAGCTCGATGCGGTCATTGCGACTCACGGGGTGGGAGGTTTTGCGCGGGCCATTCTTGCCTATGAGCCGGTATGGGCCATTGGGACAGGACGCACGGCCTCGCCGGAGCAGGCGCAGGCGGTGCATGAGTTCCTGCGCAATCGCATTCATGCGCAAGATGCTAAGATAGCGCGTCATTTGCGGATCCTATACGGCGGCAGCGTCAAGGCCGGCAACGCTGCGGAGCTATTCTCGATGCCCGACGTGGATGGCGGATTGGTAGGCGGTGCGTCCTTGAGCGCCGATGAGTTTCAGCAGATTTGCGCGGCCGCGGCCGCTCGCCATTGAGAGATTTCTTATGTTGCGTGGAATTATTTTGGGTGTGCATGTATTGCTCGCGCTGATGATTATCGGGCTCGTGCTACTACAAAGGGGCAAGGGCGCGGAAGCGGGGGCCGGCTTCGGCTCCGGCGCATCGGGTACGGTGTTCGGCGCCCGCGGGACCAGCACCTTGTTTTCAAAGTTGACGGCGGTGTTCGCGGCGATGTTCTTCGCCACCAGCTTGACGCTGGCCTATCTTGGCGCGCGACCGTCGCCCGAACCGACCAGCGTATTGGAGCGCGCAGCTCAGGCCGCGGCCGTCGCCCAACCGGCGACGCCTGCGACCCCGTTGAAAAAGTGATTAAAGCCGACGTGGCGAAATTGGTAGACGCGCTAGTTTGAGGGGCTAGTGGGGCAACCTGTGCCGGTTCGAGTCCGGCCGTCGGCACCATCACTTTTATGTTCGTGTTGCAATCCTTTACGCAACGCAACACGGTTGCGCCTGATACAATTATGGTCAATTGACGTGATCGGACGCTGATGATGCTGCGACAGTATTTGCCGATATTGATTTTTATGGGTTTAGCCAGTGTCCTGGGGCTCGCGTTATTCACCATCGGCTGGATCTTGGGTCCACGTCGGCCGGACGCGGAGAAGCTGTCCCCCTACGAATGCGGTTTTGAGGCGTTCGAGGACTCGCGGATGCGCTTCGACGTTCGCTACTACTTGGTCGCCATCATTTTCATTGTTTTCGACCTCGAAATAGCGTTCTTCTTTCCCTGGGCCGTCTCTCTTAAACTCACCGGCTTGTTCGGCTTGCTGTCGATGTTGGTATTCGCATTGGTTCTGGTCGTCGCCCTCGTCTACGACTATAAGAAAGGGGCGCTGGAATGGGATTAGAGGCCGTATCCGCCGACACCAATGCCGTGCGCGGTTTCGAAGTGACCACCGTCGATAAGCTCATTAATTGGGCTCGCACCGGCTCGCTATGGCCGATGACCTTTGGGTTGGCCTGCTGCGCGGTGGAAATGATGCACGCCGGCGCGGCGCGCTACGATCTGGACCGCTTCGGTGTGGTGTTTCGCCCCAGCCCCCGGCAATCGGATGTGATGATCGTTGCGGGCACCTTGGTGAACAAGATGGCACCCGCGTTGCGCAAGGTGTACGACCAAATGGCCGAGCCCCGTTGGGTGATTTCCATGGGCTCCTGCGCCAATGGCGGCGGCTACTACCATTACTCCTATGCCGTCGTGCGCGGCTGCGATCGGATCGTACCCGTCGATGTGTATGTGCCGGGATGCCCGCCGACCGCCGAGGCGCTGCTCTACGGCATCATTCAATTGCAGAACAAGATCAAGCGCAATAAGGCGATTATCCGATGAGCGCGGACGCGAATGCCGTGGCGGCGGCCGTGGTGCCGACCCGCCTCGAGCGCCTTGCCGCAGCCGTCGCCGCGGCGTTGCCGGATCAGTTGCTCGCGGTGGCGAATCATGTCGGGGAATTGACTTACGAGGTCGCGGCGGACCGATTGATGGAAGTGGCAACCGCGCTGCGCGATACTGCCGCGCTGAAATTTGAAATGTGCATGGATGTCTGCGGCGTGGACTATCTGGAACACGGTCGTGCGCAGTGGAAGACCCAGGACGCCACGACTTCGGGGTTCAGCCGCGGCGTCGCGCGCCACGGCGCCATGGACGCGCCCATCGCACCGGGCAGGCGCTACGCCGTTGTCTATCACCTGCTCTCGATCTCGCATAACCACCGCCTGCGCCTGCGTGTGTTTTGCGCCGACGACGCTGATCCCATGGTGGATTCGGTGGCCGGCATCTGGGCCGGGGTCGACTGGTTCGAGCGCGAGACCTTCGATATGTTCGGCATTCTGTTCAAAGGCCATCCGGATCTGCGCCGGCTGCTCACGGATTACGGCTTCATCGGTCATCCGTTTCGCAAAGACTTCCCCTTGGAGGGTAATGTCGAAGTGCGCTATGACCCGGAGAAGCGCCGCGTCGTCTATCAGCCGGTGAGCATCGAGCCGCGCGTGCTCGTGCCGAAGGTGATCCGCCACGACAATCGGTATGACCCGCAATTGACGAATGCCCCGGTGGGCGGTACGGGAAACTAAAGTGTCCGAGATTCGCAACTACACCATGAACTTCGGACCGCAGCACCCTGCGGCGCACGGCGTGCTGCGTCTGGTGCTGGAGATGGACGGCGAGGTGATTCAGAAAGCCGACCCGCACATCGGACTATTGCACCGGGGTACCGAGAAGCTCGCGGAGAGCAAGCCCTTCAATCAGTCGATCGGCTACATGGATCGTCTGGATTATGTGTCGATGATGTGCAACGAGCACGCCTATGTCATGGCGATCGAAAAGCTGCTGGGCATCGAGCCCCCACTGCGTGCGCAATATATCCGCGTGATGTTCGATGAGATCACCCGAATCCTCAATCATTTGATGTGGCTGGGGGCGCATGGCCTCGACATCGGCGCCATGACGGTATTCCTGTACTGTTTTCGCGAGCGCGAGGATTTGATGGATTGCTACGAGGCCGTGTCGGGCACTCGCATGCACGCGACCTACTATCGGCCGGGCGGAGTCTATCGGGATCTGCCCGACATCATGCCCAAGTATCAGCACTCCGAGTGGCGCAGCAAGAAAGACGTGGACCGTTTGAACGAGCGGCGTTCCGGCGGCCTGTTGGATTTCATTGCGGACTTCATCAAGCGGTTTCCCGCCTGCGTCGATGAATACGAGACGCTCCTGACCGACAACCGGATTTGGAAGCAGCGCACGGTGAACATCGGCGTGGTCAGCCCCGAGCGCGCCATGCAATTGGGCTTTTCTGGTCCCATGCTGCGCGGTTCGGGCATCGAGTGGGACTTGCGCAAAAAGCAGCCCTACGATGTTTACGATCGCATGGATTTCGATATTCCCGTGGGAGTCAACGGCGATTGCTACGATCGCTATCTGGTCCGTATCGAGGAATTGCGCCAGTCGACGCGCATCGTCGAGCAGTGCGTCGCGTGGCTCAAGGCCAACTCCGGTCCCGTCATGATCGATGACCGCAAAGTGCGCCCGCCGCGACGCGAAGAAATGAAGGGCGACATGGAATCGCTGATTCATCACTTCAAGCTCATGACCGAAGGGTATTGCGTGCCGGAGGGAGAGGTTTACGCTGCCGTCGAGGCGCCCAAGGGCGAGCTCGGCGTGTATCTGGTGTCGGATGGCGCCAACAAACCCTATCGGTTGAAGGTGCGCGCGCCGGGCTTCGCGCATCTGGCGTCGCTCGATGAAATGGTGCGGGGGCATATGCTGGCGGACGTCGTGGCCGTGATCGGAACTCAAGACATCGTTTTCGGCGAGATCGATCGATGAGCGTGCAATTATCCGAACATGTGCGTGAAGAGATTGATCTTTGGGTGGCGAAGTTCCCGCCCGATCGTAAACGATCGGCCGTGATTTCCGCCTTGCATGCCGTGCAGCACGAGAACAAAGGTTTTCTGACCACTGAACTCATGGATGCCGTGGCTGCGTATCTGGGCCTCGCCCCCATTCAGGTGTACGAGGTCGCGTCGTTCTATTCCATGTTCGAGACCAAGCCCGTGGGCCGGCATCATGTCTCGGTGTGCACCAATATTTCGTGCATGCTGCGCGGCGCGGAAGAGGTGGTCGACTACGTCGAGAAGAAGCTTGCGATCAAGACCGGCGAAAGCACGCCGGACGGGCGCATCTATTTGAAGCGCGAAGAGGAATGCCTGGCGGCATGCACGGGGGCGCCGATGTTGATGGTGGACCACGTGTTTCACGAGAATCTCACGTCTGAGAGCATCGACAAGATTCTGGAAGAATTGACATGAGCGGAGCGTAACTGTGGCGTACGAGCAGAACCAACTGTTGTTCGAGGCGCTCAAGTATGAGCGGCCGTGGACGCTCGAAGGCTATCGCCAATTCGGCGGATATCAGGCGTGGGAGAAGATCCTGCGCGAACAGACGCCGCGCGAAAAGGTCATCGAGGAAGTCAAGGCGTCGGGGCTACGCGGCCGAGGCGGTGCGGCATTTCCGACCGGCGTCAAGTGGAGCTTCATGCCGCGCAGTTCGCCCGTACAGAAGTACGTGGTGTGCAATTCGGATGAATCCGAACCCGGAACCTGCCATGACCGCGACATTCTGCGCTACAACCCGCACTCCGTTATCGAGGGGATGGCCATCGGCGGCTATTCGATGACCGCCACGGTCGGCTACAACTATATTCGCGGCGAGTTCTTGGGCGAGCCTATTCCGCGCTTCGAAGCGGCGTTGGCTGAAGCCTATGCGGCGGGGCTGCTCGGTAAGAACATCTTGGGATCCGGCGTGGATTTCGATTTGCACATGTTCATCGGCGCCGGCGCCTATATTTGCGGAGAGGAAACGGCGCTGCTCGAATCCCTCGAGGGCAAGCCCGGCAAGCCGCGTTTCAAACCGCCGTTTCCGGCGAACTTCGGCTTGTTCGGCAAACCGACCACCATCAACAATACCCAGAGCTTTGCCTCCGTTCCGAGCATCTTGCGCAAGGGCGCGGCCTGGTTCGCGGGATTGGGGCCGGTCAATTCGGGCGGCACGGCGATATTCTCAGTCTCTGGCCATGTGAGCAAACCCGGCAATCTCGAACTGCCCATGGGAATTCCTTTCAAGGAACTCATGGACCTGTGCGGCGGCGTGTGGAAAGGGCGCAAGCTCAAGGCGGTCATTCCCGGCGGCTCCTCCTGCATGGTGGTGCCCGGCGAGGTGATGTGGAACACCAACATGGACTATGACTCGCTCAAGAAGGCTGGATCGTCCTTTGGCACGGGCGCCGTCATTGTGATGGACGAAACCACCTGCATGGTGCGCGCGTTGGAGCGGCTGGCGCGCTTCTATATGTCGGAGTCCTGCGGCCAGTGCACTCCCTGCCGGGAAGGCACGGGATGGCTGGACCGCATGTTGAAGCGAATCATTGCAGGGCAGGGCAGAGCTGAGGATCTCGGCTTGCTGCTGGATGTGGCCAATCGCATTGAAGGTCATACCATCTGCGCGCTGGGCGATGCCGCGGCCTGGCCGGTGCAAAGTTTCTTGAAGCATTTCAAGCATGAGTTTCAATACATGGTCGAGCACAAGGGCCGCTCGATCGTCGAGGGCCAGCCGGCGGGCGGCGTCGCGGCCGTGGCGGCATAGGGCGAACGATGAGCGACGACACGGTCAATATCGAAGTCAACGGAGTGCCGCTAAAGGCCCGCAAGGGTCAGATGATCATGCAGGCTACGGATCCGGCCAATATTTATATTCCCCGTTTTTGCTATCACGACAAGCTCCCCGTCGCGGCCAATTGCCGCATGTGCTTGGTCGAGGTGGAGAAGGCGCCGAAACCCTTGCCGGCCTGCGCCACTCCGGTCGCGGAAGGCATGAAGGTATTTACCAAGTCGCCGAAAGCTGTCGCCGCGCAGCGCGCGACGATGGAATTTCTGCTCATCAATCACCCGCTTGATTGTCCAATTTGCGATCAAGGCGGCGAGTGTGAATTGCAGGATCTCGCCTTGGGCTACGGGCGAGATATTTCCCGCTTCAGCGAACGCAAGCGCGTGGTGAAGGACAAGAATTTGGGACCGCTGGTGTCCACCGACATGACGCGCTGCATCCATTGCACGCGTTGCGTTCGGTTCGGACAGGAGATCCAGGGCTATCCGCAGATGGGTACCGTCGGCCGCGGTGAGAACATGGAAGTGGGTACGTACATCGAGCACAGTGTCGATCACGAGCTCTCGGCCAATATCATCGATCTTTGTCCGGTGGGCGCGCTCAACAACAAACCTTTCCGCTATCACGCCCGCTCATGGGAAATGACCCAGCAGGCGTTGGTGTCGCCGCACGATGCATTCGGCTCCAATATGTATGCCCATGTGCTGCGCGGCAAGGTGATGCGCGTGGTGCCGCGCGAAAACGAAGCAATCAATGAAACCTGGATTGCCGATCGCGATCGCTTCGGCTTCGAGGGCATGTACTCAGCTGATCGCGTATCACAGCCCATGGTGCGCATCGATGGAACTTTGCAAGTGGTGGATTGGGAGGTGGCACTGACAGCCGCCGCCGAAGGCCTGCAGAAAACGATTGCGACGCATGGGGCTCAGGCTGTGGGCTTCTTGGCGTCGCCGATGTCGACCGTCGAGGAGTTATACTTGCTGGCGCGCATTGCGCGCGGCGTGGGCAGTGCCAATATCGATCATCGCCTGCGCCAGTTGGATTTCCGGGGTCAGGCACACGACGCCGCCTTTCCGAATCTCGGCATCCAAATCGCCGACATTGAACGCCTCGACGGCGTGCTCGTGATCGGCTCGAACCTGCGGCATGAAATGCCCCTGCTTGCACATCGGGTGCGCAAGGCGGCCGTGAGAAATGCCGGCGCAAAAGTTGCCTTCCTCAATCCGCGTCGCTTTGACTATATGTTCCCCGTTGCAGCCTATGCCTTGGCCGAGACCGACCTGGTCGGTGAGCTGAAGGCACTGGTGCGCGCGGCGGCGGCCGCGGCGAACAAGCCGGTGCCGGCGGGAGCCGGGGCAGGCGAGGTCAACGACTCTCACCGAGCCGTCGTAAGCGCGCTCATGAACGGCGCGAACCATGGCATTATTCTCGGCACCTTGGCCCAACGGCATCCTTCCTACTCGGAGCTCAAGGTACTCGCGGTCATGCTGGCGGACTTGTGTGCAGCCAGCGTCGGCTGCATCACCGAGGGCGCCAACGCGGCGGGGGCGTTCCTGGCGGGAGCGTTGCCGCATCGCGAACCGGGCGGCGCGCCTTCGACGACCGTGGGTCTGTCGGCTCGCGCCATGCTCGAGTCGGTGCTTCCGGCCTATGTGTTGTTCGGTGCGGTCGATCCTGCCAGCGATTTGTCGGTCGAGCCGCGCGCCTTGGCGGCGGCGGAGTTGGTGATTGCGGCGACGACGCATCTGCCCGAGAGCCTGCGGGCCACGGCGCATGTGGTGCTGCCCATCGGATCCTTTGCCGAGACGTCTGGAACCTTCGTCAATGCGGAGGGCCGCTGGCAGAGTTGGGCTGGGGCCGCCAAACTACCCGGCGAAAGCCGGCCGGGTTGGAAGGTGCTGAGGGTACTCGCGAATTTGCTGAATGTGCACGGCGTTGACTATGTGAGCTCGGACGAAGTCCGCGATGCATTGCGCGCCCTCTGCGGCGCAGGCACTGCAGCCTCGAACAATGGGGTCGGCGGCGGGGCTGCGGTCAATGCCGGGACAGAAGCTTCGCCGGGCTCGTGGGTGGACATTCCCCCGTATCAGGTCGATGCGCTGGTGCGTGGCTCCGAGGCTTTGTCGAAAACCAAGGACGGGCGCATGACCCGGACCGTGATTTAGATGTGGGAGTGGAGTCCCCTTCGCGACTGGGTGTCCGGCATCATCACGCCGTACTGGACCTACCCCTTCTTGCTCATCGTCCAGACACTGATCGTCGTCACTTGCCTCATTCTGACCATGGCCTTCTACACCTTGGCGGAGCGTAAGGTCATCGGCTGGATTCAAGCGCGCAGGGGTCCGAATCGCATCGGTGGCCTGCTGATTCCCGGATTGGCGCAACCGTTCGCCGACGTCGTCAAGCTCATGTTCAAGGAAATCATCATCCCCGCGGATGCGAATGGTTTTCTATTTCGGTTGGCGCCGTTCCTTGCACTGGTTCCCTCGCTCGCCATATGGGCGGTCATTCCCTTCGCTCCCGAACATGCCTTCGCCAATATCGACGCCGGGCTCTTGTACATCCTGGCGATGACTTCCATGGGGGTGTACGGCGTCATCCTGGCAGGCTGGGCTGCCAATTCGAAGTACGCATTTCTCGGCGCCATGCGCTCGGCGGCGCAGATCGTCGCCTATGAAATTGCCATGGGGTTTGCCATGGTCGGCGTGCTGATGGCGGCGGGCAGTCTGAACGTCGGGGAGATCATCCGCGCACAGCAAGGATTGTTCGGCTGGAACTGGACTTGGTTGTTCCCGATGCTAATGGTGTACTTCATCTCGGGCGTTGCCGAAACCAATCGCGCTCCCTTCGATGTCGCCGAAGGAGAGTCGGAGATCGTGGCCGGGTTCCATGTGGACTATTCCGGCATGGCCTTTGCGCTGTTTTTCATCGCCGAATACGTCAACATGATTTTGATTTCGGCGCTGACCGTAATTTTCTTCTTCGGCGGCTGGCTCTCGCCGTTCGATGGCTGGCTGCCCGCAGACTCATGGCTGGCTGCGCCCGGCTTCTTCTGGTTCGGTTTGAAAACGCTGGTTCCCATGTTCAGTTTTCTGTGGCTGCGCGCGACGTTCCCGCGCTACCGCTACGATCAGATCATGCGCTTGGGCTGGAAGGCTCTCATCCCGGTCACGCTGGTCTGGCTGCTGGTCGAAGGCTTCATGGTCTATTTCCAGGTAGGACCGTGGAAGGGGCATCTCTAATGCAGGGCATTCGCAATTTCCTCAAGACTTTCTTGCTCTGGGAGCTGTTACAGGGGCTGTGGGTGACTTGGAAGGGGCTGTGGGCTCCCAAGGTCACGTTGAACTATCCCGAAGAGAAGACTCCGCAGAGCAATCGCTTCCGTGGCCTGCACGCGCTGCGCCGCTATCCCAATGGCGAGGAGCGTTGCATTGCCTGCAAGCTGTGCGAAGCGGTGTGCCCGGCCCTTGCCATCACCATCGAATCCGATGTGAGCGCCGACGGTACGCGCCGTACCACGCGCTACGACATCGATTTGTTCAAGTGCATTTTCTGCGGCTTTTGCGAAGAGGCCTGTCCCGTCGATGCCATCGTCGAAACTCGGCTTCACGAGTACCACATGGAGAATCGCGGCGAGAACATCATGAGCAAGGACAAGTTGCTCGGCATCGGCGAACGCTACGAAGCCATGATTGCGGCCGATCGCGCCGCCGACGCACGGTATCGCTGATGTTTCCCACCCTTTTGTTCTACTTTTTTGCCGGAACGCTGATCGCCGCCGCTCTTGGCGTGATCCTGGCGCGAAATCCGGTGTACTCGGCTTTGCTCTTGGTGCTGTGCTTTTTCAACAGCGCCGTCATCTGGCTGCTGCTCGATGCTGAGTTCCTGGGGATCGTGCTGGTGCTGGTCTATGTCGGCGCCGTAATGGTGCTGTTCCTGTTCGTGGTCATGATGCTCGACGTCAATCTTGAGGAATTGCGCAAAGGCCTGGCGAGTTACTGGCCGCTGGCGGTCGCCGTGGCCGGATTCGTGGTCTTTGCGATGATCAATGTCATCATGGTCAAGCATCTGGGCGGCATGAGTATGAGAACGGCGCCGCCCCTGGCCGTTAATTATTCCAACACCCGAGAACTGGGCACGGCCTTGTTCACCCAGTATTCCTACCCGGCGCAGATTGCCGCGGTGATTCTGTTGGTGGCGAGCGTCGCGGCCATTGTGTTGACATTGCGCCGGCGCACCGGCGGAAAACCGCAGGACATCGCCAAACAAGTCGCGGTGCGCGCCAAGGACCGAGTCCGTATCGTCAAAATGGCGTCCGAGAAAAGACAATGATCACGCTGACTGATGTCCTCGTCCTGTCGGGCATTTTATTCGCCATCGCGGTCGCCGGCGTGTTCTTGAATCGCAAGAACATCATCGTACTGTTGATGTGCATAGAACTCATGCTGCTCGCGGTCAATTTCAATTTCGTCGCGTTCTCGCGTTATCTGGGCGATATCGGCGGCCAAATATTCGTGTTCTTCATATTGACCGTGGCGGCGGCCGAATCCGCCATCGGACTCGCGATTCTGGTCGTCGTGTTCCGCGAGCGGCGCAGCATCGAAGTCGAAGACCTCGATTCGCTGCAAGGCTAAAGGGACCCGCATCATGCAGCCGATTTTTCTCACGATTGCGTTGGCGCCCCTGGTGGCGGCAGTCATTGCCGGTTTGTTCGGCAAGACCATCGGCAAGGCCGGCGCGCACAGCATCACCATCCTCGGCGTGGGCATCTCCTGCGTGCTGTCGTTCTATGTGCTGTATCAGATCCTGTTCAACGGCATGGCGACATTCAATGGGGCGGTATACACCTGGCTGGTGAGCGACGGTGTGACCATGGATGTCGGATTCCTGATCGACCGCCTGTCCGCCATGATGATGGTGGTGGTGACGTTCGTATCTCTAATGGTGCATATCTACACCGTCGGCTACATGCATGACGATCCGGGTTACCAGCGGTTCTTCAGCTATATTTCCTTATTCACTTTCTCCATGCTGATGCTGGTGATGTCGAACAATTTCGTGCAGCTGTTCTTCGGTTGGGAAGCCGTGGGCGTGGTGTCCTACTTACTGATCGGATTCTGGTACACGAAGCCGTCGGCCATCTTCGCCAATTTGAAGGCCTTCCTGGTCAACCGGGTCGGCGACTTCGGCTTCGTGCTGGGCATTGCCGCGGTGCTGCGCTACACGGGGTCGCTGGATTATGCGACGGTGTTCGCGAATCTCGACAAGTTCGCGGCGGCGCAGATTCATATCAGCGGCACCATCGCTTGGTCGGCCATCACCTTCACCTGCATTTGCCTGTTCGTGGGCGCGATGGGCAAGTCCGCGCAGGTGCCCTTGCATGTGTGGTTGCCGGATTCCATGGAAGGCCCGACGCCGATTTCTGCCTTGATCCACGCCGCCACCATGGTGACCGCGGGTATTTTTATGGTGGCGCGCATGTCACCACTGTTCGAACTGTCGGAGACGGCCCTCTCGACGGTGTTGATCATCGGGTCGACCACAGCCTTCTTCATGGGGCTGCTCGGTATCGTAAGCAACGACATCAAGCGGGTGGTGGCATATTCGACCCTGTCGCAATTGGGCTATATGACGGTGGCACTCGGCGTATCGGCGTATGGCGCCGGCATTTTTCATCTCATGACGCATGCCTTCTTCAAGGCCTTGCTGTTCCTCGCAGCCGGCTCGGTGATCATGGCCATGCATCATGAGCAGGACATGCGCAAAATGGGCGGCCTGAAGAAATATCTGCCCATCACCTACTGGACCTGCCTGGTAGGTTCACTGGCGCTGATTGGTTTCCCCGGCACATCGGGCTTCTTCTCCAAGGACGCATTGATCGACGCCGTTCATCTGTCGAACAGGCCAGGGTCTGGCTATGCCTACTTCTGCGTGATGTCCGGCGTATTCATCACAGCCCTGTACACCTTCCGTATGTTCTTCATGACCTTCCATGGTAAGCCGCGCATGGATCACCACACCGAGGAGCATCTGCACGAGAGTCCCTGGGTGGTGACGGTGCCGCTCATTTTGCTGGCCATCCCCTCGGCGGTGATCGGTTGGTTCACGGTCGAGCCCATGTTGTTCGAAGGCTATTTCAACGGCGCCATTCATGTGCTGCCGGCCAACGATGTGCTGGTGCGGGTGGGCGAGGAATTTCACGGCTCGCCGATCGAGTTCTTTTTGGCCGGTTGCAAAGCGCTGCCGGTTTGGCTGGCTGGATTGGGTGTACTCACTGCATGGTGGTTCTTTCTGAAGAAGCCGGAACTAGCGGATGCGGCTGAGCGCCGCTTCAAGTGGCTGCACAGTATCTTGGTCAACAAGTACGGCTTCGACTGGTTCTATGAAAATGTGCTCGTTGCGGGTGCACGGCAGTTGGGCGGCGGTCTGTGGCGCTTCGGCGATCAGATCGTCATCGACGAGGGTCTGGTCAACGGCAGCGCACGCACCGTCGGCTGGATGAGTTCGGTGATGCGTTACGCGCAGTCGGGGTATCTGTACCACTATGCGTTTGCCATGATTTTGGGATTGGCCTCCTTTTTACTGTGGATTCTATGGCGAACATGATGCAGGGCGATCACCTTCTGTCGCTCCTGATTTGGCTGCCCATCCTCGGCGGTTTCGCTGCGCTGGGCCTGGGCGAAAAAGCCGTGACCGCCAAATGGCTGTCATTGATCGTCAGCGGTCTGACCTTTGTAATGAGCGTGCCGCTATGGACGTCTTTCAAGACGGGCACAGCCGCCATGCAGTTCCTCGAGCGCTCGCCGTGGATTTCGACCATCCATTCGGAGTACTACCTCGGAGTGGACGGCATCTCGATGCCCTTGATCCTGCTCACGACGTTCACCACCGTGCTCATCGTAATCGCGAGCTGGGAGAACGTGCAGAAGCGCATCGCTCAATATTTCGCCGCCTTCCTGATATTGGAAGGATTGATGATCGGCGTGTTCGCGGCCTTGGACGGCGTTTTGTTCTATGTGTTCTGGGAAGCGATGTTGATTCCCATGTTCATCATCATCGGCGTCTGGGGCGGCCCGCGGCGCGTGTACGCCACCATCAAGTTCTTTCTGTACACCTTCATCGGTTCTCTATTGATGCTGGTCGCGCTCATTTACATGTACTTGAAGGCGCATTCGTATGAGCTGGCCGTGTTCCAGCACATGCCGTTGTCGCTTAACGAGCAGATTTTCATTTTCCTGGCGTTCTTTGCGGCGTTTGCGGTGAAAGTGCCGATGTGGCCGGTGCATACCTGGTTGCCCGATGCCCATGTGGAGGCGCCCACGGGCGGATCCGTCGTGCTGGCGGCCATCATGCTCAAGATGGGCGGATACGGTTTCTTAAGATTTTCCCTGCCCATTGCCCCGGATGCCAGCCGCGAATTGGACTGGTTGATCATTGCGTTGTCATTGATTGCCGTGGTTTACATCGGGTTCGTGGCGCTCGCCCAGCGCGATATGAAGAAGCTGATCGCCTACTCCTCGATCGCGCACATGGGCTTCGTCACTCTGGGCCTGTTCATCGGCTTTCAGATCGAGTCCGCCACGGGCAGAACAGCCGGCATCGCCATGGGAATGGACGGGGCCATTGTGCAGATGCTCTCTCACGGCCTGGTATCGGGCGCTATGTTCTTGTGCGTGGGCGTGATGTATGACCGGGTCCACAGCCGCGAAATCAGCGCCTACGGCGGGGTCATCAACACCATGCCGAAGTTTGCGGCCTTCATGGTGTTCTTTGCGTTGGCGAACTCGGGCTTGCCCGGCACTTCGGGATTCATCGGTGAGTTCATGGTGATTCTGGCGTCGTTCAAGGCCAATGTCTGGTATGCCTTCCTTGCGGCCACTATTCTCGTGCTCGGCGCGGCCTATACCCTGTGGCTGGTCAAGCGTGTGATCTACGGCGAGGTGGCGAACGATCATGTGGCGGCGCTCAAGGACTTGAACGGCCGTGAGTTCTTGGTGTTGGGGGTGCTCGCCATAGCGGTTCTGGCGGTAGGTTTGTGGCCCGCGCCCTTGCTCGATGTGATGAGGGCCACCACGTCGCAGCTGGCCCAGCAATTGTTGGTATCGAAGATCCTTCCTTAAGGTCCACGCATGCACTCTCTTGCTCAATTCGATGTCAGCCAGTTCAACGCCGGACTGACCTATGCATGTCCGGAGATTTTTCTCGGGCTGGCCGCCTGCGCAATACTGCTGCTGGATTTGTTGATGAACGATTCGCAGCGGCGCTGGATCGGCACGCTGGCCGTGGTCAGCCTGCTGCTGACCGCCCTGTTGGTTGTCGTGCAGCCGGTGACCGGCAAGATCGTCGCGCTGGGCGGGCTGTTCGAACTGGACCGAATGGCGCAGGTGCTAAAGGCTGTCACCTTGCTGACCGTGGCCGTGGTCTTTGTGTATTCCACCGATTATCTGCGCAGGCGCGCCATCCTTAAGGCCGAGTACTACGTACTGGGATTGTTTGCGACCTTAGGCGCTATGGTGCTGATATCCGCGGCCAGCTTGATCACCCTCTATCTGGGCCTGGAATTGATGTCGCTGTGTCTGTACGCCATGGTGGCCTTCGATCGCGACTCCGGCATTGCGGCTGAGTCGGGTATCAAATATTTCGTGCTGGGATCGCTGGCCTCCGGAACGCTGTTGTACGGCATGTCCATCATCTATGGAGTCACCGGTAATCTCGAGCTGGCAGCCATCGCCAATGCCGTGCACCACGGCTTGGGCGACAATATCGGCCTGGTATTCGGCATTGCCTTTCTCATCGTCGGGGTGGGGTTCAAGTTCGGCGCGGTGCCGTTCCATATGTGGATACCCGATGTGTACGTAGGCTCGCCCACCTGCGTGACCGTGTTCATCGGTACCGCATCGAAACTCGCAGCGTTTGCGCTCACGATGCGCTTGTTGCCTGAGGCCCTGGCCGGATCGCAGGCCGATTGGAGTCAGATGCTGGTGGTGATGGCGGTACTGTCGATGGCCATCGGCAATATCGTCGCCATTGCGCAAAGCAATCTCAAGCGCATGCTGGCCTATTCGACCATCTCTCATGTGGGCTATGTGCTGCTCGGAATCCTCTCGGGTACGGAGCAGGGCTATCAGGCGTCGATGTTTTACATGATCAGCTATGTGCTGGTTTCCGCCGGCGCCTTCGGCATGATTTTGTTGCTGGCGCGGCAGGGCTTCGAGGCGGACAAGATCGTGGATTTCCGCGGGCTCAATGCGCGCAGCCCCTGGTTTGCCGGCATGATGGCCATACTTATGTTCAGCTTGGCGGGATTGCCACCCTTCATCGGGTTTTGGGCCAAGCTCGGCGTCATTCAGGCGGTTCTGGGCGTGAATTACACCTGGCTCGCCGTGGTGGCGGTGCTGTTCTCCGTGGTCGGCGCGTTCTTCTATCTGCGGATCGTGAAGCTCATGTACTTCGATGAGCCCACTGAGACGACTCCCATTGGTGGGTCGGCGCTGATGCGCACGGTACTCAGCATGAACGCACTATTGGTATTCGGGCTGGGAGTGATTCCGGGTGTGCTGCTGCAGCTGTGTCAACAAGCCTTGCGATAGCGGGCGGCCCGCCCATGCCGGCGCAAGCTCCGGACTCTGCCTGTTCTTAAGCAAGGGAGATGCTGATGATCACATTGTTTCACGCGCCGATGAGCCGCTCCGGAAGCATCGTATGGCTTCTCGAAGAACTCGGCGTCCCCTATCAAACCAAAATCGTGGACATTCGTCGCGCCGATGGAAGCGGTGCACGCGCAATGGAAAATCCCCATCCTCACGGCAAAGTGCCGGCACTGATTGACGGCGAGGACACGGTTTTCGAAGGCAGCGCGATCGCGCTCTATCTTTCGGACAAGTACCGCACGAAAACCATGGGACCCCTGACGGGTCAGCCCCAGCGGGGCGAGTATCTCTCCTGGCTGGCGTATCGCCCCGGCGTCATGGAACCTGCCATCCTCGCGCGCCGCTTTGAAATCAAACATGTATACGGCGCCATGGGCTGGGCTCCGGCGGACGAGGTGGAGGAGGTGCTCAACAACCACTTGGCTTCACGCAATTATTTTCTCGGCGACACCTTTTCCGCAGCAGACATCATGCTGGGCGGCAGCATCAATTTCCTGATGATGGCGAAAATGGTCAAGGAAACGCCCGTGATGTTGGCCTATGTCGCACGAATCACTGCTCGTCCTGCCTTTCATAAAATGATGGAGCACGATAAGCGCTGAGCCGCATGTGTACCCGGCTTGCTTTGCCTCTTATGGTGGGTATAATGATCGGCTCTTCCGGTGCGGGGTGGAGCAGTCTGGCAGCTCGTCGGGCTCATAACCCGAAGGTCGTAGGTTCAAATCCTACCCCCGCTACCAATAAAATCAGCGACTTACGATTTTGACAAAGAGCGTCCATCTCTCCTTCGGGACGCCGTGTAAGCGCCATGTAAGCTACTTCACCTAGTCGTACGGCTTTGTGCGGGCCTGCTTAAATCCACCCACAATGCATAACTGAGAGGTTGGTAACGGTGGCCTAGATACCACGCGGCCTATTCTCTGAGTCATCACCACGACTTACACGGACGTAAACATGAATCCTCGATTTTGTCCTATAGCGATTGTCCTGCTGGCGTTCGCCGCTGGTGTTTCAAGCTGCGCGGTTAACGGCTTTGATAAGTACTACAAACCATCGCCCTCGGCTGAGCAAGTCGTGAAGTCACCGTATAACGCGCCACTGCCTACTTCGCCGCTCGTCTACAACTATTCAAATAACCCGAAGGCCGACAACCACAAAGCCCAGCAAGAGGGCTACGTGTTCATCGGCGAAGCCAGCTTTTATGCCAATGCAAATAAGGTTTCGGATTCTCAAGCAATTAGTCACGCCAAGAAGGTAGGGGCGGGCTTAGTACTCATTCACAGCGAATATAAAGACACCATGTCTGGGTCGATTCCATGGACGGTGCCGAATGCTCCAATCGTTTCGACCGTCAACACGAGTGGAACGGTCAACGCATATGGTTCAGGCGGCTACGCAAGTGGCACATACAACGGTACCAGCACGATAACGACTCCGGGTGGTGCAACGACGTATCAGATTCCTTATCAATTCGAGCGACACACATACGATGCGACGTTTTGGGTGAAGAGGGCGACGGATAAACTAATGTTGGGGGTTAATCCCGCGCCGCTCTCAGACGAACAGCGGCACACGCTCCAGCGAAATTCCGGTGTAGTTGCTGCCGTTGTTGTCAGGGGCACGCCTGCGTTTCAGGCGAATATCCTTGAGGGAGACGTTCTCCTAAAAATTAACGACGAGGATTTGATAGACCCTTCAACATTCGTTTCTCAGTTGACGAAGTATGCAGGTCAAACGGTTAATATTCAGATTGTCCGCGAGGCGCAGCCCAAAAGTATTCAAGTCGTGCTGCGTCCGAGTCTGACCCCGTGAATAAAGTGGCGGCACTTGTTCTTGGGGTTGTCGTCTTCAGCGCTTACCCTGCTCGGAGCGCCGAGGTAGGCCAAGTCTTTCAATCTCACACAGCCGACGGTAGCCCATATTGGGTGGTCCTCTGCATACAGGCGGACGAGTGCTTCGAGTTCGCCTACAAGTGGTGCGAGGGTGCCTATCAACCCCTAGACAAGAGTTTCACGCCCATGGGCGGATTCCGTTTTTTGTGCAGAAAGTCACACAAGGCAGCAAGCCAAGCGCCGACGGGTTAGCTGGCGCTCTCAGTGCCTTCCGCCGCCATGCCGCAGTACGCGCGCAAGGTTGCGGAGTGTAGGCCGAAGTCCACCCTTACACGCATTGCGGCGCGATATGCACTTACCGGCTTCGGACCGTGGCCCGGTGGAGTGCGTCCATGGCTGCCAGTTTCGTATCGCGTCCCGTTGCTGATTGCGTCGCTCCATCGTCCAACCGTTCGCCATGCGTTTGCTCCAATAGTTCGTTCGGCTGATTCTGATTTTCTTCCGCGCGCGAGCCCATGGAGGGCGGCGGGGCGGCCCCATTATTCACTTGCTGCGGACCGTTCGCGATGTTGGCTTGCTGAAAGAATGCCACCGGCCTGGGGTTTTTCATTTCGTGCAACGTCTCGGCTACCGCTCGGCATTGGCTCTGCGCCCTTAGCGCAAGCTTCAAGTAAATCGCGACCGTATCCGGATAGTGGCCGATGTTGGCGGCGGCCTGCCTTGTGAGTTTGTTAAACAAAAGGTCCAGCGTATGTGCCTGTGATACCAACATGGCCTCGGGCCTGGCCAAATTGCCGTCGGCCACCAACTTGACGTGAACCATCAGGGTATCAACGAGTGCCTGTAGGTCGGGTTCGGGGAATTCTGGCGCCAGCAGTTTTGTAGCGGTAATCCCGGCCTGAACTGTCGGCCGCAATGCTGTTGTCGCAAGTGCTTTGGCTTTACCTTGTCCATCGTCGGCCAGAATTGCCATGCTGGTGCTCGGCGTGCCAATGGAATTTTTGGCGGTCTTGGTCTTACTCATCGTGGGAGTTTCCTCGTCAGACGCCTGTCCCCGGAATCTCCCGGCCCCCTATAGGGGGACCGGGGATTTTCGGGCCTGGGATTTCCCGACTTCGGGGACTTCGGGGATTTTCGGGGATTCAAGTCATTGTCCATAGCCATCCATCGTTGCAGCCGAGAACGCCACGCGATGCAAGGCCGGTGATTGCTTCCCTGGCGCGTTCTGTGCGGCGGTCCTTCGCGCAGATTAGGCGACTAGCCACATAAGTTATTGCCGCCTCCAGTTCGATGCAGCGACGGTATGGCGGGGCTCCAGGTTTGCCTATCGTGCCGTCCTTGAACAGCGGCTTGATTGCTTCCCATGCCAGTTTTTGATTGCCGCCCTGTGGGAGATTCACGCGTTTGATTTCGGCTGCGGACCCATCCGGCACAACGACGCACGACGACACTGGCAAACTGTCGGCATCCATTCCCAAAGAGACAACATGCAGATTGAACGCGTGCCGCCCTCCGTCCTCACCGTCCTTGCTTTTCGTCAGTGTCCATTCGCGCCGGTCGCCGTTACGCGTCACTTCCACGGCCGCATCCAGGGCGGCAAAAAGGGAGCTATGCCCCCGCAACCCCTTGGCGGCATCCTTTCCAGTGTGATGAACAAGCACCACTAGGCCGCCTGTCATTGCTTGCAATGCTTTGGCCGCCTCCAGAATTGTCCCCATGTCCTTGGACGAGTTTTCATCGGCCGTCGGCGCGGCTCGATTCAGAGTGTCGAGTATCACTACCGTCCCCTTGCCAATGCTTACAACGGCGACGGATAGGTCTTGAACGTCTTGCGGCTCGGTCAACTTGAATGGCTGAATGACTAGGTTCACTGACAACTGTTCGTTGTGGTGCATCTCCCATGCTTCGACACGCCTTCGCAGCCCTGCTTCGCCCTCCAGGGCGCAATACACGACAGGCGCTTGCGTTACCCTGAGTCCATGCCAATCCCGCCTCGAAGCGATTGCGGCGGCGGCATCCAACGCAAGGAACGATTTACCGGACGCGCTCGGGCCGTAGATGCTTGCCAAACCCTCGGCAGGTAACACGCCGTGGATTCGCCAGGTCAGCGGCGGGAGATTCCGAAGGTCCGCGCTTTTCAAGAGCCTGTAACGGAGCTTGGGTGCTGCGGGTGCTTGTGCGCGCGAAAGGATGTCTTCCACAGCGTCAAATCCGTCCCGCAATCCCAAGTCGCAAAGGTCGGCGTTCTTTGGCCAGCCATCCGGCATAGTTGCCACGGTGCCGCCCACGTCGCGTGCAATCGCTTCGGCGTCGGCCTCTTTACCCACGTCGGGGACGATTACTAGTGTCGCGGCGGAGTCGCGAGCGCGGAGCTCCGCCGCACGAGCCTTGACCATTCCCCAGCCGAAGCACACGACGGCAGCGCGGCCGGTTGCCTTCCAACATGCCCAAGCCGTGCCTATACCTTCGGCTAGGTACACCGTGGCTCCGGCCTTTAAGGCGCCAACGGTGAAAGTTCCCGCCATCGGTGCGCCGGGAAGGTTCAGCTTGCTGGGTATATCGCGCGCGGCCACCGCTTTCGCAACGTCGGGCGGCGCAATGAATTGCAGGCTTGCCAAAACTCCTGCGTTGTTCGTGACGGGGACCACCAGCCAACCCGCCATCCGCACTCCTCGAATCATCAAGGGGTCATTTGCTGGAACAACCCGCAGACCATTCGGCGTTCCGGCTTTCGCGAGAATGTATCCGTGGTCGTCTGGTGCACCTACGCAGCGGTCCCATACACCGCGCGCACTCGAGTCTTTGCGCGGCTCTGCGGGCTTCTCCGTGCGCCGTGGCTCGCGTGCCGTTCCGTTCATCCGGGCATTGCGGCTAGGTCGGTGTCCATGCGCGGCGGCGGTCTTGTGCAGCGTCCTTTCGGTCACGCCACCGTTCGGCTTGATGCTTTTCCAGACGGCCGCAACGTCGCGTTCGCCTTTGTAGTTAACAGCGGTCGCGCTCCAGTTATGGAAGTCCTCGAAGTCGAGACCGGCCGCTTTCGCAGCCATGCCGATTTTTACCCACTCAGCGCGGCCGCAGTCGGCGGGGATGAACATCAGGGCTTCGCGGGCGCGGTCAATTTCACTGTCCATCGGAGCAACCTGCGCCAGCCAGTGCGGCTTTCGATATGCAGTCGGCGCTTAACTGGTAACGTGCAATGAGGCGGGCTGGGCAGGTCCGCGACGGCCGCTGAATGTCGATTGTTTCAACGGGCCAGCCCAACTTGCGGAGCTCGTGGATGGCGGCGGCGAGCCTCCAAGAGTCGGTGCTTTCGATAAAATCACCGTGGTCGATATGATTGCCGGCCAGCAACGTATTCAACGCGCGCCAGGGCAGGCTTCCTTGCTTGGGATAGGTCGGGCAAAATGACGGCGGGTCAATCAGCGGCAGTTGTTCACCTGCCCCGGAAGATGCTTGGCGGCGCTCCGGGGCGTTCATTTCGCGGTGCCCGCCAAAATACGGCGGATTTCCGCGACCGGCCACGCTAGGCGGCCATAGACGCGGACCGGGCGCAGCGGCCCGTTTTCTTTGCAAGCCCAAATGCGCAGGGTTTGCGGCCGACGTAGCAAGTAATGTGCAGCGGCGGCGGTCTCAACATTCGTTCTTGTTTCGTGTTCCAGGGGCGGGAACAGTTGAACTTCGTTCGCATCCATCTGACAACCTCCATCCGGCTATCGCCGTGTTGAAAGTCCAGATTGAAAGTTAGGGAGTGTCCTCCCCCGCAAGTGTCCCCCGCTCCCCCAATTTCAGGGAGCATCCTGATGCCCATTTCGTCGGATGCGAGTGTCGGCAGATAGTCGCTCCCAAGCTTTATCGTAGACACCCACGGACTGGAAGAGGTCGGGCCGCTCGCTCATGACAATCTTTCGAATCACGCTTTTGGGGTCGTCTCGCGCTCCTTTTCTGACGCTTGGAAGCTTTTGCGGGTCGTATTTTTTAGTTCGCAAAGCCTCCAAAATGACCAGCTCCTGGGCTTGAGACCGTTGCAGGGGTTTTGTTGCGACGGTCGATGCTGCAGGTCCAGTCTGAGGCTGCTTAGGTTCGGCTAACGCGCGAAAGTCGTCGCAGACTGTCCAAGCGCGCTCTCCGGCGTAATGGAGCCACTCGGCCGCTGGTCGCGCAGGTAGGTTATCCCGCTCCGCCACCTCGACGCGATGGGATACTCTCTCGAAGAAAGTAGTCGCCACATGCGTGCCGCTACCGTGGTCCCGGCGCAAGCGAGGGGGCGCAAGTGTCGGTCCCGCAGTCGCATGCGCCTTTGGGTTCAGACCGTGCATCAATAGGACGGCCTCGCGCGGCGTAATTGTCCGAAAGTCCGCGTATTTGTCCCAGTCCGGCTCATCCGAATTGTTGTAGAGGATGCTCTTGACGGAGTGCGTTTCCAGAAACGGCGGAACCTCTGTAGTGCGCGTACTGCCCTGCGCTTGGTGATGTTCGTCTTTCGTCCTTTCAGCAGTCGTTCCGATGAGTTCACGCATGGTGGATTCGCCCTCTCCGGTTACGTACCACTGCGCGGGGTTGGCATGCACGAGCGAGACATCGCCGCAAGCGAGGTCGTTAAACATGCTGAATGCCTCGACCACGCCGGTCTCAATGTGCATGCAGACCAAATGCAGCACGCCAGGTATTCCGTCCGGTGGCCAGCCGTGAGCGTTTATTGCGGCGACGATTGTTCGGCGCATCGGCTCGGGGTCTGTTGGATGCGCCCATTTCTCGGGGTGCCGGTCTGCGAGTTCGCGCGACAAGGTGTCAACGAGGTCGCGGACGGTCACACGACCGGACGATTTGGGTGCTTCCATACGGCACTCCTTCAAGTGCAGCCTTCATGGGATGCCCCGGCCAGGTCGGTGAAGGGCCCGACTCTTCCCCCGCTAAAGGTAGGCCAGGGCAAATGTATTTAGGCGACGGCGCGCAATCCGTTGTTCGACTTCTTGGGGTCGAACGCGATTCCGGCTTGCTCCAAAATCCAAGCCTCATATTTGCCGTGCCACATGCGCAGCAAGTCGAGCGGCCGCACCTTGTAGTGCTTCTCTGCGGTCGCGCTCGGCGCATGGCCGACAATTTGTGCGACGACGCCCGTAGGCATTTCCACCCACTCGGCAAGGCTGATAAACGTCCGGCGCAGGCCATGGAGGGTTACGGGCGGAATGCCTGCGGCGGATAATGCGCGTTTGTGGGGTATGCGAGGCTCTGCCAATCGGCCATTCTTCGCGGCGGGGCTTGAGAATACCCACTCACTGCGGCGGGGCAGGGCGGACAGGCAGCTTGCAAGGTACGGGGTCAGGGGAATCTTCCGGCCTTCCTCGGCTACCTTGTCCTTCACCCAAATGCTGCCCCATTGCAGGTCAACGTCCGTCCAACGCAGCGACGCCATTTCCTCGCGTCGTGCGCCGGTCAATACCAACGCTTGCAGGTAGGCACTGGCGACGACGTTGTTTAGCTTGCGAACGGCAGCGAACCACGCCGGCAAGTGCTCGCGCGCCAGAACATCCCGCTTTGACTTGCGGTTGGGCACTTCGTCGCGGAGCTCCTTGCTCTCGACCGCTTGAAGGTCGGTGACAGTTGCGTATTCCGGGCGGGTTCCGCACCAACGCCAGAATGCGCGGAATAGCTCATAGCCTTGGCGGGCATTGTTGGCGCGGGTCTTGGCTTCTTCGGCTTGCCACGCGCGCAAGCGGTCGGCGGAAACGTCAGCCATGCGGAGTTGCAGCAGCGGATATAGCACGCCCCGGACCGTCTCCCCTGTGCCGCGCTTCTTGGCTTCGCCGCCCTTCGCGGAAAGATTCATATGGTCGGCCAGATGGCGCGGGCTCCACTTCTTGCCGCGTTCAATGTGCGCCATCGGCATTCGGACGGCTTGATAGCGTAAGTATTCTTGCCACGCGTCGGAAACCATCAGCCTTGCGTTACGGGCCAAAATTTCGGCGGCGACTCGTGCCGCTTCCTCGGCTTCCTGCTTTGCCGCTGCTTCGGCCAGCCTATCGGCATCCTCCTGGCGCGGGTCGATGCCCCGGTCCACCAGCACTTGCAGTCGGCGAGCCTCGATACGTGCCGCCTCTAGGGTCCACGCCTTCGGGTCTCCTATGGTGCGGCGAATCGTCCGGCCTGCCAGCCTGGCTTGAAACACGAACGCCTTAGCGCCGTTCTCCGTCGCGCGGAGCGCTAACCCCGGAGCGTCCTTGTCCCATAGGAAGTCTTGCTGCTTTCCGCGCGGGCAGACGTAGCTACTGATTCGACCCGCTGTGAAGTTGACGCGTGCCATGTCGGCCCCCGTGGTTCCATGTAAGCACCATGTAACCACAATAGGCGAATACGTATCAACAGCGCTCTACACTTTTGTGGGGGGCGGAAAGTCTCAAAGTCATAAAAAGCAGTGACTTAGACGGTACGGTCTACGTTTATCAACGCGGCTAAACGGTCTTTTGTCCGGGCTCATAACCCGAAGGTCGTAGGTTCAAATCCTACCCCCGCTACCAATTTTCCCCTTCTAGATCAACGAGTTAACCTCAACTATTCTTCCGATCGGCCCTGCTGCCCAGGAGATTGCGGGAGTTTTGCGGGACTTTGGATCACATGCCTTTTCTGCGGCAGTAATCAGATTCTCAAGCTCCGCTTCCGAGTAATGCGTCGTGATCCGCCGGCTCTTGTGTCCTAAGAGATCCTGTCGATCCTCGAACGACACACCCGCGGCACGCAGCCTGCGGCCGAAGGTGTGTTTCAGATCGTGAACTCTCACGCGCCTAAAGCCCTGTGGTGCCGCGGTCCCATGCGTCCGCTCCCACGCGTCGGCTGCTCGCTCCCGAGCATTCTTCCAGGCAGTGCCGTACATCTTCTTGATCGGGATGCTGCGACCATCCTTTTCCTGACGAACGAAAACGTACTCGGGATGCATTCCTCGCGCGGCCTCGACAGCTAATCTTGCAACCCGATTCAACACCACCAATCGATCCTCCGCATTTTTAACCTTGTTACCCGGAATTACGAAAATGGAAGTCTCTAAGTCAGGCACTTTTCGTTCCCATGCCCATTTCAAGCTGCATACTTCTTCTTCGCGATTGCCCGCATTCACCTTGTACGATGCCATCCGCAGTAGATGAACCGGCAGTTCGCGAAATAGAACTTCCTGTTCCTCCACCGAAAGGGAATGCGGCTTGCGAGCATCCGTGACCGGAAACAGCTTGATCTTTGGCGCCGTCTCCAACCACGTCATCCCTCGCTCATCCCGCCATTCCAATGCCGCGAGTCTCAAGATTCGACGCACCGCCTCGAGTGACAGGTTAATCGTCTTCGCCTTCACCCCATCTTTGCGGCGCTTTTCGATGAACGGCTGCAACTTCTCCATGTACACCCCAGAGATGAAAAGATCTCCGATGAACGGATCGAGAATCGCCAGATGACCCGCGTCATCGCTAATACTTCTCTTGTGCTGGTTCTCCTGCAGATACTTCGTTGCCGCCGCTCGAAAAGTCCTGTCGGGCCGAATCCCGTAAATCAACGTTTTTCGAATCGCCTCGATACGCTTCGCGAGCAACGCTACAGCTTCCGTGAGGTTGCTTGTTGCAGCGCTCTCCCGAATGCGGACGCCTCTGAACTGCTTGTCGATATGCCAAATCCCACCGCGTTTTGTGAGACCCGACATCTTCTGGTTTCCCATGGCTTTTTCCTTTCAGATTGAGCCGCGAGATGCCCGTTGCGGCTCTTATACTCGTCTGCCCATCGATCGAGGTCAAGGCGATCAAAAGCCACTCCTTGCACGCCGATGGAAAGATGCGTGAGTGCGGGGCGCACCTCCCGATTGAAGCGGTTCTTGTCCATCCCGAGGTACCGCGGTGCATCTCGAAAGCGGATGAATCTCGGTAGCACGCCGTAGGCGGAAGGCTCAGCGAGTCCGCCCATACGATGGCTTTCCAGAGGATTGGAACTGGGCGCGCACGACACTGCGTCGGTGAGGTTCGTATCGAACGCGGTCATGCTCGGGGACTCTTTCATGATCCGCTCATCCAGGTGTCCTTACGCGACGATGCCCGAGCCCCATTGCATCGATCCACCTGCATCAGTCGAAGCATGCGAACAGGGGTCTTATTCATAGGAGGGAATCCATCGGCAGGGCGCCACGGGCGCGGGTTCTACGTGCAGCGCAGGGCTGCGTACATTGAAGCGGTAGCGGCGTCTGCCTAGCGATCGAGATCGGCCCGGTCAGTGCTTGTTCGGCTCGGCAGTTCGCCGCTCGCAAGTCTTTCGCCAACCAGTGAATGACGTCAGATCGCAACCAGCCGATGTTGCGGCCGTGGTAACGGCGCTTTCGCGGAAATCTGCGCACCAGTATCAAGCTCGCGATGACCCAACGCGGGCGGCGCGTGAGACGCGCCACATCGTGCGCGCTTAACAGTTGTTCCCAAGCCGGAAAGCGCTCATTGATCCACGGGGAGAGGGTGACGGTCGCATAAGGCGCAACTGATGCCGCGCCTACGGGGGAGGGAGAATCTTTCGAATACATAAACGACCTTCATGTGTGGTTCCGGTCGTTTAGGGTCAAGTTGTCACATATGCGTATATGGTGCCAGCAATGCAAGGCGAAATCGAGCGGGGTTTCGCGGATAATTCAGCGAAACTGATCCGTGGAGAAATCGGATGAGGAAGCGACTATCGACTATTTCGCTCGCGGACAGCCTGGCGAAATAGTTCCAAGGGATCGGCCTCCAAAGCCTCTGCAATGGCGAAGAACTCGGGCACATTCACCTGCCGTTGGTTGCTTTCGATCATGCCCACGACCGAGTGCGGCCGTTTGAGAAGCGCGGCCAAATCGCGCTGGGAAAGATTTCTTTGTTCGCGTGCTTTAGCTAGCACCGCGGCCACGGCTTTTGACGTGGCGCTGCGTAAGGCCTTCATGTGTTGTGCGCTCCGATTTACTGAGCGCGCTATAAATAAGGCATAATCCTCTTGCTTAGATTTTCTGAGCAGCACCCATACAATCGATGTATGCTGCCGGCTTGAAAGGAGGCCATGTGCTGATCTTGACCCGCCGACCGAACGAAACCCTCATGATCGGTACGGAGATCACGGTAACCGTGTTGGGCGTCAAAGGTAACCAGGTGCGCATGGAGTACCGCGCGAACCTCGGATATGCAACCTAAACCAGTTCAAGGTTCTGTCCGCACCCCCTAGCGGTCATTATTCGACGCCTGTCCACACGAGAAGCGCTGCAGGCCTTTGCCAGCGGTCCGTTGGGTAGCAAGTATCCAACGATGATGAAGTCCCGGGATACCTGCGTGCCGTAGCTCTCGGCAATGAATCCCCGGATCTCTCGTACGCTCATGCCGCGGGCATACATGGCAATGATCTTGTCATCGAAGCCGGTAAAACGCCGCTCATGCACGATGATGTCGAGCTCGTATTCGAGGCGGTCCACGACGGCGTCGTTCAC
>JANYJY010000033.1 GCA_025358295.1 Gammaproteobacteria bacterium
AGCGGTGGAGTTGCCGGAGGGGACGGAAATGGTGATGCCCGGTGACAACATCAAGATTGTGGTGGAGCTGATCGCGCCGATCGCGATGGAGCAGGGCCTGCGCTTTGCGATCCGCGAAGGCGGAAAAACCGTCGGTGCAGGCGTCGTTGCGAAGGTGATTGCGTAACATTTACAGGGCAGTAGCTCAATTGGCAGAGCGGCGGTCTCCAAAACCGCAGGTTGGGGGTTCGATTCCCTCCTGCCCTGCCAGTCGTAGCTAGGTCCTGTAGGTCAACGCTGAAGTAAATATGGCAGAAGTGCAAACACCTGCGGGCGCGTCGGCAAAAGATACCGTGCTGATGTTGCTGTCGATCCTCGTGCTCATGGCCGGGATCGTCGCGTTCTACTGGTTCGATGAGCAGTCGCTGCCGATTCGGGTGGCGATGGTGATTGTCGGGCTTGCGGCCGCACTCGGAATGGCGTGGTTCAGCTGGTACGGCCGCGAGTTCTGGCAGTTTGCGCTGGCTGCACGCATAGAGTTGCGCAAGGTAGTATGGCCGGAGCGCGAAGAGACGATCAAGACCACGTACGTCGTGTTTGGTTTTGCCGTTTTGATGGGTCTGTTTTTTTGGCTGCTCGATATGTGTCTTACGTATCTGACGCGGCTTTTGGGCGGTCAAACCGGCTGACGAATTCGGAGCTTCTATGTCCCTGCGATGGTATGTGGTGCATGCGTATTCGAACTTCGAGCATAAGGTCTCCGAGTCGCTCAAAGAGCGGGTAAAGCGCGCCGGCTTGGAAGCCAAGTTCGGCGAAATTTTGGTGCCTACCGAGGAAGTGGTGGAAATGCGCGACGGCCAGAAGCGCAAGTCGGACCGCAAGTTCTTCCCGGGCTATGTGCTCGTGCAGATGGAAATGGACGAAGACACCTGGCACTTGGTCAAAGAGGTGCCGAAGGTATTGGGCTTCATCGGCGGCACCAGCGACAAGCCGGCCGCCATCACCGACAAGGAAGCCATGTCGATTCTGCGCCGCGTAGAAGAGGGTGTGGACAAGCCGAAGCCAAAGGTGCTGTTCGAGCCTGGCGAAGTGGTGCGTGTGACCGACGGTCCGTTCAACGATTTCAACGGCGTGGTCGAGTCCGTAAATTACGAAAAGAACCGGCTGCAGGTGGCGGTGCAGATCCTGGGGCGCTCGACGCCCGTGGAATTGGATTTCTCGCAAGTCGAGAAAGGTTGATTTGTCTTAAATCGGGGAGTCGCTCGCAAGGCGACGTTTGCACCCACAGGAGTTAAGCGATGGCGAAGAAAGTCACGGGCTATATCAAGCTGCAGATTCCTGCAGGCCAAGCCAACCCGAGTCCGCCGGTGGGTCCTGCCTTGGGCCAACAGGGCGTGAACATCATGGAATTCTGCAAAGCATTCAATGCGCAGACTCAGGCCTTGGAAAAAGGATTACCGACCCCAGTAGTGATCACGGTATACAGCGACCGCAGCTTTACCTTCATCATGAAGACGCCGCCGGCGTCCGTGTTGATTGCCAAGGCCTTGGGCCTGTCCAAGGGCAGCCCGACACCGAACACCGCCAAGGTGGGCAAAATCTCGCGCAAGCAGCTCGAGGACATTGCCAAGGTGAAAATGCCGGATTTGACCGCCAGCGACTTAGATGCCGCCGTACGCACCATCGCGGGCAGTGCCCGCAGCATGGGCGTCGACGTGGAAGGAGTGTGACATGCCAGCCGTAGCCAAACGAACCAAGACTTGGAAAGACAAGCTGCCGCCGGGCAAGTCGTATTCCATCGACGAGGCCTTGAAGCTCGTCAAGGAATTCGCCACTGCGAAGTTCAATGAATCCGTGGACGTATCCGTCAACCTGGGCGTGGATGCAACCAAGTCGGATCAGCAGGTCCGCGGTTCCACCGTCATGCCGCATGGCACCGGGAAAACCGTGCGCGTCGCCGTGTTCACCCAGGGCAAGAACGCCGACGCCGCTAGGGCGGCCGGCGCGGATATCGTGGGTTTCGAAGATCTGGCCGAAAAGGTCAAGGCCGGACAGATGGATTTCGACGTGGTCATTGCCAGCCCCGATGCGATGCGCATCGTCGGCCAATTGGGCCAGATTTTGGGTCCCCGCGGCCTGATGCCGAATCCTAAAGTCGGCACCGTGACGCCGAACGTGGCGGAAGCCGTGAAGAATGCCAAGTCAGGCCAAGTCCGATATCGCACCGACAAGGCCGGCATCATTCATGCCCAAATCGGCCGCGCCAATTTCGAGCCGACCGCGCTCAAGGAAAACCTCCTCGCGCTGGTGGCGGATCTGCAGAAGATCAAGCCGGCGACGTCGAAGGGCATCTACTTAAAGAAGCTCACCCTGTCCTCGACCATGGGCCCAGGGGTCCCCGTCGATCAGAGCAGCTTGGGCTTGGGCTAAACGACTTATTTTGAATTGATGGAGGGCTGCGTGCGACCTAAAAAGT
This sequence comes from Gammaproteobacteria bacterium, assembly GCA_025358295.1. GTDB lineage: Bacteria > Pseudomonadota > Gammaproteobacteria > Steroidobacterales > Steroidobacteraceae > Bog-1198. Next base: position 2,456 of record JANYJY010000033.1, read on the forward strand.
CGAACGCAACCACCGTCGAAGACCGCAGGCGGGCTGCAAAGAGCCCTTAAAGATTGAGGCCTGCGCAGATGGTGGGACCCGAATCAGGAATTTCCTGGTGAAGGTCGCACCAACGAGTACGAAGTCGTACTCAAGGGTGGGTATGAGCGACGACGCTCTTACCTGGTGTGTGACGCTTCTTTCCGGGGGACCTATATGGCACTCAAGTTAGAAGAGAAGAAAGTCGTGGTGGCAGAAGTCAACGCGGTCGCGGCGAAAGCCCTGTCCGTTGTGGGCGCAGAGAACCGTGGCTTGACCGTGACGCAAATGACCGACCTGCGCGCCAAGGCGCGCAAGGAAGGCGTGTATTTGCGGATCGTCAAGAACACGCTCGCGCGCAAGGCCGTTGCCGGCACCGCTTTCGAGTGCATTTCTCCGGCGCTGAAAGGACCTATTGTCCTTGCATTCTCCAACGATGATCCGGGCGCGGCCGCGCGGATCGTCAAGGCGTTTGCGAAGGACAACGACAAATTGGTAACGACAATCGTGTCTTTGGGCGGGCAACTGTTCAAGGCCGATGCTCTCGAGCGCGTGGCTTCATTGCCGACGCGCGCGCAAGCGCTGTCGAAACTATTGGGTGTGCTGCAGGCGCCGATAGCAAAGTTCGTTGGTACGTTGGCTGCTCCCAACTCGAAGTTGGTGCGGACGCTGGCTGCTGTTCTTGAAGCCAAGAAGAGCGGTGGGCACGAAGCGGTGGCGAATTAAACCTGATTCGGGGTCGTAAAGACCCCATATTAATTTGGAGATGATCATGGCTGTTACTAAAGACGAAATCCTCGACGCAATTTCCAAGATGTCCGTCATGGAAGTGGTCGAGCTGATTTCCGACATGGAAAAGAAGTTCAACGTGACTGCGGCTGCCCCTGTGGCGGCTGCCGCTGCGGGTGGCGGTGGCGGTGCGGCGGCTCCGGCGGCGGAAGTGCAGACCGAGTTCACCGTGACCATGACCGAGTTCGGCGCCAATAAAGTGGGCGTCATCAAGGTCATTCGCGAAATCACGGGCCTGGGCTTGAAGGAAGCGAAGGACCTGGTTGAGGGTGCGCCTTCGACCGTCAAGGAAGGCATTCCGAAGGCGGATGCCGACGCGATCAAGAAGAAGCTCGAGGATGCCGGCGCCAAGGCTGCCATCAAGTAGTGATTATTGTCGATACGCGCAGTTCGATGGTTGCCGTGAGATTCGCGGCAGCTATCGGCTGCGCCTTTGATTTGGATTTAGGGCGGGGCCGCTGCGGCCTCGTTAAGTAGTTGGCGCGAAGCGCCTAAGGATTACCGCACATGGCCTATTCGTTCACCGAAAAGAAACGCATCCGGAAGAACTTTGGTAAGCGACCGAGCATCCTCGGCACGCCGTACCTGCTGGCGATCCAATTGGATTCGTACCGGCGATTCTTGCAGGCGGATGTCGCGGAGTCCAAGCGCGACGAAATCGGCTTGCACGCCGCTTTCGACAGCGTGTTCCCCATTTCCAGTTATTCCGGCAATGCCACGCTCGAGTACGTGAGCTATCGCCTGGGCGAACCCGTGTTCGACGTCAAGGAATGCCAGTTGCGCGGTTTGACGTACGCCGCACCGCTGCGTGTGAAAGTGCGCCTCGTCGTGCTCGACAAGGAAGCCAGCGGCGCCAAGAAGCCCGTCAAAGACGTTCGTGAACAAGAGGTGTACTTGGGTGAGCTGCCGCTCATGACCGATAACGGCACCTTCATCATCAACGGCACCGAACGCGTCATCGTGTCCCAGTTGCATCGCAGCCCCGGCGTGTTCTTCGATCACGACCGCGGCAAGACCCATTCGTCGGGCAAGCTGTTGTTTTCCGCCCGCATCATTCCGTATCGCGGCTCCTGGTTGGACTTCGAGTTCGATCCGAAGGATTGCGTGTTCGCGCGCATCGACCGCCGCCGTAAATTGCCCGTCACCATCATCCTGCGCGCCTTGGGATTCACCGAGGAGCAGGTGCTGGATATTTTCTTCGAGAAGAACGTGTTTCATCTCTCGAAGAAGGAAATCGAATTCGAAGTCATCCCGCAGCGCTTGCGCGGCGAGACCGCCGCATTCGAAATCCGCGTCGGCAAGAAGATCATCGTCGAGGAAGGCCGCCGCATCACTGCGCGCCATGTGAAAGAACTGGAGGAAGCGGGCGTCAAGCGCCTGCCGGTGCCGACTGAATACATGCAGGGCAAGGTCCTGTCGCACGACATCGTCAACACCGAGACCGGCGAGATCTTGGCGAAGGCCAACGAAATCCTCACGGTCCCGACCGTGGCCAAGCTGATCGAAAGCGGCATCACCGAGATCCGCACGCTGTACGTCAACGATCTGGACCGCGGCCCATATATTTCGGACACCCTGCGAATCGATCCGACCAAGACGCGCCTCGAGGCGTTGGTCGAAATCTATCGCATGATGCGTCCCGGCGAGCCGCCGACCAAGGACGCTGCCGAGAACCTGTTCCAGAACCTGTTCTTCAACGGCGAGCGCTACGATCTGTCGCCGGTCGGGCGCATGAAATTCAACCGCCGTGTGGGTCGTGAGGAAATCACGGGCTCCGGTGTGTTGAGCAAAGAAGACATCATCGAGGTCATGAAGACCTTGATCGACATCCGCAATGGCAACGGCCACGTGGACGATATCGATCACTTGGGCAATCGCCGCGTGCGCAGCGTCGGTGAAATGGCCGAGAACGCCTTCCGCATCGGCTTGGTGCGCGTCGAGCGCGCCGTGAAGGAGCGCCTGACCATCGCCGAGAGCGAGCCGATCATGCCCCAGGAAATGATCAACGCGAAGCCGGTCGCGGCCGCAGTGAAGGAATTTTTCGGTTCCTCGCAGCTGTCGCAGTTCATGGACCAGAACAATCCGCTGTCGGAAGTCACGCACAAGCGCCGCGTCTCAGCCTTGGGCCCAGGCGGCCTGACGCGCGAGCGAGCGGGATTCGAAGTACGCGACGTGCATCCGACGCACTATGGCCGGGTATGCCCGATCGAAACGCCGGAAGGTCCGAACATCGGCTTGATCAATTCGCTGGCCGTGTACGCACGCACCAACGATTACGGGTTCTTGGAGACTCCGTATCGCCGCGTCGCGAACGGCAAGGTCACCGATAAGATCGATTACCTGTCGGCCATCGAAGAAGGCCAGTATGTGATCGCCCAGGCGAACGCCACCCTGAATGAAAAGGGAGAGTTCACCGATGACCTGATTTCCTGCCGTACGCAAAACGAATTTACCCTGTCGTCCCCCGACAAGATCGACTTCATGGACGTGTCCCCGAAGCAGATCGTCTCTGTGGCCGCATCCTTGATTCCGTTCTTGGAGCACGACGACGCGAACCGGGCCCTCATGGGCTCGAACATGCAGCGCCAGGCGGTCCCCACCCTGCGTTCGGAAACTCCGCTCGTTGGCACGGGCATGGAGCGCGCGGTCGCCATCGATTCCGGCGTCACCGTGGTGGCACGGCGCGGCGGCAGCGTGGATTCCGTCGATGCCTCGCGCATCGTGGTGCGGGTGAACGACGATGAAACGACCGCCGGTGAACCCGGTGTCGACATCTATTCGCTCACCAAGTACACGCGTTCCAACCAGAACACCTGCATCAACCAGCGTCCGCTGGTGAAGGCGGGCGATGCGATCAAGCGCGGCGACGTGTTGGCCGACGGCCCGTCGACGGATTTGGGCGAGCTCGCGCTCGGCCAGAACCTGCTGGTCGCCTTCATGCCGTGGAACGGCTACAACTTCGAAGACTCCATCTTGATCTCCGAGCGCGTGGTTGAGGAAGACCGCTTCACGACCATTCATATCGAAGAGCTCACTTGCGTCGCTCGCGACACCAAGCTGGGGCCCGAGGAAATCACCGCCGACATCCCCAATGTGGGGGATTCTGCCCTGGCCAAGTTGGATGAAGCGGGCATTGCATTCATCGGCGCTGAAGTGCGCGCGGGCGACATTCTGGTGGGCAAGGTCACGCCGAAGGGTGAGACCCAGCTGACGCCGGAAGAGAAGCTGTTGCGAGCCATCTTCGGCGAGAAGGCCTCGGACGTGAAAGACACGTCGCTGCGCGTGCCCCCGGGCATGGACGGCACGGTGATCGACGTGCGCGTGTTTACGCGCGACGGCGTCGAGAAGGATTCGCGCGCCCTGGCAATCGAAAAGTCCGAACTCGAGCGGGTCCGCAAGGACTTGGCCGATCAACAGCGCATTTTGGAAGACGACTTGTTCCAGCGCGTTCGCGGCATGATCGAAGGCAAGGTTGCAGAAGCAGGACCCAAGAAAATCAAAGGCGGAACGCAGATCGATGATGCGTATCTGGCCGATCTGCCGCGCGAGCAGTGGTTCGAGATCCGCTTCAAGGACGAGGACACGAATGCGCAGCTGGAGACGGTTTCCGAGCGTCTGAAGGGCCAGCGCAAGGCCTTCGAAAAGCGCTTTGAAGAAAAGCGCGCGAAGATCACGGCAGGCGACGATCTGGCGCCGGGCGTGCTCAAGATGGTCAAGGTGTACCTGGCGGTGAAGCGCCGCGTACAGCCCGGCGACAAGATGGCCGGCCGTCACGGCAACAAGGGCGTGATTTCCTCCATCGTTCCGGTGGAAGACATGCCGTACATGGCCGACGGTACGCCGGTGGATATCGTGCTGAACCCGTTGGGCGTACCCTCACGTATGAACATCGGTCAGATTCTGGAAACCCACTTGGGGTGGGCTGCCAAGGGCTTGGGCGCCAAGATCGGCAAGATGCTGGAAGCCCAGCATGCGGTCGTGGAATTGCGCAAGTTCCTGAACCAGGTCTACAACGAGACCGGTGGCCAGAAGGAAGACATCAAGTCCATGAGCGATGCTGAAGTCATCGAGCTTGCCAGCAATTTGAAAAAGGGCGTGCCGATGGCGACCCCGGTGTTCGACGGCGCGAGCGAAGAGGAGATCAAGAATCTTCTCGCACTTGCGGATTTACCGACCTCGGGTCAGACCACTCTGCACGACGGACGTACCGGCGAGCAGTTCGAGCGGCCTGTCACCGTGGGTTACATGTACATGCTGAAGTTGAACCACTTGGTCGACGACAAGATGCATGCGCGTTCCACGGGACCGTACAGCTTGGTCACGCAGCAACCTCTGGGCGGCAAGGCGCAGTTCGGTGGTCAGCGCTTCGGCGAAATGGAAGTGTGGGCGCTCGAGGCGTATGGCGCCGCGTACACCTTGCAGGAAATGCTCACGGTCAAGTCGGACGATGTCAACGGTCGTACGCAGATGTACAAGGCGATTGTCGACGGCAACCACGAAATGAAAGCCGGCATGCCGGAATCGTTCAATGTGCTGGTGAAGGAGATCAGATCCTTGGCCATCAACATCGAACTAGAGAGCGAGGCTTAAAGATATGAAAGACTTACTCAAGTTGTTCAAGCAGCAAGTACCGGTCGAGAATTTCGATTCAATCAAGATCGGACTCGCGTCGCCGGATATGATCCGCTCCTGGTCGTACGGCGAAGTAAAGAAGCCGGAAACCATCAACTACCGGACCTTCAAGCCGGAACGCGATGGTCTGTTCTGTGCCAAGATCTTCGGGCCCGTGAAGGACTACGAGTGCCTGTGCGGCAAGTACAAGCGCCTGAAACATCGCGGCGTGGTGTGCGAGAAGTGCGGCGTCGAAGTGACCCAGTCTAAGGTGCGCCGCGAGCGCATGGGCCACATCGAGCTCGCGAGCCCGACTGCGCACATCTGGTTCCTGAAGTCTCTGCCATCGCGCATCGGTTTGATGCTCGACATGACGTTGCGTGAAATCGAGCGTGTGCTGTACTTCGAAGCCTTCGTGGTGGTCGATCCGGGCATGACCTCGCTACAACGCGGCCAGCTGCTCACCGACGAAATGTACCTCGAGTCGATCGAGGAACACGGCGATGAATTCGATGCCCGCATGGGTGCCGAGGCCGTGCACGAACTCTTGAAGTCCATGGATCTGCCCTCCGAGGTCGTCAAGGTCCGCGAGGACATGGCGAACACGAACTCCGAGACCAAGATCAAGCGCCTGTCGAAGCGGCTGAAGCTCATCGAGGCTTTCATGGAATCGGGCAACAAGCCGGAATGGATGGTGCTCACCGTTCTGCCGGTGCTGCCGCCCGACCTGCGTCCGTTGGTGCCGCTCGACGGCGGCCGCTTCGCGACCTCCGATTTGAACGATCTGTATCGACGCGTCATCAACCGCAACAACCGCCTGCGTCGTTTGTTGGAATTGAACGCTCCTGACATCATCGTGCGCAACGAAAAGCGCATGCTGCAGGAAGCCGTGGATGCACTGCTCGACAACGGCCGCCGCGGCCGTGCCATCACCGGTACGAACAAGCGACCGCTGAAGTCCTTGGCCGACATGATCAAGGGCAAGCAGGGTCGGTTCCGTCAGAACCTGCTCGGCAAGCGTGTGGATTACTCGGGCCGCTCGGTCATCGTCGTGGGTCCGACCCTGCGCCTGCACCAGTGCGGATTGCCGAAGAAAATGGCCTTGGAATTGTTCAAGCCCTTCATTTTCTCCAAGCTGCAGCTGCGCGGCGAGGCCTCGACCATCAAGGCGGCAAAGCGCCTGGTGGAGCGCGAGGGACCGGAGGTCTGGGACATCCTCGAGGAAGTCATCCGCGAACATCCGGTGCTCTTGAACCGCGCGCCGACATTGCACCGCTTGGGCATCCAGGCGTTCGAGCCTGTATTGATCGAGGGTAAGGCCATCCAGCTGCACCCCTTGGTGTGCACGGCATTCAATGCCGACTTCGACGGCGACCAAATGGCCGTGCACGTGCCGCTGTCCATCGAAGCTCAGCTCGAAGCTCGCGCTCTGATGATGTCGTCCAACAACATTCTGTCGCCGGCCAACGGCGAGCCCATCATCGTTCCGTCGCAGGACGTGGTGCTGGGGCTTTATTACATGACCCGCGAAAAGGTCGGCGCCAAGGGCGAAGGCATGGCATTCGGCGACGTCGCCGAAGTGCATCGCGCCTATGAGAGCCGTAACTGCGACTTGCAGGCCAAGGTCAAGGTGCGTTTGGTCGAGTACATTCGCGATGCCGGCGGCCAGCTGGTGAAGAACATCCGCGTGGTAAGCACCACCGCGGGCCGGGCGTTATTGTCCGAGATCCTTCCCCGCGGCTTGTCGTTCGACGCGATCAACCAGGACATGACCAAGAAGATCATTTCCGCAACGATCAACATGTGCTATCGCACGGTGGGATTGAAGGAAACGGTCGTATTCGCCGATCAGCTGATGTACACCGGCTTCCAGTATGCCACCCGTTCGGGCGTATCTATCGGCGTTGACGACATGGTCGTGCCGCAGCAGAAGATCAAAATTCTGGCGACGGCCGAAAAGGAAGTGAAGGAAATCCAGGAGCAGTACTCTTCGGGTCTCGTCACCAACGGCGAACGCTACAACAAGGTGGTCGACATCTGGTCGCGTACCAATGACCAAGTGGCCAAGGCCATGATGGAGAAGTTGGGCACCGATGAAGTGACCGACACCAAAGGCAACAAGGTTCGTCAGAAGTCGTTCAATTCCATCTTCATGATGGCCGATTCGGGCGCTCGCGGTTCCGCCGCGCAGATTCGTCAGCTGGCCGGCATGCGCGGCCTGATGGCGAAGCCGGACGGCTCCATCATCGAAACGCCGATCACGGCGAATTTCCGCGAAGGCTTGAACGTTCTTCAGTACTTCATCTCGACTCACGGCGCGCGTAAGGGCTTGGCCGATACCGCACTCAAGACAGCTAACTCTGGATACCTCACGCGACGACTGGTCGACGTGGCGCAGGATCTGGTGGTCACCGAAATCGACTGCGGCACGATCAATGGCCTTTCCATCACCCCGATCGTCGAAGGCGGCGATGTGGTCGAGGGCCTGGGGGAGCGTGTATTGGGCCGGGTGGTTTCCGAAGATGTTGCGGTCGCCTCCACCGGCGAAGTCCTAGTGAAAGCCGGCTCGTTGATCGACGAGAAGTTGGTCAAGCTTTTGGAGAAGATGGGCGTCGACCAGGTCATGGTGCGTTCGCCCATCACTTGCGAAACCCGTTACGGCGTTTGCGCGCAGTGCTACGGCCGCGATTTGGGCCGCGGACATCGCATCAATATCGGCGAAGCGGTGGGCGTCATCGCGGCGCAGTCCATCGGCGAACCGGGCACTCAGCTCACCATGCGTACCTTCCACGTCGGTGGCGCGGCCTCGAGAGCGGCAGCTGCCAACGGCGTTGAAGTCAAGAGCAAGGGCACCATCCGCCTGCACAACATCAAGACCGTGCGCCATGAAAAGGGCCACCTCGTTGCGGTGTCGCGTTCGGGCGAATTGGGCGTGGTCGATGAGTTCGGCCGAGAGCGCGAGCGTTACAAGATTCCGTACGGCGCCACCATTACGGTGAACGATGCCGATATCGTCACGGCCGGTCAGGCAGTGGCGAATTGGGATCCGCATACTCACCCCGTGGTCACGGAAGTGGCCGGCATGATCAAGTTCTCCGATTTCGTCGACGGCATCACCGTCACGAGCCAGGTGGACGACGTCACGGGTTTGACCAGCACGGTGGTACTGGATCCGAAGCAGCGCGGTTCGGGCGGCAAGGACCTGCGTCCTGTGGTGCGCCTGACCAATGCCAAGGGCAAGGAAGTGACCTTCGCCAACACCGATATTCCGGCCGTGTATGCGCTGCCCGCGGGCGCCATCGTCAGCCTGGAAGACGGTTCCAAGGTGTCGGTGGGCGACGTCATTGCACGTATCCCGCAAGAGTCCTCGAAGACTCGCGACATCACCGGCGGTCTGCCGCGTGTTGCCGACTTGTTCGAAGCGCGCAAGCCGAAGGATTCCGCGATTCTGGCGGAAGTCAGCGGTACGGTGAGCTTCGGCAAGGAAACCAAGGGCAAGCGGCGCTTGATCATCACCAATGAGGGCTCGGATAAGTACGAAGAGCTGATCCCGAAGTGGCGCCATCTCAACGTGTTCGAAGGTGAACAAGTGGAGAAGGGCGAAGTCATCGCCGACGGCGAGCCGAATCCGCACGACATTCTGCGTTTGCAGGGCGTCGAGGCCTTGGCGAACTATCTGGTGCGCGAAATCCAGGACGTGTACCGGTTGCAGGGCGTGAAGATAAACGATAAGCACATCGAAGTCATCGTGCGGCAGATGCTGCGCAAGATCGAGGTGTTGGACGCCGGCGATTCGGCGCTGCTACGCGGCGAACAGATGGATCGTGGCCGTCTTCTCGATATCATTGCGAGGCAGAAGGCCGAGGGCAAGCACCAGTCGACCTGGGAACCCATGCTGTTGGGCATCACCAAGGCATCTCTGGCGACCGAGTCCTTCATCTCGGCAGCCTCGTTCCAAGAGACCACCCGCGTACTGACTGAAGCGGCGGTCCGGGGTCTGAAGGACGACCTGCGCGGCCTGAAGGAAAACGTCATCGTTGGACGCCTTATTCCCGCAGGCACCGGCTTCGCGTATCATGCGCGTCGCCGACGAGCGTTTGACGACACGCGGCGCCGCAGCTTCATGGATGTGAGCGGCGGTGTTGGCGACTCAGACGAAGCAGTACCGGCGGGGGATACAGAAGCAGCCGAATAGAATAATAATAAGCATCTGAAAGATATGGCCCCGGACTCGCAAGAGTTCGGGGCTTTTTTTATTCAGGAGGGGTGTTACTACGAAGCTGATCAACAAGAGCTTACATATTAAAGATTGAGTTGTTAGATACCTCGGTTGGACTTGAGGTCGCGAAGCACTGCGCGATCCGGCTTCTCGAGTAGAGGATCCTCTAGGATCCCTTAAAGCGGGTGCTGCTGATACAAATCGGGCTCTCGTTAAATCGCCTCGAGGCGCGTAGCGGTCGACGTCATTCCCGCAAAGATGGCGTCTGCCAAGTCCCGCGGGAATTGCGCGGGCAGGGACCCTTTGACCCGAGCGATCACCTCGGTGGTTTGCTTGGACGTTGACAGTGCGCGGATGCTACTGGCGTCGGCTGCTTCGGCGCCGGCCGCACAAATACGTCCACACCAGTGTCGCCGCGGCATTGCTGGTGAGATCGGCGTGATCGTAGGCCGGCGCGACCTCGCATAGATCCATGCCGATCCAATCAAGATCGTGCAGCTCTTCCAGGAGCGTCATCACCTGTGCGGTCGATAGTCCGCCCGGCTCTGGAGTCCCGGTTCCCGGCGCGAAGGCGGGATCGAGGCAGTCGATATCCAACGAAAGATACACGGGCGCTCGAGCAGCCGAGGTCAGCAGTGCGCGCACGGCCGTGCAGATATCACCGAGTTGCGAGGCGCTCGTGAGTCCGCGCAGGTCTCTGCCCGTGTAAATCAGACCGCCACGCTGGCTGACGTACTCGCGTACGTCCTTTTGCGCCGGTGAGCGAATTCCAAATTGCACGGTCAATGAGGGATCAACCAAGCCCTCGATGATTGCTTCGCGCAACCAGGTTCCGTGTCCGGAGGGCTCTCCGGCATGATCGGGCCAGGTATCGCAATGGGCATCGAAGTGCACCAGCGCCAGCGGTCGGCCGTGCCGCGCCCGGTAGGCGCGCAGCAGCGGCAGAGTGATCGAGTGATCGCCTCCCAACCAGACCATGTGATGGCTGGCAATCAGCGCCGCCGCCTGGGGTTCGAGCGCCGCGCGCATCGCCGCTAAAGAGGTGTTGGGCAGCGCCAGATCGCCGATGTCGGCAACCGACGATCCGGCGGTGACATTGAACAGGGGGTGCTCGCCGTCGCACAGCATGTGGCTGGCTCGCCGGATGGCGAAGGGTCCGAACCTCGAACCGGGGCGATTCGTGGTCGCACCATCCCAGGCGATTCCGGCGACCACTGTTCCGGCGTGTGGTCGTCCCGTCAGATGCGGAGCGCCTAAAAACCCGGGGTTGGCCGTCGATGTCAAAAAGGCGAATTCATGGTCGGTCATGGTGATTGCTTTGATTTATGTTCCCACTACATTATGGCCGCAGGGTCCGGCACCGCGCGAATTTACGAGATGCGGTGTTAAGCATTCACCAAAGTAAGAGTCATGGCGCTGGAAAACTCCCCGCCTGCCGCAACCGCAAACACGCCCGGCTTGTCCATGAAGTCGCCGGAGTATCCTTGCGGATCCGTGACGCCGTGCCAGGGCTCAATGCAGATAAATTCTGCTCCTGGTTTGGTCCATAGGCCGAGATAGGGTGCATCGGGAAAGTCGACTCGAATGCGTGGCCCGGCCGTCGCGCCGTATACGACGTACCGGCTCTTGATCTGATCCAAGATCAGAACATCGTCTTGGAACAGGGCATCTCGTAGTTCGAGACGCCGATTGGCAATGGGCGTGGGGAAACGCTCCGGCATGAGCAGGCCGCGGGAGTCGATGCGCCGAACCGGGGCCGGCTCGTCGGTTTCGAACTCAATGGCATGCGAGGAGCGCAATTGCCCAAAGGGCAGGGGCCAACGTAGCGCCGGGTGGTAACCGACGCTGGCATACAGTGATGTATCGCCCCGATTGCGTACGGTGGTGGTTATCCCCAGCGCGGCCCCGGCGATCTCGAATTTCACCGCCAGTTCAAAACGGAAGGGGTACACCTTGAGGCTGGCCTCGTCGGCCCGCAACACAAATATCGCGCTCGATGACGTCGACTCCTGAAGCGAGAACGCTCTGCCCCGCGCAAATCCATGCCGTGAAAGCTCGTAGGTAGTCGAGCCCAATCGATATTGACCACCGGCCAGCGCTCCCACGATGGGGAAGAGTATGGGCGCACGGCCATTCCACACCTCAGGATCACCGCTCCATAGCAGGTCGCGACCCTCACCATCCTTGAGGCTCGATAATTGTGCGCCGAGAGGATCGATCTCTGCGGACAGATCGCCGGAACTCAGGCGTACCCAGGAAAGTGATTGCTCTGGCATGTTCGACCGCAGTTTGCACGAGTCTGAAATAAGTAGCGATCATCGATATAGAATGTGGGAGTGCCGACTCCCAAGATCCAAATCATCCGCAGAAATGCCTTCAAGACCACGCCTTGGAAGAACGGCGGCGGCGTCACTCACGAAGCTATCCGTGTGCCGGAAAGCGGCGACCCGTTTCGCTGGCGGGTGAGTGTGGCGCATATCGATGCGCCGGGTCCTTTCTCGGAATTTCCCCAGCACAATCGCAAAATGGTGTTGTTGAAGGGCGCGGGAATAGACCTGCGCTTCGCCGATGGAACGCACAAAGTACTGAAAAAAATCGGTGATTTGGCGGAGTTCGACGGGGCGGTCGCCACGCACTGCGAATTGTCGAATGGTCCCTGCGTGGACTTGAATCTCATGGTGCTGAAGTCGGACGGTGTCTCGGTGCGGGTCGAGCGCTTCATCGAAGCAACTGCGTTCAATGTGGCGCGCATCGAGACGTTGATCGTCTTCGCCATCGATCGTCGGGTGAACTTGACCGTCACCGGCGGCAAACCCGTGGCTCTCGAGCCCTGGGATATGGCGGTGCTGTCTCACTGCAGCGGCAAGCTGCAACGGCTCGAATCGGCCAATAAGTCCGGATCGACCTCGGTATTCCTGGCGACGCTAAAATTTGTGAGTTGAGAGCAGCAGGCTGGTTTCGGTGTTGGAGATCCCGTCGATGAGACGAATCCGGCTCAAGACTCGATCAACCGCTTCCAGGCTGTCGGTCTTGAGTTCTGCGACGATGTCCCAACGACCGTTAGTGGTGTGCAGGGCGCAGACCGCGGGGTCGCCGCGCAGACTCTTCAATACCTCGTCGGTTCGATTGCCTTCCACCGCCACAGTCATCAGGGCTCGTATGCGCTGATCCTCGTCTTGCGGTTTGAGCTTGACCGTGTACCCAACGATGGTGCGGTCCTTCTCCAGCCGTGCGAGACGGTTTTGCACCGTGCCGCGAGCGACCTGCAGAGTCTTCGCCAAAGACGCCACGGATAGGCGGGCGTTATCGCGTAATAACGAGAGGAGCCGGCGGTCGGTTGCGTCCATGGAGTATCTCCGTGAAGGGCAAGATATTGTGCAAAACGTCAAAAATCCCTGACGATATTGCCAGAATACCTCGCTTTTTGATCAATATTCTGTCTTTTCATTGGCTCGCTACACCCCGACACTTACCATTGGCTGTTGTGGGGGAAGACATGGTCGATTACATAGGCACCGCGCGCCTGCGCGAACTTCTGTCCCGAATCGGGCCTGCGCGCTTTATTGAAGAGCTGGCCGGCGAGATTGAGGCTGATTACAAGCGTTGGAATGAATTCGAGAAATCAGCTCGGCTGGCCAGCCATTCCTCCGTCGGCGTCATCGAGCTCATGCCCACCAGCGACGGCAAGCTGTACTCGTTCAAATACGTCAACGGTCATCCGAAGAACACGGCGAGAGGATTGCTGACCGTCACCGCCTTCGGCGTGCTGGCGGATGTGGCCACGGGCTATCCCCTACTGCTGTCGGAGATGACCTTCGTCACCGCCTTGCGAACCGCGGCGATCTCTGCACTGGCGGCGAAGCATATGGCGCGGCCCGACAGCCGGGCGATGGCAATCATCGGCAACGGCGCCCAAAGCGAATTTCAGGCCATCGCCTTCCAACGCATCGTGGGCATTCGCGAACTGCGGCTGTTTGATACCGACGCTCGCGCCACGACCAAGCTAATTCGCAATCTGACGCGCCTGCAAATTCCCGATCTCAACGTGGTGCGCTGCGCATCCACGGCGGAAGCCGTGCGCGGCGCCGATATTGTGACCACGGTGACGGCCGATAAGTGCAACGCCACCATACTCACGCCGGACATGATCCAACCCGGCATGCACATTAATGCCGTGGGCGGCGACTGCCCCGGCAAGACGGAATTGCACGTGGATATTCTGCACATGAAGGATGTGCATATCGTGGTTGAGTTCGAACCCCAGGCGCGCATCGAGGGCGAGATTCAGCATCTCGGCGGCGAGGGTCAGGTCACCGAACTTGCGGACGTCCTACTGGGCAAACAGCCGGCGCGAATGAACGACCGCGATATCACCCTATTCGATTCGGTGGGATTTGCTCTCAATGATTTCTCGGCGCTGCGCTATTTGCAGCGCTTGAACGCTGAGCAGCCCGACGGCGGGCAGCGCATCGACCTCATTCCCGAAGTCGAAGACCCGAAGGACTTGTTCGGCGGGCTGGCGCAGGAGCGGGCGAATGCACGCCGCCGGAAGATTGCATGATGACCATCGCGGGCCGCGCCGCCAGTCTCATCGGCGCGCCGACGGACATCGGTGCCAGCGATCGCGGCGCCTCCATGGGTCCCGAGGCATTACGGGTGGCCGGCATCCACGCAGCGCTGTCTGAGCGTGGGCTCGACGTGGTGGATTGCGGCAATGTCAGCGGACCACCGAATCCCGGGTTGAAGAGGGTGGACGGCTATCGAAATCTCGAGCAGGTGACGGCGTGGAACCACGAAGTTCATGACGCCGTGTATCGTGAATTGCGCGAACTTCGCCTGCCGATATTGATGGGCGGCGATCACTGCTTGAGCATAGGCTCGATCTCTGCAGTGGCCCGCCATTGCCGCGACACCGGCAAGTCGCTGCGCGTGCTGTGGCTGGATGCCCATACGGACTTCAATACTCGCGAGCTGAGCCCAAGCGGCAGCTTGCACGGCATGCCCGTGTCCTGCCTGTGCGGCTTCGGTCCTCGTGAGCTTTTGCAGATTGGCGGGGTGACTCCCGCGATCAGCCCGAGCTGGGTGCGCCAGGTGGGCATTCGCAGCGTCGATACAGGCGAGCGGCGTTTCGTGCACGAGCAGGATCTCGACGTCTTCGACATGCGCTGCATCGATGAAATGGGCATGAGGCGGGTGATGGAACTCGCACTCAAAGACATGGACGCAGATACGCATCTGCATGTGAGTTTTGATGTTGATTTTCTCGATCCGGAGATCGCGCCAGGCGTGGGTACGACGGTGCCGGGCGGCCTGGGCTATCGGGAGGCCCAGTTGTGTATGGAAATGATTGCCGATACCGGCCTGCTTGCCTCGCTGGACATCATGGAACTGAACCCTGCGCTGGACGTGCGCAATAAAACGGCGGTGCTCGCCGTGGATCTGGTCGAGTCGCTGTTTGGTAAGAGCACATTGATGCGCAAACCGCTGGCAATTCAGGGCGCTCTTATCGATACTTGAAAAGCAGATTTCCTATAAGGATTAGCCATGGCTGCCCATCTAGACCAACCCCCGTACTCTGACTCGCCGGAGGCATTGCGCCAGGCGATCAGGGAGCATGGCGAGTGGCCGGAGGATAAGGCGGTGACGCGCCTGCTGCATGCGCTGGAGCTCACCGGCGGCGCCCGTCATCGGGCCGTGGCAACGGCGATGAAACTCGTCGATGGTGCGCGTGCTCGACGGGAAGAGCGGCCGTTTCTCGATGCCTTCCTGCAGGAATTCGGCTTGTCGAATCAAGAAGGCATTGCCCTCATGTGCATTGCCGAGGCATTGCTGCGCATTCCCGACGATGCCACGGCCGATCGGCTGATCGCGGAGAAGCTGGCCACGGGCGATTGGTCGTCCCACTCGGGCAAGTCCGAATCCTTGTTCGTCAATGCCTCGACCTGGGGACTCATGCTCACCGGCGGCATTCTCGAGCTGGATCCCACGATTAAAACCGATACCACGGGCTGGATGCGAAAGCTCACCCGCAAAGCGGGCGAACCCTTGGTGCGCTTGGCCGTGCGCCGCGCCATGCGCATCATAGGCGGTGAATTCGTGGTGGGCCGCAGCATCGAAGAAGCCCTGGCGCGCAGCGCGCGCGACGCGGATGTCGGGCTGTGTTCCTTCGACATGCTGGGGGAGGGTGCGAGAACCCAGGAGGATGCGCATCGCTATCTCGCCTCCTATGAACATGCCATCGATGTCATCGGCGCTGCGGCCGCCGGCCGTCCGGCCGAAGACGCCTCGAGCATTTCGATTAAATTATCGGCACTCGAATCCCGCTACACCCTGCTGCAGCATGATCGGGTAATGCAGCGCTTGGTTCCGCTGGTTGCGCAATTGGTGCGCAGAGCGGCCAACCTCGGCATTCAACTCACCATCGATGCCGAGGAAGCAGATCGGCTGGACCTGTCGTTGGACGTGATCGAGGCCCTGGCCAAAGATCCGTCCACCCGTCACTGGCCGGGTCTGGGACTGGCCGTGCAGGCGTATGGCAAGCGCACTTTGGAAGTCATCGACTGGGTCGCCGCGACGGCGCGCAGCTGCGGCCGACGCATGACGGTGCGTTTGGTGAAGGGTGCCTACTGGGATTCGGAGATCAAGCGGGCGCAGGAACGCGGCCTCGACGGTTATCCGGTTTACACCCGCAAGGTCACGACCGATGTCTCGTACTTGGCCTGTGTGGGCCGCCTGTTCAGCCATGCGGATGTGATCTATTCGCAGTTCGCCACTCACAATGCGCACAGCATTGCGTCGGTGCTGGAACTTGCGCCGCCCGGCGTAGACTATGAATTCCAGCGACTGCACGGCATGGGTCGGCTGTTGTACGCCGAAGCAGAGCGGCAAATTCCAAAATTCCCGCGCGTGCGCATCTACGCGCCCGTGGGCGAGCACAAGGATTTACTGGCTTATCTGGTGCGGCGCCTATTGGAAAACGGCGCCAATACGTCGTTCGTCAATCGCTTCATGGATGAAGAGGTGTCGGTGGCCGAGATTGTCCGCGATCCCGTCGCGGAGCTCGAGCGCTTGGAGACCTACGCGCATCCGCGGCTGCCCGTGCCCGGTGCGCTGTATTCCGACAGGCGCAATTCTCGCGGGATCGATCTGGGTAATCCGCCGGAAATCGCGACCTTGCGCGAGGAGCTGCTGGCCCGCCGGCACACCGCATTGGTTGCCGGGCCTATCGTCAATGGAAAACTCCTGCCGGGAATACTGCATCCGGTCACCAATCCCGCCGATCGGCGCGACCAGGTGGGCAGCTCGCGTGACGCGACTCCCGATGAAATAGTAATGGCATTCGATGCCGCTGCTGCGGCCCAACCGCAATGGAATTTGCAGGGTGGCGAGGCGCGTGCGAATGCGCTCGACAAGGTGTCCGACCTGCTTGAAGCGAGACGCGCCGATTATCACGATCTGTTGGTGCGGGAAGCTGGCAAGACTCTGTCGGATGCCATTGCCGAGGTTCGCGAGGCCGTGGATTTCTGCCGCTATTACGCCGTGCAGGCGCGGCGGCAATTCACAACGCCGCAGCGGATGGACGGGCCCACCGGCGAATTGAATGAATTGTCTTTGCATGGACGCGGTGTGTTCGCTTGCATCAGTCCGTGGAATTTCCCGCTGGCGATTTTCGCCGGTCAGGTCACGGCTGCGCTGGCGGCCGGCAACAGCGTCGTGGCAAAGCCTGCGGAGCCGACACCGTTGATTGCGGCGCGCTTCGTTAACTTGCTGCACGAAGCCGGTGTTCCCTCACAAGCGCTGCACCTGGTGCCGGCGCGTGGGCGCCTGTTCGGCGAGGTAGCGTTCGCGCATGCCGCCTTGGCGGGAGTGGCGATGACCGGATCCACGGCGACCGCGCTCACCATCAACCGCAGCCTGGCGGCACGCGACGGGGCCATCGTGCCGTTGATCGCGGAAACCGGCGGCTTGAACGCCATGATCGTGGATTCCACCGCCCTGCCTGAGCAGGTGGTCGATGATGTGGTGAGTTCGGCCTTCATGAGCGCTGGCCAGCGCTGCTCGGCGCTGCGGCTGCTGTTCCTGCAAGATGACATTGCCGATCAGGTATTGGACATGATTGCCGGCGCGATGGACGAACTGGTCATCGGCGATCCATCGGATCTGCGCACGGATGTGGGGCCGGTAATCACGCCCACTGCGGCTGATGGCCTGGCGCAGCATGTCGCGCGCATGCGCAAAGAGGCGCGAATCGTCAAGGTCTGTGCTCTCAATGCGGCGCATGCCAACGGCAGCTTCTTCGCGCCGCATCTGATCGAACTGAAATCCGCCGCGCAGCTGACGCGCGAGGAATTCGGTCCCATACTGCATGTCGTGCGCTATCGTTCTACCGACATAGTCGCGGTGCTGCAGTCGATTCGTTCCAGTCAGTACGGTTTGACCCTGGGAGTTCAGACGCGATTGGAGTCCTTCTGGCGGCAGGTGTTCGAGCACACCGCCATCGGCAACACCTATGTGAATCGCAATATGATCGGCGCGGTGGTTGGGGTTCAGCCCTTCGGCGGCACCGGACTCTCGGGCACAGGTCCCAAAGCGGGCGGCCCGCACTATCTTTCCCGCTTCGCCAACGAGCGGACACTGACGGTGAACACGACGGCGACGGGCGGCAACGCCGCTCTCCTCAACCTTGGCGGCTGAGATTCAACCCTGGGTGTCCAGGTGAAGCGGTTTTCCTATCTACGCCTCGTCCCGGGCGACGTGAATGGTTTCTTGGGGCTGGTGGTCGACAATCTGTCTGTGTTGGCTCTGCTCGCCGCCGTTCTGATCGGCGGCTTCGGCATTCCGGCCCCCATCGTGTTCGGCCGCATGTTTCCGGGAACTGCCTTGGGCGTGTTGGTGGGAGATCTGGTCTACACCTGGCTGGCACTGCGGCTGGCGCGCCGCACGGGCCGCAACGACGTCACCGCCATGCCGTTTGGTTTGGATACGCCCTCGACCATTGGCATGGTGCTCTTGGTGCTGGGGCCGGCATTCCTGAAGTTCCGCGCCGCCGGCCTGGATCCCATGTCGGCGGGACTCGAGACTTGGTATCTCGGCATGGCCGCGACCGCCATCATGGGGCTGCTGAAATTCGTCATGGCCTTTGGCGGCAGAACCTTGCGACGCCTGGTGCCGCAGGCGGGATTGCTGGGTTCCCTGGCGGGAATTGCATTGATGTTGATCGGCTTCTTTCCCATGATCGAATTGCTGCAGGTGCCCATCGTGGGATTCCTCACCTTGGGACTAGTGCTGTATGCCCTGGTCGCCAAGGGCGCGGTGCCGGGTGGTTTGCCCGGAGTGCTGTTCGCGGTGTTCGTCGGAACCGTCGCCTATTACGCTCTGGGACATTGGGGCGTGGCCGGGATGAGCATTGCCTCACCGACGCTGCCGACTCTGCGACTCGCTTTTCCTCATTTTGATCCCCGAATCGCGCATGGTTTTGCGGGCGTCGCGGCCACCCTGCCGCTGATCGTTCCCTTTGCATTATTGACGGTGATCGGCGGGGTCAATAACACGGAAAGCGCGCGAGTCGCCGGCGATGAGTACGACGTCAGGAGCATTCTGCTGGCCGAAGCCGCGGCGACGCTGTTGGCGGGACTCGCGGGCGGCGTCGCACAGACGACTCCCTACATCGGCCACCCCGCGTACAAACAAATGGGCGCGCGCGCCGGCTATACCTTGCTCACGGGATTATTTATCGGTTTGGGCGGCATGTTCGGCTACTTGTCGAATCTGATCGAATTGATTCCTCTGGCGGTGCTGGCGCCGGTGCTCGTGTTCCTGTCATTGAATATCACCGTGCAGGCATTCAGCGCCGTGCCCCTGCGCCATGCACCGGCGGTGGCCATCAGTTTCTTTCCATCGATTGCGCGCCTGCTGACCATTGAACTCAGCGATTCGAAGTTCATTGCACCCGAGCGTTTCGCGCAGCTGATGGGTGCGGCCGAGCACGGCCTGCCTGCCTTGGCGGTGATCGTTGCTCTGGGCAACGGCTTCATCATCACCGCCACCCTATGGGCGGCGTTCGTCGTGGAAATGACAGAGCGCCGGCTGCGGGCCGCCGCCGCCTACCTCGTGGCCGGAGGCGTGCTGTGTTGCTTCGGGATCATTCACTCCGTGCGTGCCGACGGCAGCGCCTATGCGCTATGGGAGCTCCACGGGGTGGCGCGCAGTGTCGCCGGCCAGTTCTGCATCGCCTACTTCGTTCTGGCCGGGGCCATGTGGTTGCTGTCTCTGCGCTCGCCCGAGGCCGGACAGTCTCGCTAACGGAGACTATCCGGCCATAGCCTTCGCTCAATCCCTGCTTGCGCCGGCAGTCTCGGCCAGGCGCGTCGGCTTCTCGGAGTGGTTGGGGGTTGATTCTTCACTCATTGACGTCAGTCGCGGAGCCCAAGGGTGACGATGCAAGTATGTTCAAGGCCGTCGTCCGCGAGCGCAATTGCCTCCGCACGGGTGCCGTCCACCGATAGTGACTTGACGCCACGCGAGACTTTATCGGGATTGAGAACAGTAATCCGGTAGCGCGAGGAGTGATGAGTGTAAGTGATTTCAAATTCCTCCCAGGCCTTGGGAATGCAGGGATCGACAACGAGCCGGGAGCCGCGTACGCGGACTCCCAGGATTGCTTCGACAGCCGTGCGGTACATCCAAGCGGCGGACCCGGTATACCATGTCCAACCGCCCCGACCCCGGTGGGTGGGCGCCGTATAGACATCGGCGCAGGCCACATAGGGCTCGACCCGGTAGCGATGAATACCGGAACGGCTGCCATGGTTGATGGGGTTCAGCAGCGCGAATAGTTCGCCGGCTCGATCGCCGTCTCCCAGTAACGCAAACGCCAAGACCGTCCACAAGGCCGCGTGGGTGTACTGGCCACCGTTCTCGCGTAAGCCTTTCGGATACGCCATCACATAGCCAGGATCATGCTCGGCCCGATTGAAGGGCGGCGTAAACAGCTGGATGAGTCCATCACTGCGATTCACGAGCTGGCGGTCGACCGCGGCCATGGCGCGAGTGGAACGAATCGGGTCCGCGGCTCCTGAAATGACGGCCCATGATTGGGCGATGGAATCGATCAGACATTCCTCGCTCGATATGGATCCGAGGGGTGTGCCGTCGTCGAAGTAGCCACGGCGATACCAGTCGCCATCCCAGGCCTCGCGCTCCGCTGCCCTTTGGAGCGCAAACGCGTGCTTACGCCACCGCGTGGCGGCGTCGGAGTCACCGCGCTGCTCGGCTAGGGGCGCGAATCGAATCAGAGTGGCGTGCAGGAACCAGGCCATCCAGACGCTCTCGCCTCGGCCTTGGGCACCCACGCGGTTCATGCCATCGTTCCAGTCGCCCGTTCCAAACAGCGGCAGCCCGTGTGAGCCGACGCCAAGGCTTGAGTCCAGCGCGAGAACACAGTGTTGATAGAGGGTGGCCATGGCGCCCGCCGCGGGCGTCCAGCAGCGCTCATCCACCCCGTCGGCCAGGGGTTCACCCACGAGAAATGGCACGGACTCGTCCAAGATCGCCGAATCCTCGGTGACATCCAAGTAGTGAGAGAGCACATACGGCAGCCAGAGACGATCATCCGCGATTCGGGTTTTGACGCCCAAACCCGAGGTCGCCAGCCACCAATGCTGAACATCGCCCTCCGGGAATTGTCGTCCTGCCGCGCGCAATAGATGCTCTCTCGCGAGGGCGGGCATGGCTACACACAGGGCCATGACATCCTGGAGTTGATCGCGAAATCCATAAGCGCCACTTGATTGATAGAACGCTGCCCGGGCCCACACTCGGCAGGCGAGTGTCTGGTAGAGCAGCCAACCATTGAGCAACACATCCATGGAGCGGTCCGCGGTTTTGACTTGGATGACCCCCAGCACGCGCTGCCAGCTATCGGTGACTTGGCTAAGGATGGCATCCAAATCCGCGGCACGGTAACGTTGGATTAGGGCGGCGGCTTCCATGGTAGAACTTGCCACCCCCAGGAGCAGAATGAGGGTTTTTTCCTCCCCCGGCTGTAGCTCAATCTGGGTTTGCAGGGCGCCACAGGGATCGAACCCGCCGCCCACGCGACCCGAGAGAGGATCCGAGGATAGGAGAGCGGCGGGTTCGGCGAGCGTGCCGTGCCTGCCGAGAAACTCCAGTCGATCACCGCTCATGCTTTGCTGTGCCCCGCCGAGGTCAAGAAAGGCGACTTGGCCCTGATATTCCGCGGCGTTCCAGGGATTACGGGCTAACAGGGCGCCGGTCGCGGGTTCCACAGCCGTCACGAGAAAGGGCGCGGTCCTGCTGCGGCGATGGCCCAGTACCCACTCCAGGTAGTGGGTTACGGTTAATTTCCGCGCACTCCCCGAGTGGTTGGTGAGCGTGAGTCGGCCGATTTTCACCGAGTCCGCCAGCGGGACAAATTGGAGTAACTGCGCCGCGATGCCGTGAGATTCGTGTGCGAAGCTACTGTAGCCAAATCCATGTCGCGTGACATACGATCCGGATGTGTGTCGAATGGGCTGCGGCGATACACTCCACAGTGCGCCGCTCTCGGCATCGCGCAGGTAGACCACCTCCGCCGGAGCATTGCTGACCGGATCGTTGGACCATGGCGTGAGTTGATTTTGCTGGGCATTCAATGACCAGGTGCTTCCCGTACCGTCCGCGCTGGTCATGAACCCGAACTGGGGATTGGCAATGACATTGCTCCAAGGTGCCGGTGTCCATTGATTTTCATCCAGTACGATCACGTATTCCTGGGCGCCCGCACAAAACCCGCCCTGGCCGTTGAAGAACTCAAGGGACGGCAGGGGAGGTGACCTTTGGGCCCTACTCTCTCCTTCGGGGACGTCACGCGGCGACGGCGCCAGGGGTGGTTCGCGGACTCGGGCGAGCTGATCGTTGAGCGTCCCACGCCGTGCTGCAAACACGGCGCGCGCCGCCACCAGCAGCAATTTCAGGATTTCTGGGCGCAACGAATCGGCGCGCAGCAAGAAAATCCCTCCGCGGGCGCCGCCCTCGACCTCGGGCGCGGACTGCGCGCCGCGGATGGCGGCATCAAGAGCCAGTTGTAAAGGCGACGCATAGGAGGGCGGTAGGTCATTGAGGATGATCAGATCGACGGCGAGGCCTTTGAGTCGCCAGTATTCATGCGCCCGCAAAAGATCGTTCACGATTTTCAAATCATGCTCGTCATCGATTCTCACCAGAACAATGGGCAGATCTCCCGATAGGCCGAGCGGCCACACACTGGATTGGCCCAGGTGGTTGTTCTCCAGAATTTCACGGGGCGCTCTTAAGGATGCATCGGAGTAGATCACGCGATTTGCAAGCCGCTGGAATGTTTGGGCCTCGCTAAAATCGATTCCCAAGTAGCGCAGCTGCACTTGCGCTTGGGTCCAGGCGAGCGTTTTCGCTCGTTCAAATGCACCCTTGTCACGATGTTTTGCCGCCAGCGCACACGCCTGCGCCCGACTGGGTGCAACAATGGTCCAAAATGCCACGCGCGCGGTGTCGCCCGGGGCAATGCGAACGCGTCGTCGCAGCGACAGAATCGGATCGAGCACCGTTCCCACGGAGCCTGAAAGCGGCCTCGCTTCCATGATCGAGACAGCGTTGCGCAGTTCACGACCGCGGCCGAGAAATTTCCCGCGGTCTGTTTCCACTTGGAGCGTTCCCAGTGCTTCCCCTTCCAGTGCGCTGACATGGGCGACCCACAACTCGGGATCGGCCGGGTCGCGACGCCGGCGCGTGGCGAGCAAGGCGCCGGTGCTTTCGTCGAACTCCGTTTGTACAAACAACTTGGAGAATGCGGGATGGGCCGCATCCGCGTCGGGCGGCGCGAGAACGACTTCCGCATAGGTAGTGATCTCCAATTCTCGAAACCGCCTGCCTTCATTGGTGATGGTCACGCGCCGCACCTCGGCATTGTCTTCCGAGGACACCACCAGATCCATGCTCGTGAGCAGCGTGCCGTCGCGACGTATAATCTCGGCGCGATCCTCAAAAAATTCGACTTGGTACGAGTCGGCTTCTTTACCGCTGGGCTGATGGCCCACAGACCATACATCGCCATTGGCCACATCTCGAAGGAACACATAGCTGCCGCGGGCATCGCAGGTTGGATCTTCGTGCCAGCGAGTTACTGCGATGTTTTTATACCGACTGTATCCCGACCCGGCGGCCGTCAACATCACTGAATAGGTGCCATTCGAGAGCAAGTGCGTGCGCGGGGTGGCGTGATTGACCCCGCTATACTGACGCGGCGCGGCTGTGGATATTTCGCGCGGCGCCGGCGCGGAAATGATATCCACCTCGGTACGGGAAAAATCCAGCTCGCGCGGCAACTTCTCCTGTAGGAGCAATTCCGTCGCTTGGATGAGAGGATCACTGTGAAAATAGGTGCGAATATTGCCGTCTTGCAAGATGTTCGCAATCGACACCAACATCATGCCCTGGTGATGGGCCATATAGGCCCGCACCGCCACCGACGTCTCACCGTGCGGAACGCGAGACGGGGTGAAATCGAGCGCGTCATACCACCCGAAGTGCCCGCGAGCATCCAGGGCTTGCAAGCGCCGGAAATTATGCAGAGCCGATTTCGCATCAATCATCGCGGCAAGGCCGGTGGCGTAGGGTGCAACGACCGCTTCGTCCGCAAGTCCACGTTGTAGTCCGAGCCCCGGAACGCCAAAACTGGAGTATTGATAGGTAAATTCGCGATCCCGGGCATTGAATGCTGATTCGGAGACGCCCCAGGGTATGCGTCTGTCCTTGCCGTACTCGATCTGGCGCTTGACGATCATGCGTGCCGTTTCTCCGAGCACGCTTCCCTCCGGCTCGCGCATGACCAGGATGGGCATCAAGTATTCGAACATGGATCCTGACCAGGAGACCAGCGCAGAACTGCGGTCCACCGGCGTCAGGCGCCGCCCCAGACGGAACCAATGGCGGACCGGCAGGTCTCCCTTGGCAATCGCCACGAAACTGGCGAGACGCGCCTCGGATGCCAGCAGATCGTAACAACTGGGGTCCTGTGCCCGGTCGGCGAGGCGAAATCCGATCGACAGCAGTTGACGGTCCGGCTGCAACAGGAAGTCAAATTCCATTCCCAGCGCCATGGTTCGGGCACGCCGCTCCAGAAGTAGCAGGCGGTCCCTGAGCATCGGCTTTTCTAAGCGCGCTGTATGCGTATCGAGCGGGCTCTGCCAATGGCGGCATGCGCCGCCAAGCGCCAGCAAGTGGCCGCACAAATTTCCACTATCAACCGTTGAGATGTACTTCGGGTCCAGCGGTCTTAAGTCGTGGGTGTCATACCAGTTGTAGCAATGACCGCGGAATTTCTCTAGTTTGTCCAAGGTGTCAAAAGTCGCTTCGAGCCGGTCCAGGGCGGCTTCCAGGGTGAGCCAGCCGAAGTCATGGGCCGCGACCACGGACAGCAGGTAGAGCCCTATATTGGTGGGCGAGGTGCGGTGGGCCACAATCGGAGCGGGAGTTTCTTGAAAATTGTCGGGCGGCAGAGAGTGATGTTCCGCCGTCACATAGGTATCAAAATATTTCCAGGTCTCTCGGGCCATGGATTCAAAGGTTTGCCGCTCGGCAATCGACAAGGCTTGCTTCGGAAGCGGTGCCGAACGGGCACTAATTCGCCGCGCAATCGCCGGCGCGATCAACCACCCGACCAGCCAGGGCGCAGTGTCCCAGGGAATTTCGCCTGTGACCGCCAAAATAGCGAGCGTCGCACCTATCCCCAGCAACCAGCCTCCCGACATGCGGCCCACGAGACGGACCGCACTTTTCTTCGCTTGTGCGCTGGTCGTCCACTCCAGTAGATGACGCCGCGAAACGGCCAACCGATACAGCGTCCTCGCGATGGCATCGCCCGCCATCCAGGCCTGATCCGCGAGAAATATCAGCCGCAATCCGACCAACGATCCGGCCTGCAGCAACTCGTTGCGGGCGAGTCGACGCGCACCGCCATGGCGCAGATTGAAAGCTCGTGGAAGCCATGCGGTCAGCCAGGGCAGGAGTACCGGCACACTGATCGCAGCCAAGAAAAAGGCAGTCCATGCCACCGGCGCGCCCATCAGTGCGCACAGGGCCGCACCCAGAGCAATCGCAGGGGCGATCAAGGAGCGACGCAGGTTGTCAATCATTTTCCAACGAGCTAGTCCGGTCAGCGAGCCATCACTCAGTATCCAGGGTAGAAGTTGCCAGTCGCCGCGCGTCCAGCGATGCTGGCGTGCGCTCGCCACCTCGTAACGCGCGGGGTATTCCTCCACGACTTCCACATCGGAAGCGAGACCGCAACGCGCGAAACTGCCCTCAAAAAGATCGTGGCTGAGCATTTTGCCTTCGGGTACGCGGCGATCGAGCGAGGCCTCGAAAGCGTCGACATCGTAAATACCTTTGCCACTGTAGGAGCCTTCTGCGAAGAGGTCTTGATATGCATCCGACACCGCAAACGCATAAGGATCCATGCCACTTGGGCCGGATGAGACACGCTGGAAGAAAGTACCCTCGGAGTCTGTCGGCAGCGCGGGCGTCACCCGCGGTTGCAGGATGCCGTATCCCGATGTCACGCGCCCACGCTGCCGGTCGAAGACAGGGTGATTCAATGGATGGGCCATCTTGCCGATAAGCGTATATGCGGCGCCGCGCGGCAAGCGGGTGTCCGCGTCCAAGGTAATGACGTATCGAACATCCATGGATAGCGCACCGCACCGGCCACCGAGTTCCATAAAACTCGTATCAGTCGCTCCGCGAAGCAGTCTATTGAGCTCGTGCAGCTTGCCACGCTTTCGCTCCCATCCCATCCAGCACCCTTCCGATTCATTCCAACGACGGCGACGGTGCAGAAGCAGGAAGCGGCTTTCATTGAGCTGCGCCTGCACTTGGTTCAACCGCGCGATTCCCGCCTCGGCCACGGCCAGCAGTGCCGTATCCTCCGCGGCGTGTTCGGTGTTCGAGTCACTCCAATCGGAGAGCAGTGCGAACTGAATGTAGCCGTCGGAGGTTGCCAAATAGTGCACTTCGAGATTTCGCAGATTCTCCTCGATCTCGGCTGCCGTGGTGAGGAGAATGGGCACCACCATCAGCGTGCGCAGTTCCGCCGGCACCCCCGCTTTGAGATCGAGTGCCGGCAAAGCAGCAGGGCGGCACAGGTGGGTGACCGATAAATTAACGATGGCAATTCCCACATCCGTTGCCGCCAGCAGCGCCGCTCCGATGAGGAGCGCCATCCAACCGGCGCCGGCGGTCAGGGGGGCCTCCATCAGGCACAACGCGGTGAACGCAGCGGCGAGCGCGAAAACTAGTGTTGCATATCCGGCCACCCCCAATTGCGAGATCGCCCGGACCGCTCGCTCGCGCCAAGAGGCGCGGTATCCCAGCTGCCTCTCCAATTCCCGCCTGCCATCGCCAATGAGATAGCATCCCGGCTCTCGCGGTGGAGGACTCGACGTCGCACCTCCGGTAGTGGGGCCCGCACTGACGCGGCGCGCCGTATCCAACGCCCGATGCGTGACCTCCAACTCGGTGTGGGACGAGCGCCTAGCCAACTCTTCGACAGCATGTCGGTACAGGTCGCGGGTGGCGAAGTCGAATGTTCCATACTGGCTCTGCGAACGCAGGAGTGCATCGACGGTGCTGACGCTTTCGAAAAACTGCGCCCAATCCACGGAGGATATTAGGCGAAGACTGGTGATGATGTTGCGCACGCTGACGTTGACGGCCCCTTGACGCTGATGCTCGCCGTGTACGAGTTCGTCGGCATTCAGCCCCTGGGCCGCCAATGTCTGGTGCAGCCACGCGAGTGCCGGCGTCACCGCCCTGTCATGGTCCCTGAGTCTACGTAACAATTGCGCCGCGAACGCGCGCGGCATGGGCGTGGGGGTGACGTTTCCGCCCTGGCCTTCGGTGGGGAAGCCCTGAGTGACCCACTGATCGGCGAGGGCGTCCGCCTGCGCCCGCTGCGATAGTCGTGCCACTATACCGAGCGCGAGTTGGCTCAAATTGTCTATCAGTACCACTCGTAGCGTAATCGCAATGGCCCACAGTTCACCGATGGTCAACGGCCGTATTCGTTGATACGCCTGGCAATATCGATACAGAGTCTCAGATTCAAAGAGATTGTCGGTGTGGTCAATCAGCCCGACCACAATGCCATACACTCTCGGGTAGCCTAGTAGGACTGCGTTGGAGAGTTTAGGGAGCTGTGCGTAAAACCCCGAAGGCAGATCGCGCTTGATGGCCTTGATATGCTCGTCGATGATATAAAAATTATCGATGAGCCACGCTGCGGCAGGAGTGATCGAGTCTCCGTGACGGAGGCCGCCGACCAGGGCTTGATAGGAGGCATTGAGCGCCTCGGCATTGGATCGCAGGCGACGGGTGAGGGAGACACCGGCATTGCGGAACGGAAACACCTCCTGCGTCTTCGCCAAGTTCTCTGCGAATGCCTCAAGACGCTCGACACTTAGAATCTCAGGAGGCGCTGCCTCTTGGCCGGCAAAATCCGCCTGTGATTGCAGTTCAGCGGCGAGCATGGGCATGGGCAGCGGTATAGGCACGTGCGGCGAGACGAATCGCATCGGATTGGCTGGGGTAGGTATGCTTGATCTGGGCAAGGGCGCGCATACCCACCTTGGCGTGCATGATAATGGCCATTTCGTTGATCATTTCACTGGCGCGTGAGGCGACGATCGAGGCTCCAATGATTTGATCGGTACCCGCCCGAACATGAATCTTCAAGAACCCCTCGTCTCGTCCATCGGTGATGGCACGATCCACGTCCTGCATAAGTATGGTGTAGGTGTGCACAGGAATGGATTGCCGATGGGCGTCCCAGATGTGCATGCCGATGTGCGCGATTTCAGGATCGCAGTAGGTGCATCGAGGAGCGACAATTGCGTAGTGGGACATTTCGGCCTGGAGTAAGGCATTGCGGACCGCGATTTCCGCCGAGGCTTCGGCGACATTGACGAACCGGTGACGCATGCATACATCGCCCGCGGCATATACCGCTGGATTACTGGTCCGCAGGAAATCATCCGTCTCTATTCTGCCGTCGGCGTGCCGAACCACTCCCGCGGCGGCGATCTGTAGAGCGGAGGAATTGCCGCGGCGTCCCACGCTGACTAGGATCTCATCCACGGCCAGAGTATAACGATCGCCTGCACTCTCGGCGTCAATCAGCTTTTCCGAGTTTTCGCGGCGGACGGCCGCGATGGTGGTATTCAGCCGAATTTCCACTCCGGAGCGGGCCAAAGAGAGCGACAGGAGTTCGGCGGCGTCTCGTTCCTCACACGGCAGGAATTTAGGCTGATCCTGCAAGATGGTGACACGCGATCCGAAGTGGGCGAAGGCTTGCGCCATCTCACAACCCAAGGGACCGCCGCCGATAATGGCCAACCGACGGGGTAGACGGTCGAGTTGGAATAGTGCTGTGCTCGTTAAGTATCCGGTAGATTGCAGACCGGGAATATCGGCGCCCATGGGACTGGACCCCGTCGCAATCAGCGCTTTGGTGAAATGCAGATTCAGCGCCTGTACTTGGATGAGACTGGGTCCGGCAAATTCAGCCTGTCCAAAAAATACGTCAATGCCCATGTCGGTCAAACGAGCAGCCGAATACCGCTCGGCGATTCGGCCGCGGATGGCACGCATACGCTGCATCACCGCTCGGAAGTCGGCCGGCGGAGGGACGCAGGGAGGGCCGCCACAGCGCTGGCTGTTGGCAATCGCCTCGTAGGCGCGGCCGCTCCGCACCAGCACTTTCGAGGGAATGGAACCCGCATTTAAAGAATTGCCCCCGAGTTCGGCACGCTCGATGAGCGCGACACGGTGGCCTGATTGGGCAGCTAGTAGGGCCGCAGACTGCCCCGCGGGACCGCCTCCGATGACGACGAGATCGTACCGGGGTTGCGGCGCTGGATTCGCCCAGCGGGGTGGTCGAACTCGGTGCAGATAGTCATCCGAGTCTGGCAATTCGGCATGCGGGATCATGGATTTAACCAGCCCCCCTGAAAACCCGCGGCTTGAAGTCCGGCGCGTAGGACTGAGGACTGGCCCGCCAACTTCCAAATGAGGCCCGAGCGGAAATTCTCAATCATCATAACAAGCAGACCTTGATCCAGTCCGTACCAACCCTCGGACAGCCACGGCGAGCCCTGAACCACGACACTCGGGTTAAATCCGCTCACAAACCGCTCGTGCACGCACACCTGCGGATAGCGTGCCAGTAGGTGGCGGGTTCCCATCAACGCTGCGGCCGGAGCAAAGGGCAGCGCGGCCAACATGGCCCACGGGCAGAGCGTACCGTCGTCCGGACCAAACGGCGCACCGCGTGCCATGTAACCGAAGTGGCGTTGATCGCGAGGAGACAAGGCCGTCGCATTGGCGGGCCCGTCGCCGGCGCTGATGCCCCACAGCGTGCGCGAGTAGCCGGTAAATCCCCGCGGGTTTCGCGCGGCGTATTCTCGCTGAACTGCAATAGCACTTTGGGTGTTTTGGAAGTAATCGCTCTGCACTTGACGCATAAAAGGGTCGCGTATCTGTCTGAAGTCTATCCACGCATGGGAAAATAAATGCGTGAACAGGGGGCCCGAGTAGAGTGTGTCAATCCCCAATAGGTTTTCCCATTGGTAGGTCGCCGTCCAGTTCGTAAAGCACGTCGGCGGAAGGAGATTCGCGGAGGATCCCATGGCGAGCACATAGAGTAGGGTCGCCTCGTTATATCCTTCCCATCCGTAGTGCAGGAATCCTGTTTCAGGCTTCCATCCTTGGGCCAGGGTGTCGCCTCCATTTAACGCCCACGGCCATTCGACTCTGTCGACAAGGCCGCTGGCGAGCCGGCGGATGTGCGACTCCCGCGCCTCACCGTCGAAGTACGCCGCCGCCGTCAGCGCTCCTGCCAGGAGCAACGCCGTGTCGATGAGCGACAACTCACAGCCCCAAACACGGCGGCCGGTGTGCATATCTAGAAAATGATAATAGAAGCCGCGATAGCCGCTGGAATTTGGACGCCCCCCCTGATCGCTGTCCCAAAAGAACTGCAAGGTCTTTAAAATCAGGGTCGCGGCCTCATCACGCGTGATCCAACCGCGTTCTACGGCGATGGGATAACAGGACAATGCAAAACCCACCACCGCAATACTGCAGGGGGAAGCGGGCCGCGACGTGTCGGCTATCAAACCGCTACTATCCTGCCGGTAGTCTAGAAAATACCCGAAGGCGGCCTGCTGCAGCCGGTCGATGAGCAGCTCATCGGCTATATCATCGGCCGCCTCTGGGGCCGACATTAATGTATGGAACCCGCGCGTGCGCCATCAGACAGAATTTCGCGAAGAATATCGGGGAACCGTTGCACATCACGCGCTTTGTCTAAAAAATATCGCGCGCCCAGAGAAATAGCTTTCTGTTCATAGGGAGCGGAATCATGGTTAGTCAGAACAATAACGCAGGGCTTTTGCTGAAGGTTGCCGAGCGCATGCAGAACGCCAAATCCTGATCCCTGTTTCAATTGCAGATCCAGCACCACCACGTCGATATGCCGCTTGCGAATCTCGATCAGGGCGCTCGCCTCCGAATCAACCGCTTTGATCAAGTCGATTTGCGGGAAATCGGCAATCGTCTCGGTCAAGTGGTTCGCAAGCACTGCAGAATCTTCTACGAGGAGTAACTTGACCGCGCGCATGGCTACAACGAATGGCCGTTTGCAGGGCTCATCGCGAGAAAACTCAATAGCAGTCTATGGTTCATGATGTCGGCACTCGTGTTTGAGGCAGGTCGTTTGACAGGAATCGAACATACGCGCTTCGATCTGATCCCACGAAATCTCACCGTGAGATATCCCTTAAAAAAGCCAAAACGTAAAAACCGATAAATCTACCGTGCTTGTGCTGTACATTTTTGACGCGATTCGACAATTTAAGTAGTCGTTCATTCCCCCGCTCGTGCGTACGATATTTCCTACAGACAGGTATATTCCGACGCGAGTGCTACGGAGTTTGATCGAACATTGTTCGAATGTGCCTTGTCAGCCAATGCCTACGGTTCAACAGGGGATAACCTTGTTTCGAAGGTCCGCTTTTTTGAGCTCAAATGCCAGCCTGGGTTACTGACTGGATTGGCTTCGTAGGGGAAAGGCATGTCGCGGGCTTTGTGGAAGGGCGCAATTTCCTTCGGTTTGATATACGTACCGGTGGAGCTGCACACCGCGTCGAAGGACAATGCCTTGCCGATCCGTATGCTTGACAGTCGCGATTTTGCCACCGTGGGCTATCAGCGCGTCAACAAAAGGACTGGCAAAGTCGTCGATTGGTCGCATATCGTCAAGGGCTATGAGTACAAGAAGGGCGATTTTGTAGCGCTCGCAGATGCGGATTTTAAGCATGCCAACGTGAAGGCGTCCGAGACCATTGCGATCGATACCTTTTGCAATGTCTCTGGAATACCTACGATGTACTATGAAAAACCGTATTACCTAACCCCTTCGAAAGGCGGCGAAAAAGTATATGCGCTGCCGCGCAAGGTCCGCGAGGAGACTCACAAGGTCGCGGTTGCAACCTAGCGGCAACATCTTTGCGCGATCACGCCGCAGAAAAATGCGTTGATGTTGCTGACTCTGCGATTTGCAGACGAAGTGCTGCCCGCAACGGAACACCTGTCGACCGCCAAGATCAGCGCGGCGGAATTGGCCATGTCTCATGGCGGCCCTCAAGGCTAGCCTGGGCAAATCGCCGCAGCCTAAGGCGGGGCATGGCGCCGGCAAGGGGCGCAAGATCGCCTGAGGAGTCAGTCGCCGCATCGCGAATGGCTCCGCTATGCGCACTGATTCAGGAATCGCGGCACCGTAAAGATCTATTTAGCATTCAGAGAGGCTTGCAAGGCGAAGCGGAGCATCAAACATAGAGGTACCCATCGTGGGATTTCTCACCTTGGGACTTGCTGTGTGCCCTGGTCGCCGAGGGCGCGGTAACGGACAGTCCCGCTAACGGAGACTGTCCGGCCATAACCTCGGCTCAATCCCTGCTTGCGCCGGCAGTCTCGGCCAGGCGGGACGGTTTCTCGGCGCTGACTCCCAATTTTTCACGGTAGTAGGCCGTGAGCTTCGGCATATTGACCGCAATGATGGCGCGAGCGATCGAGTTCTGAGCGCATTCGCGACTGAGGCTCACCGATTTCAACTGCAACGAGCTGTAGGACTCGCACACCTCGTGCGCGGCGGTTCTGATGCGCAAGTACAGCACTTCGACGCCGCGGCTTTGCCTCAAGTCGAGGTCGCCGAATTTCACGATGCGCTGACTCAGCGTATCGCCGGCTGCCGCGGCCGGAGCACTCATGGTACTCGGCGATCCCGCCAGGGCCGCCGACAAGGCCAAACAACGTAGAGTCTTCAATTTCATTCTCCTGATTGATAAATTCATCTGTAAAAATAGGGATCGAGAAGTTGCACCTCGTGGATACTGGTCACCGGCAACTTGCTGCGATCTGCCGCGCGGCGAATCGCCTCGGGAGTGGGCCCCTCGTAGATGCAGAAGGTGCGCTTTTTGTCCGTGCTCACGTAGGAGCTGATCCAGGTAACACCCTCCTGCAGATTGTTCTCCGCCACGGTTCGGCAAACCTGCGCGCCGGCGGCGTCCACTGAAATTTTCAGGCCGTCGGAAAATGTCCTTTCGATGAGATAACGAGGCATGTTTGATTTCCTGCTTGTCGGCCGGGTGATTCCGGTGAGTGCACAGTCAAGGTTCCCAGGGCCGGTGGCTAATCGGGAAAGCTCCCTATTTCTTGTGCCGCACCTACCCATTTAGTGCGTCGCAAAGCCGACGTGCCGGCCCCCGATTGCGCGGCGGCGCCACAGTCCGGAACTTAAGCTGGGTGGTGGAGGGGGAGCGCCGGTCAATGAAGCTGTTGGAACGGGATTTGTACTTGGATGCGCTCGGCGCCGGACTTACCGCCGTCTCGGGCGGGCCGGGGTCCATCGCGCTGGTGTGCGGCGAGGCGGGCATTGGTAAGAGTTCCTTGATTCGCGAGTTCTTGGAGGCACAGGGTCCCACCGTTCGCGTTCTCTGGGGAGGATGCGAGGCGCTGTTCACTCCGCGCCCCCTCGCTCCGCTGTATGACATGGCCCGTCAGGCGGGAGAGGAGTTCCGCTGCAAAATTGCCGACGCGACCACCCGCGACGCCATTTTCAACGCGACCGTCGATTATCTGGTACGGAGTTCCACCGTGACCGTCGTGGTCTTCGAGGACATTCACTGGGCGGACGAAGCCACTCTAGATCTGCTCAAATTCGTTGGCAGGCGCCTGAAATTTCTCAAGGTCATGCTGATCGCGTCCTACCGTGACGATGAGGTAGGTCCCCATCACCCTCTACGTTCGGTCATCGGCGACCTTCCGTCGGGATGCATGCGCCGCCTGTTGCTGCCGCCGCTGACGGCGGCTGCCGTCGCCGCCCTGGCGGAAAGCGCTGGGCGACCGGCCGACGGATTGTTCGAAGCGACCAGCGGCAACCCTTTCTTTGTGACCGAGGCGCTCGCGGTATCTGCACAGAACGTGCCCGCAACCGTGCGCGACGCCGTGCTCGCCAGAATCTCACGGCTATCCGCCGATGCACGCGAGATCGCCAATCTGGTGTCCGCCGTTCCCGGCAAAGCGGAAAAATGGTTGCTGCAGAGCATCGTCACCGTCAGCGGATCAGCAATGGAGGGATGTCTGGGCGCGGGCATGCTGGCCCGCGCCGATCACTTCATTGCGTTCAGACACGAACTTGCGTGGCGCGCCGTGGAGGAGAATCTGGTATTGCCGCAGCAGCAGGCGCTGCACGCCCGAATCCTGGCTGCGCTGCTCGAGGCCGGCGCACCCGAGGTGCCGGTGGCTCGGCTGGTCCATCATGCGACAGGGCCGGCGACAGCGCCGCGGTGTTGCGCTTTGCTCCGGCGGCGGCCGAGCGCGCGTCCTGTCTCGGCGCACATCGAGAGGCCGCGGCACATTTTGCCGCGGCGATTGCACACGCCGGCGCGATTTCCGCGGAGATAAAGGCGGATTTTCTGGCCCGAGCTTCATGCGAATATTATTTGACCGATCAAATGGAGGAAGCGATCACGGCGCGAGAGGAATCTTTGGGGTTGTGCCAATCCACGGGCAATAGGATCAAGGAAGGCGACGCGCTGCGATGGTTGTCGCGGCTGCTGTGGTTCGGCGGAAACAAGTATGCCGCAGATAAGTACGCGGCCGAGGCAATCGCCGTGCTGGAGGCTTCGGGAGCCAGCCGCGAATTGGCGAACGCTGACCGCTATATAAACGAAGGAATCGTTTATTGCGAGGAGCGCGATCTGGGGTCTTGGGCGACATACATGTCCGCGCTGCGCGCAGAAAATCTGCTGCTGCAAGGTGATTGGCAGCAAGCAACGAACGTCGCAGAGGCTATTTTGCGGCACCCCAGGATCGCGCCGGTGACCCGGATACCGGCGCTCATAGTCCTGGCGCGCGCACGATCCTGGCGCGGCGATCCCAGAGTGGAATCCACGTTGAACGAGGCCTACGCGCTCGCCAAGATGACGGGTGAACTTCAGAGGCTGGGTCCCATTGCGCTAGCGCGTGCAGAGTTTGCCTGGTTGAACGGCAATCCGGCGGGGCTCGCCGCCGACGAGTTGGAACGGTGCTATGCACAGGCCGAAAAGCACGCGGATCAATGGATGCGGGGCGAGCTTGCATTCTGGCTGAGCCGCCTTGATCGGCTCAAGAGTGTTCCAGACCGGATCGCCGCACCTTTTGCATTGCAGATCTCAGGGGACTGGCGCGGCGCGGCCACGGCATGGAAAGCGCTTGGCTGTCCCTACGAGGAGGCCATTGCGCTTGCCGAGACCCGCGAAGAAGGCGATGTCAGGACTGCCTTGGCGATATTCGAACGCCTCGGGACGGGCCCGATGAGCAATCGCGCACGGCGCAGCATCCGCGCCACCGGCATACGCAAAATTCCCCTCGGCGCCCAAGCCCGGACCAGGAACAATCCGCACGGACTCACCAATCGAGAGCTTCATGTTCTGTCGCTATTGGCCGAAGGCCGGCGCAATGCTGAAATTGCGCGGCGCCTGTTCGTCGCTGACAAAACCGTGGATCATCATGTGTCCGCCATCCTCGCGAAACTGAATGTCTGTTCGCGCGGCGAGGCGGCTGCCATAGCCAATCAATTGGGATTACGGCCGGCCGCATCGCAGAGCGCGCCGGCCAAGCGCCAGCAATAATGATCGTCCAACGGATCTTAGAAATGAGCCGCAGCCTTGGCTTGCAGCTCCCGCATCGCTACCGTTGAGGAGGGCCTGGCACCTTACCGGGTACCTTACCGGGGACCGCCTCGACAAGCAGCGCCAGCGCCTTGTGCAAATCCTGGGTGCCCACGGCATTGCCCTTGAAATGCCCCAGCCGCACGACCACCAAATCGTGCGACGGGATGATCATGGTGGATTGGCCGCCTGCGCCCGCCATGTAGTACGAGTCCTTCGGCACCGGAATGGCGCCATCGCCGTTGATCCAGAAAAAACCGCCGTAAATTGGCCTGCCATCGGCGACCCATGCCGGCGCGAGAGTGCTCACGAACTTGGTATAGCCTGGCGGCAATATCCTTTTTCCATCCCACATGCCGTCCTGAAGATACAGATTGCCCAGTCGAGCCCAGTCGCGCGCGCAGGCCAGATCGTAGCCCTGAGTGAGCAAGTCGCCGAAGGGATCGGTTTCGATCACCATGCTGCGCACACCGATTTTGTCGAACAATGCATGTTGCGGGAATGAGGCGTAGTTCTCACCGCGTTTCTCGACTGCAAGGCGCACCAAGTAATTGACGAGAACCGGGTCGGTGTTGCGGTAGCGGCCGACGCTGTTCGGCGGCCATTCCAAGGGGCGCGTCGCGGCATAGTGGAAGGAATTGACGCCTCCCGTGTACAGGTAGAGATGGTCGGTATACGGCCCGGCAGGGTCATATTCCGGATCGTATTGGGCACGGATGCGCAGGCCGCTCGACATGCGCAGCAGGTCGGCGATGCGAATCTTGGCGCGTGGATCGTTCGGCGCTTGCCACTCGGGGATGGGTGCGGGTTGCCATAGATCGTACACACCCTGCTGGATGAGCACTCCCATGAACGCCGCTGTGACGCTTTTTCCCATGGACCAACTCTCCAGCTGCGTCCGCGCCGTGATGCCCGCAGCATAGCGCTCGCCGATGATGCGGCCTCGCCAGGTCACGACGACCGCGGCTGTCATCCCGTCGGGCGATGCGAAGGCCGAATCCAGAGCCCGATCGATTTTACGGCCATCGATTTCCGGCGGCAGGCCGTTCGGAATCTTGTCGCCGGTGGGCCAGGCCTGGCTCGCCGCATCGGGAAGGGCGGATGTGATCGATTGCGGAGTGAAGGCCAGGTGGTCTACGCCGACGGGGAAAGTCACGCACCCTTGGTCGCCCACAAACTTCGCGATGCGCACCGGTCCGCCGGGAACGGCGACGCTGACCGTCTTTGCGGCGCGATCGACCACAGGCTTACCGAGTTTTGCGCGCTCGACATAAGGCGCGGTGAAGTAGCCGACGTTCTCGGCGGCGAAGTCCGGATCCAAACCGGTGATGAACACTGCATTGCACATGATCTGCGCGAAACCGGCGGCATGATGTTGCAGAGGATTGCCCGGCGGTGGCACATAGGGGGTTGGAAGTTCCAAGTTCTTGGCGCGGGTGAGCATGGCTGCATGGGCTGTGGCATCGGCTGCTGACACACCTGCACTCCCAAGCGCCTGAATTCCCAGCACGAGCGCATACATCATTTGTCGATCAATCGGCACGCAATTACTCCCTTGGGGATCGCCGAATCCCGTCGTCCGGCGACTTGTCTTTCGGACAGAGTATTGAGCATACCGCGTCGCAGCGTCGACGCCTCCTGCGACGCGGCTGGGTATCGACACCAATGAATACCCAATGTAATACCAATATTTAGAATATTTTCGGAATGGGAAATTGTCGGGGTGTATTTCGCAAATATCTATAATAAACAATGAGTTTCTATCTACTGATAGCGGTCGTTGTGTCAAAAATGGTATTTGTTTGGTATTATTCTATGCACGAATCAAGTACTAGATGAGCCCTTCAACCAGATGACATCGCTCGCCAAGACACTCGGCCCGCTCGATGGCCGCGGCAATCTGCCGTTGTATCAGGAACTGCAGCGGATGCTTCGCAAGGCCATCTCCAGCCGAGTATTGGGCCAAGATGACGCGCTGCCCTCGGAACGTGATCTCGCGACGGATTTCGCGGTGTCGCGCATCACCGTACGAAAGGCGCTCGACGGGCTGGTGGCGGACGGCTTATTGGTGCGGCGACAAGGCGCCGGTAACTTCGTGTCGGCCAGAGTCGATAAGAACTTCTCCAAGCTGACCTCATTTTCAGAGGATATGCGCTCTCGCGGGCGCACGCCCGGCAGCGTTTGGCTGAAACGTGCCACCGGCACGGTGACGCCCGAAGAGGCGCTCGCCCTGCGTTTGAGTCCCGGTACGCCGGTGTACCGCTTCAATCGAATTCGCTGCGCCGATGGTGCACCGATGGCGCTGGAGTGCGCGACCATCGTCGCCACCGCGCTGCCCTCGATCGAGGCGGTGGACACATCGCTCTATGAGGCGCTGGATCTCGCCGGTAAGCGCCCGGTGCGCGCACTGCAGAGGCTGCGCGCGCTGCTGCTGACAGCCGAGCAAGCGCAATTGCTCAAGGCCAAGACCGGCGATGCAGGCCTGCTGGTCGAACGCTTGGGTTCATTGTCGGACGGCCGGGCGATCGAGTTTTCACAATCGTACTACCGCGGGGATATCTATGACTTCGTTGCTGAATTGAGCGCTTCAACATGAGTGCATTGGCTGCAATTCAGGTTGAGGGCACGCATATGTTCCGGGAGGCTGCCTGCGCATCGGATGCGGTGCGGGCGCAATTGCAATACGACACGGCTGCCATCGCCGCGATTGGCGCAGAGGTGCGACGTCTCGCACCGCGCGCAGTCATTACTTGCGCGCGCGGCAGCTCGGATCATGCTGCCACTTATGCCAAGTATTTGATCGAGACTCGCGCCGGGGTTTTGACCGC
Organism: Gammaproteobacteria bacterium; assembly: GCA_025358295.1. Lineage (GTDB taxonomy): Bacteria > Pseudomonadota > Gammaproteobacteria > Steroidobacterales > Steroidobacteraceae > Bog-1198. The sequence goes on from JANYJY010000033.1 coordinate 41,221, forward strand.
ATCGGCCGCGCCGTCGGTCAGCTCGGTCTACGGCGTCTCACAAGATCTTCGCGGCTGTCTGTTCATTGCGATTTCGCAGTCTGGACGCAGCCCAGATCTGCTGGCCTCTGTCGCATCGGCAAAGTCTGCGGGAGCCACAGTACTCGCGCTGTGCAACAGCCCCGATGCGCCGCTGGTTTCGGCCGCGGACCTGGTCATCCAATTGCGGGCCGGCGTCGAAACCAGTGTGGCAGCCACGAAGTCCTATCTCGCCACGCTGGCCGCACTGATCCGACTGATCGCAGCGTGGACCCAGGATACGGCGCTCGAATCGGCCGTCGAGAACCTGCCTGTGCAGATGGATCAAACCTGGGCGCTCGATTGGTCGGCGGCGCTGCCGCCGCTGCGATTGGCCGAGCATCTCTACGTGGTGGGGCGGGGCCTCGGGCTCGGCGCCGCGCAGGAAGCCGCATTGAAATGCAAGGAAACCTGTGGCCTGCACGCCGAGGCCTTCAGCAGCGCGGAACTGCGCCATGGTCCCTACACGTTGCTGGGGGAGGGTTTTCCCGCATTGCTGTTCGCGCAGCGCGACGCCACGGCCAGTGGGGTTGAAGCATTGGCCTGCGAACTGTCGCGCCGTGGCGTTGCCGTCATGATTGCCGGTTTGCAGGATGCGCAAGCGCAGGACGCACGCAGCGCCGGAGCCATCGTACTGCCCAGCATTGCGACGACGGCGGAAGTGGCGCCGATTCTGCTGGTGCAAAGCGCCTACCGGCTGATAGCCACGCTCGCGGTCCGGCGCGGCTTTGATCCCGATCGACCGGCGCATTTGCGCAAGGTTACCGAGACGGTGTGATGCGCACCGCGCTGGTGAACGGCCGGCTGCTCAGCGGTGAAGTCATCGTGAGCGGCAAAACCCTGTTGCTGGCGGGGAGCCGTATCGAGGCGCTGGTCGATCCGGGCGATTCGCGTTGCCGAGACGCGGCCGTCGTGGATCTTCAGGGGCAGCTCTTGCTGCCCGGATTCATCGATGTGCAAGTCAACGGCGGCGGAGGCGTACTGTTCAACGATGACCCCAGTTTAGAGTCGATCCGCGCCATCGGCGCCGTGCACCGATGTTTCGGGACCACGGGCTTTTTACCCACGCTGATCAGCGATGATCTCGCCACCATCGGCCGCGCGATCGCTGCGGTACAGTCTGCCCTCGACGCCGGCATGCCGGGAGTCCTCGGCATTCACATCGAGGGTCCGTTCCTCAACTGGGCGCGACGGGGCGTGCATGATTCCAAACATCTGCGGTCGCTCGATGCGAATTCGGTGGCGGTGCTCCGCGGGCTGCGCGGCGGTCGGACGGTGCTGACGCTGGCGCCCGAGATGACCACGCTGGATATCATCGCCAAGCTTGCCGCCGACGGAATTCTCGTCTGCGCGGGACACAGCGACGCCGGTTTTGAGCTGACTACGGCGGCTATCGCGCACGGAGTGCGTGGCTTCACGCATTTGTTCAACGCCATGGCGCGCCTCGAGGCGCGCGCGCCGGGGATCGTCGGTGCGGCGCTGTACGATACCGGCACCTGGTGTGGAATCATCGTCGATGGCCACCACGTCGATCCGGTGATGCTCAAGCTCGCGCTGCGCTGCAAGCCGCACAATCGTTTCATGTTGGTGACGGACGCAATGCCCGCCGTGGGCTCCTCTGCATCGAGCTTCATGCTGCAGGGCAGGACGATTCGAGTCGTGGACGGCGTATGCCGCGACGAGAGCGGCGGGCTAGCCGGAACGGCCCTCGACATGGCTGCGGCGGTACGCAACGCGGTCTCGTTGTTAGGTCTGGACATCGTCGAGGCCGCGCGCATGGCCGGCGAATATCCCGCGGAGTTTCTCGGGCTGGATCGGGAGCTCGGCCGCATCGCGCCGGGCTATCGGGCCAATCTGGTGCTCTTGGACGGCGATCTGCGCGTGCGAAAAACCTGGATTGAGGGAGCGGCGAGCTGATTCAAGGACGCGGCGCTTTTTCCGCCTTCGGCACTCTGATGGGAGTCAGCGCATCGAACAAGCTGATATCGGGATGCTTGGCGCAAATCGCGAGCAGTCCGGTTTCAAACGCGTGCACGCCCTCAGCGTCGAATAGATGACTGCCGGCTCTCGCCACGGAGAAGCCGAACAACCACATCATGATGGTATTCGCGCTCTCCGGATCGGTGCGCTCGAACTGGATGTGCTTCGACGCGAAAGACGCGCATTCAACCTTGTCGATGTCCATGGGCTTCTTGGACTCCGGCTTGACGATGGCCAGCGCCGCCAACAGGGTTTCCGTGGGATTGCTTTTGCACTCATTGTCGAGCGCGAATCCGAAAGGCGCGAGTGCGTCCGGATACATGACATGCGTCCCGGATTTTGCAACGGCATATCCAAACAGCCACATGACCGTGTTGAGCGAGTCCGCGGTCGTACTGGTGGCGGCCGCCGGCAGCACGTCGTTTTCGTATTTTTCACAGGTGAGCGTGGCGAGATTCAGCGCAGCGGCACGGCTCACGCAGGGAAGGAGACAAATACCCATGGCAAGGGCGGTAATGAATTTCATAGACGCCATGCTACCTCGTCATGATCGGGCAACAAAGCAATAGGGCCGTTGCCGGGTGTGGATCTGACGCTGTGGCTGTAATTTTTTTGGCTGCGGGGCGATACTTAGCCGCAGCAGTCCCTTTAGGCAAAGGAAAATCAGCCATGATCAAAGTAAGCGTGATGTACCCGAATACTCCGGGCAGCCGATTTGACCACATTTATTACCGCGACAAGCACATGCCCATGGTCAAGGCCAAGATGGGTGCAAGCTGCAAGTACTACACGGTCGATAAGGGGCTTGCGGGCGGCACCCCCGGGGCGCCCGCGACCTATGTGGGCATGTGCCACATTTTTTGCGATTCGGTGGAATCTTTCCAGGCGGGCTTCGGGCCCAACGTGAAGGAGATACTGGCGGATATCCCGAACTACACCGATTTGTCGCCCGTGATTCAGATCAGCGAAGTGGTGGTGGGCTAGGATCAGGGATCGCGCCGACGTCACGCCCTGGCGAGGTCGGTGAGCAACTCGCGGAGCAACAGGCTGAGCGGCCGCGCGTGCGCTGCGGCGAACGTCGGCACGCGAATCTCGGCAAGGTAGGCCCGTTGTGCGATTTCCAATTGCACCGCTTCAACGTGCGCCGCGGGATTTCCGTAATGGCGAGTGATGTAGCCCCCTTTGAAGCGGCCGTCCACCACGAAGGAGAAGCGCTGTTGCGCGCTCAACGTAGCGACGATGCGATCCAACAGAGCGGGCGAACAGCTGCGGCCGGCGGCGGTGCCGACATTGAGGTCGGGCAACCGGCCGTCGAATAGTCCGGGCACCTGCGACAGTATCGAATGGGCATCCCATAGGATGCAGCGCCCGTGTCGCTGTGCGATCTCACTCGTCAGTGATGCCAATTTCTGGTGATAGGGGCGCCAATAGGTATTCAACCGCGCGGCGATTTCCGCGGGCGTCGGATTCTCTCCGTCTTTGTACAGGGCCTCCCCGTCGAATGTTTCGGTGGGACACACCGTGGTCTCTCGCTGGCCCGGGTAGAGCGGCGCGCCATTCGGCGGCCGGTTCAAGTCAACGACGTAGCGAGTGTGAGTTGCGCTGACGACGGACGCGCCGATGTCGCGACAGAAATCGTACAGTTCCGGCACAAACCAGTCGGTGTCGGGCAGATCGAGCACCTCGGGTCGCAGGCGGGCCGCCAGATCGCTCGGAATGTACGTGCCCGAATGCGGGAAGCTGATCACCAGCGGACCGTCACCGGGAAGGTGCTCGACAATGGGCCGGCTCAAGCAGCAGACCGCGACGGCAATATCCGTTTCACCAGCGGTGAGAATCGGCCCGTCTTGACCCAGGACTGCGCTGCTTGAATGTCAGGCGAAAAATACCGATCGACGTCGTAGAATGGGACATCGCCGCGAATGACGGCGTGAACCTGTTCGAGCGTGACCGAAGATTTTGCAGGTCGATGAAAGTCGATTCCTTGGGCCGCAGCCAGAAGCTCTATACCGATCACGGCGGCCGCATTGTCGACCATGGCGCCCAAGCGGCGCGCACCATGAGTCGCCATGCTGACATGGTCTTCTTGATTCGCGGAGGTTGGAATGGAGTCCACGCTGCAGGGCGTGGCGATGGTCTTGTTCTCGGACACCAGGGCGGCGGCGGTGACTTGCGCAATCATGAATCCGGAATTCACGCCGCTGTTCTCGACGAGAAAGGCGGGCAGTCCGCTCATTTTCGGATCGACCAGGACGGCCACCCGCCGCTCGGCGAGGCTGCCGATTTCTGCGATCGCGAGTGCCAAGGTGTCGGCCGCAAAGGCGACCGGTTCGGCATGAAAGTTCCCGCCGGACAGCACGTCGCCGGCCTCGGTAAACAACAGCGGATTGTCGGTGACGGCATTGGCCTCGATGCTGAGCGTGACGCTGCATTGGCGAATCAGGTCCAAGCAGGCGCCCATCACCTGGGGCTGGCAGCGGAAGGAATACGGATCCTGTACGCGTGTGCAATCGAGGTGCGAGGCGCGGATGACGCTGCCCGCGATGAGGTCGCGGTATTCGCGCGCCACGTCGATTTGCCCGGGTTGGCCGCGCACTTCATGGATGCGTGCATCGAACGGAGAATCGCTGCCCTTGAGCGCGTCCACCGACATGGCGCCGGCAACGACGGCGGCGGCGAACACATCTTCGGCTCCGAACAGCCCCGCCAGTGCGAGCGCCGTGGATACCTGGGTGCCGTTGATGAGGGCCAGGCCCTCCTTGGCGCGTAGCTTCAGCGGCTCGAGCCCGGCCAGCGCCAATCCTTCGGCAGCGGGCAGCACCTTGCCACGCACCCGCACCTGACCGATGCCCAGCAATATGGTGCTCAGATGCGCCAGGGGTGCCAAATCTCCGGATGCCCCCACCGAGCCCTGGGCCGGGATAAGCGGATACACCTCATGCTCGAGCAGTGCCAGCAAGGCGTCGATCACGGCCATGGTGATTCCCGAGTGTCCGCGGGCCAGCGCGTTTATTTTAAGGACAAGAATCAGGCGAACCACGGCGTCGGATAAGGGATCGCCCACGCCGGCCGCGTGCGAGAGCAGAAGATTGCGCTGTAGCAGCTCGAGCTGCTCTGTCGGTATGCGCGTTTGAGCCAACAATCCAAAACCTGTATTGATGCCGTACGCGGCGTCGCCGGTCGCGATGATCTTGTCCACCAAGGAACTCGCGACGGCGATGCGGCCGCGATCTTGGGCCGTGAGGTGCAGGGTGACCGGCTGCTCGTAGACTCGCCGCAACGTCGACAGCCCCAGCCCGCCGGCGCGCATCTCCAGCATTTGCGTCATTACGGCTGCCCGAGCATTGGCAAGTTCAGGCCCTGTTCGCGCGCGCAGGCAATGGCGATTTCATAGCCGGCGTCGGCGTGACGCATGACTCCCGTGCCCGGATCATTCCAGAGCACGCGGCGAACGCGTTTGGCCGCCGCCTGGCTGCCGTCGCAGACAATGACCACGCCGGAGTGTTGGGAGAAGCCCATGCCGACACCGCCGCCGTGATGGATCGACACCCAGGTCGCGCCGCTGGCGGTATTCAACAGGGCATTGAGCAGCGGCCAGTCGGAGACCGCATCGGAGCCATCCTTCATTGCCTCGGTCTCGCGATTCGGACTTGCCACCGACCCTGAGTCCAGATGATCGCGGCCGATCACGACGGGTGCGGAGAGCTCGCCGCTCCGGACCATCTCATTGAACGCCAGCCCCAATCGGTGCCGCTGGCCCAGGCCCACCCAGCAGATGCGCGCCGGCAAGCCTTGAAAATGAATCTGTGAGCGCGCCATGTCGAGCCAGTGATGCAAGTGCGGATCGTCCGGGATCAGCTCTTTGACCTTGGCGTCGGTTTTGTAGATGTCCTCCGGGTCGCCCGACAGCGCAGCCCAGCGGAACGGTCCCACGCCGCGGCAGAACAGCGGGCGAATATATTCGGGGACGAACCCCGGGATGTCGAATGCCTTCGCCACGCCCGCATCGAAGGCGACCTGACGGATATTGTTGCCGTAGTCGAATACCGGCAGCCCCATGCGTTTGAAGAGCAGCAGGTACTCGACATGCTTGGCCATGGACCGCGACGCGGCGGCGGTGGTGCCTGCGGGGTCGCTGACGCGCCGCTCGTCCCACTGTTCCACGTTCCACCCCTGGGGCAGATAGCCATTGACCGGGTCATGCGCGGAAGTCTGGTCGGTCACTGCGTCCGGGCGGATGCCGCGTTCGTGCAGGGTGTGCAGCACATCGACGATATTGCCGAGCAGGGCGACAGAGATCGGCTTGGAGTTTTTCTTGGCGATGTCGAACAGGGCGAGCGCCTCGTCCAGAGTGCGCGCCTGCGCATCCACGTAGCCCGTTTCCAAGCGCTTATCGATGCGGCTTTGACGGCACTCCACCGCCAGCATGCTGAACCCCGCCATGGTGGCGGCCAGCGGCTGCGCGCCGCCCATGCCGCCGAGACCCGCGGTTAGAATCCATTTGCCGCCGGGCTTGCCGCCAAAGTCGCGGCGGCCCATTTCGACGAAGGTCTCGTAGGTGCCTTGAACGATGCCCTGGCTGCCGATGTAGATCCACGAGCCCGCGGTCATCTGGCCGTACATGGCGAGACCTTTGCGGTCGAGCTCATTGAAATGTTCCCAGGTCGCCCAGTGCGGCACGAGATTGGAATTCGCGATCAGCACTCGCGGCGCGTCGGCATGCGTGGGGAAAACGCCCACCGGTTTGCCAGACTGCACCAGTAGGGTCTCCTCTTCGGTCAGAACCTTCAGCGTCTCGACGATGCGGTCGTAGCAATTCCAATCGCGCGCCGCGCGCCCGATGCCGCCATACACCACGAGTTCCGCGGGATTCTCGGCGACCTCGGGATCCAGATTGTTCATCAACATGCGCAGCGGTGCTTCGGTCATCCACGAACGCGCGCTCAAGGTGTTGCCGCGCGCCGCGCGGATGACTCTGGGTTTCAATGGTGCGAGCATGATTGCATCCTTTAGGGGCGGAAACGCCCCGACATTTCGTAGCGGGTCCCGGGATAAAAAAGTTTGGCCACCGAGGCGATCTGCCCGGCGGTCCAGGTGCGGCGGATCACCAGCAGGCAGGGCTCGTCGCGCTTCATGGCCAGAAGCTTGCGCGTGCGCTCGTCCGGCATTGCCGCGCGCAGCTGGTGCTCGGCCTCTTGCAGAGGAGCGACCTTGACCAAGTAGTCGTAAGGCGTGGTTTGCGTGAAATCCACCTTCAAATAATCGGGCGCGAGCTTGGGTAGAACGTAGCGATCCTCGAGCTGAATGGGACGATCGTTCTCGAAGTGCACGATGACCGAGCAGTACAATTCACTGCGTGGTGCGATGCCGAAATCCTCGGCAAGGTCTGCCGCGGCGAGGATACGCTCGAGAGAAATGATTTCAGCGCGGTGCGCGTGGCCCCTGCGGCGGATCTCGTCCGCGATGCCGCGGATTTCCATGGGGTGGGCATGGGCATGCTGATCGGCAACAAAGCTGCCGACCCCGGCGATGCGCACCAGAACGCCTTCGTCACGCAATTCTCGCAGCGCCCGATTGGCCGTCATGCGCGACACGCCGAAGGATTTGACGATGTCGTTTTCGGATGGGACCCGCGTCGAGGTGCCCCATTTGCCGGAACCGATATTGTCGAGGATGTGCCGTTTAACCTGCAGATACAGCGGCTGCAACGACACGGAGGCTTTGCTCATGATGCCAAATCTAACCTGTATAGACAGGTACAGTCAACCGATTCCTATTCCGCCAGGGTCAGCCTTTGCATCAAGGCTGCAAAGCGCGGCTGCAGTTCCCCGTCGACCTCGTGGCGCCGGTCCTTGATGACCCATCGGCCGGCGACCATGACATCGCGGATGGCTGCATCGCCGCCGGCGAACAGGAGGTGGTCCAATGCGCGGTCCGGAGCCGCGCCCACCATGGAAGGATGCGCTGCATCGAGCACCAGCCAGTCTGCGCGGCGGCCCACTTCGATCGCGCCCGCCGGCTGGCCGATGGCCCGCGCCCCATGCTGCGCGGCGTCCCGCCACAAACGCGTACCCACATGCGGTTCGCCCTTGGTGGCGAGTACTGCGCGGCGCTTCTTGCGCAGCCGCGACTGATATTCGAGCCAGCGCAATTCTTCGGTGGGGCTTACCGTGGACTGACTGTCGGAGCCCACGCAGAGTCGGCCGCCGGCCTTGAGAAAGCGCGCTGTGTCAAAGAATCCGTCGCCTAGATTGGCCTCGGTGCTGATCGAGACACACACACTCGCCTGGGCGTCGGCGATGCCCTTGAGCTCCTTGGGAGTGGCGTGGGTGGCGTGCACCAGGCACCAGTATTGATCGAGCAAGCCCGTGTCGAGCAGCAATTCGATCGGGCGCCGTCCGGTCTCACGCACACAGGCCTTCACCTCGAGCTGCTGTTCCGCGACGTGAATGTGTAGGGGCATGCCCGGGTCGATTTCTCTCAGGCGCAGCGCCACCCTCTGCAAATTCTCGAGGGGTACGGCGCGCAGGCTGTGAAATGCAACTCCGGTGACCTGCAGCCTTGCGGCATCGCGATCGGCATTGCGCCGTGCGGCGCCTATCCGATCCTCGACCGCGCGCAGGAACTCATCGGTGTCGCAGGCGAAGCGAGCCTGTTCTGGATTCAACCGGCGGCCGCCAAAATCACTGGTCTGGTACAGGGTGGGTAGAAAGGTTAGGCCGATGCCCGCGGTCGACGCTGCTTGACCGATCGCGTCCCACAGTACATTGGCGCCTGCATAGGGCGCGCCGTTCGTTTGGCGGTGCAGATAGTGAAATTCCGCGACCGAGGTATAACCGCCCTTGAGCATCTCCACGAACAGCTGCGTCGCCAGGATTTGCAGATCGTCTGGCTCGATGCGATTCGCGAGCGCATACATGGCGTTGCGCCAGGTCCAGAAGCTGTCGCGCGCCGACAGGCGAAATTCGGTATTTCCCGCCATACCGCGCTGGAAGGCGTGGCTGTGGGCATTGGCCATGCCGGGCACGACGATGCCGGCGATGACTTCGGCGCCGGCGACAGCCATCGAGCCATGTTCGGGTACGACATCGATTTGAGTGACAAATCCCTCGGCGGAGACGCTGACCAAAGCACCTGTCGTCCAGCCGTTCGACAAAAAAACATTGTGGAAATAATAGCGGCGCATCTTGACTATACCTGTATAGGCAACCCCGGTTGCCGTATCATACGTGCATCAACGAAGGACGGGCGAGCGGCAGTGCAAAATTCCTCGAGGCGGGACTGGGATCGGATTTGGGTTGGCGCAAATATTGCCACCATGGTCGCCGGTGCGGAAGCCTATGGCACCCATAAGAACGCCGCTCTCGCTGTCAAAGGCGAACGCATTGCATGGATTGGCTTCGCCGACGAGGGCGCGCGCGAAGGAGCTGCTCTCGGCATTCCCGTTCACGACGCCCGAGGTCTATGGCTGACTCCAGGATTGATCGATTGCCATACGCACTTGGTGTATGGCGGCCATCGGGTGGAGGAGTTCGAGAAGCGGCTATGCGGCGCCTCCTACGAGGACATCGCACGCGCCGGCGGCGGGATTCAATCGACCGTGCAGTCAACGCGCGAGGCCACTCATCAAGATCTGCGAGTATCGGCGGCCATTCGCGCCCAACGGTTGATGTCCGAAGGGGTCACCACCATCGAAGTGAAGTCCGGTTACGGTCTCGAGCTCGCCGCCGAGAGACGCCTGCTCGAAGTGGCGCGCGATTTAGGCGCTGAATTGCCGGTGTCGATCCGGAAAACATTTCTCGGCCTGCATGCGCTGCCGCGGGAGTTCACCGCCGATCGCCAAGGCTTCGTGAATCAGGTCTGCGGTCCCTGGCTGGAATCATTGGTGGCCGAAAATCTCGTCGATGCCGTCGACGCCTTTTGCGAGAACATTGCGTTTACCGTGACAGAAACCGAGCAGCTATTGCGCGCTGCAAAACAGCTTGGATTGCCTGCTCATGTGCACGTGGGTCAATTGACCGACATGGGTGGAGCGGAATTGGCGGCAAAGTGGGGCGCGCTCTCGGCCGATCACCTGGAGTTTGTCAGCGTCGCCGGTGCGCGCGCGCTCGCGGCGGCGGGCACGGTAGCGGTGCTGCTGCCCACCGCCTACTTTACATTACAACAGACCACCCCGCCGCCGGTGGCGCTGTTGCGGGAAGCGGGAGTGACGCTCGCGGTTGCCACCGACTCCAATCCCGGTACTTCGCCCTGCACGTCCCTACTGCTCGCGCTCAGCATGGCCTGTACGCTGTTCGGATTGACTCCGGAAGAGGCATTGAGCGGCGCTACGCGCAATGCCGCTCGCGCTCTTGGCGCATCGCAGGACATCGGCACGCTTGAAGTGGGCAAGCGCGCTGATTTTGCGCTATGGCGAATCGAGCGGCCGGCAGAGCTCTGCTACGGCTTGGGTGCCAATCCCTGCGCCGGCGTGGTGTACGGCGGAAAAATTAGAGCGGCCTAGAGCGACTTAGGTGTCACCGCCAGGAAATCGCATTTGATTTCAACAGCCCAGGGCGTTGTGTAGTGAGGCTATATGATGCCGGGCGATTTCTAGGATCGGGGTGCCGTTGTCCGCGTTGAGGCCGATACGTTGGGCCGACCAGACCGCGCCATAGTCGACGATTTGCGGCGTAGCGGTGTTCAATGCTTCTGCGAGCACAATACTCGCAATTAAGACATCCGATAAATCCGCGTCGCCTTTGTGTTGACGGTCGTGATTGCCTTGCTCTGCCACTGCCTCACATATCTCCGGCGCAAAGCTCCAGTTTTCCAGGACCGCCTTGCCTATCGATGCGTGCCAACCGGAAACCAAATCCCGAAAAGATTCCTCGCCACCTATGGTGGGTGATTCGATCACGGCTCGGACCATGATGTACAGGCGTCCGATGCCGTGCAAAAGACCGGTCAAGAAGGCCTCGTCAGGATTTACCTTGGTTCGTCGGGCGACGACCTGGCTGACTGAGGCGACGGAGATGCATTGGTGCCACAAGGCGTTCATGGGCAGCACCATACTGCGTAGTGAATGTTCGTCCTTCATTTGTTGGATGGCAAAAGCGACGGCAGCGCTCTGCACCATCCGATAGCCCAAACGCGTGATTGCGGAACGCAGATCCGCCAGCGGCTTACCTGATAGATTGAACGCGCTGGAATTGGCGGTTTGCAGCACGCGAGCTGCTAATCGCGGTTCCGCGCCGACGATGGTGACCGTTTGTTCGGGAGTTGTGGCGGGGTCAGCCAAAGCCTTACGAATTTGAATCACTACTTTTGGAAAACACGGCAAATCGACCGTGCCCGTAGATAGCTCTGCTGCAAGCCGGCGCAAAAACTCCAGCGCTGCACCGCGCGCCTCGGCTGTTGTCACATTATCGGCGTAGGCAGAAGGCTCCTTTCCGTAGCTAGGGGCCGCAAAGGCGCTTGCCATACTCAGTGCTCTCCAAAGACAATCGTGGCGACTCTCAAGCAGGCATGTTTGCAATGTGCTGCGGCCAAATCGGGGTTTGGGCTTCATAAGGTGACGGCGACTTGTGATTAAGCTTTAGCCCTAATGACTGTGCTTCGCGGGCCTCGCGCGCGATTTTGGTGATACCGGTCACATATCCGATGAGTGTATCTATCGAGTCCAATGCGCATGGATGCGCTGCAATTGAGCGGTATTTCGATGTGCTGACTATGTGAACCGTACCCATCGCTTGAAACAGAAAATGTGCAATATGGGGCTGCGGCATGAGCAGTAAAGTTGCTCTCAATGACCGGTTGCCGGAGAGGATGACGTACGAGACGGAGATGCGAAGATGGCCAGACTGATACTCACTGTCGATGATTCCCCGTCGATTCGTCTAATGATGCAATTGACGCTCACGGGCGAAGGGTACGAAGTAAAGCAGACGAGCGACGGCGTCGAAGCATTGGAATTTGCCCGCAGCCATAGCGCGGACCTGGTACTGACCGACATCAATATGCCCCGCATGGATGGCCTCACATTGATCCGCGAATTGCGCTTACTGCCGGCCTATAAATGCGTTCCAATGCTGGTGCTTACCACCGAGTCGGCTAAGGACAAAAAGCTGCAGGGAAAGGAGGCGGGGGCGACCGGCTGGCTCGTGAAGCCGTTCAATACTCAACAGCTGATAGCGACGATCAATCGAGTCTTGTAAAGGCCGCGGTGGCATCGGGAACTAACTGATATGAACAAAATAGTGAGTGAAGCTGGCACTTTGCCCCCCCAGCAGATCGAAAACCTGGTTTCGATGCTAGGCATCATTTCGGCGCAAATAGAGTCCGCGCTGCACGAGACTGACGCTCCCGCAGCGATTCTTGTCGAGGCGGCGCACTCCATGAGTACTGCGACTCAGACAATTGCGCGTTGCCTCTTCGATTTCTCGGGTTCGCCGGCAAGAGTATTTCAGGATCTCATGGTCCTGCACGATGACATGCACATTCGATCGAGCAAGGCGGCGACGGCCATCCAGTTCCACGACCGCTTGGTGCAATGCCTCACTCATGTCTGTTCCAGCCTGACGCAGCTTACGCAGTTCATGGCGGCCGACAGCATGCCGAAGTCGGAGGTGCAGTGGAACGAGCTGCGGCAACGGGTCCGTGAAATCCACAGCATGGAGCAAGAACGCGCTCTGTTCGATGATCTGGCCGGCAATGCGTCTTCGACTGGCAGGGCCGCGACCGGGTCTAAGCGGCCGGCAAGCTCCAACGGCGCGGGTGAGGTGGAGCTCTTCTAGCATGCGACGTCGCCGGCAGGTGAATCAGCATCCCAACGCGCCTTGCAGAGATTCGAGCTGATATTCAGTATGAGTCAAAATAGTGACGCAATCTTCCGCCGATAGACCGATGGTGGCGAAGGCGTCGATGCCGGCGATGTCCAGCACGCGCGGGTTAGGCAACTTCAAGGCCTCGCCCAAGACGATGCTGGCCACCGGGATGTCCGTCAGATCGACCTCGCGCTTGCGTTTGCGATCCCGCTCTGCCTCGGCCTGGTTGCCGACGGCCGCGGCCATTTCTTCGGCGAATCCCCAGTTCTCGAGGACCGACTTTCCGATGGACGGGTGCCACCCAGAGACCAAATCCATGAAAGACTCGCGGTCGTTGAAGGCATCGGGCTTTCCCACTGCTCGAACCATGAAGTATAGGCGGCCAATACCGTGCAGCAATCCTGTCAGGAAGGCTTCATCGGGGCTGATCTGGGTACGGCGGGCCACAACCTGACTGATGGATGCCACGGCGATGCTTCGCTGCCACAACGCGGCCAGAGGCGTTCGCGATGGAACGCAGACTGCTCTCGTCCTTCACTGGAGCGCTGCCGCCCTGGCGTCATTTGAGACGGCGGGATTCGCAGGTGCCATAGATCGTTGTCCGGACTTATAAGTAGGTGCAACCGGAATGATCGACACAATATATCGCTCCAAGCGGCTTGATTTTCGATCGCAGCGCGTTATGGAAGCGTGCCGCGGCCCCGTAGCACAATAAACCTTCGGCAGAAACACTCAAAATGTCAGGACATACCTCAATGCTGGCTCCCTGTGTGCCGACGCGCGCCCGGGAGCGTGCGGTTGACCGGCTCGGTCTTGCGAGCCTCCGCCTTCGGCCCTGTAGATACGGATCGGCTATTTAAAGCGACGGCACCAGTAGCGCCAATCTGGTACTTATCCATGGCTTCGGTCAGCGCATTGGTCTGGGTCAGAAGGGCGGTCGCCACCGCGGCGTCGTGATCGACCAGAACCGCATTCTTGCCGGTCATCTCGTCGATTTTTGCGATTGCGCTATTGATCTCGCCGATGCCGGCACTTTGCTCGCGGGTAGCAGCCGCGATTTCCGCCACAATTTTGTTGACGCTTTGCGCCGCACGGACGATTTCCTGAAGCATGTCGCCGGACTGATCGACAAGCTTTGCGCCTTCGCTCACTTTGTTTACGCTGTCATTGATCAATGTCTTGATCTCCTTGGCAGCCTGAGCGGAACGGCCCGCAAGGCTGCGGACCTCGGCGGCCACCACGGCAAAGCCGCGACCTTGCTCGCCGGCGCGGGCGGCTTCCACGGCCGCGTTCAATGCCAGCAGATTGGTCTGAAAGGCAATCTCGTCAATGACCCCGATGATGTCAGCGATCTTGTGACTGGAGGCGTTGATTTGATGCATGGCGGTGATCGCCGAAGAAACCACCACGCCGCCGTTTTCAGCACGATTGCGTGCGGAGGTCGCGAGTTCGTCGGCATGGGCGGCGTTTACCGCGGACTGACGCACGGTGGCGGTCAATTCTTCCAGCGCGGCGCCCGTCTCCTGCAGAGCAGAAGACTGGGCCTCAGTGCGCCCCGATAATTCCGCGTTGCCCTTTGATATGTCATCGGCGCTGGAACGAACCGCGACTACCGCGTCCTTGATGGTGCTCACAACCGTGGAAAGATTGTCGAGCAGCTCATTCAGCCCACCCGCGAGATTGGCATGAAAGCCGATCTTACCCTCCACAGGCAGGCGTGCCTGCAGATTGCCGCGTAAGGCTTCTGCGACGACGAACTTCACTTCGTTCTCGACCGCGACGCCGTTGGTTCGATCCCGCCATTCAAGCACCGTGCCGAGGCGGGCGCCGGCGGCATCTACGATGGGGGTGGCATTCAACACCAGGGTATGGCCGCCCAGAGTAAGCATCTCGCTCTGAGAATCGCGCAATCGGTCGAGCACGGCTCTGTCCAAAAATTGCACGGGCTTGAAAATATCGATGGAGGCGCCGACCAAGCCCGTATCGGAGAATTGTGGCAAATCGCGCTGAATGTCGCGCCGCAGCTGTGCGAAAGTCGTTTTAGCGGTCTCGTTGGCGTAGACGATTTTATGTTTCTCATCCACTACCAAGACAATCGTGCCGGCATTGTCGAGGGCTTGACGAACGCGCGTATTTTCCGCGAGCAACCGCCGGTCCGCTTCGATGCGCACGCTCAGGGCGTTTTGCATTTTGTCCAATGAGCGAAGTACTTGCCCGGCCTCGTCGGCACTGTCCACTTTGATCTGATTGTCGTAGTGGCCCGCCTCGATCGCCGCAAAGGTCGAGACCGCGCGCCGCATCGAGCGCGTCAAGCCGCGGGTGAAGTAACCAGCCAGCAGAATGGCTGCGATCACCATGGCGGCTACGAATGTCAGCGCTAGATTGCGTTCGAATCGCTCGGCCGCGAGCCGCTTTGCGGAGCGGCTGCTCACCTGCTCCATCAGAAGCTCGTGTAGCGCCGTCAGCTTGGTCTCGAAAGAGGCACCTTGCTCCATGACTTCTTGGGAGGCCACGCCGACCGGCCGACGCGTCAAGATGTTCGAGGCGACCCAGTGCTGGTATCCAATGAACGCGTCCTCGCTCGCATGCAACGCATCGTTGGCTTGTTTCATTCGAGCGCCGAATTCGCTATCTCGGGTTCGAGTCGCCCATTCGTCGAGCGAATCAAGCTTCCAATGGACATTGTCCATCAAGAAGCGAATGTTCGCGGAAATGGCATTTATCTTGGCTTCTTGCTCCTGAGTGACCGAGAGCATTTGCGCTGCGACGGGCGCAGCGGCCGCCCGTAGAGCGCCGAATTCAAAGGACAGACGCGGTATTTCCAGTACGGCCAGATCCTGCAGATAATATTGCTGCAGGTCACCGTCGCGATCCAGATGATGAGTTTCCCCGATGAGACGAACGAGTTTGGTCAGTTTTGCGGATAACGAGTCGTGGCGTTGAGCTGAGGCTTCCGGAGTGAGCTTCGGCCAGTTCCTCGCCAAGCTGGCCCAATCCACCTTGATTTCCTGCCACAGCAAGCGCTCGGGAGAGCCTTCCTGGCCGTACTTATCCTCGGACTTATCCTGCAAAGCGATGCTGGCCTCCAACCTGGCCGCTGCCTCCTGTATTTTTCTGTCGAAATACGAGGTATTGGCTTCACCCGCCAATAACGTCGCTGTGAATGAGGCATGCGCGGCAAGGGCGCGCCCGGCTTCCTTGAGGCCTTCGAAGTAGTGCAGCCCATCGTCCGCAGACTGATGTTCTTTGATTTGCACCGATAGGCCGGCCGCGTATTCGACGCTGACATAACTCAGGGGCAACAAAAGCACGATCACGATAATCGCGAGTTTGTGCGCCATCTTCATCCGTGCCGCAATATTCATTGTGATACCCACTCCAAGGCATGCAGGATCCGACCATCAACGGCGCGCCTCATACTCGCATCCGTGGCGGCGCAGTTGTCTCCCGCAATATGTCGACCGAACGTGCGCAAACTTTACGAGGGTACCCACGGCGAGGAGCCGAAATGCGTGATCTGCGCGCGATCGGATATTCGCGCCTGGGGCGTCGCGAGCCGCTAGTGTGATGCATGTCACAAAAATCGTGTCCGCATGCCCAAGGGCTAAATCTAGGGTCCTTTGCGCCGATACCCCTCATGCGTGCATGACGTACGCGCGAACGGCCTTTCGGAGCTCCCATGCGCAGAACCATTACTTGTTCTATATTCGCGACGATTGTCGGCCTGTGCGCCGGCCCTTGTTTGGCCGATTCCTGTAACGGCCCCCCCGCGCCCACGAATTTCCCCGAGCCGACGACGGCCACCGAACAAGACATTCTTGCAGCCCAGCAGTCCGTCAAGCAGTATTTGAACGACATGGAATCGGCGTTGAAGTGCATCGACGCGAAGCACAACAACGTCGCGCACGATAGCGCGGTCGACGACATGCAAAAGACGGCTGCAAAATTCAACAGCGTGTTGCGCGCCTTCAAGGCTCGGCAAAAAGCCTAAATCAGCAGCCGATACCGCGGAATTGTGCTTCGCGGTGTCGACATGTTGAGCCAGAGGTGTACGGCGTGAGTAAAGTCGATTGGACTCCGGAAACCTTGGTTGCCAACATCCAAGATTTGGTGACATTGCCTGAGGTCGCACTGCGAATTGCCAGCATGGTGGATGATCCTACTTCGTCCGCCGCAGACATTGGGCGCGAGATCTGCAACGACGCGGCGCTCACGGCGCGATTGCTGCGCGTCGCAAACAGCCCCATCTTCGGACAGCATGGGAAAATAGCGACAGTCAACCGTGCGATAGCAGTGCTCGGAGTGCGCCAGGTACGCGACCTGACCGTCGGTATTACGGCGATCCGAACATTCGACGGCATAGGCAACGATTTGGTGTCGATGGAATCATTTTGGCGGCAAAGCGTGCTATGCGCCCTGGCCGCCGGCCATATTGCCGCGCGTCGCGAGAAAGGGCGTACCGATTCGCTCTTCGTTGCCGGCCTTCTCCATGACATAGGACAACTGGTGTTGTTCAACCGTGCTCCTGAACTTGCGCGCCAAGCCCTGCTGATGTCGATATACGCGGCTGACGATCGCGGGCTATGGTCCTGCGAACGCGAGCTGATGGGGTTCGATCACGGCATTATCGGTGTGAGGCTCGCGCAGAAATGGGGACTGCCTCGCGTGTTGCAGGAATGCATCCAGTTTCATCACCGGCCCGCCGAAGCCGAAGAATACCCTGTCGAAGTGGCGATCATTCACGTTGCGAATACGGTTGCGGTGCTCGCGGAAATAGGCAGCACCGATGTGGGCGACGGGCCGGCAATATCCTCGATGGCATTGCGCATGCTCAAGCTGGACCAAGGCACTCTGGCCGAAATCGTATTGGAGACGCAGGAATCGGCGCAGGGGCTGATACCTGCCCTGACCGGCGCGCCAATGGCGATGCCCGCGCGTGCTGCGGTACGCGAGTTGTAGCGCCAATGTTCAGTTTTGCCGTGGCGGCCTGCGAAACACCGCGATTGGCGGCACGGCACGTCAAGTTTACGAGTCTCGTGTCGATAATCTTGCGCTAGAGCCCGCAATGCGCGGAAGACGGACACGCCAGAATCATGTGCCGAAGGAATCGAGCATGAGCTTTGATCGAGAAATGTTGGAAATCCTCAAAGTCTTCTTCCAGGAGTGCCGAGAGGCTCTGGACGCGATGGAGTCGGGTCTGCTGACTCTCGATGCGTCTGCTGACGATGAAAGCATCAACACGATTTTCCGCGCCGCTCATTCCATCAAAGGCGGCGCCGCAACTTTTGGGTTCGCGGAGGTTGCCGCCTTTACGCACGGCGTTGAAACGATGCTGGATGGAATGCGTAATCGCTCGCGGCCGATCACCGCCGAGTCGATTCAGATACTGCTGCAGTCTTGCGACTGCATGCGCGAAATGATGATGGCGACGGAAACCGAACAGCCGTTGGATCAAGCTCGCATCGCGAGACTGGACGCGGACATCCGGCAAATCCTCGGCGAGCCGGCTGAGCCCAAGCCGGCATTGGAACTGCCCGCACCGACCGACTCTATGAACTTCGCGCAGACCGATGGCTGGCGAATTTCCTTCGAGCCCGTCAGCGACTTACTACGCTTGCGCAACGAGCCGACACGCATGTTCGGCGAACTCCAGCGTTTGGGAACATTTGTCGCACACGCCGACGCTGCCCGGTTGCCCGCGCTCGAGGCCCTGGACCCGCAGTGCTGCTATCTTTCCTGGAACCTTGAAATCACGGGGCAGATTCCGCGGGCCGCTCTCGACGACATTTTCGACTGGGTAGACCCCCGTTGCCGGCTCGAGTTTACGGCCACCGGGAATCCCGGCATCGTCCCTCCGATCCTGTCGCCGCCCGAAATAGATAAAATAGCCTCGCTTATCGCGGCTTCGCAGAATACGGAGCGGGGCGCGGCGCCGGCCACGGCTGCGCACAAGGCGAATGCCGAGTCGGGGTCAATCCGGGTCGCCACCGAAAAACTCGATAACATCATCAATTTGGTGGGCGAGTTGCTCATTACCCAATCGATGCTTTGCGGCTTCGCCGAGGGAAGCGGTCCCAATGAACCGGATCGACTGCGTCGAGCACTATCGCAACTGGCGCGCAACACGCGCGAGCTGCAGGAAAGTGTCATGCAGATACGCATGCTGCCGATTAGCTTTGCGTTCAACCGCTTTCCGCGCATCGTGCACGACCTGTCCCGCAAGCTGGGAAAAAAAGTTGAAATCAAGCTCATCGGGGAAGGCACCGAGCTGGATAAGACCGTCCTCGAGAAGATCAGCGATCCACTCGTGCACCTGGTTCGTAACGCCCTCGATCACGGTTTGGAGACTCCTGAAAAGCGTCTCGCGGCCGGCAAGCAGGAGTGCGGCACTCTGCAACTGGCCGCGTTTCATGAGGGCGGCAACATCATCATCGAAGTGCGCGACGACGGCGCCGGCCTCAACAAAGCAAAGATTCTGCAAAAGGCGCGCGAACGCGGGCTGATATCCCCGGATCAAGAGCTGACGGAGGAACAGATCCACAACCTAATATTCATGCCGGGTTTCTCCACGGCCGATCAGATCAGCGACGTTTCCGGTCGCGGCGTCGGTATGGACGTGGTTCGCCGCAACATAGTCGACTTGGGTGGCCATGTTCAGATATTTGGCAGGGAAGGTCGCGGCAGCACCATTCGTATCCGCCTACCGCTCACGCTTGCGATCCTCGACGGACAGCTGGTCCGAGTCGGTAAGGAAACCTACATCATATCGCTGCTCTCGATCGTCGAGACCATTCAACTCGGTGCTGAACACTTGAACACGCGGGTGGGACACGCCGAAGTATTTCGGTTGCGGGAGGAGTACTTGCCGGTGGTCAAACTGTGTGATCAGTTCGGCATCGAGCCGGACAGCAACTGCACCGCAGACGGCTTGTTGGTTGTTGTCGAAGCGGATGGTAAACGCGTCGGCCTTTTGGTGGACGATTTGCTTGCGCAGCAGCAAGTCGTCATTAAGAGTCTGGAGGCGAATTTCAAGTCCGTTGCGGGCATTGCCGGCGCCACAATTCTTGGCGACGGAACGGTAGCCCTCATCATCGACGTGCCAGACCTGATCCACTCGAACGCCGAGCAACGGCGCGGATCGGCGATCCCGCAGGCAGCTTGACGCATGGCGCGGTCGGCATCATGGATAAGGCGGGTTAGAAGGCGACAGGCCTCGGAGGAATTCAGATTATGAGCAACGCAATCACGGCGAACCCAACCGCGGAAAGCGCGACGCGGGCCGCCGACGCCAAGTCCGCCGCGGGCAGCAGCGAGCAATACCTGACGTTCATGCTCGATGGTGAGGAATACGGCGTCGATATCCTGCGGGTGCAGGAAATCAAGGGCTGGGACAAGGTGACGCGCATACCCCGTACCCCGGACTATGTCCTGGGGGTGATCAACCTGCGCGGTTCGGTGGTGCCCATTCTCGATCTTCGGCGACGATTTGGTCTGGAGACCATTGCGTTCGGTCCAACGACCGTGGTCATCGTCGTGCGCGTGGCCGGCGGGCACGACGGACGTACGGTTGGCATGGTTGTCGATGCGGTTTCTGATGTCTATCACGTTAATTTGGCCGATTCCAAACCGCCTCCCGACGTCTGCGGCAGCGTCGATACGGTCTTCGTCAAGGCATTGGCGACGGTGGAAGAAAAGATGCTGATTCTGCTCGACATTGATCGGCTCATCGTCCACAGCCTCGCAGACGATCTGTTGCCCGGCACGGAGGCCGCATGACCAAAAGGAAAGCGCTGCGTGCGACGCCGGCAGCGCGCGTCGAACTCGACGCACGACTGACCATCGTGCAGGCCGCCGACTTGCACCGTACCCTGACGACGCGCCTCGCGAACGGGGGTCCGCTGACGATCGACGGCAGCCACGTGGAAGATATCGATACATCCATATTGCAGTTGCTCACGAGCCTGTGGCAGACGAGTGCGGCGCGCGGCGTGTCCTGTACGTGGTGCGGCGTGTCTGCCGTTCTGCGCCAGAGAGCAGTCCTGATCGGCGTGGCGGAGATGCTGCAGCTGGCGGATCCCGAATCCGCGCGAAGTCAGTAATGCCGCAATCAGGGAAGCGAATATCTTGAAGCAAGCTACCCAATGATTTCGCCCGCCAGCCATGAATTCGAACTGACCGACCGCGAATTCGACCGTTTACGCGTGCTGGTGCGAGAGCATACGGGAATTTCATTGTCCGATGGCAAGCGTGAGCTCGTCTACGGACGGCTTGCCCGGCGCTTGCGCAGGCTTAAGTTGACATCGTTCGCTGAGTATTGTGCGCTGGTGGAAGGCAGGCCGGCGGAAGAAACGCAGGAATTGATCAATGCAATCACGACCAATCTGACACATTTTTTTCGGGAGAACTATCACTTCGAACAGCTCGCCACGGAAGTCTTGCCGCAGTTGGAGCGGGAACGCTCCAGCACACGACGCATGCGCCTTTGGTCGGCGGGTTGCTCCACGGGTGAAGAGGCGTACTCAATGGCCATAGTCATGCGCGAGGCGCTGGCGCACCTGCTTGGCTGGGATATCAAACTTCTTGCCACGGATATCGACTCGAAGGTGGTGGCGACCGCCGCCGCGGGTATCTACGGTGCAGACCGGCTTAGCAGCGTCGGGGCGGAGAGAGTGAGACGATGGTTCCCGCCGGTTGCAGGGCGGCCCGATAGCAGCGCGGCCTCCGATGAACTCAAGTCGTTGATCACGTTTAGGCAACTGAACCTGTTTGGGCCGTGGCCCATGAAGGGGCCGTTTGACGTCATTTTTTGTCGTAACGTGGTCATTTACTTCGACAGGGACACGCAACGCACGCTCTTTGATCGCATGGCCGATCTGCAGGAACCGGGCGGCTGGCTGTTCATTGGCCATTCGGAGAATCTGTTTAACGTCACCCAGCGCTACCGGCTCGTCGGCCGGACTGTCTACCGGAGGGTGGAGTGACTCAGATCGGCGCGTCGGGGAAAATGACTGACGCGCCGCAGATACCGCTCGCGCTGCCTCAGTTTGCACATGTGCGCCGGGCGTGGGACCCGCAGTTGTGCATGTCCGTTGCCAGAATTCTGCCTGGTGAATACTACATCACGCGGCACGATGAATTGATTTTCACCGTCCTGGGGTCCTGTGTGTCGGCTTGTGTGCGCGACCGCAATCTGGGGATCGGCGGCATGAACCACTTCATGCTGCCGCTCGATCGCTCCGGCCGCGCGAGCGCTTGGACCGCCGATCGAGTCAGCTCCGCGACCCGCTACGGTAAAGTCGCCATGGAACGACTGGTCAGCGACATTCTGGAGTTGGGCGGAAAGCGCGAGAATCTGGAAATCAAGGTGGTCGGGGGCGCCAAAATACTCGATCTGGCGCTGGATGTGGGCGCGCATAACGCGCAGTTCGTACGTGATTACCTGAAGAGCGAGGGATTGGCCATCAGCGCGGAGGATCTCGGAGACTGCTTCGCTCGTAAGATTTTGTACAGCCCGTTGAGCGGCAAGCTGCGCGTCAAGCGTCTGATCGCGACCGTCAACCGGACCGTATTCGAACATGAACACCACTACACGCCAGGCAGCGCGCCACCGCGAGCCGACGCCACGCAACTGCGTTGAACAGGAACGGCAGACAATGCAAAAGAAAATTCGCGTTCTGGTGGTCGATGACTCCTCGGTCATGCGGCAGATTCTGTCTGAGATTCTCGGTTCGGACCCGCAAATCGAAGTGGTGGGAACCGCGGCGGATCCCTATGTGGCGCGAGACAAGATCAAATCTCTGAATCCCGACGTTCTCACTCTCGACGTCGAGATGCCGCGTATGGACGGCCTTGCCTTCTTGCGCAATCTCATGCGTCTGCGGCCGATGCCCGTGGTCATGTGCTCATCGCTCACGCAGCAGGGTGCCGAGACGGCGCTCGACGCGCTCGCACTTGGTGCCATCGACTTTGTGGCCAAACCGACGGTAAATGTGTCGCGCGGGATGCGGGACTCGGCCCAAGAAATCATTGCCAAGGTCAAGGTGGCGGCCCAAGCTCGGGTACAACCGCTCAGGGACCATCCCTGGCCGCCCGTAGAGCAGCTGCACAATGTCGACGCGGTGCTGCCAAAACGCGCGCCGGTGGCGCATTCCGCGCCTTTGGGCCGAATCGTGGCAATTGGAGCCTCGACCGGCGGCACGGAAGCCATAAAGGAGATTCTCGTGCACTTGCCGCAGAACACACCTGGCATTGTCATCGCACAGCATATTCCAAAGGCATTTAGCGGCGCGTTTTCCACCCGCATGAACGCCTGCTCGAAGCTGATCGTATGTGAAGCGCAGGACGGGCAACCCATACTGGCCGGGCATGCCTACATCGCTCCCGGCGATCGACACTTGGTGGTGGTGCGAGACGGTGCCGGTTATCGATGCCACGTAAACGACGGAGCATTGGTCAATCGCCACCGTCCGTCCGTCGACGTGTTGTTTCGATCCGTTGCGCAAAGCGCAGGCTGTCACTCGGTCGGAGTCATTCTTACCGGCATGGGCCGCGACGGCGCCGAAGGATTGAAGGAAATGAAGGAGGCAGGTGCGGCAACTATTGCGCAGGATCAAAATACGAGTGTGGTTTGGGGCATGCCGGGGGCCGCCTGGCAAATTGGGGCGGCGCAGTCACTACATGCACTGCAGCACATCGCGGCGCAAATCGTAAGCCTGGCGACCGCATTGCCTACTGCGATGCAGCGCAACCCGCAATCGGCTTAGGGGATTTGCTTGTTCACTTCAAGTACTCCAGCAGCACGCCGACTAACTCATCGGGCGCAAGGAGGGAGAGATGAAAATACTGGTCGTCGATGATTCCACCGCGATGCGGATGATCGTCAAAAAAACCCTGCGCCTTGCTGGATTCGAAGGTCACGAAATCACCGAAGCCGACGATGGCGCTAAGGCGTTGGCCGCCATCAAGTCGTGCAAGCCGGATCTCGTACTCTGCGACTGGAACATGCCCAATATGACAGGGCTGCAATTACTCGAGGCACTGGTGAGCGGCGGAGTCAAACTTACTTTTGGCTTCGTCACGACCGAGGCGACACCGGACATGATCGAGAAGGCCATGGGCGCCGGCGCCAAATTTCTGATTTCGAAGCCGTTCACGCCGGAAACTTTCAAAACACAGCTGAGCAAGCACATACACTGATTCGTATGCGATAAGGATAGGCAGATACCATGGCTACGATGTGTCCACTTCCCGACGCCCAGAAAATAGTGCAGATTCTGGGAACGCTTTTCGATGGGCTTGCGGTAAAGCCCGGGGGTGCGTTCGATCAAACGCTCACGGGAGGCGCCTGGTTCGGACTCTTTGTGGCCGATAACGGTAATCCCGCCGCCTTGTGCGGCGCGGATGCGAATCTCGCAGTGAGCTTCGGCGCGGCGTTCTCCATGCTGCCCGTGGCCGTGGTCAAGGATGCTACCAGCACGCGGCAACTCACTGATGTCATGAAAGAAAATGTACGCGAGATCATGAATATTTGTACCCGCCTTATGATGGAGGACGCTTCGCCGCATCTGAAGCTGGACCAAATATATGCTGCTCATTCGCTGCCGGCGCCGGCAGCGGCGCTGCTGGGTGCCCCACGGGGACGCCGAGAATTTCAGCTGCAGCTGCCGAAGTATGGCGGTGGCGTAATGACCTTGCTGTCCGCCTAGCCACGGCCCGGCGACTCAAGAAACTGCGCGCTGAGACGATAGATAGGGAGACGACCACAGGAGGTGGTGGCGCACGACGTCGAAGAATGAGTACTTGGAGATCGATATGAGTTTTCGGAATTCCGTCGGCGCTAAGCTCACCATCTCCTTCGCGGGCGTGATCGCTGTCTTCGCCGTTGCGGTAGGCCTGAGCATCACCCGCTTGGCAGGCTTCAATGCCGCCGTGAATGAACTCACCGGTCCCGAGTTCAAGAAGGTTGAAATGGCCCATGCGTGGGCCGCAAGCCTTTCAGAGTCCATGCGCCACTCACGCAATATATTGATCATGGAAGATAAAGCGCAGATCCAGGAAGAGATCGAACAGGTGCGCGCCCTGGCTGACAAAAGAAAAGAATACGCCGACACGCTGACAACGCTGGTTGATTCATCGGAAGGCAAAGCCCTGTTGCAGGTGGCGTTGGAGGCGCGCGCCAATTTGATGCCCCTCGATGATGAATATCTGCGGCAAGTGGAAGCAGGTGATTTCAAGGCAGCTAAGGCCAACCTACTGCAGCAGTCGCGACCTGCGCAACTCGCAGTCATCCAAGCTTTGGAAAAATTGGTCGATCAGCAAAAAACGCAGATCCGTGAGCGCACGAACGACCTCGAAGCTTCCTACCAATTCACTCGGCAGCTTCTCACCATCCTGTCGCTTTCGGCCGTAGCGGCTGCTTGCCTGCTGGCATTATTGTTGACTCGTGCCATCAAGATTCCCTTGAACGCCGCGGTGGACGTGCTCGGCGAAATAGAAAAGGGCAATTATTCGAGCCACGTGTCGGTGAGATCTAAGGATGAAATCGGTCGGACACTCGACGGCCTCATGCGCATGCAGACTGCGCTGCGCGAACGCACGGAGAAGGAGACACTATCCGCGGCAGAGAATTCACGGATTCGCATGGCGCTGGACAAGGTGTCAGCGGGGGCGATGCTCTGCGATGTGGACGGTAGAATTGTCTACCTAAACGATGCGGCCCGAGCACTGTTTTACAGCCACGCGCCGGAGATCCGCACGGAAGTCGCGCTGTTCGATCCTGAGCAGCTCATCGGAGGGTCATTCGCGATGTTTCAGCATCTGCCGTCTCTACAGGGTCTCCAGCTGGATGGCGTGGCGGCCGGCCGGGCGATAGACGTGCGCATGGGGGATGCCAGGCTGCGAATCGTAGTCAACCCGATGGTAAACGAAGGGCAGCGGGTCGGGACAGTGGTGCAGTGGCTTGACCGGACGCAAGAAGTGGCAACGGAGGAGGAAGTGCAGGCGACCGTGGACAAGGCTATCGAAGGCGACCTGACGGCTCGAATTGCAGAGCAAGGCAAGGATGGATTCTTCAAATCCCTCGCAGGCGGCATGAACCGTTTGCTAGAGAGCATGGAAGACGTGGTTCGCAGCATGACGCGGGCGGCGGCCCAGGTTCGCGGTGGCGCGGAGGAGATTTCCCGAGGCAACGCCGATCTGAGTCAGCGCACCGAAGAGCAGGCATCAAGTCTGGAGGAGACAGCTTCTTCGATGGAAGAGATGACATCCACTGTACGGAACAATGCCGACAACGCTGCCCGGGCGAACGAGTTTGCAACCGCCGCTCGAGAGCAGGCGGAGCGAGGCGGGGTTGTGGTCAATGCAGCCGTCGCGGCAATGAGTGAAATCAATGCGTCCTCGAAGCGCATCGCCAACATCATCAGCGTCATCGACGAGATTGCTTTTCAGACCAATCTGCTGGCGCTCAACGCGGCCGTTGAGGCCGCCCGGGCCGGGGAGCAGGGACGCGGATTTGCCGTGGTCGCTTCGGAAGTCAGGAACCTGGCGTCACGCAGTGCGCAAGCCGCCAAAGAAATCAAGGTGTTGATTCACGACTCGGTGCGCGAAGTCACGGAAGGCAGCAAACTGGTTGACGATTCCGGAAAAGTGCTCGCCCAAATCGTCGCCGGGGTGACGAAAGTAACGGACGTCATGGCGGAGATAGCCAGTTCGAGCCGCCAACAATCGTCGGGCATCGAACAAGTCAATCGGGCGATCACGATGATGGATGACGTAACCCAGCAGAACGCCGCGCTGGTGGAGCAAGCCTCGGCGGCTGCGCAGGCGCTGACAGACCAAGCGGCGAGTTTGTCTCGACTAATCGCGCGTTTTCGGGTGAGAGAAGTCGCGATTGCGGAGACTCTGCGAACGGCACCGCGGCCGAGCATATCCGTAAATGCCCATGTGCCGACCGAGCGCCGCGCCGCGAATCGGCCCTTGAGCGGCAAAAGAAACTTGCCTGCCGCTGCCATGGCCTCTGTTCCCGTTCGCGGCGCACTTATGGCTGCCGAAGAGGACTGGAAGGACTTTTAGTAGTTTGCGGTTCGCTACACGCGTCATCTCGCAAGTGAGCGCCGATTCGACCGGATGACTGCGCCCGCTGCCTCTTATAAACTGGTGCTGGGTACAAACACGCTCGGCAGCCGCCGAGTCTCGGTGACCGCGGCAAAGCTTGCTACCTTCACCACTTGGCGGGATTCCTCGGTGCCGCTCTTCTATCCCGCCTCTACGACATTAAATGAGCGTTGCGCCGGGGCAATTCGCGCGTGATAGATTTTACCCCGCGAGGTCAACGTGCGTTTCAGGAGGTGTTCAAATGCGGTGCGGGGAATTCCCATGAGGTTCGCGGGATGGGCCGGCCGCTTGGCATGCTGCATCGCGGCGCTGGTTCTGTCGGGCCGGGTCGCTGCCGGGGAGCCCGCCGTGGGCGAGCGGGCGCGGGATTTCCAAGCTTCGACCAGCCAAGGCGAAGCATTCACTCTGGCGGACTTCAAGGGCCAGGTGTTGGTATTGAATTTCTGGGCGGGGTGGTGCGCTCCTTGCAGCAGGCAGCTGCCCTTGTTGGATTCGTACTACCGGCTGCAGAAAAAATTCGGACTTAGGGTGCTGACGGTTGCCAACGAACCGTCGGTCTCACTGAATGAACGCAAGGCGCTCGCGGCGCTGAGCATACCGCTGGCGCGCAATTTCAAGGGCGACTACGGCCCGGCGAGGGCTCCGCCGCTCACGTATGTGATCGACAGAGCGGGCATCTTGCGTTATGCGAAAGCGGCTTCGCTGTCGCTCGATGATTTGAACACCATGCTCGTGCCGCTGTTGAGCGAACCTGAGACTCCCGGGCTCAAAGGCGATGGTCCGACGGGCCGGAAAATGAATGGCGACTAGGACGCGCTCGACGTCGTCTGTTCGAATCCGGTCAATACATTGACCACATTGATGCCTATCTCGTCGACGGCGTAGCCGCCTTCGAGGGCGAACAGCGTCGGCAGGCCGCACTCAGCGATCATCCGGCCATAGGTCGAGAAGTCTGCCGAACGCAGACGAAAAAAACTGATGGGGTCGCCGGCGAAGGTATCAACACCTAGAGAGACGACCAAGGCATCGGAGCGGAATTCTGCAATTCGCGCGAGCGCCGTCGTCAATGCGCCGCGCCACGCTGAGAATTCCGTTCCGGGCGGCATGGGGAGATTCAGCGTGTAGCCGCTGCCCGCGCCGCTGCCGGTTTCGTCGGCGTAACCGGAAAAATAGGGAAACGCATCCGCGGGATCGCCGTGCAAGGAGACGTAAAGCACATCGGGGCGATCGTAAAAAATATCCTGCGTGCCGTTGCCATGGTGAAAATCCACGTCGAGGATGGCGACGCGCGCAGCGCCAGCATCGCGCAAATATTGCGCGGCAATGGCCGCGTTGTTCAAGAAACAGTAACCACCGTACAAGTCGTATGCAGCATGATGTCCCGGGGGCCGGCATAACGCGAAGGCCGCCCGGGCCCCATCCTTGATTCGCGCAGCGGCGGTCAGCGCCACGTCGGCGGCGGACCGCGCTGCCTGCCAGGTACCGTGGCTGATCGATGTCTCGCCGGCCATGGCGTAGTAACCGAGCTTGCCCGTAATGCTGTTCGGCCGGCGTTGCGACATGCGTCTGGCGGGCCAGCAGTCGGGTATGGCTTCGCCGCGATTGCCGGCCGCCGTCCATTCATCCCACGCTTCCCTTAAAAAATCGATGTATTCGGCGTCGTGCACGCGCAGCAGCGGGGCGGCGTCGAAGCGTAAGGGAGCTATCACGTCGCCCAGACACTGCGATTGGATTTGTTCCAGCACGATTTGAGCGCGCTCGGGCGATTCGTGGGGGCGAACCAATTCGCCGCCATAGAGTTCGGTGCGTGGGCTGCGTAATAGGTGATCGGTCGTGAACACAGTAATCATTCGATCCCCACGGCCGGCTTAAAACCAAAGGCCACGACGACGGCCAGAATCAACATCGCAAAGGAAACGGCGTAATTCCACGCTATTCTTTCCTTCAAGCGTGGCTAATTTAACGTGCCCGTACCAAGCAAAGGTCAGGAACACGTTGGGACAGAATAAAAGAATGATGGGCTTCATGGGCTGTCGCTCGTGAATAAGTATGCTGCAGAGCAGCAATTTCCTTGACACCTGCTCGGCCGGTTCCTACAATCGCCGGCCTTTGTCTCCAGGCACAAGTGCGGGGCAAGTACGCCCGTTAATTTTAAGTTCATGCATCAGGCCGCAACTGTCTATGCGCGGCTCTAAAGGTATTTATGGCGACGACGACTCAATTAATACGTACAGGCCGGAATGAGCCCGCATGGAAATCCAAGGTGCCGGCGCTGGCTGCATCGCCGCAGAAGCGCGGCGTGTGCACTCGCGTGTACACGACCACGCCGAAGAAGCCCAACTCGGCCCTTCGCAAAGTATGCCGCGTGCGCCTGACCAATGGCTATGAAGTGTCTAGCTACATCGGCGGCGAAGGTCACAATTTGCAAGAACACTCGGTGGTCTTGATCCGCGGCGGCCGCGTCAAGGATCTGCCCGGTGTTCGTTATCACACTGTCCGCGGTGCATTGGATTGCGCCGGTGTCAGTGATCGTCGTCAAGGCCGCTCCAAGTACGGCGCCAAACGTCCTAAGAAATAAGGCCAGGAAGTAATTTACCCATGTCCCGCAGAGCAGCAGCCCCCCATCGCACCATCCTTCCGGACCCTAAGTTCGGCAACGACATGTTGGCCAAATTCATCAATATGGTGATGGAGCGAGGCAAGAAGTCCGCAGCCGAAAAAATTGTCTATGGCGCCATCGATCGCATTGGTGACAAGAGCGGCCGCGCAGGCGGCGAGGCGATTGCTGTGTTGCAGCAAGCGCTGGACAATGTCAAGCCGGTCGTTGAGGTGAAGTCCCGTCGCGTCGGCGGCGCCACTTACCAGGTGCCCGTCGAAGTGCGTGCCAATCGCCGTCAGACCCTTGCCATGCGCTGGGTCATCGAAGCGGCCACAGCCCGCAGCGAGAAATCCATGGCGCATCGCCTGGCGGCCGAACTGATGGAAGCCGCCGAGAACCGCGGCGCCGCGGTTCGCAAGCGCGAAGATACTCACCGCATGGCCGAAGCCAACAAGGCGTTCGCACACTATCGCTGGTAGCGCCGAGCGGACCGACCACCGGCTGGTATTCCGCCGGTCCGGTCTTATATAGATGTTATCGGACGGGGCCGCGGCGCTGAGCAGCGGCCTCGTTAGCAGTTGCGCGAAGCGCATGAGAACAGCCTAGGAAGATCTGATCGTGGCACGTACTACGCCCATCGAGCGATACCGAAATATCGGTATTTCCGCTCATATCGACGCGGGGAAAACCACCGCGACGGAGCGTATTTTGTTCTACACCGGCGTGTCCCACAAAATCGGCGAAGTGCATGACGGTGCGGCTGTCATGGACTACATGGAACAGGAGCAGGAGCGCGGCATCACCCTCACGGCCGCAGCGACCACCTGTTTCTGGAAGGGGATGGACAAAAGCTTCCCCGAGTACCGCATCAATATCATCGATACCCCGGGTCACGTCGATTTCACCATCGAAGTCGAGCGCAGCCTGCGGGTGCTGGACTCGGCCGTGGCTGTCTACTGCGCCGTATCGGGCGTGCAGCCGCAGTCGGAGACGGTGTGGCGCCAGATGAACAAGTACGGTGTGCCGCGCTTGGCGTTCGTCAACAAGATGGACCGAGCGGGCGCCAATTTCCTGCGCTGCGTCGAGCAAATCCATACGCGTCTGCGCGGCAACCCCGTGCCCATTCAGCTGCCTATCGGGGCCGAAGACGGCTTCGTCGGCGTGGTCGACCTCGTTAAAATGAAGTCGATTTGGTGGGACGATGAAACCCAGGGGATGAAGTTCGAGTACCGCGAAATCCCACCTGACATGCTCAAGGACTGCGAAGAGTGGCGTGCCAAGATGATCGAGGCGGCCGCCGAGGGCGACGAGACGCTGCTCAACAAGTACCTCGAGACCGGTGAACTAACCGACGCCGAGATCAAGCAGGGATTGCGCTCGCGCGCGCTCAAAAACGAAGTGTGCTTGGTGACCTGCGGCTCCGCGTTCAAGAACAAGGGAGTGCAGGCCGTGCTCGACGCCATCGTCGAGTACATGCCGTCGCCGACGGAAGTGCCGTCGGTGAAGGGCCAGAGCGAAAGCGGCGAACCTATGACCCGTAAGCCGGACGACAGCGCGCCATTCTCGGCTCTGGCGTTCAAGATTCTGAATGATCCGTTCGTCGGTAATCTCACGTTTTTCCGCGTCTACTCCGGCACCTTGAATTCGGGCGATCAGGTGTACGTGCCGAATCGCAATCGCAACGAGCGCATCGGCCGCTTGCTGCAGATGCATGCCAGCGAGCGCTCGGAAATCAAGGAAGTCCGCGCGGGCGATATCGCGGCGGCGGTGGGCTTGAAGGATGTCACTACCGGCGACACGCTGTCGGATCCCTCGAAGGTCATCATCCTCGAAAAGATGGAGTTCCCCGAGCCGGTCATTTCGGTGGCGGTGGAGCCCAAGACCAAGGTGGATCAAGAAAAGATGGGTCTTGCTCTGCAGCGCCTTGCGAAAGAGGATCCTTCGTTCCGTGTCCACACCGATCAAGAGTCGGGGCAGACTATTATTTCGGGCATGGGCGAGCTGCATCTCGAAATCATCGTCGATCGCATGAAGCGCGAATTCAAAGTAGATGCCAATGTCGGCAAACCGCAGGTGGCCTATCGCGAAACCATTCGCGGCACTGTGGAATCGGAAGGCAAGTTCGTGCGGCAGTCGGGCGGCCGCGGCCAATATGGCCATGTGTGGCTGAAAATCGAGCCGCAGGAGTCGGGCAAGGGCTATCTGTTTGTCAACGGCATCGTCGGCGGCGCCGTGCCGCGCGAGTTCATTCCGGCCGTGGACAAGGGTATACAGGAAGCCGTGCAGACCGGGGTCATCGCCGGCTATCCCATCGTCGATGTGAAGGTCACGATCTTCGACGGTTCGTACCACGACGTCGATTCCAACGAAATGGCGTTCAAGATCGCAGGTTCGATGGGATTCAAGGAGGGCTTTCGCAAGGCGAAACCCGTGTTGCTCGAACCCATCATGAAGGTCGAGGTGGTGACGCCTGAGGACTACTATGGCGACATCGTTGGCGACCTGAATCGGCGTCGCGGCCAGATCGTCGGCATGGAGGATTCCCCATCCGGGAAAGTCGTGACCGCGGACGTGCCTCTGGCTGAAATGTTCCAATACTCGACAGCGATGCGCTCGATGAGCCAAGGCCGTGCGAACTACACCATGGAGTTCGCCAAGTACACGGAAGTGCCGAGCAATGTTGCTGACGTCGTCATGAAGAAAGATTTTTAAAGTTACATCGTTACATCAACTGTCTGCATCTAATTTGGAGATAAGCCGTGTCGAAGGGGAAGTTTGAGCGAACGAAGCCGCACGTAAACGTGGGGACGATAGGGCATGTGGATCATGGGAAGACGACTTTAACGGCGGCGCTGACGAAAGTCATGGCGGAGAAGTTTGGGGGGGAATTCAAGGCCT
>JANYJY010000038.1 GCA_025358295.1 Gammaproteobacteria bacterium
TTGGCTCAATGCGATCACGTTCGGCATTCAGCGTCTCAGACATTGCGTCAGCACTGCGCTCTATAGTTCGTTGCGGGTGCAGTACTTGGCAAATCGTCTTGCCGAACTCGAGCAGCGTCTTACGATCGGGATAGTTTCGAGTCTTGCCAAGCTTCAAGGCGAGTGTGCGGTCGTATTTGGTGATCTGGGTCATCCCGCCCGATATATCGTAAATGCTGGTAGTAACCACGTCGTACAAAGGAGCAATTCGAATCGAGGCGAGATCCCGCGGATGTTCGTAGAGGAGGCCGAAGTTCTTCAAGTGTCCATCGCCGTTGCGTACCATCACCATGAATGCGACATAGTCGAAGAACTGCTGCAGTTGGGTTAAAGGATCGCCAGACTCGCAGTAAAGCCGGATCGCCTTGGCAACATTTTCGTAACTCCCTTGATATTTGTCGCGGTTTTCGCGCCCTGTAAGAACACCCATGTCCTCGAAACCTAACGACTTGCCTTTTTCTTGATCGAAGCGCGAGAGGACGAACAAACCCCCATCCTCCGAAAGTGCGAAATCAGGGACTGGGATCCCGACGCGTTTTGCCGCGCTCATGCAGAGAAATTCATTTTGCGTGAGATGCGGAAACTCAGATCCGCTCGCCTTGACAATCAAGTCTGAGTGCACGGCCGTCGCTCGATCTGTCATCGGACCCGGGATGCCGGGTTCTGGTACCAGCACCTTCGGCTGGACGCCCGAGATACCGGAGTCGAAGTAGATTGCGACCAAATAATCGAATAGCTCGCTTGTCGGTTTGCGCGTCAACAATTCCTTGCGGCTTATGGGCGGCCGGGCGCCGCGCGCGGGTCCATGGGGCTCCGTGTACTCGAGGCGACCAATCTTCGCGCCGCCAGTGAGCGCGAGAAGTGACATATCATCCAGCGGCCCTGTTTTTGCGAATACCTCCTCGATTTTTGAGAGTAGAAACCCCTCTGGCTTGTTCATTTCAAAGATCGGCAGCAAGGCGCCGCTGGAATAGCTCTCTGCCCGAATTGGCATCGTGAGCGAAATTTCTTGGGGCCGCTCGGCGGCTGTATAATTGAATACGTAGCGCGACTCTTTAAGAAGATCTCCGGCGACGCCCTACGGAGTGGAAATGCGCAGCTCCTTAGTCTTCATCGCGGAAGATTTCATTTAGCCGCTCGACGTCAACTCGAGCATCAACAATTGCCAAGCCCTTCCCCAATGCGGCAAGAGCGCCAAATAGCGCGTTTAGTTCAACGTTGCGGCCAGCCTCAAGGTCTATGATGGTTTGGCGGCGACAACCCACCCGGGCGGCGATCCAGGCTTGGCTGCGGCCTTGGGCCGTGCGTTCGGATCGCAGCCAACTGGCGAGATCTTGAGCGTTCAGCGCGGCGTTCATATTGTTCGCTTTAACGGACGTTTAATTCATGATTAGTATCATATGTACGTTTAAACGGACATATTTATGACGCTACGCAGCAATTTTACGTGTCCAGTGGTACTTCCAATTGCCCCTTAGGCGCAAAGATATGGCTATGATTTGCCGATGCTCGATCTCACGCTGGCCTGCGCGCACCACCTGCTGATCTTCATCATTTTCGGCACATTATTTGGCGAAATAGTGGCCTTGGGCGGCACTCTCACGGCAGCGACAATCACGCGTGTGGCTCGGCTGGACTTACTCTATGGAATCACTGTGGCGTTGATCATCATCGTGGGATTTGGACGTGCGATATTTGCGGCCAAGGGCTGGGCCTTCTACTCGCACAATGGCTTTTTCTGGGCCAAGATCGCCACCTTCGCGCTGATTGGCATTGTGTCCATCGGACCCACCATTGCCTTCAACCGTTGGAAGAAATCGCCGACTCTACCCGATGCCGCGGCACTGAAGAAAACCCGCATGGAGCTGCACATCGAGCTGACGTTGTTCATCACGCTGCCGATCTTTGCCGCGGCCTTGGCCCGAGGCTACGGCCAATTCTAGCCTCCAAGCCTGCGTGAATTTGGCGAATCGAAAATTTCTCGCATTGCGTGTGAGCGCGCGCCTCCCCGTGCTGCTGCGCCGGCTAGAACCAGATGAGCTCCTCACATAATTGCGCCGGACCGGGGCGGATTTGCAACTTTTTCCGGTCTGCGGTGTTCTGGGTCTAAACGAACAAACTCCAGTGCAACATTCATCCACCGGGCCCGACCGCTCCAGCGAGTTCACGACATTCATGCGTGCCTATCAGGATATGGTTTTCTCCACCGCCTGCCGACTGTCGGGCGATGACCGCCAGGCAGAGGACATTGCCCAGGAGGTATTCCTCAGAGCCTATGAGCATTTTGCCGACTTGCGCACCAGCTCGTCGGCGGGCGGCTGGCTAAAGACGGTGACGACCAATTTGACGCTGAATCACTTAAGCCGGTATCGCAGGCGCTGGCGCCTGTTCTCGGACCTTAAGCGCGAGTCGGACGATGAGAATTCGTCGTCTGCCGAACCCACCCTTCCGGTGCCCGACACTTTGCTTTCGGACATGAGTGCGGAACAGCGTCGTCAGCTGATCGACGCTGCGTTGCGCGGGTTGCCCCAGCACCAAAGGCTGGCACTGGTGCTGTATCACTTTGAGGACCTCTCCTATGAGGAGATCGCCGTGAAGCTCCACGCCTCGCTCGCCAAGGTCAAGACCGATATACGGCGAGCTCGCGCGGCGCTGCTGCCTCTGTTGCATGCCGGCGGCATCGCGGCCGACAGTCTGGAGCATTGACCATGACCCCGAACGATCCCATTGACGCGTTGGAACGCCTGATCGATCGCACGCTGGACCATCTCCCATTGCGTCGCGCGCCGTCATCGTTGGAAGCGCGCGTTTTGAGCGCGCTGGAAAAGCGTGCCGGCCTTTCCTGGTGGCGCCGCAGCTTTGCACACTGGCCGCCGCTTGCGCGCATGGCATTTCTCGTGACCTGCAGCGCGTTGATCGGGCTGGCCATGGTAGCCAGCGCTACCGCGAGCGCCGGCATCCACTCCCTGGCGTGGGCCCATCAAATCGGTGCACTCGTGGTGACCGCAAACAGCTTAGCCACGCTGCTGACGCGCATCGCGCCGCCCGCCTGGGTCTACCAAGGCATCGCCGCCTGCGCGGTGTTATACGCATTCTTATTCGGTCTCGGCGCAGCCTTGTACCGCACCCTCTACTTACAGTCCGTCGATGGCAGGTGAGCAACTCATGAATACTTATTTACTGCAGCGTTTCACTTACTTGGCCGTCCTGCCACTGTGCCTGCTGTTAGTACTGGGAACAGCGCGGGGTGCCGAACCGTCCGCCGTGCCGGTACAGTCCGCAGCGGCCGAGACGCCGGCGTCCGCTGCAGCCGTTTCCGACGAGTCTTCCGATCATAAGGATTGGCACGCTGAAACCGGCACGGACGCACACCATGCGCGGCGCAAACACCAGTCCCAGAACAACGATCTGGTCAATGTCGGCCACGATTCGATCTTAAGCTCTGGACAAAGAGCCGACTCCGTCGTCTCTGTCTTCGGTTCCTCGACCAGCGACGGTGAGGCGGGCGAGGTAGTCTCGGTCCTCGGCGATACCCGGGTAACCGGGCCGGTCAGCGACAGCGCGGTTGCCGTTATGGGCAATCTATATGTCGACAGCAAGGTCGAAGGCGACGCCGTGAGCGTGTTCGGCGACCTCGAACTCGGTCCTCATGCGGAAATCGAGGGCGATGTGGTGGCGGTGGGGGGAACGCTGCACCGCGACCCTGCTGCGATAGTTCATGGCAACGTCCATGGCGTCTTTTCAGGCAATTTCGGCAACCCGACCTGGCTGCGAACCTGGGTACACGATTGCCTGTTCTACGGACGTCCCTTGGCCTTTGAACCGGGACTTGACTGGGCCTGGGGATTGGCGTTCGGCTTTTTGGCTCTCTATGTATTTCTTGCACTGCTATTTCGGGAGGGCCTTTTTCGATGCGTAGAAACGGTCGAAAGCCGGCCCGGCCAGACGGCGCTTGCGGCATTGATCACCATGTTGGCAACACCGGTGCTGGTCGTGTTGTTGTGCGTCACGGTGATCGGCATCGCGGCGGTGCCCTTTGTCGTAGTTGGTTTGTTCTGTGCCGGACTTTTCGGCAAGGCCGTCATGCTGGCGTGGTTGGGGCGGCGGGTCACGGGCAGGCACTCAGCAGGCGCCTTGAGTCACCCCGCGGTTTGCGTGCTGATTGGTGGAGCCATCGTGCTGGTTCTGTACGCGATCCCCGTTCTCGGCTTCATCGTGT
Source organism: Gammaproteobacteria bacterium (assembly GCA_025358295.1). Lineage (GTDB taxonomy): Bacteria > Pseudomonadota > Gammaproteobacteria > Steroidobacterales > Steroidobacteraceae > Bog-1198. Next base: position 4,259 of record JANYJY010000038.1, read on the forward strand.
ACAAATTACTCGGCTTTTTTGGCATGGGTGCCGTGGTGTACACAGCCATTGGGGCCGTACGCGCTCACCAGCTCGCCAAGCAAGTCGGTCCGGCGCCAACCCTCTCCGCCGCAGCGCCGTCAGCAGGGACGACTGCGCAGCCTCAAGCCGCCGCATCGCCCCAAGCAGCCGCGGCGGCTCAATCAACCGCAGCGCCACCGGCATCCCCCGCAGCGCAGGCGTCCCCGGCCGTCACGGCGGCGTTGCCTCGAGCAGGCTTCTGGATTCGTATGGCGGCACTGCTGCTCGATGGCCTATTGGTCGGTTTCGTTTTAAGCGTGGTTCATCATTCGACCCATTTCGAGTTGCTGGTCCTCGCCGTCTACGGCGCCGTGATGTGGAAGATGCGAGGCTCGACCGTCGGTGGCATCGTGTTTGACTTACAAGTCGTCCGGCTGGACGGACGGGAAATGGACTGGGAGACGTCCATCGTCCGCGCCCTGGGCTGCTTTCTGTCCCTGGCGGTGGCCGGCCTGGGATTCATTTGGATTGCCTTTGACGCCAATCGTCAGGGCTGGCACGACAAAATAGCGGGTACGGTGGTGGTAAGGGTGGCCAAGGCGCCGCCGCTGGTATAATGGCGGCATGATTTCACGTAGAACATCCCTAGGCGTAAAAGTAGGTGCGGTGACTATCGGCGGCAAGTCCCCGATCGTCGTTCAGTCCATGACCAATACCGATACCGCGGATATCGACGGTACGGTGGCTCAAGTCAAAGCGCTGGCTCGGGCCGGATCTGAGCTGGTGCGGATCACCGTCAATAACGATGAATCTGCCGCTGCTGTACCCCATATCCGTGAGCGCCTTGACGCCATGCGCGTCAGCACACCGCTGGTGGGTGATTTTCACTTCAACGGCCACAAGCTGCTGAAGGCGCATCCGGCCTGCGCGCAGGCTCTTTCAAAACTGCGCATCAACCCGGGCAATGTCGGACGCGGCAGCAAGCGCGACCCGCAATTCGCGGAAATGATCGAAACCGCATGCAAGTATTCCAAGCCCGTGCGTATCGGCGTGAATTGGGGCAGCCTCGATCAGGACCTGCTCACCCGCATGATGGACGAGAACTCCAAACTGGCAGCGCCCTTGGCCGCTATCGAGGTGATGCGGGAGGCCATCGTGGTGTCCGCATTGGACAGCGCCAAGCGCGCGGAGAGCCTGGGCCTGAAATCCGACATGATCGTCATCAGCGCCAAAGTCAGCGGCGTGCAGGACTTGATTGCGGTCTATAAGAATCTCGCCGCGCGCTGCACCTACCCGCTGCACCTAGGCTTGACTGAAGCCGGCATGGGCAGCAAGGGCATCGTCGCCTCCACGGCTGCCATGAGCGTACTGCTGCAGCAGGGCATCGGCGACACCATCCGCGTGTCGTTGACCCCGGAACCCGGCGGCGATCGCACGCAAGAAGTCATCGTTGCCCAGGAAATACTCCAGACCATGGGCTTACGCGCGTTTACTCCCATGGTGATCGCCTGCCCCGGCTGTGGCCGCACCACCAGCACTTATTTTCAAGAGCTGGCACAGAAGATCCAAAATCACATCCGCCACCGCATGCCGGAGTGGCGCAAGCGCCATGCAGGCGTCGAGGACATGTCCGTCGCGGTGATGGGCTGCGTGGTCAACGGACCCGGCGAGAGCAAGCACGCCAACATCGGCATCAGCCTGCCGGGCACCGGCGAGAATCCTGTGGCTCCGGTCTACGAAGACGGTGCAAAGACCGTGACGCTCAAAGGGGATCGTATCGCCGAAGAGTTCCAGGAAATGGTCGAGCGCTACATCGAGCGCACCTATACCAGGAGCCCGTCGTAGAGGAACTGTTCGCCAAGAAATGCGCCCCCTGCGAAGGCGGCGTTGCACCCATGACGCCGGCCGAGGCCGCGGCTATGCGCAAGCAATTGCACGCAGACTGGCAGATCTCGGCGGACTCCAGCAGCCTGAAACGCGCGCTGAGATTCAAAGATTTCTACCGCACCATGAGCTTCGTCAATGCGCTGGCGCATATCGCCAATACCGAAGATCACCATCCGGACCTGGAACTGGGCTACAACTACTGCCGCGTGACCTACACCACGCATTCCATCGGCGGCTTGTCCGAGAACGATTTTATTTGCGCTGCCAAGCTCGATCGGCTTTAAGAAACTCCGGGACATCGCCTATCAATCCAAGGGCGCGCTGCGCCAGATGGCGCTTGGCAAAGGGCAGCTTGCCCACCACCCCGAGTCCCGCCGAGCGCAATCCAGCACCGATGGGTCCTGCTGTCGAGAATAGCCGCTCCAGCCCGTCAAGGGCGCCCGCCGCGAAGAGGTTCTCGCTGCGGCGCCGGCGCTCGTAACGGCGCAGCACAGTGTACTCGCCGAAATAGCTCGCTCCGCCCGCACCCTCGAGAACATCGACCAGCGCGGCGCAATCCAATAGGCCCAAGTTCATGCCCTGCCCAGCGAGCGGATGCACCACATGCGCGGCGTCCCCCAACAGCACTGCGCGCGGTCGCGCGTAGTCCAGCGCGTACTGCAATTTAAGAGGGTAGCCGGCCGGTGCGGTCAAGGCCTCGCAATCGCCGAGCACCCCGCCGCTGGCTGCGGTGAGAGCGGCGCTGAACGCGGCGAGATCCAGCCCGCGGAGCCGAGCCGCTTCGGTGAGCGCGTTGGTCCACACAATGGATGAACGGCCGTCAGGCAACGGCAGAAATGCCAGGGGACCACCGCTCAGGAATCGTTGCCAGGCCGTGTTGTCGTGGGACTTAGCGGTGCGCACATGCGCCACTAGCGCGTCTTGATGATAGGCATGGCCAGCGGTCTCAACGCCGAGCAATGTCCGGGTCTTGGACTCAGGTCCATCGGCGGCCACCAGCAGCCGTCCGCGCAGAGTGCGCCCATCGCTCAAGCGGATCGCGGCATGGGTCTCGCCGAGGGCGGCCGCCTCCAGTGCGGCCTCCAGCAGCACGACGCCCGCGCTGCGTGCGGATTGAAGACACTGCCACTGCAGCACGCGGCTGTCGACGATGAAGCCAAGATTCGGCTCGCCGATTTCGGCACAGTCGAAAGTGACAGACCCCTTTCCTTGCGGTTGCCCTTGCGAATCCCACACGCACATCCGCTCGTACGCGAACACCCGCTGTGCCGGCAATGAACTCCACACGCTGCACAGGCGCAACAGCCGCTCGGACGCGCGGCTCAGCGCAAATACGCGCGTATCCCAATCGGCGCTTGCCGGCACCGGTGTGGCAAACCGCTCCGCGACAATGGCGACGCGTCCCGGCTCACACAATTTACGCGCCACGAGCAAGCTGGCCAGGGTCGCACCGATCACACCGGCGCCCACGATGACGACGTCGAACTCGCGGCTGCTCTGCGCGCTCATTGCAACGTGACGCCGCGGGCGAGCTTCGGCGCACGGGTGCTGCCGCCCGCGCTCAAACGGGACAGCGCGGACTTGGCCGGGGGCAATAGGTCGAAGGCCAGCAGCCCGATATTGCGCAGGCGCCGCACGACCCCTGAGGAACTGGCGAAAGCGCGCACAAGGCCGTCGGTGAACGCGATGACGCCGCCGCGGTCGGCGGAGCGCCACTCGTCGTATTCGGCCAGCAGGGCGGAAGCCCCGGCATCGAACGAGGAATCATGGCGACGCTCGGCAATGAGTTCCGCCAGACTGGCAACGTCACGCAATCCCAAATTGAAGCCCATTCCGGCAACCGGGTGCAGTCCCTGGGCCGCATTACCGATGATGACGCAACGGCCCGCGCTGGTGCGCTCGGCGCGCGTGAGCGACAGCGGATACGCCACGCGACGGCCAACCTTGAGAAAACGCCCGAGCCGAAATCCGAAGCGGCGTTGCACCTCGGCGAGAAACTCCGCATCCGACCATGCCATGGCTGATTCAGCCATCTCGCGATGCAAGGTCAACACCAGGGTGCATCGGCCTCCGTCAAGGGGCAGCAGCGCCAGAGGTCCGGCAGCGGTAAACCTTTCGTACGCCACATGGTCATGAAAGCGCTGCGGCAGTATGGTGGTGATGACGGCGGTTTGCGCATAGTCGCGGACTTCTGCAGCGACGCCGAACGCGCTGCGTACCACCGATTGCGCGCCGTCGGCTGCCACCACCAGGGCGGCATCGATCTGCAGAGTCGCGCCCTGCTGAGTGATCTGCAGCGAGACCGACCGCTCGCCCGGCACGACGCTCGACACGCCGGCAGGGCAAAAAACATGGATTCCGGCGCTCGCCTGTACCCGCAACCACAATGCCGTGCCCAGCGAGCGATTGGGCAGCACATAGCCCATCGCCGCTAGCCCCTGCTCATCTGCGTCGATGCGCGCGAAACCGAAGCGTCCTTGATCGGAGACGTGGATCTTGCGAATGGCCGTTGCCGCCGCCTCTACATCCATCCAGACGCCCAAGGTCTCGAGTATTCGCCGGCTGCCGTTCGACAGCGCGGTGGTGCGCTCATCGAAGCTGGGCTGCGCAGCGGAGTCGTACGGAATCGCCTCGATCAAGGCAACCTTGAGTCCGAGGGGGGCCAATGCAACAGCCAGGCTGGCGCCGACCATCCCGCCGCCGACGATGACAATGTCGAAGGACTGCCCAGGCGTCATGCGGCTTGCACCAGGGCTTCGACCGCTTCAGGGGTCTTTTCGAGCGCACCCGTCAGCACATCGGCCTCCGCGCCGGTCACCAATACTTCGTCTTCGATGCGAACACCAATGTTCCAGAATTCCTTCGGGACCCGGGGCGAGGGGCGAATGTAAATCCCGGGTTCGACCGTAAGCACCATACCCGGCTCCAAAACGCGCCACTCCCCGCCAACCTTGTAGTCGCCGACATCATGCACGTCGAGACCCAGCCAATGGCCGGTTCGATGGCTGAAGAATTGCAGATATGCCTGGTCCTTGATGAGCGCCGTGACCTTTCCCTTGAGCAGACCCAATTTGACAAGACCCTGGGTAATCACGCGCACGGCCGCCTCGTGCGGATGATTCCAATGGTTTCCGGAGCGCACTTTGTCGATGGCGGCGAGCTGCGCCTCCAGCACCAGTTCATAGATCGCGCGCTGGCACGGGGTGAACCGTCCGCTCACCGGAAATGTGCGCGTGATGTCCGAGGCGTAATAATCGTGTTCGCAGCCCGCGTCCAACAAAAGTAAATCACCCTCGCAAAGCGGCTGATTGTTGTCGCGATAATGCATGACACAGGCGTTGGCCCCACCGCCGACGATGGGGTAGTAGGATATGTCGGCATTGTGCGAACGGAACTCGTGCAGCACCTCGGCCATGACTTCATATTCCATGCGTCCGGGCCGCGCAAAGCGCATGGCACGGCGATGCGCACCCACCGTGATCTGCGCCGCTCGGCGCAGAGTGACCTGTTCGGCGCGGCTCTTGTAGAGCCGCATGTCGTCCAGCACATGCCTCAGCGCAACAAATTCGTGGGGCGCACCCGTCTGGCGGCCCTGCACCCTCAAGCTGTTGACCCAACTCCGGACATGCATGTCGAAGTCCGGATGGGCTCCCATGGAGTAGTAGACCTGGGGCCGCGATTCCATCAGACCCGGCAGTATTTCGTCGATATCGGCGATCGGAAAGGCATCATCCGCCCCATAACGTTCAACCGCGCCCTCGGTTCCGGCCCTCGCGCCGTCCCACGACTCGCGCAGAGAGTCTCGCTCGCGTACGAATAGCAGGTATTCCCCCTGGGGGCGTCCCGGCACCAACACCGCAACGGCTTCCGGTTCAGGGAATCCGCACAGATAGTGGAAATGGCTGTCCTGCCGATAAGCGTATTCAATGTCGCCGTTACGATGACGCACCGGCGCCGCCGGCAGGATCGCGATGGCGTCCTTGCCGATCATGCGCATGAATTGGCGCCGGCGGCGCGCGAATTCCTTGCGATCCATGGATTGGCTCAATGCAGCCGCTGCTGCGCCGGATAGACCTGCCGGCGAAGCGGCAGGAGCTCTTCAAACACCACCTGGGCCGCTACCCGGATGAATTCGACCAGTTCCGCGTAGGCCTGCTCATTGGATTCGTCGGCGTCCGCGTCGTCGCCGGTCGCCCGCGATATCTCGGTAAAATCGCGGACGATCTCCCCGACATCGCCGTTCAGCGCCTCAAGATCGGAAATATGTCCAGTTCCCAATCCGTACAGGAACCCGGTGCACCACAGGGCCAATGCGTTGGCGCGCCCGTTGAGCGGCTGCTCGTCGTCCGGCAGCAGCGGCTCGAATTCCATGCCTTGCTCGCCGAAAGAGGTAGTGGTCGCCGTGAATACCCTTTCGATCATTGCCGCCGATTCGTCTGAGAGCGCGGCGCCGTCGGGGAGAATCTCATTGATCCAGTCTTGCATCTTGTAGGGCGACATCGAACACAGGGCGCCGCACAACGACCCATGTGCCTCCGCAGCGTCCGCCAGACTACCGGCCGTCCCCAGTACGTCCTCAAAGTCCTTGAATCGAATTTCCGACATCATCATAGGCCGGATAATACCGCAGTAGGGGTCAAAGCCGCCCTTTGCATTGCGCTATGCCCCGCTCTATATTGGCACCCTATGAACGAAGCCAACCCTAAGTCAGCGGTCGACCTCGAGCTGAAACGCCTCGAGAAACGCCTCGAAGATCTCATCGCGACAGTCAACCACATCAAGGAGGAGAACCGCGCGTTGCGGCAGCGGCAAGACACGCTCACCTCCGAGCGCGCCGGCCTGCTACAGAAGAACGAGCAAGTTCGGGCGCGGGTCGAAGCCATGATCGGCCGATTGAAATCCATGGAACAGGCATGAGCGACAATCAGGCTAGAGTGAGCGTACGGATACTCGAGAAGGAGTATCACATCACGTGTCCGATCGAGGAGCGCTCCGACCTGCTTGACTCGGCCGAGTATCTGAACACCAAAATGCGCGAGATTCGCGACAGCGGCAAGGTCGTCGGCCTGGATCGCATCGCAGTGATCGCGGCACTCAATATGGCGAATGAATTGATTCGATTCCGCAACCGTGACGGCAATCTCGAATCCGACGTCGGTGGGCGCTTGCGTATCCTGCGCGAGCGCGTAGAGTCGGCCTTGGAGAAGGGTCAACAGCTCGAGCTTTGAGCCGAGTAGATTCCCTTCGGACGATTAAGTTTGGCGCTGCCTGCGGTGTTCGATGCGGATCGGGTTACCTCTCGACCCTAAGTTTTAAACCCCAGGGGCCATTGCTTGCTGGCAACATTGTGCAAGTCCGCCTCGAGCGGAAAGCCTTAAGTGCCGCAGTTAGCCCCACCTGTTGCTCAGGTCGGGAGCAACGGTCCAAAACGGCATCTGCGGGTAGCGCC
>JANYJY010000042.1 GCA_025358295.1 Gammaproteobacteria bacterium
CAGGCGGAATCCGAATCCATGGCTCCACGCATCGAGCACGGTGGGGTCGTCGAGTGCGGCCGTCGCTTCCATTCCCCAGACCCCAAGCAGTCCCTGCAGGTCTGAGCGGGTGATTCCGCTGATGTCGACATCCGCAATTCCTGGCCAAAGCTTCAATTTCCGGACAAATAGCGCAATTTGTCTGAATGCGCGTAAGCTCCTGATCGTACGCTAGAAGTCCGGCAATTCACGGTGCGCGCCAAAAAGCCTATAGCCGAATTTGGTGCGCCGAACATGTCCGCATTCTCTGTCCAAAAGCGTACCTTGTCAGCATTTCGCGTCCAAATCCGCGGAGAAGGCTTACGACCACAGCGCTTCCTGATTCGGCACTTCGCCTGGAACTGCGACCCGGGGAGTGGGTGCTGTGGGAAGGACGCGTACATCGGCTGGAGAATCTAAAAGGCCTGCGCGCACGGATTCAGGAAACTGGATCCGCGGAGCTTCGATGCTTATTCCACGCGATGGTGAACAGTGTTTCCACGGGATCGTGAACACGGATTCCACGGCAACGTGAACGAGTTTCCACGGGATGGTGAACAGTTTGAGGCGCCGCGTGGTGCGCTGTTCACGATCATGGAAAGGTGTTCACGATCGTGGAAAGTGGAGTGTTTGGCTGGAGATTGATCGAAAGCAGACCGCGTAACCTGGGTTTTTGCCCAGGAGCGCAGTTGATGCCGAACGAGAGGATCTCCATGTCGAAGTTGAAGCAGCTGATCGGGCTGCAAACCAGCAATTTAAGCGTCCGGGCGCTCGGGCGTGCCGTGGGCCTGTCGGTCGGTGCGGTGTCGAAGTATTTACGGGCGGTGCGGGCCTGCGGCATCGAGGCTGCGGAGGCCGAAACGTTCTCGGAACACGAACTGGAGCGGCGCGTGTTCGGGCCGCTGCTGGCGGCTAAGCCGGCCACCCTGGTGCCACCGGACTGCGCGTGGATCCATGGCGAGCTGAAACGCCATCGGCACGTGACCCTGCAACTGCTGTGGGAAGAATACTCGGGCCGCTTTGGCGCGGCGGCGTACCGCCGCAGCGCGTTCTGCCTGATTTATCGGCGGTGGGAGAAGCGGCTGAAGCGCTCGATGCGCCAGCGGCACTTCGCCGGCGAGAAGCTGTTCGTCGATTACGCCGGCCGCACGGTACCGATTATGGGCTACGGCGGTGTCGAGGCGTTCCGCGCGCATCTGTTCGTGGCCGCAATGGGCGCGAGCGGCTGTGCGTACGCCGAGGCCACACGAACGGAATCGCTGCCAGACTGGCTCGGCAGCCATGTACGGGCGCTGGAGTTTTACGGGGCGGCGCCCACGATCATCGTGCCCGACAACCCGAAGGTGGGCGTGACGCGTGCCGATCGGTACGAGCCGGAGCTGCAACGATCGTACGAAGAAATGGCCGCCCATTACCGCTGTGTCGTGATCCCGGCGCGGCCCTATCGGCCGAAGGACAAAAGCCGGGTTGAGCTCACGGTACTCTTGGTATGTCGCTGGATCTTGGCGCGGCTGCGCCACCAGCGGTTCTTTAGTCTCGATGAACTGAATGGCGCAATCCGCCCGTTGCTGGCCGATCTGAACAATCGGGCGTTTCAGCGGCTACCAGGCTCGCGGCGTAGTGTCTTCGATGCGCTCGATAGGCCAGCGATGCGCGATCTGCCGGCGTCGCCGTACGTCTTCGCCGAATGGAAAGAACGCACGGTGGCGTTCGACTACCACGTCGATGTCGATCAGCACTACTACAGCGTCCCGCATGCGCTCGTCGGCCACAGCGTGTGGGCGCGCTATAGCGCGACCACCGTCGAGGTGTTCTTCCGCAACGAACGGGTGGCGAGCCATGTGCGCTCGTATCAACGCGGCGCGCACACCACGGTTCGCGAGCACATGCCGAAGTCCCACTTAGCCCACGCCCAGTGGTCGCCGAAACGGCTGATCCAGTGGGGATCCTCCATCGGCATGCATACCGGTGCGGTGGTCGAACATCTCTTGCGATCCAAGCCGCATCCGGAGCAAGGCTACCGAGCCTGGCTAGGACTCTTGAACCTTAGCCGCGAATACGGCGACAGCCGGCTGGAGGCCGCGAGCGCGCTCGCCGTCCGGCTCGGCAGCCCGAACCGCCGCAGCGTCAAGTCGATCCTCGAAAGCGGCCGAGACCTGCGCCAAACCGAAACCCTCGATCTCGAACTGCCGATCCACGGCAATGTGCGTGGACCGGGCTACTACCACTGACGATAAAACCACTGGAGATCACATGTTGACCAATCCCACCATCGAAACGCTGAAAACCCTAAAACTGCAGGGCATGATCCAAGCCCTCGAGGAACAGCAGCAAAATGCCGCGGTGAACGCGCTCTCGTTCGAGGAGCGCGTGGCGCTCATCGTTGATCGCGAGCGGCTGTACCGCGACAATCAGCGTAAAACTCGATTATTACGTGGTGCGCGCCTCAAAGTCGCCGCGGCCTGCATCGAGGATATCAACTACAAGGCAGCCCGCGGCCTCGATAAACGGCAAATCGCCGCTCTTGCTGGCGGCGACTGGATCCAGCGCAACCAGAACCTGCTCATCACCGGTGCGACGGGCGCTGGAAAAACCTGGCTTGCGTGTGCTCTCGCGCAGCAGGCATGCCGTCAGGGCACCTCGGTGATGTACTGGCGTGTTCCTCGGCTCATCGAGGAACTGCGCATCGCTCACGGCGACGGCAGCTACATCAAGTTCCTGAAGACGATCGCCAAGGCGTCACTGATCGTACTCGACGACTGGGGCCTGACCGCGTTCTCGACGCAAGACCGTGCAGATCTCCTGGAAATCCTCGATGACCGCGTCAATGCAGGCTCGACGCTGATCGCCAGTCAATTACCGGTGGACACCTGGCACGCCTACCTCGGGGAGCCGACTCTTGCCGACGCCATCTTGGATCGGCTAGTTCACCAGAGCCACCGGATCGAGCTTAAAGTGCCGGGCGACTCGATGCGAAAGCCCGCATCACCGGTGACCACATGATCCGGATCAGAAACGTCGGCCTGACGGCCGACCTTGACCCATCGTGAACACCTGAGTAAAACATCGATGTCCAGTCAACCGCTCCACACCCGTGTTCACGATCGTGTGGAAACCGCGTTCACGATCAGTGGAATACGCATGAGTTGCGCGATTCGCCTTTTGCCAACCCCGCCGAGATGCGATGCCGGATCGACGGATCCCG
>JANYJY010000024.1 GCA_025358295.1 Gammaproteobacteria bacterium
AGCCTTTGGTGCGCAACACGATGTCGAGGGCCTGATCCCAGGGAACATTCTGCAGACGCAGGGTCAAATTGCCGGCCACCGAATCGCTGACAACGATATTCTGGCCGCTGGTATCGGCCAACAGCTGCAATACCGAGCGCACATCGATGTCTTGGAAATTAAGCGTCAGCCGCTCGCCGGTGTATTCCTTTTTCTCATCGACGTTCGCGTGCTTCAGCGATGGCTTGATTTCGATGGTGTACTGATTGTCGGATTGGTAGGCCAGCTGCTCGAAGTCGCCCTGGGCGCTGATCACCAAACGCGAGCTGCCATCGACCCGCAGCGCGTCGACGGTTTGTACCGGCGTGGCGAAGTCCATGACGTCATAGCGCCGCAGGAGATTCTTGGGCATGACTGTGCCCGCGAAGTCGACGACGACCTGACTGCCTTCCTGGCGCACATTCACCGGCGTGCGCGGGTCGGTCATTTGCACGATCACCCGGCCGGTGCCGTCGGATCCGCGCCGAAAGTCGATGGTCTTGATCGCGCGTTCCGTGGCGGCGGCGCCTTGCGCTGACGCGGAGCGCGCCTGGGCAGACTGCTTGGCCGCATCGCCCGGCAGATTGCCGAGGGTGACGATGATGGTGTTGCCGTCAACCTTGGTGGTGTAAGGCATCAGGGAGTCCACATTGACCACCAAACGCGTGCGGCCATTGGCTTCCGCGGCGAGCACCGTGTCCACGCCGCCGGAGCGCACGTCGATGCGGCGCGATGCCAGGGCGAGAGTGGTGTTCGGCAAGTCGAACGCAATGCGCGCCGGCTTATCGATGGTGAACGGCAGCGGCTCGGGAGCCGGTCCGCTCATGTGCAGCTTGAGCTGCACCTGTTGACCCGCCAAGGTCTGAACGTCGATCGACTGGAGCTGGATCGGATCCGCGGCTCGCGCCGTGAAACTGAATGCGCCCAATACGAGGAGCGCCATCGCGCCAATCATCGCCGTTCGTTCTTTAAATCTAATCATGCTCTCTTCTCCCTGTGGCCTCAATCGGACAATGCCAATGAGGCCGGTCGCTCAATATAGCCGCCGAGACCATCCGGTATGATTTCGACGAGACTAATTTTTCCGCCGGTAATTTCCGTCACTTTGCCGTCGTTTTGCCCGAGATAATTGCCGGGCTGAACCTTGTGCACCAGACCGTCTTTCGACTGGACCAGTCCATAAAAATTGCTGCCCACCTTGAAGGTGCCGACCATCCGCAAGGTGTCGAGCGAGAACCCCTCCAGGAATTCGCGGTTGCGCCGCGAGCTCGGCCGCAGCGGATTCTGGCCATTGGCCGATCCCGCACCCTGCGGCTGGAACGGCGAACGCAGCTTGGCGGCACCGTACACAAAGGTTTCGTAAGGTTTCACTTCCGGCAGCGGCTGGATGCGTCCGCCCGGCTTTTTCTTGGTATCGGCAATCCACTTCTGAAGATCGGATTGGCCGCCCGAGCACCCGGCCGCGACCAGGCCGGCTAGGACGACGGTTATCAAGCCCGCATTGCGCGTTGTGCTCACGTCGCGCCTCCAGTCTTTTTCTTCGCCGGTTGCGCGCCGCCTTCGTCCTCGATGTAACGGTAGGTTTTAGCGGTCACGTCCATGGTCAAATTGTCGTAGCCGCCTTTGGTGGCATCGACGGGCGTAATCTGGATGTCGTGCAATGTAACGATGCGCGGCAGAGCGGCGATGCCGCTGACGAAATTGCCGAAATCGTGGTACGAGCCCACTAATTTGATGTGAATGGGCAGTTCAGCGTAGAAGCCGTTGCCTTTCTCACTGCCGGGCTGAAAGAGTTTCTCCTGCAGTCCCGCGGCCAGGCCGGTTTGCGAGATGTCCACGAGCAGGTTCGGCACCTCGGTCTTGCCCGGCAATTGCCGCAGCATGGCGCCGAAGCTGCGCTCCATTTCCAGAAGTTGAGCCTTGTAGGCATCCAGATTGGCCGCGCGCTGCTGCTTGTTCTCGAATTGCGATCGCAGATCCAATTCTTCCGCCTCTGCCTTCTGCAGCAACGGCCGATCGTCGTTCCAGACGAACATGTACCAGGCGAACGCCGCGAAGACCGCGAAAATCAATGCAATAAAAAAGCCGCGCACGGGTAACGGCCAGCGGCCGACATCGCGCGGATCTAATGTACGGAGCTGATCGACAAAGTTCATTTGGCCGCAACCTTCTTGACCGTTGTTTCGCCGCCGTTTTCGAGGTCTACACCGACCACATCGCTGCTGAGAGTGAAATTCGAGCCGCCGGTCGGCGAATCCCTGGAGGACTCGACCACCTGCAGCACCGGATTGTCCATCCAGACCGACGAGTCGATGTTGCGCATGAACGTCGACACACGCGTGCTCGATTGCGCGACTCCGTGAATCTCGAGCTTGTTGCCGTTCTGCTTGATCGAAGTCAGGTAAATGCCGTCGGGAACCGTCTTCACGAGCTCATCGAAGAGATGCACGATTTCAGGGCGCTTGCGCTGCAGCTTCTCGATGATCTCCATGCGTGCAACCAACCGTTGCTTGCGGTTCTCGAGATCCTGAATGTCGGCAATCTGCGCATTGACCTTGACGATCTCCTTCTTGAGAAGATTGTTCTTCTCATTCTGGGAATCGATCCAGCTCGAGTACAGCAGCTTGCCGCCCAGAGTGAATATCACCGCGGCAAATATCGCGCCGCCCGCTGCGACCATGAACTCGCGACGACGGACTTTGCGTTCTTGTTCGCGCCAGGGAAGTAGGTTTATACGCGGCATGGCTGCTCTTTAGTCGAAGCTTCGCAGCGCAAGGCCGCAGGCTGTGAGTAACGCTGTGGCATCCCGGCCCACCGCTTGCGCTTTGGCCTTGGATGACACCTTCATGTTGCCGAGCGGATCACCTTTGTCCGCGGGCACGCCGACGCGGCTCGAAATCACTTCGGCCACGCCCGGAATGTTGGCGCAGCCACCGCAAATCAGAATTTGATCCGGTTGCGAGCGGCCGCTGCCAGACGCCAGATAGAATTGCAGCGAACGGCTGACTTGTTGCGTCATGTCGTCGATGAACGGATCCAGCACTTCCGGCTGATAGTTGCTCGGCAGGCCGCCTTCCTTCTTGGCGCGGCCGGCTTCTTCCATGGAAAGCCCGTAGGTGCGCATGATTTCTTCGGTGAGCTGCTGGCCGCCGAACGCGAAGTCGCGTGTATAGATGACTCTCATGTCGCGCAGCACGCTGAAGGTCGTGCTGCTGGCGCCGAAGTCCACCACCGCAACGGTGCGGTCGAGTCCGCCATCCGGCATTTGATGACGCATCAGTGCGCAGGCATTTTCCAAAGCGAACGCTTCGACGTCGACGAGGTGCGCGGTCAGTCCCGAGGCTTGCACCGCCGCTTGGCGCTGCTCGACGTTCTCGGTGCGGGTTGCAACCAGCAGCACATCCAGCATATCCGGGTCTTTTTCCGACGGGCCGACGACCTGATAGTCGTAGCTCACTTCTTCCATCGGAAAGGGAATGTATTGATCGGCCTGCATTTCGACCTGACCCTCGAGCTCGTTCTCGCCGAGAGTCTTCGGCATTTGAATCACTTTCGTGATCGCGGCGTCGCCGCTGATCGCGATCGCGGCGAGTCGGCTCTTGGCGCCGGAGCGTTTCACGGCTCGACGGATCGCCTCGCCGACCGCTTCCGCGTCGACGATCGCCTTCTCGTTGATGGCGTTGTGCGGCGTCGGTTCCGCAGCATACGACTCAACGCGATACTGGCCACCCGACATCGAGAGCTCAATGAGCTTCACCGACGAGGTGGTTATGTCAAGTCCTAACAGCGGACGATATCTTTTGCCGAACGACCACACAGCTTTTTTCCTTTTTCACTCAGTATCTTGGGGGTCGAAACTGGTGCATGAGATTAACTATGCCAAGCAAACTTAGCAAGAAACTGTTAAATAGAACGTGAAGCTACTCACGGTAATGGCCCCCGGACAGCAATCGCTGTCTAAAGTGGGATCTACGACAAATTCGTAACGATCGAGAAGTCGTCGAGTCATCCGTTCAGACCTCTTTCGCCTTTAAGTATTAGGCGATTGGTTCAGCCTGGTCTGGCAACCCCGCTGTCCCCGGGGCCTGGGCCCTAGGGATCGGTGGCTTTGCGTCCTCATCTTTCGATGAGTATGCCCCTGTAACCGGCGGTAATATGCTTGCGCAATATCGCCTGAGTAATAAGTTAGAACGGTTTGCTGTGTTCAAACGTTACCTAGTTCTCATCTCGCGCATTTGTGTGGTGCTGGTTGGCGCAATAGCGCTAATTGCGTTCGCCAACGTCTGTGCTTATGTCTATTTGAAGCCCGCACTGCCCGATGTCGACAGCCTCCGGGACGTAAAACTGCAGGTTCCGCTACGGGTATATACCCGCGACGGCAAATTGATCGCCGCCATCGGCGAGCAGCGCCGGATCCCGGTGCGCTACGAGCAGCTCCCCAAGAGACTGATCCAGGCCTTTTTGGCCACCGAGGACGACCGTTTCTTCAGGCACCATGGTGTTGATTGGCAAGGGATTTTGCGCGCTGCTGTGGCCAATGCGCGCGCCGGCGGCATCCGCCAGGGGGCGAGCACCATCACCATGCAGGTGGCTCGCGACATGTTCCTGACGCCGCGGCGCGACATGAAACGCAAAATGAGCGAGATCTACATTTCCTTGCTTATGGAATCCTCGTTCACCAAGGAGGAAATTTTCTCTCTGTACGTCAACAAGATCTTCCTAGGCCAGCGTTCCTACGGGGTGGGGGCGGCTGCGGAGGTGTATTTCGGCAAGACTCTGGACCAGCTGACCGTGGCTGAAATGGCAACATTGGCAGGGATTCCGACGGCTCCCTCGGTGGTCAATCCCGTGGCCAACGCCGACGCGGCCACCGTTCGACGCACGCATGTCTTGGGCAGGATGCTCGAGCTAAATTACATCACTCAGGCCGAATACAACGAAGCCAAGAACAGTCCCATGGAATCGCGGCTGCACGGCTCGTCGATCGAAGCCGATGCTCCCTATGTGGCCGAAATGGTGCGCAATGAAATGCAGGCCAAGTACGGCGACGATGTGTACACAGCGGGTTACAAGGTGTTCACCACCATCGATTCGCGCCTCCAGGCTGCTGCCACCGCGGCGCTGCGCACGGGACTGCTGGAATACGACCGTCGCCACGGCTATCGCGGCGCGACCGCCACCGTGGATTTGTCCAAACTACCGACGCCCGAGGAGCTTGACGGTCAACTCGATGAATTCCCGGTTGTCGGGGGTCTGAGGGCCGCCATAGTGGAGAAGGTCGAGGCAAAAAGCGCGACGATCTACGTCAGGGATCTCGGCGAGGTGACGCTGCCCTGGGAGAAGCTCTCCTGGGCAAGACGCCAGTTGCCGGACGAGAAGACCGATAAATGGCCGATCCAGGCGTCCGACATTCTGACGCGCGGTGATGTGATTTATACGGTGGGACGAACCCCCGAATCTGTGCTGTTTGTGCAAGTACCGGAGGCACAGAGCGCTCTCGTTTCAGTGGACCCGCGGGACGGGGCGGTCGTCGCCCTGGTGGGCGGCTTCGACTACTTTCAGAGCAAGTACAATCGAGTAACCCAGGCCAGACGCCAGCCCGGCTCAGGTTTCAAGCCCTTCGTTTATGCGGCGGCTTTCGACAAGGGCTACACGCCGGCCAGCATCGTTCTGGATGCGCCCATCGTCATCGACGAAACGGGAACGGAACAGGCGTGGCGGCCCAAGGAGTTCGAGAATAAATTCGAGGGCCCGGTGCGTCTGCGCGAGGCCCTGACGTTCTCCCGAAATTTGGTCTCGGTGCGGCTAATGCGGGCGCTCGGCGGGGACTACACCCGCAATTATGTGACGCGCTTCGGCTTCGATAAGTCGCAATTGCCCAACGATCTGACTCTGGCGCTGGGTACTGCCGAACTAAGTCCGCTGCAGGTGGCCATCGGCTATTCCGCCTTCGCCAACGGCGGCTACAAAGTCACTTCGTACACCATCGACCGGATCGAAGACGCGGCCGGCATGGTGTTGCAACAGGCGTCGCCCGCCGTGGCTTGCTTCGAATGCGACCGGCCGAGCGATGGGTCGGCCACCAAGGGACCGGCATCCGCGGCGGCCGGACGGGCGTCGCAATTGGACGAGGCGCCTCACGACGGCAAGACCGTCATTTCAGCCAAGAATCTAGCACCCCAGATCATTCGCCCGCAGATCGCCTATCTCTTGGCAGACATGATGAAGGACGTCATCCGGCGCGGCACGGGAGTTCGCGCACGCTCGCTCAATCGCGACGACATTGCCGGCAAGACCGGAACCACCAATGACGCGCACGATGCCTGGTTCAATGGTTTTAACGCCGATTTGGTGACTACGGTCTGGATCGGCTTCGACCAGGATCGTTCGCTCGGCGAGGGCGAGCAGGGTGGCCGTACGGCGATACCCGCGTGGACTTACTACATGCATGAGGCGCTGGCCGGCGTTCCCCGGCATGGAGTGCCCGTTCCGGATGGCATCGTCACGGTGCGCATATCACCCGAGACGGGCCTGCTGGCAAGCGCCGACAACCCGAATGGGATCATGGAGAAGTTTATCGAAGGCAATCTGCCCAAAGCCGAACAATACGAAGGTCCGAATGGCTCGAACCCGATGAATGACGGCGATAAACCGCTATTCTAGCGAATGGCCAAGAAGTTTTCGCAGCGTGCCGAGGATTTGCGCCGCGCTCTTGCACAAGAGGCCGCGCGCATCATGGCCGAACACGGCATCGAGGACTTCCTGCAGGCCAAACGCAAGGCCGCCGACCGCTTAGGGGTGAATGATGTTGCGGTATTGCCGAAGAACATCGAAATAGAGGCCGCTCTGCGCGAACATCAGCGCTTATTCGGGCGTGATTCGCACGACCACAGCCTCAAGGAACAACGCAGCATCGCCTTGGACACGATGCGCATGCTCGGCGAGTTTCAGCCGCGGCTGGTGGGCTCTGTGCTGACCGGCACCGCCACCGAATACAGCGACATCAATTTGCACTTGTTTGCGGATGGCTCAGAGGCCGTCGCCATTCGCCTGATCGACCTCGGCGTGCCGCACGAATTCTACGAGCGGCGCGTCAAAATGGATGCGGAACGCAGCCACCACTACCCCGCCCTGCGCTTCGAAGCCAACGGCCGAACCGTGGATGCCACTGTCTTTCCCATCGACGGAATCCGCCAATCACCTTACTCGCCGGTCGACGGACGTCCCATGAAACGGGCGGACAGTCGCGAAGTCTCGGAGCTGATCGGGGTCAATTAAGGCTTCGGCCCGCCTGTTCGTGTACCGCTGGCCGGCGTTTCCCTTTAGCCCCAGTTAATTTTCTTGATCGCCCGTTAACAGAAGTATTAAGCTCCGTGCGAGACCGGGTTCTATGCGCAACGGCTAGCCAGAAGAACAAAAAAATACTGGGTCTAATATGTGGGGAAAAGGCAACATTTGAAGAGGTGCGCTATGCGTTCGGATTCGATCAAACGATGCTTGTGGCCGATTGCTGCGGCAAGCCAACTGGCGTGGCCCGCCATGTCCATGGCGGCCGCGGCGGCGGCCGAGACAGCCTCGAGCGGCGCTTTGGAAGAGGTGGTGGTGACCGCCACTCGTCGCAGCGAGCGACTCCAGGACGTGCCGATCAGCGTTACCGCGTTCAGCCAGGAAAAGATGGACGCCCAAGGCCTCCGCAGCATCGATGATGTGACCCGATTGACGCCCGGCGTGGCCTTCTCACGCAACGGCACGGGATCATCGGCCAACTACAACGACGAGAGTTCGGATATCAACATCCGCGGCATCGACTCCGCCGCGGGTGCCTCAACCACCGGCATTTATATCGACGACACGCCGATTCAAAGCCGTCATATAGGCTTCGGCGCAGTCAATGCCTTTCCCGCATTGTTCGATCTAGACCGGGTCGAAGTGCTGCGCGGGCCGCAGGGAACGTTGTTCGGTGCCGGCGCCGAAGGCGGCGTGGTGCGGTTCCTTACCCCGACGCCCAGCCTCGACAAAGATTCAGGATATGTACGCTCAGAACTGGGAACGACTCGCGGCGGCGATCCTAGCTACGAATTGGGCGCGGCTTTCGGCGGGGCCATCATCGACAATGTACTCGGCTTTCGCGTCAGCGCCTCCTTTCGGCGCGATGGCGGCTATGTCGATCGCGTGGCCTATACGCGTGCGACCAATAATCCGGCAATCGACCCGCTGACACCGCCGACTAATTCGAGCGATGTCTACGCGAATTCGAATTGGCAGCAAACTACTTCGCTGCGAGGCGAGTTGAAGTGGGCGATAAACGATGCGGTCAGCATCAGCCCGTCGTTTTACTACCAGGAATTGCACATCAACGACACGGCGATTTACTGGCCGAACCTGTCGAATCCGAGCGCCGCCGTGTACCGCGACGGCAATCGCTCGTCCAATCCCAGCACCGACCCATTCTGGCTGGCGGCGGTCAAGGTCGATTGGGATCTTGGCTTTGGCCAACTGACCTCGAACACGTCTTACTATTCTCGCGATCAGCATTCGACTTCGGACTACACCCAGTATCTGCGTGCGTCGTTCCTCGCGAATACTTATCCGACGTCGCCGGCGGACGGCGGCTACGCGCCGTTCGAGGACAAGCAAAGTAATTTCTACCAGGAATTTCGTTTGGCTTCGAAGGACACGACCTCGCGGGTGTCCTGGAACGTCGGACTGTTCTACGCGCACATGAACGAGAACGTCGCGGAAAACATATACGATCCAACCATCGACGCCGAATACGCCGCTCTGGTTCCCGGCAGCGGCGGACTGTGCACCGGCTTTCTAGGCTATCCATGTCCGGGTGGCCTGTTGTTCGAAGGACCCGTGCAGCGCGTGGTCGATAAGCAGATCGCAATATTCGGCGAAGGCTCGTTTAAATTCACCGATACCTTGAAGCTCACTTTGGGTGTGCGTGGGTCCCGGGTCAACTATACGGGCACCAGTATTGCCGGCGGTGCCTTCACCGGAGGTCCCACGACCACATTTGTCGCATCGGGATCGGAGACTCCCGTGACGCCGAAAGCGGTGTTCTCGTGGCAGCCCAATCATGACAATATGTTTTATCTCAGTGCCGCCAAGGGCTATCGCGTCGGCGGTGTCAACGTCGGCGTCGGCACCATTTGCAACGGCGATTTGGCCAGTATCGGCATACCGCAGGGTGCGGACGGTAATCGACATGTGCCGGGACAATATCAGTCCGACACCTTGTGGAGCTATGAGATCGGCGGCAAGAATTCTTTCCTGGATCACCGCCTGCAAATAGATTCGAGCTTCTTCGTGATCAACTGGAAGAACATCCAGCAGAACGTGTATCTACCGAGTTGCGGTGAGCAGTTCGTCGCGAATCTGGGCCAGGTACAGAGCCGCGGCGGCGACATCGATGTTCAATACCGTCCGCTTGACCCGTTAACTTTGGGCTTCACGGTTGCCTATACGGACGCCCGCTTCACCAAGAGCTCCTGTGCCGGTGTATTGATGTATCAGTCACCAAATTGCATTGACCCCAGCAATGCGACCAAGACATTCCGGCCGATCGTCACGGAAGGCAACCGCTTGCTCGGCGCCCCCTGGTCATTCGTCGCGAATGCGGAGTACGTCTTTGCCGCATGGAAAGACAAGTCGCCGTATGTACGGGCGGACTTTCAATATCAGACGGCGCAAAACTCGCTCCTGCCGGGTCAAGACTCGAACAACGGCTTGAACGACACGACGATTCCGGGTCTGCCGGTCAACAAGAATCTGAATTTGCGCGGCGGCATGCGCTGGAATGGATTCGATCTGTCATTGTTCGCGAACAATGTCACCGATGCGCACCCGCAATTGTTCCTGTCGCGGGATATTGCGGCACCGTTCGATGAACAGTATTTCGCGCGCAGTGTTCGGCCGCGCACCATCGGCGTCACTGCGACCTATCGGTACTAGCCTCTCACTCCGTCCATCGGCGAGCCTCGAGACGATCGAGGTTCGCCGGCGGCGGTCAAGCGCGAGTCACTTTCCCGCCTTTCCCTGCCAAATCGCGAGTTCCGCGGGCGAGCCCTGCGCCCGCACGCCGTTGTCCGTCAGGATGTCGTCGGTTGCCGCCAGAATCGCGGTGCGCGAGAACACCAGCGCTTCATTGCCCTTCTGGTCGAATTCAATCGTGACGAACGGGTCCTTCAGGTCGCGCAGCAGCGCCACCAAGTGCTTGAGGCTTCGTATGCGGGTGCCGTTGACCGAATAGACCACCGACCCCGCCGGATTCGAATATCCGTTGGCGAGCTTGTGCGGAAAAAACGGCGAGGAGACCACGACCAGCTCTTCAGTATCGGCATCCGGCGCATCCAAAGCGCGTGTGATCAGCGGGCTCTTCACCGCGCCCAGCATCCGCAGAAGACCGGCGTGACCTTCGAAGCTGGAGACCAATTGCCAAGTTGCCGTGGAAAACACCATCGGGCCGTAAATGAAGTACGACGGATAGCCGCCGCGCAAGTCCGTCACCAGAGTCGGGTGCTCCGCCGAGACCGGTAGTTGAACTTGCATGGACTTGCCCGCCCGAACCAGGGTCATGGGCACCTTGCCGTTGTTGGCAAGCCGCTGAATCATATAAGGGAAGCTGACCCGCAGATCCTTGTCTAGCTTGATCATTCCCTGATTGTCGATGGGTGTGTCGCCGATGCGGGTGAGCACATCCCATTCCTTGAGCGGATACGAAGCATCGCTCTTGTCGGGCCGATGCACGACCATGCCTTCGACGGATTTGTCGAGCTTGAGAAAGTCGCGCAGCGCCGGATTTTCCAGCGTTTGCAGTTCATCGTACATCGCCGGCTTGCCGTCATAGCGCCCGTCCGCAATGTCCTTTAAGAACAGCTCGACTTCCTCATTGGGAATGATATAGCCGATATTCTGCGTATCGCCGCCGAGCTTGCTGAAAGCCAGGCCGATCATCTTGTCGCCGGCGATGGCCGGGCCTCCGCTATTGCCCGGATTGATCGCCGCGTCGACCTGGATGCGCAGTCCGGAAACCGGAAAGTTGTAGGCCACGAACTCGATGCGCGAAACGATGCCCTTGGTAATGGACAAGGAATTCCCGCCCGTGGGGAAGCCGTAGGCCAATATCGCGTCCTTGATCTGCGGCAGCTTGGCGGCGCGCACCACCGGCGGATGCGTGTCGAAGAACGACGCATCGTCGAGTTGCAGTACGGCCAGGTCGATGCCGGGCGCCACTGCCAGTACCGTCGCGGACACCTTGTCGCCCGCTGCGTTCGCTTGAATTTGTACCTGGCTGGCATACAGAACGACGTGCGCATTGGTCAGGATGCGCCTGCCTTCGATGACCACACCCGACGCGGTCACTTCGCTCGGCGCCTGCTTGGTCCAGGGCTTGAACGGATCCGGGTAACGCAGGGTGGCGAACACCTTCACCACCGAATTTTCGATCGTCGATGCCTGGGCAGTGTCGGCGGCGCGGGCGGGCGAGCCCAAGGCTGCGACCACGCCAAAAATCCCGAGCGAACAGAAGCCGGCGAACCTAATCCGCTTAATGATTATCATGATTGATGTTCGAGTCCTATTTTCCGTCGACTGAGAAGGCGAGCAGAGCATTGCCTGAGATGACATACACCGTTCCGTTCACGATCGTCGCTCCGCCGTGGTCCAAGGGACCGCCGCCCGCTTTGATTCCATTCTTGGTTTGAAAATCTTTTGCCGTGTCGTAGTCCCAGAGAATCTTGCCGTCGATGGTCGAATAGGCGCGTAAGTGTCCGTCCATCGATCCGGAAAATACGCCGCCCGGCATGACGGTGACGGCCTGAGCCTGCGCATGCGCGCAATTGTGTTCCCCCCAACTGCAGGGGGGTTCCGGCGAGGGCTTGTGCCAGCGCGCGGCCCCGGTGGTCATGTCGAGTGCGGTCAGGCTTCCGGAAGCGTTTGCCGGCTGCGCCAGCAGCCCGGAGACGGCCACGTAGAAATTACGGCGATCCGCCGCACTTCCCCAGGCGACACCGCCGCCGGCTGCGTCCGCCACTTTGGTCTGCCAAAGAATGTCGCCGCCGTGATCGGGATCCAAGCCATAGACGGTGCCTGACTTCTGTCCCGCCATCAGGATCTGATTGCCGGTCGCGAGTGTTCTGAGTACGGGTGAACTTAAAAAACCCGCCCCGGCAGTTGCGGTGTCGGGCCGCAGCAATTGCTTGACCCAACGCAGCTTTCCGTCGGTCAAATCAAAAGCAGCGACGGAATCCGTCAAGGACTGCTCCTGTCCGTTCGCGGAGCCACCGCTAGCGACGTACAGCACATTGCGCCGGACGTCGATGGTTGGCGACGAAGCAATCGCCGCCCCCGCGGGACCGAATTCTTGGATCCCCGCGCCGTTCTTGCGGGTCGGCTGCGGCTCTTCGAGAACCGTATAGCTCTTCCACAGGATTCTGCCGCTGGCGATATCGAGCGCGGCGACGCTGCCGCGAAAGGTACAGCAGCTGTAATTTGGGTTTGCGCTCGCGGCCTCCTCGGTGGACGACACGGCTACGTACAGGCGCTCCTTGTACAGGGTAGGCGCGCCGACAATGCGCGCCGACGGATGCGTCTCGATCTGTGTCTTCCAGAGCAGGGTGCCCTTCTGTGCGTCCAGAGCATATACGGCGCCGCTGTCATCGCCGAAGAACACGGCGCTCGGCGCCTTGATAACGTCAAGATGCGCCAAGGTACGCTTCAATCGCCGCGGCAAGGCGGCGACCTTGGCTCGCGCCAGCTCGCCGATGGTCACCGCGGTGCGGCTGCCGACGGCGGCGTCATAGGTCCAGTAAGTACAGCCGGTCTTGGCATCCAGCGAGTAGGTGCGGCCTGTGGAACTCGTGATGAAAAGCCGGTCATCCACCACGGTGGGCTGGCCGAATTCCGCGCCGCTCTGGAATCCATAGGCCCATTTCAGGGCAAGTCTCACCACGTCAGTGGCGCGAATCGCAGGCTCGGGCTGGTAGCGGCCGTTGTCGAGACTGCGGCCCCAGCCGTTCCATTGCACACTGCCGAGAGCGACCGGCCCGGCCGGATTCGGACACGCGTTGTCGGCCACGGCCACGTTCGCGGCGCCGCTCAACAGCACCGTAGCCAACGCTCCTACCCCTGCGTGAACTCGCGGCGTCATCAATCAGCGCTTGTCGATGGGCTGGTAATCTCGCAGTGTGGGACCGGTATACAGCTGACGCGGACGGCCGATCCTCATGTTCGGGTCGGACACCATTTCCTGCCACTGGGCCACCCAGCCAGCCGTACGGGCGATCGCGAACATGACGGTGAACATGGAGCGTGGAATTCCTAGCGCGCTGTAGATGATGCCGGAATAAAAATCTACGTTGGGATACAGTTTGCGCGAAACGAAGTATTCGTCCTTGAGCGCGATTTCCTCCAATTTCAGCGACAGTTCGAACAAGGGATTGTCGGTCTTGCCCAGCTTCTCGAGCACGCGATAGCACATGCCGCGGATGATTTTGGCGCGCGGATCGAAATTCTTGTAGACGCGATGGCCGAAGCCCATCAGGCGTACGTGGTCGCTCTTGTCCTTGACGCGCACCAGAAATTTATCGATGTTCGCCACCGAACCGATGCCGTCCAGCATATCGAGTACGGCCTCGTTGGCGCCGCCGTGCGCCGGACCCCATAGGGCAGAGACACCGGCCGATATGGCGGCATACGGGTTCGCACCGGTGCTGCCCGCCAGTCGCACCGTCGATGTGCTGGCGTTCTGCTCATGATCCGCATGCAGAATGAACAGCAGGTCCAACGCCTCCGCAGCGACCGGATCGATGGCATACGGCTCGCAGGGAACCGCAAAAAACATGTTCATCATGTTCGCGCAGTAGCGCAGATCGTTGCGCGGGTAAATGAACGGCTGGCCGAGCGTGTGCTTGTAGGCCGCCGCGGCGATGGTGGGCAGCTTCGCGATGATTCGGTGCGCGAAGATCTCGCGATGACGCGGGTCTTCGATGTCCGTGGTGTCGTGATAGAAGGCGGCCATCGATGCGACCACCGCCGAGACCATGGCCATGGGATGGGCGTCGTGGTGGAAACCCTGAAAGAAGCGCAGCAACTGCTCGTTGACCATGGTGTGACGCATGATGGAGTTCTCGAATGCGCAGAGCTGGGTCTTGGTCGGCAGGCTGCCGTTGATCAGCAGATTGGCGACTTCGAGAAAGCTCGATTTTTCCGCGAGCTGCTCCACCGGGTAGCCGCGATACAAGAGCACGCCGGCATCGCCGTCGATGTACGTGATCTTGCTCTCCGTGCTGGCAGTGGCCATAAAACCCGGGTCGAAGGTAAATACACCTTGTTCCTTGGTGAGGTTGGAAATGTCGAGTGCTTCGGGCCCAATGGATCCCGAGACGGCGTTCAGCTCACTCGTTTTTCCTGTCGACAGATTCTTAAGTTCGTATTTCGTGCTCATGCGCTATTCCGACCGAGATGAAGTTTGGTTCGTTTAGGACAGCGCAGCCTTGCACGGCCTTACAGCGGAATCAAGGGAGCGGTATTCAAGCGCGCAAACGGATGCGCGCGGACCTAAGTCAAGGTCCGCGCACAGGTGCTCGTCTGGAGAAACTCGCGAGCGCAGGCTCGCAATAGCGGGCTGTTAGGCCTTTGCCGCCGTCGCATACTTCTTGCGGAATTTGTCGACTCGGCCGCCCGTGTCCACAATTTTCTGCTTGCCGGTGTAGAACGGATGGCAATTGGAGCAGACTTCGACCTGCAGATCTTGGCCGTTGGTCGAGCGAGTCTCGAATTTGTTGCCGCAGGTGCAAGTGACTGCGATGACTTTGTAATCTGGATGAATGCCGGCTTTCATGGGAACCTCGATTTTCAAGTTACGGCAGAATCGACGAGCAGTCCTTTGCGCATCGCCACGCCAAATTCCCGGTGATTTTTCAGTTCTGCCAAATGGCTTAAGTGACAAAATTCGGGCCGAACATCCTATCCGACGCCGATAGTTACCACAAGATCTTTGACATAAGCCCTTCTCGGACAACCTCTTGCGCGTTTGTCCACAATATCTGTGGATAAGTCTGTGGATGGTGGCCAAGTCGCCCAATGCAGACGGCGCAATTTCGCGTAATTGTTAACTTGGTCAAAAAATAGACAAGTCGCTTTTCTCTTATATTTCAATATCTTGCAGGATGCATCTGACCTACTATAGGTGCAATGTGCTGTAGGTACCCCTTTGTGCGGGGTGGGCACGCCGATGTGCATAAGCTTAGGCCAGAAAACCCGCCTGCAGATCATTTAGGAAGCGCCGGCCCAAATCCGTGGGGTACCACCCGTCGGTGCGCCTCGCCAGCAACCCCTGCCGTTCCGCTTTGGCCAATTGAGGCTCCACCGCATCCAATTCGAGGCCGGTACGCTGCCGGAACTCCTGGTTGTCGAAGCCCTCGTTCAGGCGCAAGGCATTCAACATGAATTCGAACGGCAAGTCCCGCGGTGAAATACGAGAAATTTCCCCTATCACCGCATTATCGCCCGCGTGGCGCACCTGCGCCTGATACTCCCGAGGTTGCTTTGGCTTGATGCTGCGAGAAATGTCCTGAGGAAGAGCGAGGCTGAGTTTGCCGTGTGCGCCGGCGCCGATACCTACATAGTCGCCGAACAACCAATAATTGAGGTTGTGCCGGCAGCGTGCGCCGTCGCGCGCATAGGCCGAGACTTCGTATTGCGCATAGCCGGACTCGGCTAATAGCGTTTGGCCCGTGACCTGTATCTGCCAGGCAACATCCTCATCCGGCAGGACTGGTGGCCGGGTGTGAAACACGGTCCCAGGCTCGAGCGTCAGCTGGTAGTAGGAAAGATGCGCAGGCCCCAGTGCGACGGCGGTGCGGACATCCTCGAGCGCTTCCTCGACAGACTGGTTCGGCAATGCGTACATCAAGTCGAGATTGAAATTGTCGAGCTTCGCGGCGCGCAATTCAGCGACGGCGCGATGCGTGTCGTCGGCCGAATGAATGCGGCCCAAGACCTCGAGCGCGCGCGCTGAGAAAGTCTGCGCCCCCAATGACACCCGATTGATTCCGGCATCGCGATACCCGGCGAAATGGCCGCGTTCAATGGTCCCTGGATTCGCCTCCAAGGTGATTTCCGCGTCCGCGGCGAAGGCAATTCGCCGCCGCAACTCACCGAGCAGACGGCTGAAATCTTCGGGATGGAACAGACTCGGCGTGCCGCCGCCGAAAAACACCGTGTCGATCCTGCGGTTGCGAAGCCGCGGCAATTCCAAATCGAAATCCCGTATCAGTGCATCGATATACGCGTCGTCGGGAGCGGCCGACTTCAATTGATGCGAGTTGAAGTCGCAGTAAGGGCATTTGCGCACGCACCAAGGCATGTGCACGTACAACGCCAGCGATTCGGCGATCACCGCCGCACCGGCAAATTGCGCGCCGCCAACTGATCGCGAAGTGCGCGCATGGCAATGCCGCGATGACTGAGCCGGTTTTTGTGCGGCGGGTCGAGTTCGGCTGCCGACAGCCCGAGCTCGGGCAGCCAAAAATAGGAATCGTAGCCGAACCCGCCCGTGCCTCGCGGTGAGTCGAGAATGACTCCTTGCCAGTGTGCCTCGGCGGTCAATGGCGCGGCATCCATGGCTCCGTCGACGAAAGCCAAGGCGCATCGGTAGCGAGCGCCGCGTCGTTCACGGGGCACGCCCGCCATAGCGATCATGAGTTTGGCATTGTTGGCCGCATCGTCCGCACCCAGCCCGGCATAGCGGGCCGAGAAAATTCCCGGCGCGCCGCCCAACGCGTCGACTTCGAGCCCGGAATCGTCGGCGATGGCGGCCGCGCCCGACGCCGCGGCATGCCTGGCCTTGAGCAGTGCGTTCTCGAGAAAGCTCGCGCCGGTCTCCTCGGCCGGAACTACGTTGATGTCGCGCTGGCTGCAGATCTCGAACGGCAAATCAGCCAGCAACGCGCGAAACTCACGTAACTTCCCGGGGTTGCTGGTGGCGACAATGAGTTGCCTACGCGGCACGTGCGCTGAGCTGAGCCGCATGCAGGAGAGCAATGCCGGAGGAGGCAAGGTCGAGCAATTGGTCGAGTTCGTGACGGCGAAAGGCATGACCTTCGGCGGTACCCTGCACTTCAACGAAGGCGCCGCCGCTGTTCATGACCACGTTCATATCCGTCTCTGCGTTCGAGTCCTCGGCATAATCCAAGTCCAGCACGGGCGTACCGCGGTAGATGCCTACGGATACCGCGGCGACCTGCCCATGCAAGGGATTGGCGTTGATGGCACGCCTCTTGAGGAGGGTGTCGACCGCGTCCGCAAGGGCGACATAGCCACCGGTAATGGCCGCCGTTCGCGTGCCGCCGTCCGCTTGCAGCACATCGCAATCGATGGTCACAGTGCGCTCACCCAAAGCCTTGAGATCCACCACCGCCCGAAGGGCGCGGCCTATCAAGCGCTGAATCTCCTGGGTGCGGCCGGTCTGCTTGCCGCGGGCGGCTTCGCGCCCCGAACGCGTGTGGGTCGCGCGCGGCAACATACCGTACTCGGCGGTCACCCAGCCCTGACCCTGGCCGCGCAGAAAGGGCGGCACGCCGTCCTCTATGCTGGCGGTGCAGAGCACGCGCGTCGCGCCGAATCCCACCAACACCGAGCCCTCCGCATGCTTGGTGTAGCCGCGGTCGAAACTCACGCTGCGCAATTGGTCCGGCGCCCTGCCGCTTGGCCGAATACTCATGCTGCCCGCCAGCGCAGGGCCGCGGCGCTCGTGTTGTCGCTGTAGGGCGCAGAGGCTTCGACCGCCTGAGTGCCGAGGTCGGTCAACGTTTCACGCAAGGGCTTGCCGGCGGTCTGCGCGAAGCGCACGAAATCCGGATCCCGCAGGTTAGCCCACAGGCCGTCGGTGCACAGCAACAGCACGTCGCCGGATTTCAGTTTGCGCCGGGTCGAGATGCTCATTTCAGGCAGCGCGGCGTCGCCGCCCAAACAACACTCCACATAATTGCGCATGGGATGCCCGTGAACCTCGGCTTCGGTGATCAAGCCCTCGCGCAGCAACACTTCGACGTGACTGTGATCGCGGGTGCGCTCCAGCACCTGCGACTGTCGCAACTGATAGATGCGGCTGTCGCCGACATGCGCCCAATAAGCCGCGGAATCCTGCACCAGGCACAACGCGCATGTGGCGCGAGGGCGCGCTTCGACGCTCAGGCCCGTTCCCAGTTTGACAACTTCCTCATGCGCTCGGCCGAGCGACAAATGCAAGAATCCCAGCGGATCGAATACGGGATGCGGTGTCTGCCAAAACGCTTCGAGCAAGCTTGCAAGTGCCGTCTCGGCGGCGCGCGCGCCTTCCGCATGACCGCCCATGCCGTCTATGACGACCAACAGCACTGCGTTATCGGCGGCCGCGATGGCGACTCTGTCCTGATTTTCTTCGCGGTGCCCGATGAGGCTGACGTCCGCGGTCTCGATCTGCAATGACTGCTCCCAAGCTTCTGATAAACTGATCTGTAGGATTATGGCCGATTTTAGCGCAGACCCCTATGATTCGTAGCATGACCGGCTTTGCGCGACGCGAGCGCCAGTTCCCCTGGGGACTATTGGCCTGGGAATTGAAGACGGTGAATCATCGTTTTCTCGAGATGGGTTGCCGCTTACCCGAGGAATTCCGGGTCACCGAGGCCGAATTCCGCCAAACCATCTCGGCCTCGGTGCGCCGGGGCAAGGTCGAGTGTTCACTGCATTTTCGCCCCGCGATCGTCGCCGGCGCCATCGAGGTGGATGCCGAGCTGCTAGGTTCGCTCACCCTGAGGGCGCAGGAGATTGCCGCTCAGGCCGGCATGGCGGCGCGGATCGATGTGCTCGAGCTGCTGCGCTGGCCGGGCGTCATCCGCGATGGCAGCCGCGACCACACCCCCATGATCGCCGCCGCGCATGCCTTGCTCGCCGACGCTCTGACGGAGCTCAGGCGCTTTCGCGACAGCGAGGGTGGCCGGCTCCGCGATGCGCTCGAGCAGCGCTGTGCGGGACTGGTCGAATTTGCCGCCCGCGTGACCGACCGGCTGCCCGAGGTGCGGGCGCGCATGCGCACGAAACTGCTGGATCGAATTGCACAGCTGGTCAGCGACGTCGATCAAGAAAGGCTCGAGCAGGAATTGGCGATTCTCGCGCAGCGCCTGGATGTGGACGAGGAAATCGACCGGCTGCGCGGCCATGTCACCGAAGTGCGCAAGACCTTCGAGGGACCAGAGGCGGCCGGGCGTCGCCTGGATTTCCTGATGCAGGAGCTAAATCGCGAAGCGAACACCCTGTCGTCGAAGTCCCAAGACATAGAAACCACGCGAGCGGCAGTCGATATGAAAGTATTGATCGAGCAGATGCGCGAGCAAGTGCAGAACATCGAGTAGCGATCGATGCAGCGTGGCCGTCTGTACGTAATTTCTGCACCCTCAGGTGCGGGCAAGACGAGCTTGGTGAAGGCTTTGATGGAGCGCGAGCCGCGCATTCGCTTTTCCGTCTCGTACACCACGCGCAAGCCCCGCCCGAATGAGGTTCCCGGCCGCGACTATCATTTCGTGACCCTGGAGCGTTTCTCCGAAATGGTCGCCAACCACGAATTCCTCGAGCACGCGCAGGTGTTCGACAATTGCTACGGCACCGGGGTGCGGACGGTCGAGGGAGCGCTGACGAACGGCGAACATTTGCTGCTGGAAATCGACTGGCAGGGCGCCGACCAAGTGAGGGCTCGTCTGCCGGAGGCATGCAGTATTTTCATCCTGCCGCCCTCGCGCGGCGCCTTGGAGCAGAGGCTGCGGGCCCGCAGCACCGACTCGGACGCAGTGATCGAGCGCAGGCTCAAGGATGCGGCGCAGGATCTGACCCATTGGGGCGATTTTAACTACGTGGTGATCAACGACCGCTTCGAGCAGGCGCTCGCCGATTTGCAGGCCATCGTGGAGGATCGCGGCAGCCACCTAGCCGCGCACCGGCCCGAAGTCAACGGCCTGACGGCCGCGCTGCTGCATACGGACTAGGGGTTCACCCGTCGGGCGGACGGGAATTGGCCAGAACTCGGGATTTACTGCTATCCTTACAATCCCTTCAATGGAACCCTAGAGTATGGCGCGTATCACGGTCGAAGACTGTCTGCAGAACGAACCCAATCTATTCAACCTGGTGTTGCTGGCCGCGAAGCGCGCCCGGCGCCTGGCCAACGGGGCGGAAGCCACCGTGGAATGGGAAAACGACAAGCCGACGGTAGTGGCGCTGCGCGAGATTGCCGCCGGAAATATCACGCTCGAGATGTTGGAAGAGCCCGAAGAACCGGTGCAACAGCCGGTGAGCGAGCTGGACATGCCGTCGGATTTCCGTGCGCCGCAACTCGGCCTTGGGGACTAAACAAGACCGGCTAACCCAAGAGCGACGATGGACTATGCGTCTTCCATACTCGGTTTTCTACCCGGTGGAAGGCGCTCCACCGGGATCAGCCAGCTCTTAGAAAAACTCGAAGCCTATCTGTCGCCCGCCCAAGTGGAGCGGGTGCGCGAAGCCTATGAATTCGGCGCAGAAAAACACCGCGGACAGAAACGCGTCTCGGGCGAACCCTACATCACCCACCCGGTCGCGGTGGCCGATATTCTCGCCGACCTGCGCCTGGACGCCGATACGCTGGTCGCAGCGATTTTGCACGACGTCATCGAAGACACGCCGACGGCCAAGGCGGAAATAGCCTCGATCTTCGGACAGGTGGTCGCCGAGCTGGTCGACGGCGTCAGCAAGCTGGACCAGATTCAATTCAAGAATCGGCAGGAGGCGCAGGCCGAAAGTTTCCGCAAAATGCTGCTGGCCATGGTGCGCGACATCCGCGTGATCATGGTCAAGCTCGCGGATCGCATGCACAACATGCGCACCCTCGGCGTCATGCCGCCGGTGAAGCGCCGCCGCAGCGCGCGCGAAACGCTGGAAATCTACGCGCCCATAGCCGAACGCCTCGGCCTTTACGCGGTCAAGCTCGAACTCGAAGACCTGGGTTTCAGGGCCCTATATCCGTACCGCTACAAGGTGCTGGAGCGCGAGCTGAAACGCGCGCGCGGCAATCAAAAAGAATTCATCGGCAAGATCTCGGAGACTTTCAAGGGCGCGCTCAAGAAGGCCGAGATCATGGGCGGAGTGGAAGGCCGCGAGAAGCATCTGTACAGCATTTACAAAAAAATGCAGAACAAGGGCATCTCCCTCAACGAGATGGTCGACGTCTACGGTTTTCGGATCATTGTCGACAGTGCCGACACCTGCTACCGCTGTTTGGGTTTGGTGCATAGCGTCTACAAGCCCATGCCGGGACGCTTCAAGGACTACATCGCCATTCCGCGCGTCAACGGCTATCAATCCCTGCACACCACCTTGTTCGGGCCCAACGGCATACCCATCGAAGTGCAGATTCGCTCGGAGCAAATGCATAGGGTCGCGGAATCCGGCATCGCCGCGCACTGGAAATACAAGTCGGGCGGCGACACTTTCGGCGGCATCGAACACGATCGCGCGCGCGAATGGCTGGCTAGTCTGGTGCAAATTCAAGAGGGCGGCAGCTCCGAGGAGTTCCTCGAGAGCGTCAAGGTCGATCTGTTCCCGGACAAGGTGTACGTGTTCACGCCGAAGGGAAAAATATTGCGCCTGCCAAGCGGCTCCACCACGGTGGACTTTGCCTACGCCATTCACACCGACGTCGGCAATCGTTGCGTGGCGGCGAAGGTCGACCGGCGTCTGGTGCCGCTGCGTACGCCCCTGCGCAACGGACAGACGGTCGAAATCATTACCGCGAAGGGCGCAACGCCGAATCCCTCTTGGTCGAGTTTCTTGGTGACCGCCAAGGCGCGCGCTGCGATACGCACCTACCTGAAAAATCTCAAGCGCGGCGAAGCGCTGGAACTGGGCAGGCGGCTGCTAGGTCTGGCGCTCGAGGAATTTTCGCTGAATCTGAAGAAGATTCCCTCCGCGGACATCGAGGCGGTGGTCAAGGAGCTGCACCTCCGAGACGCCGACGAGTTATACGAGAAGATCGGCTTGGGCGAGCGCCTGGCGCCGTTGGTCGCACGCCGGCTGCAACCGGTGCGCGACGCCGCAGAGCATCCTGGAGTACATAGCGGACCGCTGATGATCGCGGGTACCGAGGGACTTTTGGTAACCTACGCGCGCTGTTGCTTTCCCATTCCCAACGATCCCATCATGGCTTACTTGAGCGCCGGCCGCGGCGTGATGATTCACCGCCAGAATTGCGGTAACCTCGCCGAGTACCGCAAGCAGCCGGACAAGTGGCTGTCGGTTGCTTGGGAGGCGACCGAAGGGCGCTTGTTCAGTTGCGAAATCCAGCTTGAAATCAACAACCGGGTGGGTGTGCTCGCGGCCGTCGCCTCCAGCATTGCAGGTACCGAAACAAATATCGATCAGGTGTCCTTGGAGGAACGCGACGTGAACAGCTCCTCGCTCAAATTTCAGCTCCAAGTGCGCGATCGCAAGCATCTGGCGCAAGTGATCAAGACCATCCGGCGCATGCCGGACGTGCAGCGCGTCTATCGAACCCTAGCCTGAACTTAAGGACTATGACCAAACAAATCATTTCGACGCCGAATGCGCCTGCCGCCATCGGCACTTATTCGCAGGCCGTGCGGGTGGGCAACATCATCTGGGTGTCCGGTCAGATTCCGCTCGATCCCGTCACCAAGGAATTGGTCAAGGGCGACATCGAGGCGCAGGTGCGGCAGGTGTTCGAGAATCTCAAAGCCATCGTCCTCGCCGCCGGCGCAAGCTTTGACGACGTCGTGAAGGCAACGGTGTTCCTGATCGATCTCTCTCACTTCGCACTCGTCAATAAGATTATGGCCGAGTACTTTGGCGAGCCGTATCCCGCGCGGGCTGCGGTGGGCGTGGCTTCGCTGCCGCGCGGCGCGCAGGTCGAAGTGGAGTGCATCGTCGCTCTGTGACCGAGCCCTCCAAGATCGAGCCCAAGCCGGTCACGGTGCTGCGCGGCGTCGGCGAGGCGCTTGCCCTGCGCCTGGGCGCGCTGGGCGTAGAAACCACCGAGGATCTCTTGTTCCTTTTGCCCTTGCGGTACGAGGATCGCACGCGCGTGGTGCCGTTGGGAGAGTTGCGCGCCGGCCAGCGCGCGGCGGTGGAAGGCGAAGTGCTGCTCACCGAGGTGGTGTTTCGTGGGCGCCGGCAGATGTTGTGCAAGATCGCCGACGGCTCCGGTTTTTTAACATTGCGATTCTTCTATTTCACCGCCCAGCAACAAAGCGGTCTGGCTCGCGGCGCGCGCATTCGGTGTTTCGGCGAGGCGCGCCGCGGCCCTCTGGGACTGGAAATTGTGCACCCTGAATATCGGCGCATAGACCCGAACGCCGTGGCAACCACGGAAGATCATCTGACGCCGATTTATCCGCTCACCGAAGGAGTGACCCAGGGTCGCCTGCGCATGTTGGTCGGCATGGCGCTCGATCAGCGCAAGGCGGCGGAGGTCGAGGATTGGCTGCCGGCAGCCGTGTTGGCCGACTCGCAACTACCCTCCTTGCATCAGGCCTTGCTCTATGTTCATCGACCGCCGGCTGAGGCTCCCGTGGATTTGCTGCTGAGCGGGCGTCATCCGGCGCAGCGCCGCCTGGCGTTTGAAGAATTGCTCGCACATCAGTTGTCGCTGAAGCTGTTGCGGCAACGCATTCAAAGCGATCCGGGCTGGCCGTTGGATTCGAACGGCGCCTTGAAGGCCGATTTGCAGGCGGCGCTGCCGTTCCGTTTGACCAAGGCTCAGGACCGCACGCTGCTCGAGATCGAGCGCGACTTGCAGCTGAACAAACCCATGCTGCGGCTGGTGCAGGGAGATGTGGGCTGCGGCAAGACTTTGGTGGCGGCGCTGGCCGCATGCCATGCCGTGCAAATGGGCCGGCAGGTGGCCCTGATGGCGCCGACCGAATTGCTGGCCGATCAACATGCGCAGAATTTTCGGCGCTGGTTCGAACCCTTAGGGATAGCCGTGGCGATTCTGACCGGGCGACTCACCGGCAAGGCGCGCAGCGCAGTCTTGGACGGAATTCGCGCAGGTCATGCAGCCATCGTCGTCGGTACCCACGCATTGTTTCAGGAGAGCGTGGAATTCTCATCTCTCGCCTTGGTCATCGTCGACGAACAGCATCGCTTCGGCGTACACCAGCGTTTGAGTTTACGCGAGAAGGGCGCCCAGGGCGGCCACCAGCCGCATCAATTGATCATGACCGCGACGCCCATTCCGCGCACTCTGGCCATGACAGCCTATGCCGATCTGGATGTGTCCGTCATCGATGAATTGCCTCCCGGCCGCACACCCGTAAAAACCGTGGTCCTGGCGGAGACCCGCCGCGATGAGGTGGTGCAGCGAATTCGAACCGCCTGTCTTGAAGGCCGGCAGACGTACTGGGTGTGCCCGCTCATCGATGAATCCGCGGAAATGCCCTATCAGGCGGCGGAGGAAACGGCGACCGCTTTGGGTGGCGCACTGCCCGAGCTTTCCGTCGGCCTGGTGCACGGTCGCATGCCGGCCGCGGCAAAGGAGAACACGATGCGGCGCTTCAAGGAGGGCAAGATTCAACTGCTGGTGGCGACCACGGTGATCGAGGTCGGCGTCGACGTGCCGAATGCCACCCTGATGGTCATCGAAAACGCGGAACGCATGGGTCTGGCCCAATTGCACCAACTACGCGGCCGGGTCGGCCGTGGAAGTCACGCCAGCTCCTGTCTGTTGCTGTATCGCGCACCTTTGTCGCCCCTGGCTCGCCAGCGCCTGGCGGTCATGCGCGACACCAATGACGGCTTCGAAGTCGCACGGCGCGATCTGGAATTGCGCGGACCTGGTGAATTGCTGGGAACTCGTCAGACGGGTCTCGCGCAGATGCGGGTGGCAGATTTGCTGCGTGACGCCGATTTGCTGCCCCGGGTGCAGATTGCGGCGGACGCCATGCTGCACGATTGGCCACTGCATGTGGCGGCCCTCATCCGGCGTTGGGTGGGCCATGCGGAGCAATACGGCCGCGTCGGGTAGAATGAGCCATGACCCAGGGCAAACCCTTTTCGGTGGATTCGGTTCAATGGCTGCCCGCGGAGCGATTGGGCCAATTGAACATGGATTCGCAGATACGCTCCTGGCTGATCGCCAAGGGTCTGCTGACTTTGCGCATGAAAGCCGTCTGCGGCGAGCGATTTTCCGTGCACCTCGTGGATCAATGGACCGGCCTGCTCAGCGCCGCGCACAAGACGGCGCTGCGCTGCCCCGACAACGCCGGCTTGTTTAGGGATGTTGAGATGGCCCGCGGCGATCAAGTGTGGGTATTCGCACAAACCGTCATTCCGGACTCCACTCTGTCCGCCCATCCATGGCTGGCCGAACTGGGCGATTCTTCTCTGAGCGAAACTTTGAGCGATTTATCCGGGGTCGAACGCAGCTCCTATGAATATGCATGGCTGCCGGTGGCCGAAGCTGTGACCGCCCGCGCATTGCGCGATGCAGAAATCAAGCCGGCCGGCCTTTGGGCGCGCCGTTGGCGGGTGGCGCTGCGCGGCACGCCGCTGTTGATGCAGGAGCTATTCTTGCCCTCCATGGGCCGCGTCTAAGGCGCCTTCCGCGTGCGGCTCCCGCAGTCAGGGGATGAGTTGCTCCAGCGAATCGCGGAACGCTGGCGTTGGATGGTCTATCGGGTACGATTTCATCCGTTCACCACTCACGAGCTGCCGAGAATTCTCGGCGGGTTATGGGATTATGCGCGGCTGATGCGCTTGGACCGGCCGATCGGCATCTGGCTGTTGCTCTGGCCGACGTTGTGGGCACTGTGGATCAGCAGCCGCGGCAAACCCGACCCTCGCATATTCATTATCTTCGCGGCGGGAACTGTTCTCATGCGCTCCGCCGGCTGCGCCATCAACGACTACGCCGATCGCAGCTTCGATCCGCACGTGGCCCGCACCAAGGATCGCCCCGTGGCGGCGGGACGCATTTCCACCCTGGAAGCCCTGGTGCTGTTTGCCGTGCTGTCCCTGACCGCCTTGATGCTCGCGCTGCAATTGAACAAGTCGACGCTGCTGCTGGCGGTGGCGGGTGGATTTCTCGCGATCAGCTACCCCTTCGTCAAACGTTTTTTGCCGGTGCCCCAGATGTACCTCGGAGTGACATTCGGCTGGGGTATTCCGATGGCATTCGAAGCGCAGTACGAACAAGTACCGCGGGTGGCGTGGCTGTTGCTGCTGGCCAATGTGCTATGGGTCACGGTGTACGACACCATGTATGCCATGGTCGATCGGGACGACGACGTCAAGATCGGCGTGCGCTCCACCGCCATTCTGTTCGGCGATTCGGACCGCCACATCATCGCCGTACTGCAAGTCATGACCTTGCTGTCCCTGTATCTCGTCGGACGCATGATTCACATGGGCCATTGGTTCGATGCCGGCTTGTTGGCGGGTGCCGGATTCTTCGTTTATCAGCTGTGGTTGATCCGCGGCCGGGATCGCGACGCCTGCTTGCGCGCCTTTCTCAACAACAATTACTTCGGCATGGCCATCTTCATCGGCATGGCGCTGGAATATCTGTTTGCGCGCTGACCACGCACTGCTGATTGTGCTGGGAGCCGCCGTGGCCGCGTGCAGCCGCGATTCCGCGGACATCGCACCGCTACGACTGCTGCACAGCCCTGCCATCAGCCGGCTCGATCCCGAGCAGTTAAGGTCACTGTCCATGGACTGCGAAAAATACCCACCCAAGGGGTGGGCCCGCGGCCGATACGATGCTGCGTATTGCGAAGCGGCGATAGCTGCCTGGTCCGATTCGCCCTTGCAAATGGTGATCTTGGAGCCCCCGCAGCCGCACTAGTTCTCGTCAACCGGATCAGTCCTTCTTGGTTGACTAAGAAAGCGCGGCATCGAATACTCGCTGTCCCGCGGTCCGGCCAATCCGCCCGCATGACGTTCGGACACCGATGGGGTGATTGTGACAGTACGCAACGACTGGACGCTCGCGGAAGTGAAGGCACTTTTCGCGTTGCCATTCATGGATTTAGTGTTTACGGCGCAAACCGTGCACCGGCGCTTCCAGGAGCCGAACACTGTCCAAATCAGCACCCTGCTCAGCATTAAGACCGGCGCCTGTCCCGAGGACTGCGCCTATTGCCCGCAGAGCGTGCGTTTCGATACCGGACTGGAATCCCAGGCACTCCTGGAAGTCGAGGAAGTCGCTGCGCGCGCCCTCGCGGCCAAGCAATCCGGCGCCACCCGCTTTTGCATGGGCGCGGCCTATCGCTCGCCCAAGCCGAAGGATTTGCGCAAGGTGCTCGCCATGATCCGCGCAGTAAAATCCCTGGGGATGGAAACCTGCGCGACTCTCGGCATGGTAACCGCGGAGCAGGCGTTGGACCTGAAACAGGCCGGCCTCGACTACTACAATCACAATCTCGATACCTCGCCCCGGTACTACGAGCAAATCATCAGCACGCGCACCTACCAGGACCGTCTCGACACGCTGCAGGCCGTGCGCGATGCGGGGATGAATGTCTGCTGCGGCGGAATCGTCGGCATGGGCGAGGAGCCCGAGGACCGAGCCGAGCTCTTGCACATTCTCGCGACTCTGCCCGTACACCCGGACAGCGTGCCCATCAATCAGCTGGTGCGGGTCGCCGGCACGCCGCTAGAGAATGCGCAGGCGCTGGACCCGTTTGATTTTGTCCGCACCATTGGGGTGGCGCGCATTCTCATGCCGCGCTGCCATGTCCGTCTGTCGGCCGGTCGCAGCGAGATGAGCGACGAATTGCAGGCCCTGTGCTTCTTGGCGGGCGCCAACTCCATATTCTATGGCGAAAAACTCCTGACCACCGGCAACCCGGATACCGAGCACGATCAGACCCTGTTCCGGCGGCTGCAAATCGTCGCGGAAGGGGCGCCCGCGCACCAGGGTGTGGCCGTGGCCGCGACCGGCCACGCATCCCATGCGGAGAGCAACGCGGCAACGGCGTGAGCGCCCCGGATGAACCCGCGCCCGCCGGCGCCGCGCTGGACGGTCTCGCGGCCTACACGTTAGACCCCAGGCGCGTTCGCCGCGCCTTCGATCGCGCCGCGCCGAGTTTCGACGCGGCAGCCGTCCTGCATACCGCCGTACGCGACGATCTACTGGCGCGCCTGGATTTAGCAGCCTTGGCGCCGCGCGTTATCGTGGACGCAGGCGCTGGCACCGGACATGCCTGTCACGCACTTATACGTCGATACCCCAACTCCTTGGTCATCGCCCTCGACTCGTCACGGCCCATGCTGCAGCAGGCGGCGCGCCGGGAGTCCTGGCTGCGCCGCTTTTCGCGCGTTTGCGCGGACGCGACGGACTTGCCGCTGCCGGACGGCAGCATCGATTTGATACTGAGCAATCTCATGCTGCAGTGGTGCGACCCCGACCGGGTGTTCACGGAGTTTCGCCGCGTGCTCGCACCGCACGGCTTGCTGAGCTTCACTACCTTGGGACCCGACACCCTGCACGAGCTGCGGTTCGCCTGGAGCACGGCGGATTCACACACCCATGTCCATCAATTCATCGACATGCACGATATCGGCGATGCACTGGTGCGGAACGGCTTCGCCGCGCCCGTACTGGATGTGGAGCGCTACACCTTGAGCTACGTGGACGTGCAACGGGTGGCCGCCGATCTGCAAGCCACCGGCGCGCGCAACGCCACTCAAGGCCGAGCACGGGGGCTGACCGGCCGACGACGCTTCGCCGCATTTCAGGCCGCGTATGAAACCTTCCGTACGGACGGCCGCTTGCCGGCTACCTATGAGGTGATTTTCGCGCACGCATGGATGCCCGACACGCCGGTTCAGCGCGGTGGGTCGGATGGTTCCAGCGTATCGCTCGACGATTTGCGGCAGCAGTTGCGCTCCAGGCGGCGTTTGTGACGGGGGTTGTGTTCGTTACGGGTACCGATACGGGCGTCGGCAAGACCCGCATTGCCGTTGCGCTATGCCGGGCCATGGCCGCCCGCGGCACCCGAGTGGCCGCGATGAAGCCCGTGGCCTCGGGCTGCGTGCGCACGCCGCAAGGTCTGCGCAACGACGACGCGCTGGCATTGTTGGCCGCGATGAACGTGCGAGCCTCCTACTCTGAGGTAAACCCCTACGCCTTTGAGCCGGCGATAGCGCCGCATATTGCGGCCCAGGAAGCGGGTGTCAGCATCGAATTCGACGTGTTGGATCGAGCCTATGAACGCCTGCGCCTGCAAAGCGAATATCTGGTGGTCGAGGGTGCCGGGGGCTGGCTGGCGCCACTCGACGCAACGCGCGGCTTCGCAGACTTGGCGGTGCACTGGCAAATCGATGTCGTTTTGGTGGTGGGCATGCGCTTGGGCTGCCTGAATCATGCACTTTTAACGGTAGAGTCCATCGAACGGCGCGGCTTGCGAGTGCGCGGCTGGGTGGCGAACTCGATCGATCCGCAATTCGAACGCCTGCCGGAAAATATCGCCGGTCTGCGGAGCCGGATTTCGGCGCCTTGTCTCGGATTTTTGCCCTTCGCGCCGCAAGCCGGTCCCGAACATCCGGCGCGCACGCTGGCCGTCGATGCATTGCTGGAGGCAGCTGAGTTATCCTAGGAAGCATGGAACAGCGCATCGAACTCGCGCCGAATTGTTCGCTGACGACCGCGGGTGCGATGATTTTCTTTGGGTCTATATGCCTGTTTTCCCTCGTTTTTGCGGTATTCTTCGTACTACAGGGGTTTTGGCCCGTCTTAGTGTTTTGGGCGCTGGAAATGCTGGCGCTCGGGGCTGCCCTGCTCGCCAGCATGCGCCGTGGAAAGTACACGCAAACGCTGTTGATTACGGACTCGCAAATCAGCCTTGTGACACGTACGCGGCAAGGCGCGCAAAAACAAGAGTTTGCGCGGCATTGGGCGAAGGTTAGACTTCGCAGTCCGCCGAGGCGCCACGGCACCAGCCGGCTGACGATTGAGAGCCACGGACGGGTTTACGAAGTCGGCAGCTTCCTCACTGAGGAAGACCGGACCCGCTTGGCGCGGCGTTTACGTTACTTGGTAGGCGGCATGAATGAGTCGCCGCCACTTGAAATCGATAGAACTTAGAGGATCCGTTTAGATGAGCGTTATCAGAGGCGACCACGACGACAGTACTTCTCGGCCGCGAGCCATTGCCTGGGCCAGAGCGCTCTGCCTAGCCACCTTAGGGTGGGCGGCACAGGCCGAAGCGAACACCTCAGACGGCTACAATTTGCCGGTCGGCGTCACCTCCCTGAGCCGGGATATCTACACTTTACACATGGAAGTTTTTTGGATCTGCGTCGCCATCGCTGTCGCCGTCTTCGGGGTGATGATCTATGCCCTGGTGAAATTCCGCCATTCCCAGGGAGCCATCCCCGACACCACCCTGGTCCACAGCACCAAGGTAGAAATCATCTGGACCATCATTCCGGTCGCGATTCTCGTCGTGATGGCGATTCCCGCCGCCAAAGTCATCCTCATGATGGAGGACACGCGCAATTCCGAATTGTCGATACGCGTTACCGGGTATCAGTGGAAATGGGAATACCAATACATGGACGCGGGCGAGGGAATTGATTTCTTCTCGACGTTGTCCAGAGACTCGAATTATGCGCGCCAGCTGCATTCGGGTATCGACCCGAACACGGTGCCGAACTATCTCTTAGACGTCGACAAGCCCATGGTAATCCCCAGCGGCACCAAGGTGCGCCTGCTGCTGACCTCCCAGGATGTCATCCACGCCTGGTGGGTGCCTGATTTCGGCGCGAAGCGTTCAGCCGTTCCGGGCTTCGTCAACGAATTGTGGTTCAAGGTCGACCCCGGCAAGGAAGGCATCTACCGCGGACAATGCACATCGCTATGCGGCCGCGACCATGGCTTCATGCCCGTCGTCGTGGATGTGCGCACTCCCGACGACTTCAAGAAATGGGTCGATGAACAGAAGGCTGCGTCGAAACAGGCAGCCGCGCAGGGTGAGCAGCCCCCGCCGACCGCGCTAGTGTTGTCCAAGTAACGACCCGAATACCGCATCTTTACACGAGAGAGTTTAAGCACCATGGCCCAGTCCCACGCGAGCGACGCCGCTCACCACGACGACCACCACGATCAGCCCGCGACGGGGATCAAGCGTTGGCTGTTCGCGACCAACCACAAAGACATCGGCACCATGTACTTGGTGTTCAGCCTGATCATGTTCTTCATCGGCGGCGCGATGGCGATGCTGATTCGCGCGGAATTGTTTCAGCCTGGGCTGCAGCTGATGCAACCCGAGTTCTTCAACCAGCTGACGACGAACCACGCGTTGGTCATGATTTTCGGCGCAGTCATGCCGGCCTTCGTCGGTCTCGCCAATTGGATGGTGCCGCTGCAGGTCGGCGCACCCGACATGGCGCTACCGCGCATGAACAATTTTAGTTTCTGGATTCTGCCGTTTGCATTTACGTTGCTGTTGGGGACGTTCTTCGTGCCCGGCGGCGCCGCTGCGGGCGGTTGGACGCTGTATCCGCCGCTGTCCTTGC
Source organism: Gammaproteobacteria bacterium (assembly GCA_025358295.1). Lineage (GTDB taxonomy): Bacteria > Pseudomonadota > Gammaproteobacteria > Steroidobacterales > Steroidobacteraceae > Bog-1198. The sequence goes on from JANYJY010000024.1 coordinate 31,573, forward strand.
AGACCGGCGACAGCTTTCCCATGCTGATCTTTGCGATTCACATGATGGGCATCTCCTCGATCATGGGCGCTATCAACGTGATCGTGACCATCATGAACATGCGGGCTCCCGGCATGACACTGCTGAAGATGCCGCTATTCGCCTGGTCCTGGCTGATTACGGCCTACTTGTTGATCGCTGTGATGCCGGTGTTGGCCGGTTCGGTGACCATGCTGCTCACCGACCATTTCTTCAAGACCAGCTTTTTCAATGCGGCGGGCGGCGGCGACCCGATCATGTTCGAACACATTTTCTGGTTCTTCGGACATCCCGAGGTGTACATCATGATTCTGCCGGCCTTCGGCATCATCTCGGAAATCCTGCCGACCTTCTCGCGCAAGCCCTTGTTCGGAGCCACGTCGATGATCTACGCCATCGCGTCGATCGCCTTCCTGTCTTTCATCGTCTGGGGTCACCACATGTTCGCCGACGGCATGCCCGTGGCGGCGCAATTGTTCTACATGATGTCGACCATGTTGATCGCAGTTCCCACCGGCGTGAAGGTGTTCAACTGGACCGCGACAATGTGGCGCGGGTCCCTTAGCTTCGAGCCGCCCATGCTGTTCGCGATCGCCTTTCTGTTCCTTTTCTCCATCGGCGGTTTCTCCGGCTTGATGCTCGCCATCGTGCCGGCGGATTTCCAATACAATCAGACCTACTTCGTCGTCGCGCACTTTCACTATGTGCTGGTGCCGGGAGCGATATTCGGCATCATGGCCGGGGTGTACTACTGGCTGCCGAAGTGGACCGGCCACATGTACAGCATGGCGCTAGCCAAGACGCATTTCTGGCTGTCGGCGATCTTCATCAATGTATTGTTCTTCCCGCAGCATTTCCTCGGGTTGGCCGGTATGCCGCGCCGCATACCCGACTACGCGGTGCAATTCACCGATTGGAACATGGTGTCGTCCATCGGTGGTTTCGCGTTCGGGCTGTCTCAGGTGCTGTTCGCCATCGTGATTGTTCAGTGCATCCGCGGCGGCAAGAAAGCGAGCGCCAAAGTTTGGGAAGGTACGAACCCGACCGGCCTGGAATGGACGTTGCCTTCACCTGCGCCGTATCACAGCTTCTCGACGGCCCCGGAAATTCATTGAGCGTGAACGGGACCCGGACCTTGGAGACCTCGATGAAACGCCGCGTCCGCAATGGCGCGCTGGGATTGGCAGCGCTGGCGGCGGTGTTCTATTTTGGTTTCATCGCACTGCTGGTGTACCGCAGTCATCATTAGATGGATCCGGGCGACTCGAAAACACGCGCCAACAGCAAGCTGGTCAAGTCGCTTCTGATCATGACCGCGGGCAGTTTTGCCTTTGGCTGGGCGTTGGTGCCGTTGTATGACGTGTTGTGCCGGGCCATCGGCATCGGCAATGCGGAGGCGAAGGCGGGCAAATCCGTGGTGCGGGAAGCGGTCGATCCCAATCGCGAGATAACGATCGAGTTCCTGGCACAGCCCGCGTCGGTGGGCAGTTTCGAGTTCCGGCCGAAGGTCGCCTCAATGCGCATCCATCCGGGGAAACTCTATGACATCGAGTTCTACGCCAAAAATTTGACCACGCAGGCCTCGGTGGCCCAGGCCGTGCCCAGCATTACGCCCGTCGGCACCTCGAAGTTTTTTCATAAAACCGAGTGTTTCTGCTTCAGCCCGCAGAAATTTGCGGTGGGCGAGGGGCGCGATATGCCCGTGCGCTTTATCGTGGACCCCCAATTGCCGAACAATGTGGACAGACTGACTTTGGCCTATACCTTCTACGACACGACGCAATCGGCTACACGGCCGTAGTCAAACGTTTTAAACTACTGTTTTCATTCACCGTTTAGAGATCGAAAAATGGCGCAAGCGCACGCGGATGCAAGTAAATACTATATCCCCCACAGCAGCCCGTGGCCGATTTACGGATCCGTAACCCTATTTACGTTGATGTGGGGCGCCATCTCCACACTCAACGATTGGCTGCCGGCCTGGGCGCTGATACCCGGTTTCATCATGCTGGCGCTGCTGTTCATATTCTGGTTCCACACGGTCATCGGAGAGAACCAGCAAGGCATCTACAACATGGCGGTGGACCGCTCGTTCCGCATGGGAATGATGTGGTTCATTTTCTCCGAAGTGATGTTCTTCGCCGCGTTCTTCGGTGCGCTGTTCTACGCCCGCAACTTTTCCGTTCCCTGGCTTTCCGGCGACGGCGTGAAGATCTTCAGCAAGCTGCTGCTATGGAATGACTACAACGGCGCGTGGCCGACCAATGGTCCGTCCACCTTGGGCCCGCGCACCGACGGCACTTTTGAAACCGTGCCGGCACTGGGGTTGCCCGCCATCAATACCGCCATCCTGCTCACCAGCAGTGTCACGGTCACGATTGCACATCACGCGCTGATTACCGGCCACCGGACGCGCCTGAAAATCTTCCTGGCGTTGACGTTCCTGCTGGGCTTCACGTTCGTGGGATGTCAGGCCTACGAATATCATGAAGCCTACACCGAGCTTGGGCTTCAGCTCGGCACCGGCATCTACGGTTCCACGTTCTTCATGCTGACCGGATTTCACGGCATGCATGTCACCGTGGGCGCCATCATGCTGACCGTCATCTGGTTCCGAGTGATGAAGGGCCATTTCACGCCGCAGCGGCATTTCGGCTTCGAGGCCGTCGCTTGGTACTGGCACTTCGTCGATGTGGTGTGGTTGGGGCTGTTTACCTTCGTCTATTGGCTGTAGCCCGGCACCGCGTGATGCGGTGCGATCCAGCCGCTGTAATAAGCGACGATAAGCAGCACGAACAACGCTACTGACAGGCCGATGCGCCAGGCCAGGGCTTTGACCATCTTGACGCCGTCGTCCGGTTTGCGGCTGGTCAGGTAATACAACGCCTTGCCCAGGCTGACGAGGATCAGCACCAGCATCGCGATGACGAGATATTTGAATTCCACGCAAGCAGTATATCGTGCAGATCAAAGTTGGGTCCCGCATCTTCGTGCCGCAGCTGTTTACCACGCTGCTTACCATCGTCTTGGTTGCGCTGCTGGTATCCCTCGGGAATTGGCAGTTGCGCCGCGCCGACGAGAAACGCGCGCTGTTCGAATCGTTCGCTTCGGGCACGGATGCGACGGTGCCCGTCGAGGTCGCGACAGCACCCCTGAAGCGGTATCAGCACCTCGAGGTCAGCGGGCGCTACGATCAGACCCGACAAGTTCTGATCGACAACATGGTCAACGCTGAGCGCGCCGGCTACTTCGTGATTACGCCGTTCGCGCTCGTGGGCGGCGGTTGGGTATTGGTGAATCGCGGCTGGGTACCCTTGGGGGCGAGTCGCGCGGAACGGCCGATGATTCCTGTCGGCGGCGAGACTCGGCGTCTGCAGGGCCGCGCCGACCACATGCCGAGGGCGGGGATTCAGATGGGCACCAAGGCTGCGCTTGCCGCGCCCTATCCCGTGGTCGCGGGTTTTCCGACTCACGCAGAAATCGCTCGGCTCTTGGGCGAGTCCGCCTGGACTTCCGCGACGGATTTGGTGCTGCTCGACCCCGGCGAACCCGACGGCTACGTGCGCAATTGGTCGGCACCCGGATTTCCGCCCGTACGCCACGTTGCCTATGCCGTTCAGTGGTACGCGCTGGCGCTCACCTTGCTGATTATTTACCTCCTCACTAATTTGAAGCGTTTATCCACATGAGTGAACTCAGTGTGCGCGATCGCCGCCAACGGCGAATGCTGATCGGCTTGGCGCTGATTTTTTTCGCGCCCTTGGGGTTCGCTTTTTTCCTGTACTACGGTCACGGCACCTGGCATCCGGGCGGTCGCGTCAACGCAGGCGATCTTATTGCGCCCGCGCGGCCGCTGCCGACATTGGCGCTGACGCGATGGACGGCCGAGAACAGCCGGGCTGCGGAAAAAACCGACCCGAATTTCTTGAAGGGCAAATGGACGTTTTTGTACGTGGGGTCCGGCCCCTGCGTCGAGAGCTGCCGTACCCGGCTGTACGACACGCGCCAGGTGCGTCTGGCGCTCGATCGCGACATGAACCGTGTACAGCGCGTGCTCATCGCCGGCGACGGTTGCTGCGATGCGGATTTATTGCGACAGCACCCTGACTTGATCACCCTTCGCGCCAACTCGGACGCGGCGCCTCTGCTGGATCTCTTGCCCGAGCGCGGTAGCAATGCGCCGCGCGTCTACGTGATCGACCCCCTGGGCAATTTGATGATGTCCTATCCGGCCGGCGCGAAATCCAAAGGCATGCTCGAGGACATGAAGCGGCTGCTGCGGCTGTCTTCCATCGGCTAGCGATGCATCCGCAACGACGACTGTTCTGGTTCCGCCGATTGGCACTGGCCGGCGCCCTGCTCGCAGCGGCAGTCGTCGTGCTTGGCGCCTGGGTGCGCCTCACCGATGCCGGCCTGGGATGCCCGGACTGGCCAGGCTGCTATGGCCATATTTACCCGAACGCCGGGCATTCAGCGCCTCAGTCCAGCGAGAGTTTCGCCAAGGCACTGCATGAGATGATTCACCGGTATTTCGCCACCACCCTGGGCGCCATCATCACCAGCCTGCTGGTTTGGGCCGTAATATTCCGCCGGGATCGTGACCAGCCGCTGATTCCGGTTGCTTTACTATTTGTCGTCGTATGTCTGCAAGGTGCCCTGGGCGCTTTGACGGTGACGCTGCTGCTCAAGCCGCTGATCGTCACCGCGCACTTATTAGGAGGTCTGACAACATTGGGACTTCTGTGGTGGCTGTCGCTGTCGCCGGACGCTCGGCCGCTCACGGATCGAGAGGCTGGGCTGCGCCTCTATGCGCTCATCGCTCTCGCCGCGATGATCTTGCAAATTGCTCTCGGCGGTTGGACGAGCACCAACTACGCCGCGGTCGCCTGCCCGGATTTCCCCACCTGCCAGCGCTCATGGTGGCCGGCCATGGATTATCGGGACGCCTTCGTATTGTGGCACGGAATTAAATTGGACTATGAAGGCGGCGTGCTCGCCAACCCCGCCCGCGTCGCGATTCACTTTACGCACCGACTGGGAGCGCTGGTGGCGGGCTCGATCTTGATCAGCCTGGGAGTCGCAGCAACCGCGATCGCCAAAAGTCCGCGTGTGAAGCGGGCCGGGCGACTGATTGCCGTCGCCGTCGTGCTGCAGATTTCAATCGGCATAGCCACCGTGCACTGGGGAGTACACCTGACGCTGGCGACTCTGCACAACGCAGGTGCCGCATTTCTGGTCATCAGCATGGCGACGCTGCTGCGTGCCCTGTGGCCGGCGCCCGCAGTCGGCATGGTACCCTTGCAGCATGCCGACCCTCCCCGATAACCCGCCCATTGACCTCGTCGGTACCAGCCGATGGCGAGACTTCTTGGAACTCACCAAGCCCAAGGTAAGCCTGCTGATAGTGTTCACCGCGATCGTCGGCATGGTGTTGGCATCGCCCGGCATGGTGCCTCTGACCGCGTTGTTGTTCGGCACCATCGGCATTGCCTTGGCATCCGGCTCGGCGGCCGCCTTCAATCATGTGCTCGACCGCCGCATCGATGAACAGATGGCACGCACGCGCAGCCGTCCGTTGCCCACCGGCCATTTGCAGATGCGGCATGCCCTCGCGTTCGCCGCACTGCTGGCGCTCGCATCCATGCTGATACTGACGTTGCTCGTCAACACCCTCACCGCCGCTCTGACCTTTTGCTCCCTGATCGGCTACGCCATGGTCTATACCATGTGGCTGAAGCGCGCCACACCGCAGAATATCGTGATCGGCGGAGCCGCCGGCGCCGCGCCGCCGATACTCGGTTGGGCTGCCGTCACCAATTCCATCGACCCGCACGCGCTGCTGTTGTTTCTGATTATTTTTACTTGGACCCCGCCGCACTTCTGGGCGTTGGCAATCGCGCGGCGCGACGACTATGCCAAGGTGGGCATTCCCATGCTGCCAGTGACCCACGGCATCCCCTATACGCGCCTGCAGATTGTGCTCTATACCATTCTGCTGATTCTCACCACTCTGCTGCCGTATCTGACCGGCATGAGCGGATTCATCTATCTGCTCTCGGCGCTCGCTCTCAACGGCCGATTTCTCTATTATGTGCTGGCCCTGCAGCGCGGCCTGCGGCCGGAGCTGCCCATGCGCACCTTCAAATTCTCCATCACGTATTTGATGTTGCTGTTTGCGGCGCTGATTCTCGATCATTATTTCTTGTTCAAGGAATAATACGCGACGTTTCCGCGGAACCGTCAGTGCCCCGGTCTATGCCTTAGACAATGGATGCGCCGAGATCGGCAGCGATCGCAGGCGCTTGCCCGTGGCCGCAAAAATCGCATTGCAAAGCGACGGCGCCACCAAAGGCACTCCGGCTTCGCCGATGCCTCCTGGCGCTGCGTCGCTGTCCAGCAAGTGCACATCGAGTTCCGGCAATTCGTTGTTGCGCAGCAGGCGATAGTTGTTGAAATTGGTCTGCTGCACTCGGCCGCCGACCAAGGTCACCTCGCCCCAAAGCGCGGCCGACAGACCGAACACAATGCCGCTTTCAATCTGCGATTCCACGATGCGCGGATTGACCATCTGGCCGCAGTCGACGACACAAGTGATCTTGTGCACTTTGATCACGCCGTCCACGATCGAAATCTCCGTGACTTGTGCCACGTGAGTCGTGTATCCCTCCATCAGAGCGATGCCCTGGTATCGGCCGGCGGGCGCCTTGCCCCAGGCGGCACGCTCGGCGGCCGCTTGCAGTACGCGACGCTGCCGTGGCTTCTTGGCCAATTGCTGCAGGCGGAAATCGTAGGGATTCTTACCGGCCAGCGTGGCCATCTCATCCATGAAGCTTTCGATGACGAAAACATTCGGTGCATGGCTCACCGACCGCATGTAGCCTACGTCGATGCCGATTTCCTGCCGTGAATAACTCACGGCGAGATTCGGGACATCGTAAAGATTATTGACCGCCGCCTCGATCACCGAGTCGTCCACGCCTTTGACGGGTGGGAACATGCGGGCGGTGATCGACGGACTGGTGATATGCAGTTTCCATGCGATGAGCTTTCCTTCCGCATCGAGGCCGCCGCTGACCTCCTCATAGGCAGGCGGACGATAGGTGTCGTGGGTCATGTCATCTTCGCGCGTCCAGATGACTTTGACCGGGACTCCAAGCGCCTTTGAGGCCTCGACGGCAGCGGGAATGAAATCGATATCCAGACGCCGGCCGAATCCGCCGCCGATCAAGGTCGTAAATACTCGGACCTGTGCCGGCGGCAGGCCCGCCGCTGTTGCTGCCGTGGTCTGCGCGATCTGTTGCACCTGCGTACCCACGTACAAGTCGCAGCCGTTCGCTTTGACGTCGGCGGTGCAATTCATGGGTTCCATGGTCGCGTGTGCCAGCAGCGGCAAGTAGTAGGCCGCACTCAATTGCTGTTTGGCTGACTTCAGAGCATCGTCCACGTGGCCATCGTTGCGCGCGGATAGTCCGGGGCCTGCCGCTGCGGTGGTTTTCAGCAGAGCATGGATGGTCGCGTTGTCGAGGCGCGCGTTCGGGCCTGCATCCCAGGTGATGAGCAATGCGCCGCGCGCTTTCAAGGCCTGCCAGAAATGGTCAGCCGCGACCAGCACTCCGCTGGACGTGGTCATGACCTTGCGCACGCCCGGCATTTTTTCGGCGGCGCTCGAATCCAAACTCTTCACTTTGCCGCCCAGCACGGGACTTTGAGCGAGCACGGCATGCAGCATGCCGGGCAGTTTCACATCCATGCCGAACTCAGCGCTGCCGTCGATCTTAGCGGGGGTATCGAGGCGCAGTCTCGACTTGCCGATGATCTGGAAAGCAGTCCTGGGCTTCAGTTTCACATCTTTAGGGACGGGGAGTTTCGCCGCAGCATCCGCCAGCTCGCCGTAGGTAAACACCTTGCCCTGGGGGCCGACAACCGTGCCGTTCTTGACCTGGCATTGCGCGGGATCGATGTGCCAGCGCTGCGCGGCGGCCGCGACCAGCATGGTGCGCGCGGTTGCGCCGGCCATGCGTAGCTTCTCCCAGGCATCCTGAACGCTGTTGCTGGTGCCGGTCACCTGGCCGCCGTTGCCGGGATTGATGTAGGCATCGCCCACCGGCGCGGCCTCAAGTCGTACGACATCGATATTGATGTCCAATTCCTCGGCCAACAGCATCGGCAATGCCGTGTACACGCCCTGACCCATTTCGGAGCGATCGACGATAACGGTAATTGAATTGTCACGTGCGATTTTCAGCCACGCATTGATCTGCGCCGTCGCGCGGCCGGCAGGGGCCGTCGCGCCGGTATCGGCCGTTGAACTGGATATTGCGCGAGAACCGGGCAGCGTCAGCGCCAGCACCAAGCCACTGCCGACGGTGGCCGCGGCATTCAAGAAATCGCGTCGAGTCAAGTCGTCAGCCGGCTTCACTTCGCCACGCTCTGGTCGAGCAATTCCGCCGCGCGGTGGATGGCCTTGCGGATTCTGGGGTAGGTGCCGCAACGGCAGATATTCCCCGACATGGCCGCATCGATGTCGGCATCGTCCGGCTTAGGGTTTGTTTTGAGCAGGGCGACCGCGGACATGATTTGTCCCGACTGACAGTAGCCGCATTGAGGCACGTCGATTTCGAGCCAGGCCATTTGCACCGCGTGACTGCGATCTTTGGACAGCCCTTCAATCGTCGTGATGGACTTGCCCGCCACCGCGCTCAAGGGCAGCACGCAGGAACGAGTTGCGGCGCCATCGATATGCACGGTGCAGGCGCCGCACAAGGCCATACCGCAACCGAACTTGGTGCCGGTCATGCCTAAGTGATCGCGCAATACCCAGAGCAGCGGGGTGTCCGGCTCAGCGTCGACGTTAATTATTTGATTGTTGACGTTGATTGTTGTCATTGCGGTTCCGCCGACGAGTCTACCGGGGAGACAATGGTACGCGTCTCGAGCTGTTTTTAGGAGTCGCCCGGAGTAATGCTACGATAGCGCCGTGGCGACCCAATCTAGCTTTTATCCGCGTGTTTTCGCGCTGGTGGTTGCCGCCGTCCTGGGTTATGCACTGGTCCTTATTTTTGTGCCATTCATCCGGCCGCTGGTGTGGGCAGGCTTTCTGGCGTTCCTCCTCTACCCGATCAACCTGCGCTTGCGCCGTCGCTTCTCGGGCAGGGGATCCGCGGCTGGGGTGCTGACGATTCTGGCGCCTGTCACCATCCTGCTGCCCTTGAGCGCTCTGTCGATCGACTTCGCCGAGCAAATCGCGACGCTCATACAGAAGCTACAGAAGTCCGCAGCCGCGCTCGACATCAAATCCCTGTCGGATTTACAGCAATTCCCATGGATTGCGCGGATCAATGAATGGCTGTCCGCGCACACCGGCGTTTCCGCGGAGCAACTTCAGTCATGGCTGGTGTCGGGCACGAGCGATGTGCTGAAAAGTGCGGCAAGCCTGGGGGGTGGTTTTTTTCTCGGCGCCCTGGGCTCGCTGGTTGGATTCGCGATCATGCTGTTTCTGCTATTTTTCTTTCTGCGCGACGGCGACGGCATGCTCGCCCGCGCGCGTTCGCTCATACCCCTGGACGAAGCGCGCAAGGAGCGGCTGTTCAATCAATTGGGCGGCGTCACCCGCGCCATCGTGATCGGAACCAGCGTGACGGCCATTTTGCAGGGCATATTGGTAGGCATTGGGTTCACGATTGCCGGCCTGGCCTCGCCGGTGGTCTTCGGCGTGCTGGCGGCACTGCTATCCATGCTGCCGGTGGGCGGCTCGGCGTTGGTCTGGGGGCCCGCCGCGATCTTGCTGTTTATCGAAGGCCGTTGGGGAATGGGCGTATTCATGTTGGTGTGGGGATGCGTCCTGGGCGGCTTGGACAATGTCTTGCGTCCCATGCTGATCTCCGGACGAGCGAGGATTTCGTCATTGGCGGTGTTCATCGGCGTCCTAGGGGGAATCCCGGCCTTTGGCGCAATCGGCGTGATTGCCGGCCCCGTGGTGCTTTCTCTGGTGCTTGCACTGATTGAATTTGCCGAGGAAAGCCGCCAGCGAGTTTCCTGACGTTCCAAAGGGCTGCAAGGGCCCCGGGCTACAGTACAATCCGCGCCCTTATGGACGTATCTCACCTTCTCGATGGACTCAACGACGACCAGCGCCAGGCGGTAGCCTCGCCGCTGGGAGCCGCCCTGGTATTGGCCGGCGCCGGCAGCGGCAAGACCCGGGTCTTGGTACATCGCGTGGCATGGTTGATTCAGATCGAAGGGGCCTCGCCGAACAGCATTCTTGCGGTCACGTTCACCAATAAGGCCGCGGCTGAAATGCGCGGCCGTATCGAAACCCTGCTGGGATTGCCGGGCGGCGCCATGTGGCTGGGGACCTTTCACGGGCTGGCGCACCGGCTGCTGCGCATCCATTGGCGCGAGGCGGACCTGCCGCAGAGCTTTCAGATTCTCGATTCCGAGGACCAAGCGCGCCTCTTGCGCAAGGTCTTGAAGGCGCTCGACCTCGACGATACACGCTGGATACCCCGCGAAATTCTCTGGTTCATCAATGCCCAGAAAGATGAGGGCCATCGAGCCAAGCACATCAAAGACGACGGCGATCCGACCCGCCGTCAACTGATCAAAATCTACCAGGCATATGAAGAAGCCTGCCGGCGCGCCGGGGTGGTGGATTTCGCCGAACTGCTGCTGCGTGCCTATGAATTGTGGCGCGACAATCCCTCTCTGCTGGAGCACTACCGCACGCGCTTTCGCCACGTGCTGGTAGACGAATTCCAGGATACCAATGCGATTCAATACAAATGGCTGACGCTGCTGGCTGGCCCCGAAGGCCTGCCCTTCGTGGTCGGCGACGATGATCAATCCATCTACCGCTGGCGCGGAGCGCGGGTGGAGAATCTACAGCAGTTTCGCCGCGACTTCCCCAAGGCGGTGCTGTACAAGCTGGAACAGAACTATCGTTCCACCGGCATTATTCTGAAGGCGGCGAATGCGCTGATCTCGAACAACGGCGGCCGCCTCGGCAAGACGCTGTGGACAAGCGGTGAGGACGGCGAGCGCGTCAAGCTGTATGCGGCTTTCAATGAGCGCGACGAAGCTGATTTCGTGGTCAATCGCATACGCGAATGGGTGGCGCGCAGCGGCGCGCGCCGTGAGGTCGCCGTGCTGTACCGCTCGAACGCACAGTCGCGAGTATTCGAAGAGGCCTTTCTCAATGCCCGTATGCCGTATCGGGTGTATGGCGGATTACGATTCTTCGAGCGCGCGGAAATCAAGGATGCGCTCGGCTATCTGCGGCTGATCGCGAGCCGGGCCGACGATACGTCTTTCGAACGCGTGGTGAATCTGCCGGTACGCGGCATCGGCAATAAGACCATGGACACGGTGCGTGACTTGGCGAGGGGCCAGTCAACCTCGCTGTGGAACGGTGCAATGAGCTGCATACAAAGCGGGCTTCCACAGCGGGCGGCCGTCGCCCTGCAGGCGTTTCTGACGCTGATCGACAAATTGGCGGGCGAAGTGCAGGGCTTGGAACTGCACGAGCAAGTCGATCATGTCATTCAAATGAGCGGATTGATCGAGCACTTCAAGAAAGAGAAGGGCGAGCGGGGCGAAGCGCGAATCGAGAATTTGCTGGAACTCGTCAGCGCGGCGCGCGGCTTCTCACCGGAGTCCGATGCCGAGAGCGAGTTATCGCCGCTCGAATCCTTTTTGGCGCACGCGGTGCTGGAGTCGGGCGAGGGTCAAGCCGACCCCTATGACGATTGCGTGCAGATGATGACCCTACATTCGGCCAAGGGTCTGGAATTCCCGGTAGTGTTTCTTACCGGCATGGAAGACGGCTTGTTTCCGCATCAGCGTTCGGTGGGCGACTTGGCCAGCCTCGAGGAGGAACGCCGCCTGTGCTATGTCGGCACCACTCGGGCCATGCGCCAGCTGTACATCACCTATGCAGAACAGCGCCGGCTGTACGGCGTCGACACCTATGGTCAACCATCGCGCTTCATCGGCGAGTTGCCGGCCGAATTGGTCGAGGAAATCCGACCACGCCTGCAGGTGTCCAGGCCGGTGTTCGTCAAGCGCGGCGGCAGTTCCAGCCTGGAAGAGTCGCCGGCCCCCTCCATGCGCATGGGCAGCCGGGTCAGACACTCGAAATTCGGCGATGGGGTGGTGCTCAACTTCGAGGGCAATGGACCGCATGCCCGAATCCAGGTCAATTTCGAGAGCCAAGGCACTAAATGGCTGATGCTGTCCTACGCCAATCTGGTCCGTGTAGAGTAACCTTACGCCGTGAAAATCATCATTTTGGGCGCAGGACAAGTCGGCCGCACGGCGGCGTACCACCTCTCTCGGGAGGAAGCCAATGACGTCACCGTCATCGACAGCGACGAGGAGATTTTGCGGGATTTGCAAGATCGGCTCGATATTCGTACGGTGAACGGCAATGCGGCGAGTCCGCGCGTCCTCGAAGCGGCCGGAATTGCTTCCACGGATATTCTCGTCGCTCTGACCAATAGCGACGAGGTCAACATGCTGGCGTGCCACATCGCGTGGACGTTGTATCGCACCCCGAAGAAAATCGCGCGCGTGCGTTCCGCCGACTTCACCGAGCGCGACAAGCTGTTCAGCGAGAATGGGCTCGCCGTCGATGTCTGGATCAGCCCCGAGCAGTTGGTGACCGAATATGTGGCGCGCCTGATCCGCTATCCCGGCGCCTTGCAGGTGTTGGACTTCGCCGACGGCCGGGTGCGCTTGGTGGGCATCCGCGCCTTGCAAGGCGGGCCTTTGGTGGGTCAGGCGCTGCGCACCCTGCGCGAGCACATTCCGACCGCCGACGCCCGGGTGGCCGCTATTTACAGAGCCGGCAAGAGCGTCAAGCCGGAAGGGGACACCGTGGTCGAGGACGGCGATGAGGTGTTTTTCCTGGCGGCACGCAAGGATATTCGCATCGTCATGAAGGAGATGCGCCGCGAAGAGGCGCCGGCGCGCCGCGTCGTCATCGCCGGCGGCGGCAATATCGGCGTCCGCTTGGCGAGCGAATTGGAAGACAAAAATCAGGTCAAGCTCATCGAGCGCGACGGCAAGCGGGCAAGAAAGGTCTCGGAACAACTGAAGAGCACTACGGTGCTGCACGGCGATGCGGCCGATGAGGAATTACTGCTCGAGGAGAACATCGACAGTGCGGATATATTCGTCGCACTGACCAACTCCGAGGAGGCGAATATTCTCTCGGCCATGCTGGCGAAGCGCCTGGGTGCTCACAAGGTTATGGCCTTGATCAACAAGCCGTCCTATGCCGAGCTGATCGAAAGCGGCTCGATCGATGTCGCCATTTCGCCGCAGACCGTGACCATCGGTTCGTTGCTCGCGCATGTGCGGCGCGGCGACGTGGTGCGGGTGCACTCGCTACGACGCGGCGCAGCCGAAGCACTCGAGGTCGTGGTTCACGGCGATGCCGACAGCTCGAAAGTTATCGGCCGCCGCATTGAGGATATTGCCCTGCCGGAAGGAACGACGCTGGGTGCCGTGGTCCGCGGCGAGGACGTCATCATTGCGCATCACGACACGACGGTGCAGCCGGACGATCACCTGATCCTGTTTTTGACGGATCGGCGGCATATCGAAGCCGTCGAGAAACTGTTCCAAGGCTCCGCTTCCTTCTTGTGAAAGACATCTTACTGCCGGTAGCGCACGTATTCGCCCTCGTCATGATGGTGTTTTCCGCGACCATGCTCGCGCCCCTGGTCATGGCGGTGTGGGGGCTCGACCCGGCACTGTGGTCCTTTGTCATTTCGGCGTTTGCGACCTTCGTTTTGGGCGCGCTGCTCTGGCTCGGTACGCGGCGCTTCAAGCGTGAACTGAAGACCCGAGACGGTTTGATGCTGGTTGCGCTGACCTGGGTTGCGCTACCGGCGGTTGCCGGATTTCCGCTCTGGCATTTCCTGCCCATCAATTTCACCGATGCGTATTTCGAAGCCGCATCGGGTTTGACAACCACCGGCGGCACGGTGCTCTCCGGACTCGAGTTCCTTCCCCGATCGATCAACCTGTGGCGCCATTTACTGAGCTGGCTCGGAGGCATGGGCATCATCGTATTGGCTGTGGCCATCCTGCCCATGTTGGGCGTCGGCGGTATGCAGATCTATCGCGCGGAGATGCCCGGTCCGATGAAGGACAGCAAACTCACGCCGCGCATCGGTCAGACAGCGAAGCTGCTGTGGGCGGTTTATGCGGGGCTCACGGCCGCCTGCATCGTGTGCTTGAGATTCGCCGGCATGAACTGGTTCGATGCCGTGTGTCATGGATTCTCGGCGCTGGCGCTGGGCGGATTCTCCACATACGACGCCAGCATCGGGCACTTCAATTCGCTGCCCATCGAAATGGTGCTGACGGTATTCCAAATCTTGGCGGCGTTGAATTTTGCGACTCACTTTCTCGCCTGGAGCCAGCGAGGGGTCCTGGCGTATTTCAGGGACGCCGAGGCGAAAGCCATCTTGGGCGTGTTGGTCACGAGCTGCATCGGCATATCTCTGTTCCTGTATTTCAAGGGCAGCTACCCCGACTATCCCTCGGCGTTGCGCCACGCGACCTTTAATGTCGTCTCGATCGCCACGGACAGCGGGCTGCACACCCAGGATTATTCCCGCTGGCCGATATTCGCGCCCATGTGGATGATGTTCTTGAGCTGCATCGTCGCGAGCTCAGGGTCCACCGGCGGCGGCATCAAAATGATCCGCACCCTGGTGCTCGCCAAACAGGCGCATCGCGAGCTGAATCAGCTGGTGCATCCCAACATGGTGCGGCCGCTCAAGGTCGGCGGAACCGTGATCGCCAATCGCGTGGTCTTTGCCGTGCTGGCCTTCGTGTTCCTCTATTTCATGAGCATAGTCACGCTCATTTTCGTGCAGCTGGCCAGCGGCCTGGATTTCATGACTTCCCTGTCGTCCATCCTGGCCTGCATCAATAACGCAGGGCCCGGTTTGGGATTGGTGGGACCCGGAAGCAACTATGGGGTCTTGAGCGATTTCCAAACTTGGGTTTGCTCGGCGGCAATGCTGCTGGGGAGATTGGAAGTTTTCACTATCCTGGTGCTATTTACCCCCACTTTATGGCGAAAGTAATTAAATTAGTCTCCTGATTGAGCCACTTTTCTATGGTTTTCTCGATTGTGGGATTTTTGTCTAATTTTCTGTCATTTATCTCCATTTAGTGGGTCCGTACTTCAATGATTGGGCTATTACAACGGGTTACTGACGCCACTGTTCATATTGATGGGGTATGTGTAGGCTCCATTGGGGCTGGATTGCTGGTTTTGATCGGCGTCCGGCCAACTGACGACGACGCCTCAGCCCTGCGCCTGCTCGAGCGTCTGCTGCAATATCGGATATTCGCGGACCAGGCCGACAAAATGAACCTGAGTCTCAGCCAAATCCAGGGAGCGCTGCTGCTGGTCCCGCAGTTCACCCTGGCGGCGGAGACGCATAAGGGGTTGAGACCCGGCTTTTCGACCGCCGCTCCGCCGGAGCAGGGCCGCCGTCTGTTCGATGTATTGGTGCAGGCGGCGCGCGCCAAGCATCCACGTGTCGAAACCGGCGTTTTCGGCGCCCATATGCGTGTGTCGCTAACCAACGACGGGCCCGTGACTTTCTGGCTGGAAAGTTAATATCGGGCGAAACCTCAAATGCGACCGAACGCGCATCGGTGGTGCGCAGTCCAATGTCATAATGTCTTTGGCGTATTATTGGCGGCTACTTAGGGTTATCCCGCGAGCGGAGAAGCGACATGTTCGATTCGAAAATGCTACTGGTCATTTTGCTCATATGCTTGGTGATATTCGGCACCAAGAAATTGCGCAGCATCGGCACGGACTTGGGCGCGGCGGTCAAGGGCTTCAAGCAGGCCATGAACGACGGCGAAGCGGAGCAAAGCGTCAAACAGCTCAAGCAGGAAAAGGACGCGGACTTCGAGGCCGGAGGTACGGCGCGCGAAGCCGAAGTCAAGGCGCCCCCGAAGACCAACACCTGATGCCGCATGCTTGATGTCGGTTTCTCGGAGATATTGCTCACCTCGGCCATAGCACTCATCGTGCTGGGTCCGGAGCGGCTGCCCAAGGTTGCGCGCCAGGTGGGCAATTGGATGGGGCGCGCACGCGCCATGGCTCGCCAGTTGAGCGAGCAATTGGAGCGAGAAGTCAGCGCCGAAGAATTACTCAAGACTCAGCCCAGCCCGAATCGTGGCGGGTCCCCAAGTTCCGCGGCTGTTGAGACCATAGCGGCGCCTACAGACACACTGCCGCCGCCTGTGGACGTACCTCTGACGGAGGATCCTCGCGTACCCGAACCGAGCTTTGGGCTGGACGCTTCCTTGACGACACCGGCCGCGATGCACGCGTCCGAGACCGAAGCGGCCGAGCATAAGCCCTTAGCGAACGACGCAAAACCGACCCATGAGTGAGGGCGGTGAACCAGGAGAGCTTGCCGAAGGCACTCTTATCTCGCACCTGCTCGAACTGCGCGATCGCCTGCTCAAGGCGATGATAGCGATAGGCATTTGCTTCGTTCCCTGCGCCATCTACATGAACCAGTTGTTCACGTTCGTGGCAGATCCGCTGATTCACAAACTCCCGGCGGGCGCGACGCTGATCGCCACCAGCGTGGTCGCTCCCTTTACTGTGCCGTTCAAGCTGGCGCTGGTTCTGGCCATCGGGATCGCCATTCCTTATGTCTTGTTCCAGGCATGGGCCTTCGTTGCTCCGGGCCTGTACAAGCATGAAAAGAAGCTTGCCGTGCCGCTTCTGGTCTCCAGCGTCCTCTTGTTTTATCTTGGCGCCGCATTTGCCTATTACGTCGTATTTCCAGTGATGCTGAGTTTCTTCGTCGCCACCACTCCGCACGGTGTGCAGATGATGACCGACATGAGCAGCTATCTCGACTTCGTAATGGTCCTTTTGCTGGCATTCGGTTTGGCGTTCGAAGTGCCCGTGGCTACTGTATTATTGGTGTGGACCGGGTTCGTAAAGCTCTCGACACTCAAGAAGAATCGCGGTTTCGTGTTGCTGGGGATATTCATCTTTGCCGCCTTCGTGACGCCGCCCGATGCCGTGTCGCAGAGCGCAATGGCGATACCGATGTACTTTCTGTACGAAATAGGGATCATCATGGCCGCACTACTACTAAAGGATAAAATAGCGGCCCGCGCCAAAGAGGAAGCAGAGCAGGCTGAGCGCGAAGCCGGAGCCTGATTTGAGCGCCACTTTTTTCGGGCACCCGCGCGGCCTGGCCACATTATTCTTTACCGAGATGTGGGAACGATTCACCTACTACGGCATGCGCGCCGTGCTGGTGCTTTTCTTGGTCGCTGCCGTGGCCACCGGCGGCTTCGGGATCGATGACAAGACCGCCACCGCGATTTACGGACTGTATACCGCGGGCGCCTATCTGGCTGCGCTGCCAGGAGGCTGGATTGCGGACCGACTGATCGGCGCACAACGTGCGGTATTGATAGGCGGACTGGCCATCACCCTGGGGAACACCCTGCTTGCCGTGTCGTCGAGTCCGCGCGGCTTCTATCTGGGATTGGTGGTGATCGTGCTCGGGGTCGGGCTGCTGAAGCCCAATGTCAGCGCCATCGTCGCGGAACTCTATCCCGAAGGCGGCGCGCGCCTCGACTCCGGATTTACTATTTTCTACATCGGCATCAACATCGGCGGATTCCTCGGACCCCTGATCACCGGCTGGGCTCAGGTGGCCTTCGGCTTGCGCGCCGGATTTGCCGCGGCGGCTGTGTTTATGGCGGTGGGCGTGGTGCAGTTTTATTTCACTCGGCGCCAGCTGGGCAACGCAGGGGCTTTCGTCACTGCGTCGAATGCAGCGTCGGGCGCCGACAAAAGCAAACAATGGCGCTACTTGTGGGTGACGGTCGGCCTGACCGTGCTGCTGCTCGCGGCGCTCTTTGCCGGCTTGATTCCGGTGAACGCGATCCGCCTGGCGGAAGGCGCGACCTATGTGATTGCCTGCATGGCCGCGCTGTATTTCCTGTACTACTTCATCGCGGCGGGGCTCAAACGCGAGGAACGGCGGCGCGGAGTCGTGCTGGTGGTGCTGTTTGTCGGCTGTGTGTTGTTCTTCACCGGCTACGAGCAGGCCGGTTCATCGATGAATTTATTTGCCGAGCGTTACACGGATAGGAACCTTGCCTGGTTGCACTTCGTCATTCCCACCGGTTGGTTCCAATCGCTGAACTCGGGGTTTATATTCATATTCGCACCGTTCTTTGCCTGGGCCTGGATTGCATTGGCCAGACGCAATCTCAATCCATCGGCGCCGGCGAAATTTGCGCTCGGCGTAATGTTGATGGGATCGGGATTCCTGGTTATGGCCGCGGCATCGGCCATCGTCGCCTCGGGATCGAAGGTGTTGCCGTACTGGCTGATCACGACCTACCTGCTGCACACCTTCGGCGAACTTTGCTTGAGCCCCGTCGGCTTGAGTTACTACACGAAATTGACCCCTAAACGGTTCGCCGGGCAGATGATGGGAATGTGGTTTCTGGCCATGTCCTTGGGCAATCTCTTGGCGGGACTTATCGCGGGAAGATTCGACTCCAACGACGTGGCGGCCATGCCGGCGCAATACATGTTTATCGTCTACTACTCGGTTGGCCTGGGTGCCTTGCTCTTGATTCTCAGCCGGCCGGTAAAGAAATTGATGGGGACCGTACAATGAAGCGCTACTTCACGTGTTGAATCCGTCCAACGAACACGGCCTGCCGGAACTCACTCTGCGGGCCATCCTGTTGGGCGGACTGATCACGCTTGCCTTCACCGCCGCGAACGTCTATCTCGGGCTCAAGGTCGGACTGACCTTCGCCACGTCGATCCCTGCGGCGGTGATTTCCATGGCGGTGCTGAGGATGTTCAAATCCTCGAGCATCTTCGAAAACAACATCGTCCAGACCGTCGCGAGCGCCGCCGGTACTCTGGCTGCGATCATTTTCGTGTTGCCCGGACTGGTGATCGTGGGTTGGTGGCAGGGGTTCCCCTATTGGATGACCATGGCCGTCACAGGCTTGGGCGGTATCCTCGGCGTTATGTTCTCCGTGCCGCTGCGGCGCGCGCTGGTTGTGAACACCGACCTTCCATACCCGGAAGGGCGCGCCGCTGCCGAAGTGCTACTGGTGGGCGACCAGTCGCGCGAAGGCGGTGAGGAGAGCCGCGAAGGATTGGTTGCCATCACGGTCAACGCCATCGCCTCGGCCGCTTTTTTTGCGCTGAGCCAGACTCGTTTGGTCGTCGATGAAGCCGCCGTGTATTTTCGCGTGGGAGCAGGCGCGACCGGAGCATCGGCCAGTCTCTCCATGGCACTGGTCGGCGTCGGACATCTGGTGGGCATTTCGGTGGGAATGGCCATGCTCGTCGGCATCGTCATTGGCTGGTGCATCCTGGTGCCGCTGCTGACCGACATGACCGTGACGACGGATTCCGCGCGGCATGTTGCGCTGGCAGTATTTCGCACCGATATTCGATTCTTTGGCGCGGGCGTCATTGGAGTGGCCGCGCTGTGGACTTTTTCCAGGATTCTCGGCCCCATCATCGGCGGCCTGCGTGGAGCTTTGGCCGCATCCGGCGCTCGAGGTCGGGATCAGATGCCGTCCCTCGCCGAACGCGACTTGTCGATTAAGATCGTGGGCGCCGTGGTGGCAGTGGTGCTCTGTCTGATCGCAATACTTCTGTGGCAGTTCATTGCCGGAACCACCCTGAGCGTTCACGCGCCCGTCCTGATTGCGGTCACGCTGGTATTTGTTCTGGTGGCGGGTGTGGTCATCGCATCGATCACCGGATACATGGCCGGGCTGATCGGTGCATCGAACAGTCCTGTATCGGGCGTCGGCATTCTTGCCGTGGTTGCCGCAGCGCTGATGCTGACGGTGGTGATAGGTCGTGCCACCGATCCGGCGCAATCGAACGCCATGGTCGCCTACGCGCTGTTTGCCACCAGTATCGTGTTTGGAATCGCGACCATCTCGAACGACAACCTGCAGGACTTGAAAACCGGTCAATTGGTCGGCGCGACGCCATGGCGCCAGCAGGTGGCACTGGTGTTCGGCGTGATCTTCGGCGCTCTGATCATTCCACCCGTGCTGGGCTTGCTCAACACAGCCTACGGTTTTGCCGGCACACCTGGTTCCGGGCCGAATGCGCTCGCCGCACCCCAGGCGGCGTTGATATCCGCGCTGGCACAAGGAGTGTTGGGTGGGAGCCTGAACCTGCGCATGATCGAATACGGCGCGCTGCTCGGCGCCGTGGTCATTGCGATCGACGGGATGCTGGGCCGCGCCGGACGCATGCGTTTGCCGCCGCTGGCGATCGGACTGGGCATTTATCTGCCGATGGGCGCCACCCTGCCCGTGGTGATCGGGGCACTGACAGGCTACTTTTATGATCGGTGGGCGGACCGAACGGCGAGACCGGCCTTCGCCAAGCGCCTCGGCGTGCTGATGGCGACCGGCATGATCGTGGGCGAGAGTCTGTTCGGCGTGTTGTATGCCGGGATCGTCGTATCGTCCGGCAACAGTGCCCCCTTCGCTCTGGTGGGAGACGGATTCGCCACTCCGGCACTGATCGGCGGAGCAGTCATATTCTCTGCGCTCATCGGTCTGTTATACCGACGCACCATGGCTGTTGTCTCAAAGCCCTTTTCGGGATGAGTCGAAGCTAAAGGGACGCCATAACGACTCACTTGCATGCCTGCCAACTCACGTCATTCGGCGAAGCTGGCTCTGGCCCTGGGCACCATCTATCTGGTGTGGGGCTCGAGCTTTCTCTTCTCCAAAATTGCGGTAGCCAATTTGCCTCCCGCACTGTTTTCAGGAATTCGCTTCGTTACGGCAGGCGTGTTGCTGGCGCTTATCGCCAGAGTTTGGGGCGGCAGCTCATTGCCTACGCGTTTGATCGAATGGCGGCACGTCATTGTCGCCGGATTTTTCATGGTGTTGGTCAGCAACGGCTTGAATTTCTGGGCCATTCAATACATCCCCTCCAATCAATCGGCCTTGCTCAACAGTACGCCGGCCTTCTGGATCGCCGGCCTGGGTGTATTCGGCAAGCGCGGTCATCCCTTGACCCGGTGGGCGGTGCTCGGTCTGGTCATTGGATTTTTGGGCGTCGTGCTGATGCTCATCCCGAAGGCCGAGGTGAGCACTCAGAGTGCGCTGGCTCAGGTCGGCGTGCTGGTAGCCTGCCTGTCGTGGTCGCTGGGCACCTTGTACTACCGCAGTATCGATACCACGTTGAGTTCGCTCATGTTCATGGCGCTGCAGATGCTCATGGGCGGTTTGATGCTGCTCACCATCGGCATTGTCCATGGTGATGCCGCGCACTGGTCGCCGGGTAGCTCCGGTTGGATCGCTCTGTTCTATCTGACGTTCTTCAGTTCGTGCCTGGCGTATACCGCCTACGGCTGGCTGAGCCTGAACGCACCGCCGGCATTGATCGGAACCTACGGCTACGTGAATCCCGCGATTGCTGCCTTTCTCGGCTGGCAGTTTCTGCACGAACCTCTGTCCGCAATGGAGGTCGTCGGCATGGTGATCATCATCATCGGCGTCAGCATGTTGACGCTGCCCGGCGGCAGCCTTACCGATCCGAGAACTCTCGCCGAACCGAAAACTCAGTAGGCGACGGTGCGGGTCACCGCTCTCAGCGACGCTTGACGATGACTTCGACCTTGCCCTTGCCGCCCACGAACCATGAGCCGACGAAGCTCACCAAGCTCACCAGTACGGCGGTCCAAAACGCGGCCCAAAAGCCGGCGACGTGCATTCCAGGCAGCATCCACGCCACCAGCGCTACCATGCCGGCATTGATGACCAACAAGAACAAGCCGAGAGTGACAATGGTCATCGGCAGAGTGAGCAATATCGCAATCGGCCGGACGATGGAATTCACGACTCCCAGCAACAGACCGGCGAGCAGCAAGGTGGCAGGAGTGTCGATAGAGACGCCGTGGACCCAGGCAGTGGCCAACCAGAGACCGAGGGCGACTATGCTGGCGCGTATGAGAAACCCGAGCATGCTTGACTCCGCGGCGCGTTGAGGTTGCGCGAGCATAGCAAGATTGCCGCGGAATCTATAAATCAGTAATCGAGCCCGGGGAGGGGAGGATCCTTCGGCGGTACGACTTTCTGCTTCTTCGGAACCGGCGGACTCTCGAGCGTTACTTTGATGCGCGCCATGAGCCGCTCCCAACCCATGCGAATGCGCACGTAAGTCCGGTCCCATTCGGCGGCTTCCGGGACGCCGGAGCCCAGCAGGCGCAGCGAGGTCGTTCCCTCGCCCTTGCGCACATCCAGAATAAAGTCGTCGACCACAGTGCCAGGGCCCGTCGGCCAATTGCTGGCGCTCAGGTAGATCAGGCGCAGGCGCCGATTGACATCGAAAATGTCGATGTGCGCTTCGCGGATCTCGCCGCCACTGGTACCCAAGCGATATAGCCCGCCCTTGCGGGGGTCGATCTCCGCCTCCTGTCCCGACCAAATGCGAATCAAGCCCGGATCGATCAGGGCACGCCAAACGCGAGCGACCGGCACTTCGCATTCGACCAGGTGGGCATAGCCACGAGTGCCGTTGCGGGTGGATTTACGGGGCAAACTCATTGCGGACTTCAAGCCTCTTGCCGGTCGATACCCATAGCTTGACGGAATACGGGCTCCTGCGCAGTGTTAGAATCCCGCAACTGGGGAGGAACATCCATGTCTTATGTTCACATTGTGACTGTGCTCGCACTTCTGCAATTCGCTGTGTTCGGGATCAAGGTCGGAAAGGCTCGCGGCACCTACGGCATCAAGGCGCCGGCCATCACGGGAAACGAGATTTTTGAACGCCATTTTCGCGTCCAGCAAAACACCTTGGAACAGTTGGTCCTGCTGTTGCCCGGACTGTACCTGTACAGCCAATACTTCAACCCGGTGGTTGCCGCAATCCTGGGAGCGACCTACTTGATCGGTCGCGAGATCTATTCCGCCACTTACGTGAAGGACCCGGCGCAACGCAGTGCGGGATACGCCTTGAGCTTCTTGCCGACGGTAATCCTGCTCATCGGCGGATTGATCGGGGCCGTAAAGAGCCTCCTATCCGCGTAGCGACTTGAGTTTGGGCGTCAATCGGCTAGAGTAGCGAATCTAAATTAAGCTGGGGCGGCCTCAAGGGCCTGAGACGCTGGCCGCTTTGTGGCCCACCAGCGAACCCATTGAACCTGATCCGGTTAATACCGGCGGAGGGAGCATGGGTCAATATACTGTCTTGGGTCTCGTGTTTGTCATGGCGTCCGCCGCGTCCGCCGCGCCGGCGTCTCATGACTCCGGCGACACACAACTTGACGAAATTGTCGTCACCGCCGGTCTCCGGGCTGTTCCCTCGAGCGAATTGCCAGGTAGCGTTTCCGTGCTGTCCAGTGCAACGCTGCGCGACGCAGGCCAGCAGCACATCGAGGACGTTCTGGCACTGGTGCCCAACCTCAATTGGGCGGGCGACACATCGCGGCCGCGTTATTTTCAAATTCGCGGCATCGGCGAGTTACAGCAGTACCAGGGCGCACCCAACCCGTCGGTGGGGTTTCTCATCGACGACATCGATTTCAGCGGCCTGGGGGCGGCGGCGACGTTGTTCGACATCGATCATGTCGAGGTGCTGCACGGGCCTCAAGGTACGCTGTACGGCGCCAACGCGCTTGCCGGGCTCATCTATGTGCAAAGTGCCGCGCCCTCCGACACCTTCGGTGCCCGCGCGGAACTCGATGCCGGCGATTACAACGAGCGCTCCTATGGCGCCGTCATCACCGGTCCTGTGGCGACGCTCGACTCCGCGTTCAGGCTCTCGGCGCAGCGCTACACCAGCGATGGCTTCTACCACGACGCTTATCTTGGCCGCAGCGACACCAACGCGCGGGACGAACTCACTTTACGCGGCCGATGGCGCTACGACCCAAACGATCAATGGCGCGTCGACCTGACCTTGTTGCGGGTGCAGATCGACAATGGCTACGACGCCTGGTCTATCGACAACAGCCGGACAACTCAGTCTGACCACCCCGGCGTCGACCGGCAGTATTCGACCGGCATCTCGGCGCATGCCAATTACAGCGGACTCGATGCTGCCACGCTGACGACCATCGCCACTTATGCCGATACCTCGAGCAACTTCGGGTTCGACGGCGACTGGGGCAATCCCATGCTGTGGGCGCCCTACACTTACGATTTCACCGAGTATCAGATACGTCATCGCAGCACCCGCAGTCTCGAATTGCGTCTCGGCAATACACCCGCGCACGGCTTGTCGTGGCTCATCGGCGCATATGCCTTCGAGCTGCGCGAAAAACTGGGCGATACCAGTGCCGGGGATTACGCGGACCCTTTCGATCCCGATCAGGACTTCAGCAGCCTGAACGTGGTGTCGAGCCGGTATTGGTCACGCAGCGGCGCCATCTATGGTCAGCTGGACGGCGATTTAGGATCCCGGACACGCTGGTCCGTCGGTCTGCGGGGCGAGCGCCGCACCAGCCACTACGATGAATCGACCACCAATCAGGATGCGCCGAGGACCATGAATGACTTCGGGCCAGCCAACAATCTATGGGGTGGCCAAGTCTCCTTGGACACTCGAGTTGCCGCTGGGCAGCATGTGTATGCGTTGATCTCCCGTGGCTACAAAGCCGGCGGCTTCAACCTGAGTCCCGGACTGCCCGCAAGCCAATTGCTGTTCGCGCCCGAATCGGACACCAATTTCGAAGTGGGACACAAGACGCAATTGAACGGCGGCAGCCTTAGAATCGACACGTCGCTGTTTTACGTGGCACGCCGCTCGGAGCAACTCATCACTGGAGAGCAGCTAGTTCCCAGCGATCCGAACACTTTTGTTTTCTATACCGGAAACGCCACATCCGGCTACAACTATGGATTGGAGAGCACTCTGGCGTGGCAAGCCACGCGGGCGCTCGAGCTTGGCGGCTCACTCGGTCTGCTGCGGACCCTGTATCGTGGGTTCGTGCAAAATAACGTCGAACTGGCCGGACGAGCCTTGCCTCACGCTCCGGATTGGCAGGCAGCGGTCAATGCCACCTGGCGCGATGCGCGCGGACCTTACGCGCACATCGACATCACAGGCATGGGTGCGTTTTATTACGACCTGCCGCCGAACGACACGCGCTCCCGTTCCTATGGCCTGGTGCATGCCAAACTAGGCTGGCAGACCGCCCGCTACGAGGTGTATCTCTGGGGGCGGAATCTATTGAACAAGGACTACACGGTGCGCGGTTTTTATTTCGGCGACGAGCCCCCGGATTTTCCGAACAAGCTCTACACTCAGCTGGGAGAGCCGCGCAATTTTGGGTTGCATTTGACGGTGCGCTATTGACCCGGCGGAACGCGGGTTTCCGCGGACGGTTCGTTCCCCAATAGATAGGCGTCAAGCACCTTGCGCGCGATGGGGGCGGCAGCGGCGGCGCCGAAGCCGCCGTTCTCCACCAGCACCGACACCGCGATCTTCGGGTCGTCAGCCGGCGCGAAGGCGATGAACCACGCGTGGTCGCGCTTGCGCTCCTCGAGGATCTTGGCGCGCGTGTTTTCGGTTTGCTTGATGGTGTATACCTGGGCCGTCCCGGTCTTGCCCGCGATTTTATACTTTGCGCCGGCTCCGGCAGCGAAGGCGGTACCGCCCGGCATGGACGTTGCACCCACCATGCCGTCGTAGATGACGCCCCACTGTTCCGCCGTCGCGATGTCCTTCGGTTTCGCGAGCGTCGGGTTGCGCGGGGTGAGCGTAGTCGACCCTGCGGTGCGGATCGAGGACACCAGACGCGGCATCGCGATGATCAGTCCTCGCTCGGCGATTTCGGCGGCGAAATGCGCCTGCTGCAGAGGGGTGACGGTAATCGGTCCCTGCCCGATGCCCATGCTGATGGTCTCACCGGGAAACCAAACCTGGTCCGCCTTGTGCTTGTATACCCGCCGCTTCCATTCGGGCGATGCGTATAAGCCCGGCTTTTCGCCCGGAATATCGATACCGGTAAGCTCGCCGTAACCGAATGCGCGCATAAAATCGTGCATCCGATCGATGCCCAGTTTTTCGGCAACCTTGTAGAAATACACGTCGCAGGATTCGGCGATCGCATGACGCATATCCAGAAAACCATGCTTCTTGTCGTCCCGGTATTTGTTGGCGCTGCCCGGCAAGGTGAAGAAACCGCCACAGAACTGCTGCTGCAAGGGCGTAATGATGTTGTACTTCTCCGCCGCCAGTGCGTACAGCGGTTTGACCGTAGACCCCGGTGGGTACGCACCCCGCAACGCACGATTCAGCAACGGTTTGTCGATGTCGTTTTGTAGGGCGCTGTACTCCGCGACGGTCAGCCCGCGCACGAAATTATTGGGATCGAATGCCGGCGTACTCACCAACGCAATGATGTCGCCGGTAAGCGGATCGAGCGCGACCACGGACCCGCGTTTACCGGCAAGCGCCTCCTCCGCCACCTTTTGGACCCGCGCGTCCAATCCCAGGATCAGATCGTCGCCGGCCACGGGCGGATGCAGCGTGAGTTTGGGCGCGTACTCTCCCTGTTTCTCGACCGGTCTGCCCGCGGCATTGACCAGAATTTCCCGAGAGCCACGCTTGCCGTGCAATTGCTGTTCGTACGCGGCCTCCACGCCCAGCTTGCCGATCAAACTGGTGCCGGCGTACTCATCGACATCGATCTGCTTCATGTCCTGTTCGTTGATGGCGCTGACGTAGCCAATGGCGTGCACTGCGAATGCGCCTAACGGGTAGTGTCGTGCAAGCCGGGTGCGGATATCGACGCCAGAGAACTGATAGCGATGCACGGCAAACAGTGCCATTTCCTCAGCGTTCAACTGCAGCTTGATCGGTACGCTCTCGTACACTTTGTGCAATAAGATATTGCGTTTGGTGTTGGGGATTTCTTCACGCCGCAACAATCCGATGGTGGCCAGCTGGGCCAGCGTGGCGTCGAGAGCCGGGCCGTCGCCCACTTGTTCACGCACCAGCTCTATTTGATACGCCGGTAAATTGTCAGCGAGCACCACGCCATGCCGATCGAGAATCAGACCGCGGCTGGGGGGTATGGGCTCAGTGCGGATACGATTGCCCTGCGACAGGGTGGAGTAATACTCGTACCGCAACACCTGCAGGTAGAACAACCGGCCCGCGACCGCCAACAGCAAGACTCCGGCGATGACGCCGGCCAGGATGCTGCGCACCGAAAACAGACGGTTTTCCGCGAAATAGTTTTTGATCCGCGACTGGCGTGCTCTCACCATGGCGGACGGCCCCTCAGCTTCATGATGCGCGAGATTGTAGTGTGTCGGCGGTGCGCGTGGCCTGATATCGCAGGGTAACGGTGCGATTGGCCGGAATCGTCAGCCGGAAAATCGGCCGTCCATTCTTCATGGCCAACGGATGATCGGCGCGCACCACACGGCCGCCCTGCGGCAGCGACAGCCGCAGCTCGAATTGAATCTCGCTGCCGCGGGCATTGCTGATCTCGACCCGGTTCACGGAATCAATCTTGGCCGAGCGCAGCGACACTCCCGGTACGAGCGGCAGCACCTGAGCCTGCGCAGTATCGATGCGGGTACTTTCCTTCGCGGCAGTAACCTCGACATCGGGACTTTCCCCTAATTTGATCTCTACTTCCTCATTCACAGCCAGGTCGCTGAGATCCGACTCGTGCAGTAACAGTTCCGCAGCGGCGCGCTGGGCAAACACCGCGACGCGACCTGAGGGCAGCGGCAGGCCCAGATGGTTTGCGACAGTGTTCTCGGTACGCAGCAGCCGGGAGGCCGGTGCCGGCCCACCGGCCTGGTTCGCCGGCAGGTCCACGCCATAGATGAGGCTGACCGGAATCGAACTTCGGTCCAGCAGGCGCACCTGCTTCGATTGACGGCTGGCTATGGTGGTGCGATCGGGCACCCGATAGAGCTTCAGGTCACCGAGCTGTTCCGTTTGCACCTTGCGTCCTCCAGTGGCAGTGACTTCCTCGAGCCGAGCGGACGCGGGCGCCATGGCGGCCATATTGAACATGCGCTGGTCGTGCCCCCCCAACGCTGATGTGCCGCTGAGTTGTAGGTACTCCGGCAGATCACTGGTCGAACCGCGCGGCCAGCATCGCGCCAAAACCGGGCCGCCGGGATCTAGCGGCTCCACGTCGCCGCTCGCGCGGTTGACCCGGCCGGCAACCACTTGAGTATGCGCTCCGGGAAATCCGACTCCGTTGCCATTGGCCAAAGTGACCCAGGCGCCCAAGCTCATGGATTTGCCGTCCGCCGACAACATCGCCGTGTAAGTGGCGGACCAATCGAAGCCGCGCGCCAGGTAGGACAGCGTTATGGTCCGCGTCACCGGCGCGGCGCTTCGAACCAGCACGGACAGAGTCGGCGTCGACGCCAATTCACCCACGCCCGTGAAGCCCAGGGTTTCGGGCAGTCCCGAGCAGCGCAGAGCCTCGATGCCGTCCAATGTGTCGAACACCACGCCGCCGCCGGCGCCGGAGAGAATTTTCCCGGCCGAGCGCGTGAGCTTGCCGGTCTTTTGGTCGGTACGCAGCAGAGTCACCGATTTGCCGACCGCCGCCTCGATCAGAGCCGATGGGCTCAACAGTTTTCCTTCGCGATTCTTCTCGAGCACGCCGCCGGGCAATCCCGTGACGATGGCGCTGACGGGCTCGATTCCGTCGGCCACCCCCTCGAATCGCAGGCGAATGAGGCCGGCCGGCAGATGCACGGTGCGCGTCTCGCTGACCAGGGCGAAGCCGCTCAGATCGTTGAGGTCGATGGATCCCGAATCCCTAACGGGCGCGCGATAGACGGTTACCGATAAATCGGATGGCTGCTCTGCATGGACATCGGACACGGGGCCGGGGATGTCCGCGAGTGCCCAAGGCGAAGCCAGCGCCAACGCGGCGATGAGCCCGTTCGGACTGAGGCCGCGAGAATCCGCCCGGCGCTTGATCGCCCCGTGCATAGCCGCCGCCTAGTATCGTGTGACGAAGGTGGCTGTGAGCGTGGTCTTGCCGTTGGGCGGCACCGTTACAGCCCACTCGGCGACCTCGGCGCTGCGGCGGGTACTTTTCTGGCTTTCGGCGGTAATCCGCGCATCGCCCCACAGACCCTCTTGCAGCAGCTTGACTGTGACGGGACGGGGCAGTGCATTGCTGAATTCATAATGCATGTCGGACTGCCAATCGAAACTGCTGATGCGCGTACGTTTGTCGACCACGGTGCGCACTTTGACGTCGAAGGCGTCGCCCGTGGTGAGCGACAGCGTCGATCCCATCGGGGTATGATCTATGCGGCTCTCGCCGATGAACTGCGGATCGCCGCGCTTGTCGCGCGTGTAGAAACGCAGCACGCCCGCCGGGAGTTGATCGCCGAGCCCCGCATGTGCGCTGGTGGAGAAGCTGTAGATGCTCTTCGCGCTCTGCGGTGTTTCCGTGGTTCCCAGCCAGCGATTGCGAAACTCATAGCCGTGCTCGGCGGGCACACCGCGGACATCCAGGAAACTTACCTGCTTGGTCTGCAAGTTAGCGATGGTGGTGCGCTCGGCCAAGGGGTACAGATAGTAGTCCCCGAGGCGCTCACGATTGCCGCTCTCCGTTCCCGGCTGCGCCAACGTAGCGCGCTGCTGCTGCGGCCGATAGTAAATCTGTTGCCTGCCGCCGTCGACTTGAGCAGGTGACCCGGCGACCAGCAGAGTCTGAGCATTGTCGTAGGTCACGCCGCTGGTGTTGGTCAGGGTTACCCATCCCTGCACGTCGATCTTGGCGTTGGCCTCGTTGTAGAGCGCCACGTAATCGGCGTGCCAGCCGAGACCGGGCGTCAAGTAGCTCAGAACTGCCGGCCTCGTGCCGGCGCGGCCGCCGACGATGGTCACAGACAAGGTCGGGCGTGCGCGCAGGTTGTCCGGCACTTTGTTGAATATGACGCGAACAGGAAGACCATCGTCACGCAGCACCTCGATGCGCTGCCCGATCTTCAATACGACGCCGCCGCTGGTGGCCAGTACCTCCGCCTGCTCGCGGGTTTCGGCGCCCGTGGCGGGGTTGACTCGAACGATGGTGACCTCATGACCGACGGCTTTTTCCATGAGCTTGGCAGGGGTCAACAGATCGAAATCGAAATTCTGTTCGACAATGCTGATGTCGCTCGCGGTCAGCGAAGCAGTTTCGGGCCGTATCTGGGCCGACACATCCTCGAATTCGATGCGTTGCCGGCCTGCCTCGATTTCGATGTCGCGCCGGTCTTGCACCAGCGCCAGGTCGTCTGCATAGATCGTGACCGATAGCGTTCTATCGGCGGCTTCAGCCGGTATTTGGGTCGGCAGCCACAGCAGCCAGCCGAGAAGCAGGAAACGTGTACGCATAACTCAACCTCGACTTGTCATGTGAGGTGAGACGCGCGGCGGATCAGCGCATCGACACCTGGGCGTGCTGGTTGGCGCTCGCTTCCATCCAGGTCTTGATCCGCTTGGCATCGGCGACGCGCGTATATTTGCCCAATGAATCCAGCAGGACGATGACGACCGAACGGCCCTCGATGACGGCCGCCATCACCAAACACTTGCCCGCCTCGGTGATGTAGCCGGTCTTCTGCACAACGATGTTCCAGGTCGGGTTCGCCACCAGATTGTCGGTATTGCGGAACTCGACCATGCGCTTGTGGACTTTCACGGTATAGCGCGCATCCGTCGAATACTCGCGGATGCTCGAATTGTGCGAGGCAGCGATGACGAGCTTGGACAGGTCCTCTGGGCTCGCCACGTTCTGACTCGACAATCCCGTCGGATCGACGAAGTGCGCGCTGGTCATGCCCAAACTTGCGGCCTTTACATTCATGGCGGCAACCATGGCATGCATTCCACCCGGGTAATTGTTCCCCAGGGCGTGGGCCGCGCGATTCTCAGAGGACATCAGCGCCAGGTGCATCAGGTCACCGCGGGACAGGGTGGTGCCGACGGTTAGGCGCGAAACACCGCCTTTCGGCAGAGCGCGGTCGGAATCGGTGATCTGGATCATCTCGTTGAGCGGCTGCTTGGCGTCGAGAACCACCAAAGCCGTCATCAGCTTGGTAATGGAGGCAATGGGCATCGCCACGTCGGAATTGCGCGAATACAGCACCGAGGAGTCATTCTGGTCGATGACCAGCACGGAATTCGATTTGAGTTTCGGATCCCGGACCGGCTTCGCAGCGGCCTGCAGGACAAAAAGACCCAGAATTAAACCGACGACTGCTCGCAACGGCTGGGAGGGCTCTCGGAGGTTGAACGCCATTGGCTATCTCTATTGACTGACTTAAGACGGCAAGCTGACATAGGTCAATCGGGCCGCGACGTGATCCATCGCTAACTTTGCCATCTTTTTTTTGAAAGTCCAGTACATTCAGGCCTTTGCCGTCACAACTTCAGGCGTTTGCCTCACTGCCCGGCGCCCGTCTCAGCTCCTTGTCGCGGTACATCTTGCGGTCGGCCATGCTCATGAGCTCGCGCATATCGCGGGCATCTTTGGGGTAATTGACCACCCCGATACTCACGGAGCAGCGAATCATGCGCGAACGCAGGTCCAGGGTGGTCTTATAAACGTTGTGCCGCACGCGCTTGACCACGGCTTCAGCGATTTCGGGCGACGCACCGGGGAGCAGCACCGCGAATTCATCGCCGCCCAGGCGCGCGGCGAAGTCGCTATTGCGAATGCTTCGTTGCAGACATTGTGCGACCAAGGTGATGGCGCTGTTGCCCGCTTCGAGACCGAAGGCGTCGTTGATGTCCTTGAGTTTGTCCATATCGATCATCAGCAGGGCATAGACGCCGCGTTCGCGTTCGCCGGTCTCGTGCGCGCGCTGCCAGACTTCGTTGAACATGCGGGTGTTGAGCAACCCGGTCAGCGCGTCGGTTTGCGCCAGATTCTCGATACGCTCACGGGCCTCGGTGATGTCCGCCGACAATGTCGTGGTCAGGTAAGCCACGAGCAAGAAGGGCGCCAATTGACCCACGGCCTGGCTTGCGTAGAACAGGGAAATCACGTCAACCCCGGGAGTTGCGGCGGCGAGAGCCAGGTGGCATAGCGCGATTGCCGCGACTTGCAGCAAAGTCACGAGCCGACCAAGCGTCAGGGCGCTTAAAATGATGGGCAGCAAGAACAAGTTCAGGAGCGGGCTGGAATTCTTGCCGGTGAACCAAAGCACGCCGGTGATGAATAGCACCATGGACCATGACTCGATCAGCAGCCGGGTCCGAGTACGCCGCGGAAAGAAACGGCGGCTCCGAAACACGACGATGGCGATCACGAAGGCGCCGAGCAGGCAAAGTACCGGCCATAGCTGAGTGGTCAGGGCACGCGACCACACGAGAACCAGGGCGGCAAGCGCCAGACACAGTATTTCTATGGACCGGGTGCTGCGCATGGACTATCTCAACCGCGCCGACGCGGTGACCGAACCGCTACCGCCCACGGTGGGCAACTTCAATTCCTGCAGCGCCCGCTTCACGTCGGCATCGCGCTGTAGCAACGGCGCGTCGTCGGGCACCGCAACGCTGGGGGGCTTCGGATCGCGCTGCAGCTCAATGTCGGGCGCGATACCGCGATGATTGATGGATATTCCCGACGGCGTGTAATACAAGGAGGTCGTCAGTTTGATGGCGCGATCCCCGGACATGGGAATGACTGTCTGCACTGACCCCTTGCCGAAGGTGGTGCGGCCCATGAGCTTTGCGCGGTGGTTATCCTTGAGCGCGCCGGCAACGATTTCCGCCGCCGACGCTGATCCGCCATTGACCAAGATGACGATGGGCGCACCATCGAGGGCATCGCCCGGCGTGGCATCCATTTCAAATTTGGACTCCGGCGTGCGCCCCTTGGCGCTGACGATGACGCCGCTGTTGAGAAAGGTATCGGAGACGGCTACCGCCGCCTCGAGCACGCCACCTGGATTATTGCGCAAATCGAGCACCAGACCCTTGAGCGCCGTGCCGTTGCGTTTGCGCAGATCCTTGAGCGCGGCGTCAAGGTCATCGCCGGTGGTTTCACTGAACTGAGAAATGCGCACATACCCCATGCCGGGCTCGAGCAGCTCCGCCTTTACGCTTTTCAAATCGACGCGCGAACGCTTTAAGACGAATTGCAGAGGCTCGTCGCCACCTTCGCGCAGAATGCCTATTTTGACGGTTGTGCCTTCCTTGCCGCGCATGCGGCCGATGGTGTCAGCCAGGGTGGTCGTATTCACGGGTACGCCGTCAATCGAGGCGATGACATCGCCGGAGCGGATTCCTGCCTGGGCCGCGGGTGAACCCTCAAGCGGGGCGACCACCACGACCTCGTCGTCCTCCATCGACACCTCGATCCCGACACCGGAGTACTGACCCGAGCTCGAGATCTTGACTTCGTCGTACGCATCGCCGTCGAGATAGGCCGAATACGGATCCAACGAAGAAACCATGCCGCGAATCGCAGCCTGCAGCAATTGGTGATCGTCGACGGGGTTCACATACTCGCGTTTGACGCGTTCCAGCACGTCGGCCAGTGTACGTGCGTCCTGCCACGGCAGGTCGCTCCCGGACACTGGGGGCTTGTCCGCACGTGCTCCGTGCGCGAGTCCCAGCAATGCGCCGATCGCAAACCCCACGCTCAATACCAGGACATGGCGAGATTTCGTCATCATCGGGCGCAGCATACGTGCGGCGGCGACTTGCCGCTAGCTTCCGAGGGCCGCCATTTTTACCGCCGAGGGATCGAACAGACCTGTGGACGTCGCGAAGCACGCGTACAACGGCAGGTCGTGAAGGGCATCATCGAGCGCGAGCGGCTTGCCGATGAAAAAGCCCTGGCCGTAATCCACGCCCAATTGCGCGGCGCGCGCTCGGATCGCATCGGTCTCCACATGTCCGGCGACCGTCTCCAGCCCGAAGGTGCCGGCCAGTTTCGCGATTGCCACGACCATGGATTGGGATTTGGGATTGTCGATGAGATCGCGGCTGAAGCTGCCGTCGATCTTGATGCACGAAACCGGCAGCGAATTCAGATGAGACAGTGAACCGATTCCGCGGCCGAAGTTGTCGAGGGCGAAAGTGATTCCCTGCTCGCGCAATCGGCGCATGAAGGGCGCGATGGTGCCTATGTGCGCGCTCGCGGCTTCCTCGGGGAATTCAAAGCCCAATGTGCCAGGCTCGATGCGGCTCTTGCGCACCAGATCCTCCAGCATTCTCCAGAATTCGCCGTCGGCCAGCGAAGCCGCCGACAGATTCAGAGAGAATTTCGCCGGATGCTGCCGCAGCAGATGCCGGCAGTCGGCGAGCCGTTCGATGGCCTGCTCAATGACCCATCGGTCGATGCCACGGTTTAGCTCCTGACACGTCGCGGCGCCGACGAGTCTATCGAGACCGATGCGCGACCCATCCGTCGCCCGCATGCGCAGCAATATCTCGAAGCGCGGATCCGCCGGTGCCGACGTCAGAGGCAGAATAGGCTGGGCCAGAAGCTCTAAGGAATCCGATGCGAGCGCCGCGCTGACTTGCACGGCAAAATTCGAGGTCGTGCGCTCGCCGGTCGACGTCTGTTCATCGCCGTAAAAAACCTCGACTCGGTTGCGCCCGCGTTCCTTGGCTGTTCGACAGGCCAGCTCTGCGGCAGCCAGCGCATGGTCCAGCCTGCGATCGCGATCGCCGACGCCCGCGACGCCGACGCTCAATGAAACCAGTAGCGGCTTGTCGCCGCGCGCACCACTCAGGCGAATCGCGGCGCTGCGCAGCTCCTCGGCGATTCGAGCGGCGGGCTCGATGCCGCTGCCGGGCACAAACATGCAGAATCGGTCGCCACCGACCCGCGCGACCAGAGTACCCTCGCGGGCGCGCCGGGATAGTAGGTTGGCGACGCTTTGAATGACCTCGTCGCCGACGTGCATGCCGTGATTCTCGTTCACGACGTTCAATTGATCGATGTCGACGTAGAGCAGTCCATGCGTGTGCTGCCCTGGAGCCCCGGCTGCCACGCGCGCGGCAGCTTGCGCGGTGAAGGCCGCCGATGTCAGCAATCCGGTCACCGCGTCGAAGCTGGACCGAATGATCTGCGCAGCCTTACGCGCCAGCAATTCCAGGGCCTCGGCATCATGCAGCTGGAAATCGCCGTCCGTGTCCGCGCGGAACACGGCGAGCACACCGATGACTCGCCGGCTCTCGTCGCGAATGGGCGTTGAAATGGCCTTATATGGCACCGCAGCATTGGTGCCGTCGAGCGCCAGACGATTGACCACCAAGGTACAACCGTGCAATTGCGCCCGCGTCATGAGATGACGATGCATCTGCGCCAGCAGGCCATTCTCCACGCCGTTGGGTTGATCTTGGCGCTTGCGGCAAATGGTCACATTGCGATCCGGCAATAGGATTGCGGCAACCACGCCGGACAAGTGCTGGTTCGCCAACTCCGGAATCCGCCCCAGCGACTCCAGACCGTCCGCAGCGGCGACCTCGGATAAGCGCTGAAAAAGGTCCAGCTCGCGGCTGTGATCAGCAAGATTCTCATGCAATTCGCCGATGGCCGCGCGTGCCGACAGTTCGCTCTGCAAGCAGTCGAGTGCGGGCTTGATCAAGGCATGGACCGAGCTTAAGTCCAGGCGCGCTTCGGGCTGCGGGAGTCCTATGACCACGTGACCCAGCACCTCGCCCAGAGTGCCGCGAATTCGAAATCCATAGCGCGACTCGGTGTCGTCTTGAGTATCGACCACACCGTCGATTTCCTTGTGACGAGTGGTATGTGGTATCAACAATAGCGACAGCGAATACTGCACCCGGAATGCATTCGTGGGATCGCTGGCCCACCACAGACTGCCGTCGGCACTCGCAAAAAAAATGTAACTGATTTTTGGACAAAGCCGCGTGAGCAGTTGCGCGTACGATTTCCAGGTTTCGGGCGAAGCAGTCACGACACCGAGAATCCGTCAAATGCCGCGGTGAATCTAGGACACGCTCGGCACTTCGGCAAAGAACTTTAGGACGGCACTCTCGACGGCATGCGACATAACACGCAATGCTCGATAATTTAGCGCCGTTTAGGGATTCGCCCTCAGCCAGGCCTTCGGATCTACGGTCTTGCGGCCGGCGCGAATCTCGAAATACAGTTGGGGATCAGGCCCGCCGGCGTCGCTCAAGGCCGCGATTACGTCACCCGGAGCGACCCAGTCGCCGACCGATTTGTAGAGTACTTCGGCGTGACCGTACAAGGTCATGTACCCGCCGCTGTGCCCGATGATCAACAATAATCCAAGACCCTGCAGCCAGTCGGCGTACACAACGCGGCCAAAATAGGGAGCACGCACCTTGGCGCCGCGCGTGGCCGCTATCATTTCCCCGTTCCAGCGTACGCCGGCCGCGGAGCTCGAATGCTGCTCCTGAAAATGCGCAGTGACGCGTCCCTGCACCGGCCACGGCAACTTGCCGTGCATTTGCTCGAAGCTCCGCGTCGAGTCCACCGGGAAGTCCTGCAGGACTCGCGCCAGGTCCTCAACCAGTGACTGCACCGCCTGCTCTTCACGCCTGAGATTGACGAGTTCTTGATTGCCGCTCGCCACCTGCTTGGACAGCGCCGCCAGCGCGTCGGCTCGATCGGCGCGCGCCCGTTCCAACCCCGCCATCTCGCGGCTCGCGTCGCTCTGCAGGACTTTCAGCTGCGCGCTTTGTTGATCTATTTCCGCCACCAATTCCTGCAGCCGCAAAACTCGAACCTTGATTGTGTCGATTTTATTGCTGCGTTCCTGCGCGAAGTAACCATAGAAGGTAAGCGTACGACCGAGGCCGGCGGGATTGCTCTGGTTCAGCAACAGCTTTATTTGCTCCTGCCGACCGATCATGTAGGCCGCGCGCACCTGCGCGGCCAGGGCAGACCGCTCGGATTGCAGCGCATTCTGCTCGCGTGCCTGTTGTACGCGCAGCTCCGATCGGTGCCGCTCGGCTGCCGCCTGCGCCGTTCGCAGCGCCTCCAGCTTTTGGCGCTTGGCCGTCACGACGAGCTCCGCCTCACGCAGGCGTGCGCCCAACGCGTCGCGTTCCTTGAGTTCTTTGCCGAGACGGCCGGTCAGCACCGTGATGCGGGCGCGGACTGCCGCGAGCTTGGCCTTGGCCTGCGCGGAGTCTTTGGGCTCCGCAGCGGCGCCCCCGGCCGCGGCGCAGTGCACGACGGCCAAGGCGATGGCGAGGCAGGATATTTTTCGGCGGCGGCTATGAATGGGGCTCATCTTTAGGTGGCAAGCATACAAGCCTTGTGCCCGCTGCTATACTTTGCGGCCCGAAAAATCAGTTGCGAGCCGCATGCAGCGCCTGTTCGAGTTTATTGCCCACAATCGTCTATTAGCGTCCGGAGCGGTACTGGCTGCCGCCCTGGTGGCTTTCTATGAGATTCGCGAACGCATCCAGGCGTTTGCGGGCCTGAGCGCCATGCAGGCCGTGCGGCTCATGAATCAGGGCGCTCTGGTGATCGACCTTCGCGGCAAGGAATCGTATGACGCCGGCCATATTGGCGATGCGCGCAATGTGCCCGTCGCGGAGCTCGAATCGCAGGCCGAATCGTTGAAAAAATGGCGCGATAAGAACGTGATTACTTACGCTGACGGCGGCGCAAGCGGGGCAAACGGCGCCCGGGCATTGATGAAACTGGGCTTCACGAAGGTGTTCAATCTTCAGGGTGGCTTGGATGCCTGGGTAAAGGACAACCTGCCTTTGGCGAAATCCTCGCAGGGAGCCAAGGGAAGTCAGAAGTGACGCAGCCGGTCGTGACGCTGTACAGCTCGGACTGGTGCCCGTATTGCCAACGGGCCAAAAGTCTTTTGACTCAGAAGAATGTCGTGTTTAGCGAAATCAATATCGAGGAGCAGCCTAAGTTCCGCGAGGAAATGATTGCGCGCAGCAATCGCCGCACGGTTCCGCAGATTTTCATCGGCGACAAGCACGTCGGCGGCTGCGATGATCTTTTCGAACTCGATCGCAGTGGTGAACTGGATCGATTAATTCAGGGGGCTTGATGAACGAGGTTAGAAATCCGGGTCCGGAAGCCAGCATCGGCGGCGTGCAGGTAAGTCTGCAAAGCGTTTACTTGAAAGATTCTTCGTATGAATCGCCGAATGGGCCGCGGCTGCCGAACAATCAAGGTTGGGAACCGAAATTTCAGCTAAATATGAATACCTCGGCCGAAGAACTCGCGCCGGACATTCGTGAAGTTCTCTTGACCATCACGCTGGAGGCAAAACAAGGCGAGGCAACCCTGTACCTGGTCGAAGTGAAGCAGGCGGGCGTGTTTTCCATTTCCGGGGCATCGACGGAAGACTTGAAGCGCCTGATCGGCAGCTTCTGTCCCAGCGTTCTATTTCCCTATGCCCGCGAAGTTATTTCAGACCTGATCGTCAAGGGCGGCTTTCCGAATTTTCTGCTTCCCTTGGTCAACTTTGAAGCCTTGTTTGCGCAGGCAGCAGAAACGCCTCAACAGGGCCTCGTCAACTAGGAGCCGGCCATGCAGAATCGGCGCGCAGAACCGATGACGGTCGTTGGCGCCGGTTCCTGGGGCACCGCTCTCGCCATTCAACTGGCGCGGGAAGGACACCCCACCCAACTTTGGGGGCGTGACCCTGCCCAGGCCGATTCGATGCGGCGTGCACGGCGCAATGAGCGCTACCTGGCCGACGCCGTGTTCCCCGACGGCCTGCAGATTGCGACCGACCTGAAGCAGGCGCTCGACACCGCGCGCGACGTTTTGATCGCCGTGCCGTCGCATGCATTTCGCACCGCGTTGGAGAACATCGCACCGCACCTGGCGGCCGAGACTCGTGTGGCGTGGGCCACCAAGGGATTCGAAATCGCGACCGGGCTCCTGCCGCACCAGGTGGCCCGTCAAGTCTTGGGCTCACGCCCCGGAGCGGTTTTATCCGGCCCCACCTTTGCCAAGGAAGTCGGCGCCGGTCTACCGACCGCCATGACCGTGGCGTCGCAGGACGAGAGTTTCGCCAAGGAGCTGGCGCTGTGTCTCTCGGGGCCGAATTTCCGCGCCTATACGCAAACGGACATCATGGGCGTGGAGGTGGGCGGCGCGGTCAAAAACGTGATCGCGATCGGATCTGGGATCGCCGACGGCATGGGTTTCGGTGCCAACACGCGCGTGGCCTTGATTACACGCGGGCTCGCCGAAATGATGCGCCTCGGCGTCAAGCTGGGCGCCGCACGCGAAACCTTCATGGGACTGGCCGGCCTCGGCGATCTGGTACTGACGTGTACCGATGATCAATCGCGCAATCGACGCTTCGGCATGGCGCTGGGCCGAGGCGAATCCATGAGTGACGCGCAGAGCGGCATTCAACAAGTAGTCGAGGGGCTGCCGGCGGCGCGCGCGGTTCACGACGTCGCTCGCCGCCTGTCGGTGGACATGCCGATATGCCGCGAGATTTTCAATGTCACGCATGAGGGCAAGGCCGTACGTGCCGCCGTTCAGGCGCTCATGGGGCGCGAAATGCGCTCGGAGTCAGAGTGAAAGCTACAACGGCAGCACGGCTGCGACGCTACGTAACGGTGGATGTATTTACGGATCGGATCTTCGGCGGCAATCCGCTCGCCGTAGTTCTGGATGCCGCCGGTCTGTCTGCCCAGACGATGCAGGCCATCGCGCTCGAATTCAATTATTCGGAGACCAGCTTCGTTCTGCCTGCGGACGACCCTGGTCACACCGCGAAGGTGCGAATATTCACGCCGCGAGTCGAGGTTCCGTTCGCCGGGCATCCGAACGTGGGCACGGCATTCGCGCTCGCTCGGGATGACCGGTTCGCAGCGGCGACCGCTGCCGGCCGCTTCGTGTTCGAAGAAGCAGCAGGCCTGGTGCCGATCGACTTGTTGCGCGAGCATGGCTCGATCGTGGGTGCTGAATTGCGCGCGCCCGAGGCCCTGTCGCGCCGCCCCACCGTTTCCCGAGAGGCTGCGGCGGCCTGCCTGTCGCTGGAGCCCAGCGATGTCGTGATGCAGACACACCCTCCGCAAGTCGTTTCGGTCGGACTGCCGTTCCTCACCGTCGAGGTGCGGGATAGAGACGCGCTGCGCCGTTCAAGGCCGAATGCCGCGGCTCATGCAGAATTTCTGCCGCCTGTCGGCACCGATGCGGTTTTCGCGTATTGCCGGCCGCCGGCGGCCTGCGCCGCGGGCGAGGAGATCATTCTCCACGCGCGCACATTCTCGCCACTCGACGGAGTCGTCGAGGATCCGGCCACGGGCAGCGCGTGCGCCGCCACGATCGCGCTGCTTGCCACCCTGGATCCGGTCAATTCTGCGGGGCGGACCTGGCGTATCCATCAAGGCGTCGACATGGGGCGGCCCAGCTTATTGCTGGGCCGTACGAAGACAAACGGAACTGCAATCGACACCTACATAGGCGGCCGCTGCGTTGCGGTTCTCGACGGCGTCTTGCCCATGTCAATCTAAGGCGCGTTTACCCCGGCGCCCGCAAAGCTAATTTGACGCCAGGCTTCGTAGACGACTAGGGCTACGGAGTTCGACAAATTGATGCTGCGGCTTTGCCGCCGCATGGGAATGAACACGCTATTCTCCCTGCCGACTCGAGTCAGCACGCTGTCCGGCAAGCCACGCGTTTCCGAGCCGAACATAAACGCGTCGCCGGCTTGGAATTGAATATTATCGTAGGAACGTGCGCCGCTGGTTTCCACGGCGATGAGCCGGCTCGCGTTCAACTCCCGCAGACAGTCATCGAAATTCGCGTGCACCTTCACCGAGGCGAGATCGTGATAATCGAGGCCTGAGCGCTGCAGGCTCTTGTCATCCAGGCGAAACCCCAGCGGCTTGATCAGGTGCAGCGCTGCGCCCGTGTTCGCGCATAATCGAATCACGTTCCCGGTATTCGGCGGAATCTCGGGCTCGAACAGCACGATATGAAACATGGGCGGCGCAGGTCGACGCGGCAGCTACGGGTCAACAGGCGCAATACGCTCGCGGCGCGACAGCAGCACGTGCCCTGTCGGGGAGTCGAGCTCAACCTGCAAACTGCGCAACTCGTCGATGATGCGAAAGTTGACCGCCTGCTGCAGATTGGGCAGTGGATTGACCGCTGGCTGCAGCGCGAAATAAGAAAGCTCGAAATGCAGGGCGGAATCGCCCAGAGTTTTCAGATAGCAGCGCTCGAATCGTGCGTTCGCCTGCTCGCGCACGATGCTCTCGAGCAGTGACGGAATACTTCGCAGTTTGTCGGACGGAGTTTTATACGACACGCGGATGGCCGTGAGCGCGCGCTGCTCCTGGGCCCGCCCGTAATTGCGCACCCGGCTTTTCAGGATATCGGCATTCGAGAGAATGATTTGCTCGCCGCTGTCGCTGCGCAGGCGGGTGGTTTTGATGCCGATATGCTCGACCTTGCCTGCATAGGCATCGAGCTCCAGACGATCCCCGAGTACGAAGGGCTTGTCCAAGGCAATCGACAGTGAGGCAAACAGGTCGCCGAGCACGTTCTGCAGCGCCAAGGCCACCGCCACGCCGCCCACGCCCAAGCCGGCAAGCAGCGCGGTGATGTTGACGCCGAGATTGCTCAGCGCAACCAGGATCAACAAGGACCAGATCAACATGCGGGAGACGAAATTGATGATGTCGAGCGACCCCGCGAATGTTTGATCCGCGCCGCGCTCCACAGTCTTGCTCTCCAAATAGACCTGCACAGCGCGGCTGGCCCACAGTCCGATCTGCAGCAGCAGTAGAATCGTCACTATATTGCTGATGAGCCGCTGCAAACGGTCGGGAAGAACCAGCCCGGTCTGCGCAACGTCCAGAGCAACGGCGAAAAACAGGAATTGTTTGGTGTGGCCGACAAGATAAGCCAACAACCGAAGCGGCATGCGTGGCTGCGATGTGGAGAATTTCTTATAGCGCGCAGCGACGATGCGGCGCACGACTCCCAATACCGACCAGATGGCCACCGCCACAATCCCGGCGATCAGCCAGGCGGACGGTGAATTGCTGCGCAGGAGCTCTTGGAGAGCATCTAATTTCGGCGCGAGATAGTCGGCGGACACCATGACGGCGATTATAGTCTGCCGGGCGGCGCCTGCTTGGGATCGCAGCGGGGGCGCAGTTAGGCGGCGTCCCCCATGCCCAGTTCCTTCATTTTTCGGGTCAGGGTGTTGCGCCCCCAGCCCAGCAACTTGGCCGCATCCTGTTTCAGCCCGTCGGCCTTGCGTAGGGCCACTCGAATCAGGATTCGCTCGACTTCCGGCACCGCCTGATCGAGCAGACGCTGAGTGCCGGCCGCCAATTCCTGCTCGGCCCAATAGGAAAGCTTCGCCTTCCAATCATGATTCGCGGGTTGTCCGGCGGGCACTCCACCAAGATCGGGCGGAATGTCCTCGGCGCGAATCTCACGACCCGGCGCAGTGACCGTCAATCGCCGGCAGGCGTTGACGAGCTGCCGGACATTGCCCGGCCAATCGAAGGTCACCAGCGCGGTCTCGGCCGGCGAGGTAAGCAGCTTCGGCTCTACTCCCAGTTCTTGTCCGGCGACCGCGAGGTAGTGACGCAGCAATTCGGGAATGTCCTCGCGCCGCTCGCGCAGCGGCGGAATTTCGATGCGAATGACGTTGAGCCGGTGCAGCAGATCTTCGCGAAAATGAGCGGACTTCACCCGGGTTTCCAAATCTTGGTGAGTCGCCGCAATGACGCGCACATCGACTTTCACCGGTGTCTGCCCGCCCACTCGATAGAACTCGCCCTCGGCGAGAACGCGCAGCAGTCGGGTCTGCAGTGCCGGCGACATGTCGCCGATTTCATCGAGGAAAAGTGTGCCGCCATCGGCTTGTTCGAAACGCCCGCGGCGCAAAGCGTCAGCACCCGTGAATGCGCCCTTTTCGTGACCGAACAGCTCGGACTCCAAGAGGTCGGCGGTGAATGCCGCCGTATTGAGCGCAACGAAGGCGCGATTGGAGCGCGGGCTATGGCGATGCAAGGCTCGTGCAACGAGCTCCTTGCCCGTGCCGGATTCGCCGGTGATCAGCACCGTCATGCTGGAGCGGGACAATCTGCCGACCGCACGAAACACCTGTTGCATGGCTGCCGCTTGACCCAGCAGTTCCGGAATGCTGCGCCTTGCGGCTTCCACATCGATGGCGATGGTGGCCTGTTGCGCCGCCCTGCGCACCAGATCCACGGCCTTGTCGATGTCGAAGGGCTTGGGCAAGTACTCGAACGCCCCGCCTTGATAGGCGGCGACCGCTGCATCCAAGTCTGAATGAGCCGTCATGACAATGACGGGCAGGCCCGGCCGCGACACTTGAATATCCTTGAGCAGGTCGAGCCCGCTGCGTCCGGGCATGCGAATGTCGGTCATGAGCACATCGGGCGCGCCGGACCGCAGGGCGGACAGGACACTGTCAGCTTGGTCGAAGCACTTGGCGGTCATGCCGCTGCCCTTCAGCGCCTTCTCGAGCACCCAGCGAATGCTGGCATCGTCATCGACCAACCAAACTTGCAGAGGCTTCGAGTTCATGCGGAGTCCATGGGCAGAGAAATGATGAATATGGTTCGACCCGGGGCACTGTCGAACTCGATCAGACCGCCGTGACGGCTGACGAGGTCCTGAGCTATTCCTAGGCCTAGGCCCGTGCCATCGGCCCTGCCGGATACCAGCGGATAGAAAATGGTGTCGCGAATTTCTGAGAGCACACCTGGGCCGTTGTCTTCGAACTGAATCGAAGCGACCAGGCGGTGGCGACGCGCGCCCACGCTCACATTGCTCGCGGCGCGAGTGCGCAGAATGAGCCGGGGGGATTGCACTTGGCCGCTTGCCAGCGCTTGAATGGCGTTGCGGCCCAAATTCAGCATGGCTTGAATGATGTGGTTGGGGTC
The DNA here is from genome assembly GCA_025358295.1 of Gammaproteobacteria bacterium. GTDB lineage: Bacteria > Pseudomonadota > Gammaproteobacteria > Steroidobacterales > Steroidobacteraceae > Bog-1198. Next base: position 75,488 of record JANYJY010000024.1, read on the forward strand.
CACGGTGAGCGGCGGCAGACTCGGGTCGTAATCGCGGTCGACCGTCACCCCGTCGGGGGCTTCGCTGCGCAGCAAATGATAGACCCGCTCCAGCAGTTCGTGAACGTTGATCAACTGTTTCGCCGGCGGACGGCCCGGCCCCAGCATCGAATCGAGCAGATGCGTCAGCCGGTCCGCTTCGCTGATAATGACGCGCGTATATTCACGCAGCGCCGGATCCAGGAGCTCTCTTTCGAGCAGTTGCGCGGCGCCGCGCAGTCCGCCCAAGGGATTTTTAATTTCGTGCGCCAGCTGGCGGACCATCAAGCGGCTCCCACCCAATTGAGCCAGCAAGGCATTCTCTCGAGTCAGGCGCCGATGCTGCGTGATGTCTTCGATTTCCAGAAGCAGCCACACATCGTTCTGGCCCAGGGTTATTTGGGTAACGGCGCAGTCGAGAATTCGGTCGACGCCGCCCGGCGCGGGCCAGGCGAGTTCACGCTGGACAACACCCTCGCCACCTAGGCGCGCGCGTTCGAACAGCGGCAGCAAGGTCTCTGCGCCGCGCGTCAATTCGGTGATGCTTCGGCCCACGGCTTGATTGGCCCCCAAGCCCAGCAGGGTTTGTGCCGCTGCATTCAAGTAGGCGACGTGCAAGGCCTGATCGAGCAGAAACACACTGGTCACCAACCCATCGAGCAGTTCGGTACCCTCGACGTGAATCGTGTTGAGTTGGAATTCAGCGGCCAATCGGTACACCCGGTTGGCGGGGCCGACGCCCTACGGTCGCTTGTGTAGGGGAGACAATTCCGACGGTTGTCGAACAAAGAAGCTGATGCTGTCCGTGCTGACTGACTCGCCCGTTTCCTGATCCGTGACGGTGGCGGCGATGACGTAGGCGCCACGATCCAAGTGCGGCAGTATGAACTGCACCGCCGTCGGCACTTGGCCCTCGATTTCTCGGCCGTTCAAATGCCAGGTAATGCTCTGACTGGGCTTGAGGTCCGGATTGAGCGCCAGATGCACACCAATCACGTCGTCGCCGAAGAAAGTCTGGTCGGCGGTCGGCGACGTGATGACGAATTGAGTGAATGCGGGTCCAGGCGCTGTGCTTTTTGCAGCCGACGTGGATGCCCGGCCTGCCGATGACGCATTGCCCGAATTTCCCCCGCCGGCCGTAGGACTGCCTGCCGTGAAGATTTTTTCGGCGCCCGGAGCCGGCTGATCGGAATAATGAACCAGGCCGTTGGAATCGGTCCATTTGTAGACCACGGCAGCCTGCGCGGCAAACGCCGCCAGGATGCTCAGCACTATCCATGGTCGCCAAGGGTGCATAAGTACAAAGCATAGCCCTATCGCCTCCCAGCCACAAAAGCAGGTGACGGCGGCGTGACCGCCGTCACCTTTGGGCTTGCACCCTGCAGCCTCACAGGCTGTAGTACATCTCCAGTTCGATGGGATGGGTGGTCATGCGCAGACGGGTGACCTCCTTCATCTTCAACTCGATGTACGCGTCGATCAGATCGTCGGTGAACACGCCGCCGACCTTCAAGAAGGCGCGATCCTT
>JANYJY010000034.1 GCA_025358295.1 Gammaproteobacteria bacterium
GCCGTTCCAGATCGGCCTGCTTGCCTGATTTGAGCGCTGCCACGGCCCGCTCCAGCAACTCCATGTACAGGTTGTAGCCGATCTCTTGAATCTGGCCGCTTTGTTCGTCGCCCAGCAGTTCGCCGGCGCCGCGGATCTCGAGATCGTGCGTGGCCAATGTAAATCCGGCACCGAGTTCCTCGAGCGACTCCAACGCCTCCAGGCGCTTGACCGCGTCGGCAGTCATCGCTTTGCGCGGCGGCGTGATCAAGTAGGCGTAGGCGCGATGATGCGATCGTCCGACCCGGCCCCGCAATTGATGGATCTGCGCCAATCCGAATCGGTCCGCCCGCTCGATGACGATGGTGTTGGCCGTCGGAACATCGATGCCGCTTTCGATGATGGTGGTGCAGACCAACACGTTGAAACGCCGATGGTAAAAGTCGAGCATCAGCTGCTCTAAATCGCGTTCGCGCATTTGGCCATGGCCCACGGCGACGATCGCCTCGGGGACGAGTTTGCGAAGGGCCTGCGCGGTCTTTTCAATGGTCTCGATGCTGTTGTGCACGAAATAGATCTGCCCGCCGCGGCGGATCTCGCGCAAGCAGGCTTCGCGCACCACGGTTTCATTCCATTCCAGCACGAAGGTTTTCACCGCCAGGCGTTCCGCGGGCGGTGTCGTAATCAAGGACAGGTCCCGCAGGCCGCCCATGGCCATGTTCAAGGTGCGCGGTATGGGAGTGGCGGTCAGCGTAAGCACGTCGACTTCGGTGCGCAGGGCCTTCAGGCGCTCCTTATCGCGCACGCCGAAGCGATGTTCTTCATCGATCACGACGAGTCCAAGGTCCTTGAACTTCGCTTTTCCTTGCAGCAGGCGCTGAGTGGCAATGACGATGTCGACCGTGCCCGCGGCGACCCCCGCGAGAACGCCATCGGCTTCTTTGTTGGTGCGAAAGCGCGAGAGGCTTTCGATCCGGATAGGCCAGTCTGCGAATCGGTCGACGAAGTTGGTGTAGTGCTGTTGGGCGAGGAGGGTGGTGGGCACCAGCACAGCGACCTGTTTGCCTGCTTGCACGGCAACGAACGCGGCGCGCAACGCCACTTCGGTCTTACCGAAGCCCACATCGCCGCAAATGACTCTGTCCATGGGCTTGTCGGATTTCAAATCGCTGAGCACTTGTTCGATCGCCGTTGCCTGATCGGCTGTTTCCTCGAAGGGGAAGCCGGCCTGGAATGCGCGATATTCCGCCTCGCCCGCCTGCATCTGCGTGCCCTGGCGGGCGGCGCGGCGAGAATACAAATCCAATAGTTCCGCCGCGACGTCGCGTATACGCTGGGCCGCCTTGCGGCGCGCCTTCTGCCATTGCTCGCCGCCGAGCTTGTGCAGGGGCGCGGTCTCGGCCGGCGCACCCGTGTAGCGTGACACGAGATGTAGCGCCTGAACGGGAACATACAATTTGTCGCCGTCGGCGTATTCGAGCACGAGAAACTCGCCCGTGTAGCCGGCCACATCCATGGTCTGCAAGCCGACATAGCGCCCCACGCCGTAGGACTCGTGCACCACGGGCGCACCGATGCGCAGGTCGGACAGTTCTTTGAGGATTTTGGCTGGATCGCGGTCCGCTCGACGGCGCCTGCGCTCCTGGCGCGCACGATCTCCGAACAATTGCGCTTCGGTGAGAATCTCCAGCGCCGGGCAGTCGAGCCTCAGGCCCGAGACGGCTGCCGACACAGTGATGCCGAGATCCACGGAACCGGCGACGAAAGCCGCGAAATTGTCGAATATCTTGATGCTGATGTCTCTTGCGCGCAGCAGTTCAAGCAGCAATTCGCGCCGCCCGGCGGATTCGGCGGCGAGCAGAATGCGGGCCGGGCTCGCGCGAATATGCGCTACCAATTCGTCCGCGGGGTGCTCGGCGCGCGGGTCGATACGCACGGCGGCCGGTGCGACACTGGGGAAATTCTGGGTGGGTCCTGCGGTTTCAGGGGGCCATTCGAAGGCGTGCAATTGAATCTGGCGCCAGGGCGAATAGGCCGTCACGAATTCGGCGGGCGTCAAATAAACTTCACCGGGATCCAAGATTGGGCGGTGCCGGTCATGGCGCAATTGCTCGTGGCGTTCGCCGATGCCGTTCCACAGTCCGTCCACAGCGGCGGCCGCATCATTCATTTCCACGAGGATGCTGCCCGGCGGCAGATACTCGAACAGATGGGAAGTGCGATCGAAGAACAACGGCAGAAAGAACTCGATGCCCCCGGGTGCGATGCCGGCGCTCACATCGCGATACATCAATTGTTCGGATAGGTCGCCGGTGAAGCGAAGCCGGTAGCGCCGGCGAAATTCGCGCACGGCCTCGGGATTCAGCGGAGTTTCCCGCGCAGGCAGCAATTGGATGCGGTCGAGCTTTTCCAGGGAGCGTTGAGTATCCGGATCGAAGTGCCGGATGCTGTCGACATCACGATCCAGCATATCGATTCGATACGGAGTGTCCGAGCCCATGGGGAAAACGTCGATGAGCGAGCCGCGCACCGCGAATTCGCCGTGTGCCACCACTTGGGTCACGGCCGCATAGCCGGCCAGGGTCAATTGGGTCCGCAACGCTTCCAGATCGAGGGATTCGCCGACGTGGACCTTGAGCGAGTAAGCCTCGATGTAGCTGCGGGGCGGCAACCGCTGCAGCAAGGTATCGATGGCGACGAGCCAGACGCCTTTTCTGGCACGCGGCAGTTCCGCCAATGTGGCCAGCCGCGCGGAGGTGATATCCGGATGCGCGGAGAAGGCGTCGTAGGGGAGGGTCTCCAGGTCGGGAAAGACTCGCACGGCCAACTCTGCGCCGCCGAAGAATCGAATTTCCTCGCTGAGCGATTCCGCTTCGCGCGAACTTTGCGCGATGATAATGAGAGGACTCGAAGATCGCGCCGCCGCTTCGGCAATGGCCAGCGCGGGCGCCGCACCGTAGAGCTTGCCCCATTTAACGACGGGGTCGTGCTCACCGGGAAGAATTGGATCAATTAGGGGCATTAAGTCTTTGAAGAACGGACACGAATAAATGCCCGCCGCGAACGAGTCGCGGTGGGCCTTAGGGCGATGCCGATATTACGCGGTTTTGCGCTTTAAGAGTTCGCGACCACGCTGTGAATTACATGGTCCATTTCGAAATAGACAATGAAGCCGGGATATTCCCAGCGCGAAATCAATGGTTTGCCGACACCCGGCACCTTGGTCACGGGAGCGCCGAACTTGGCGACGACTTGGTCCATGGTCATGCCGCGAGCGGGTGTCGCTACATCGGATTCTTTGACGGCAATGCCGTTGTCGACCGCAACGGTCTCGGCGCCCGCGACTCCGCCGGCAAGCACTGCAGCAAGCAGTAAAGTTGTATACCGCATGGCGTACCTCATTTGTTTACCCCCAATCCCTTCAGAAACTTTGGTCCCTCCAAACTATAACACCGCTCAGGGGGGGTAATAGTTGACTCAATTAACACTCTGATAACATTGTTAATTGTGGTTTAATCGCCGCGCATGTTCCAGCCCGTCCCAGTTTACGTGGGCTTGCGCTATTCGCTGGCCCGCGAGCACAGTTTTTTCGTGTCTTTCATTACCTGGGTGTCCCTGGTGGGGGTCGCGCTGGGCGTGGCTGCCTTGATCACGGTTCTCTCGGTCATGAACGGTCTGGAGTCTGAGCTACGCAACCGCCTGTTGAGCTTGACCGCGCACGCCACCTTGAATGCGGGAGCCCCTGCGGGCGCCCCGATCCGCGACTGGCGAGTTCGTATCAAGCAATTACAAGGGTCGCCGGAGCTTGAGGGGGCTGCGCCCTTCCTCGACACTGATGCCATGTTGAGTCGGCCGCCGGCCATGAGCGGCGCAGTGATCCGTGGCATAGACCCCACGCTGGAAGCTCAGGTGTCGTCGATCGCGAAAGCCATGCGCGAGGGCAAGTTGAGCGATCTGACGCCTGGATCGAATCGGATGGTTTTGGGCCGCATGCTGGCCTACCAGCTTCAGGCCGGTGTCGGCGACGAAATCACCGTGATGATTCCCGGCAACGGCTCCACGGCGGGCGGCGCCAGCGACGCGATCGTGCCGCGCCTGCAGGATTTTCAAGTCGTGGGCATTTTTGAAGTTGGACTACAAGAGCACGACAGCGTATTGGCACTGGTCAATCTTCAAGATGCCGAGGCCTTTCGCCGTCTCGACGGACCGACAGGAATACGCCTCAAATTCGACGATGTGCTGAAGGCGCCCGAGCTGGCGCGAAGCGCGGCGGCGCGCCTGGGACCGGGCCTGCACGTGCGCGACTGGACCGAGGACAACGAGGCGTATTTTCGCGCCATCCGCATCGAGAAGACCATGATGGGCTTGATTCTGATGCTCATCGTCGCGGTCGCGGTGTTCAATATAGTGGCGACTCTGGTCATGGTGGTGAATGACAAGCGCACGGATATCGCGATATTGCGCACTCTGGGTTTGAGCCCGCGGGGGGTGGTCGCGGTATTCATGACTCAGGGGGTGCTCATCGGTTGGCTAGGCACTGCCGTGGGCGTGGGACTCGGCTTGGCGCTGGCCTGCAACGTCGATGTCATCGTGCCGTTCCTGGAGCAGACGTTCGGCTTCCACTTCATGGATCCGGAAGTTTACTACATCTCGGGATTGCCGAGCGAGGTGCATGCGGGCGATGTCGTGAGGATCGGGCTCGCCGCATTGATTTTGACGTTCGTAGCGACGGTGTATCCGGCACTGCAAGCCTCACGTACTCAGCCCGCCGAAGCGTTGCGTTACGAATGAAGCGCTATTGGTACGAAGGATTCCTCGGTCTGCGCTATTTGCGTGCCTCGCCCAAGCGCGGCTCGGTGTCGTTGATCGCCGGCATTGCCATATTCGGCTTGGCGCTGGGAGTGGCCGTGTTGATTGTGGTGTTGTCGGTCATGAACGGTTTTGAGGATGTGCTGCGAAGTCGCATCCTGAGCCTCACCTCGCACGCGACCATTACCTCTCTGCAAGGCCGAATCCTCGACTGGCGCCCCGATCTGGAGAGACTCGAACATTTCCCGGGTGTCGTGGCCGCGGCGCCCTATATTGAGGAACAGGGCATGCTGATCCATGGCGACAGGTCCTCCGGCGTCCTGCTGCGCGGCGTATTGCCGGACGCGGAGCGCGGTGTGGTCGATTTGGCGCCCCATCTATTGAGCGGCAACTTGCAGGATTTGGACGCCGGCGGCTACCGAGTGATCCTGGGCTCGGCCCTGGCTGAGGAACTCGGGGCAAAAATCGGCGATCGGGTCGTACTGTTGGTCGCACAGGGCGATGTGACGCCGGTGGGCGTGATACCTCGAATGCGCGCATTTACGGTGACTGGAATACTGTCCATCGGCATGTACGAATATGATCGGCGTATCGCCATCGTCGCCATGCGAGATGCGGCGAAGCTGCTGCGCATGGGCGACGCCGTCACCGGCATTCGTCTGCGACTTGCCGACATGTACGCCGCTCCGCGCGTATCCCACGCCGCCGCCGCCTCGCTCGGTGACACCACCTTGGAATATCAGGATTGGACTCTCGAACACGCCAATTTCTTCCGCTCGATTTCGATCACCAAGCGCATGCTGTTTTTCATCCTGTCGTTGATGGTTGCCGTGGCGGCGTTTAATATCGTCTCGACCATGGTGATGGTGGTGAAGGACAAACGGCGCGACATCGCCATACTGCGCACCTTCGGATCCTCGCCGCGCAGTATTTTGTCGGTGTTCGTCGTGCAAGGAAGCTTGATCGGGCTGCTCGGGATCGGCGTAGGCGTGCTGCTCGGCGTGCTCATCGCCGTTAACCTGCAAGAACTAGTGCATGGGCTCGAAAGCATCGTCGGGTTCAAATTCTTGGATGCGCGTGTCTACTTCATGAGCGACTTGCCGGCGCGGGTTCGCGTCACGGACGTGGTGCGCATATGCGGCTTTGCATTTGTGCTTGCCTGCCTCTCCACTGTATATCCGGCGGTCCGCGCCGCTAGGCTGTTGCCCGCAGAATCGCTGCGAAACGATTGAGGATGGAATAGACGATGCCCAATTCAGCTGCAATGGTGCTCGAAGGCAAGGATCTGGCGAAAGAATTCGTCCAGGGCGGGGTAAAAATCTGCGTATTGCGCGCCGCATCCATCAGCGTGCGCGCCGGCGAGCGAATTGCCATTGTGGGGGCTTCCGGGTCCGGCAAGACGACTCTCTTGCAACTGCTCGGAGGACTCGACTTGCCGACCAGCGGGACGGTAGAAATCGCCGGATCCGCAATGAATCAATTGAGCGATGCGGAGCGGGGTCACTTGCGCAATCGCGCCGTGGGATTCGTTTATCAATTTCATCACCTGCTGCCGGAATTCACGGCACTGGAGAACGTCGCGATGCCGCTTCTGGTGCGCAGAATGAGTCCCAAAGAAGCGAAGCGACGGGCAGGCGCGCTGTTGGCGCGCGTCGGGCTCGCCGAGCGTCTCACGCATCGCCCGTCGCAGCTGTCCGGCGGAGAGCGGCAGCGTGCGGCGGTGGCGCGCGCGCTGGTGACTGAGCCAAGGCTGGTGCTGGCCGATGAACCCACCGGCAATCTCGATGGAACCAACGCAGCGCAGGTGTTCGATTTGATGTTGGAGCTCAATCGCGAGCTCGGTACCAGCCTCGTCATCGTTACCCACGATGAACGGCTGGCGGCGCGGCTCGATCGGGTGCTGGTCCTGTCCGACGGAATTCTAGCTGAGCGCGGCGCGGCGTCCGTTTGAGCGGGCGCGACGGCGCCGCAAGTGAAAGATGACCCGGGCCCGCCATATGCATTGCGCCAGCACATAGCCCACCCCTGCCGCAACCAGTCCTAGGACCAAGGACCCGAGCAGCAATGGCGCCCACAATTCCTGGAATTGAGCACCTATATTCTGGTGCTTCAGTCCATGCAGCAGGGGCATCAGATCCAGTCCCAATAGCTTGGCGCCGACCCACAGGGAGCCCGCCACCTGCGGCAGCCAGGTAAAGGGGTTGCTGATGAATACGGTGGCGAACAGCACCGGCAGGTTCAGTCGAAACAGCACCCCAAGAATGACGCAGGTCACCAGGTGTACCGGCAGCGGGATGGGTGGGATAAAGGCGATAAACAGCCCCAGCGCAAATGCACGGGTAACGCTATGCCGATTGAAGGTCCAGCAGCCGCGATCGAGCACCAGAGCCTTAAACGGCTTCAGACACCAGAGTTTCTCCAGTGTATGGCGGTCCGGTGTGATGCTTTTCAGCCAGCGTTGCATGGATTACGGTCGACTCCCCACCCAGATTCGGCATTATGCCGTTTTCGGGGTTCAGCGACAGTGACGGGCGTCCACCCACCAAATCAACGGGTTAGCGGGCGCCTGTTGGCGGTATCTGAACCGTCGGCGGTCAAGTATCATGCCTGCGAATTTATAACAGACCAACGAGGATCCAATGTGGGAGATCATCCGCGCAGGCGGCGGCTTCATGTGGCCGATCATTTTATGTTCCATCGCGGCCGTGGCGATTATTTTGGAGCGCCTGTGGACTTTGCAAAGCAGCCGCGTGATACCTCGCGACTTATCGCAAAAGGTCTGGAATTGGATTGAAGCTGACCGGCTGAGTAACGAGCTGGTCGCCGCATTGGAGCAGAATTCGCCTCTCGGCAAGCTGCTGGCCATCGGTCTCGCCAATCGCAACAAGCCGCGCGCCTTGATGGTGGAGCGCCTCGAGGACGGTGGCCGCCACGTGGTGCACGATCTGGAGCGGTTTTTGAATACTTTGGGCACCATTGCCGCGGTTGCGCCGCTCATGGGCCTGCTTGGAACCGTGGCCGGCATCATTCATGCGTTCAATGCAATCACCGCAAACGGTATCGGCGATCCGAGGATATTGTCCGGCGGAATCGGCGAGGCGCTAATCACCACAGCGGCGGGATTGACAGTCGCGATTCCATCCTTGATCGCCTATCGTTACTTGCGAGGCAAGGTCGAACGCCTGGTCATACGTATGGAAAAGGAAGCCATGAAGCTGGTCGACGCATTGGACGAGCGCAGCGCGCTGATCGCTGCCGAATGACATGAACCTGCGCCCCCGTCACCGAGAAGACCCCGAGATCAACCTGATATCGATGATCGATGTGCTGCTTGTGCTGTTGATCTTTTTCATGGTATCGACGACGTTCAATCAGGAAGGACGGGTCAAGGTCCAGCTGCCGCAGGCGAGCGAAATTCCCGTGCCGCGGGGGACGCACGATCCCTTGGTGGTGACGGTGACGGCGGAAGGCGGCTACCGGGTCAATGAACGCACCTTAATCAACGCCAGTCCCGATACATTGCGCGCCGCTTTGCTGAAGGAAGCGGGCACCGATCGCGGTCCGATCACGATTCGCGCCGATGCACGCAGCACGCATCAGGCCGTGGTGACTGCCATGGACGTGGCAGGCAAGCTCGGCTTCGCGCAGCTCAATATCGCAACCGTGCACGAGGAAACACCGCCTTGAACGCGACCGCCGCCACGGGCCCGGCACCCGCCGGCGATTCCTGGGCGATCTATCGGCGGCTGCTCAAATACGCGAAACCGTATCTCGGCGTTTTTTTGATTGGCGTGCTGGGTTCGATGCTGTTCGCCGCGTCGAACGCATCGCTCGCGTACCTGGTCAAGAAATTCCTGAACGGCGCATTCCTAGTCAAGAATCCGGCGGTCTTGTGGCAAGTGCCGATCGGCGTCGTCGTGCTCTTTACGCTGCGCGGCATCGGCGATTACATCCAAAGCTACTACCCCAGCTGGGTCGGCAGGCAGGTCATCAAAGGCCTGCGCCACGATGTGTTCTCGCACTACCTGCGGCTCCCGACGGCTTATCTGGACCGCCAGCAGTCAGGGCACTTGCTGTCGAAGCTGACCAACAACATCGAATTGGTGGCGGCGGCAGCCACAGGCGCGGCGATTTCTGTGATCAGCGACAGTCTGACCATCGTCGCGCTGCTGGTCACATTGTTCTACATGAACTGGCGGCTCGCGGTGTTTTGCATCGTCGCCGCGCCCGTCATCGCGCTGCTGATGCAGATTGCGAACCGCAGTTTTCGCCGCTACAGCGAGCGGATTCAACATTCCATGGGGGATATCACCCGCGTCGCCAAGGAAGCGATCGATGCGCATCGGCTGATCAAGATTTTCAACGCCGAGGATCATCAGACGGACCGGTTCGAACGAGTCAACGAACACAATCGCGCCTCGAACATGAAACTGATCCGGGCGCGCGCCATCAGCAATCCCGTCGTCCAATGCATCGCGTCGATCGCTCTCGGCAGCGTGCTATACGTGGCAATCCGGCAGGTATTCACCCACGACATGCAAGTCGATGAGTTCTTCGGATTCTTGACCGCATTGATGCTTATCCCGGCGCCCTTACGCAGCCTGGTCAACATGAGCGGCCCCCTGCAACAGGGTATTGCCGCGGGCCAGAGCGTCTTTGAAATCATCGACCATCCAACCGAGGGCAGCGGGGGATCGCTCGAGCTCAAGAGGGCGCGTGGCGATATCGAATTCCGCCATGTGTCGTTTTCTTACTCGGGCGACAAGGGCGATGTGCTGCACGACGTCAGCTTTCATGTCCGTCCCGGAGAGACCGTGGCCATCGTGGGGCGCTCCGGCAGCGGCAAGTCGACTCTGGTCGGTCTGGTGCCGCGATTCTACGACGCAACGCAGGGGTCGGTGATTTTGGATGGGAACGACGTGCGCGAGTACCGGCTGACGGATCTGCGCACCCAGGTGAGCCTCGTCAGCCAGGACGTGGTGTTGTTCAACGACACCATTCGCAACAACATCGCCTTCAATGCGGCCGGCAAGTCCGACGCAGAAGTGGAGAGCGCGGCGCGCGCCGCCAATGTCATGGAGTTTATCGCGCAGCAGCCGCAAGGGTTGGACACGCCGCTGACCGACCGCGGCCAGAATCTTTCCGGGGGACAGCGGCAGCGAATTTCCATAGCGCGGGCCTTGCTCAAGGATTCTCCCGTGCTGATCCTGGACGAGGCCACTGCCTCGCTCGACAATGAGTCGGAACGCCGCGTGCAGCAAGAACTCAGCGTTCTCATGCAGGGCCGGACGACATTGGTGATCGCACACCGGCTGTCTACCGTCGAAGGTGCCGATAGAATCATCGTGCTCGACCAGGGCAGGGTGGTGGAAAGCGGCTCACATAAAGAACTGTTGGCACACGGCGGTTTGTATGCGGCGCTGCATGGAATGCAGTTCAACGCGTAACCCGAGCGGCGCTAGGAATGTCGGTTCAATCTTGGCTCAATCGGATTTGGTACGAGCGTGCAGCGCCGCCCTGGTGGCTGTTGCCGCTGTCGTTAACCTATGGCGCCGTCGCCGGTTCGCGCCGCTATCTGTACGCCAAACAATGGCGCAAGTCGACGCGGGTCTCGGCGCCGGTGGTGGTGGTCGGAAACTTGAGCGTGGGAGGCACCGGCAAGACACCGCTGGTCTGCTGGCTGGTGGCGCGACTCGCCGGCGTCGGCCTCAAGCCGGGGGTGGTCACCCGCGGTTACGGCGGTTCCTCCGGAAGTGTCCGGCTCATCGTGGCCTCCGACGATCCAAGCGTGGTCGGCGATGAGTCCATCTTGCTGGCGCGGCGCACCGGGGTACCCGTGGCCGTCGGGCGGGATCGCCCGGCCGCATCGCAGCTTTTGGTCAATGCGGGATGCAATATCATCGTGAGTGACGATGGATTGCAGCATTACGCATTGATGAGAGACTGTGAAATTGTGGTCATCGATGGCGATCGGCGCTTCGGCAACGGCTGGCTGTTGCCGGCGGGGCCCCTACGCGAGGCGCCGGGACGATTGGCGGCCGCGGATGCCATCGTGGTGAACGGCGGCAGGGCTCTGCTCGAAGGCGCCTTCAGCATGCGGCTCGAAGCTAAAAATGCGCTGAGCGTCATCGGTGCCGCGCACAGGTCATTGGAGGATTTTGCGGGAGGATCGGTGCACGCTGTCGCCGGCATCGGCAATCCTGAGCGATTTTTCAACATGCTTCGCGCGCACGGGATCGAGGTGGCCGGCCATCCACTGCCCGACCATGCGACTATTCGGTCAGCCGATATTTGCTTCGGCGACGAGCGTCCGGTGCTCATGACCGAAAAGGATGCCGTAAAATGCGCAGGGATCGCCGGGCCGCAGCATTGGTACGTGCCGGTAACCGCGAGTTTCGACGGTACGGAGTCCGATGCGCTATTCGGCATTGTGACCAAAGCTATCAAAAAACGCGCTGCGGGCGCGTGAGGGTGTAATGGACAAGCGTTTGCTCGAATTGCTGGTATGTCCGATTTGCAAGGGTCCTTTGCGCAGCATTGGCAGCGGCAACTCACTCGAACTTGTCTGCCGTCCTGATCGGCTGGCCTATGCGGTGCGCGAAGGCATCCCGTTGATGCTGCCCGAAGAGGCTCGTGCCTTGAATGCAGACGACCCTCTGTTCGACCCTTAACTCAAGACCCGAGCGCATGTTTCACGTCATCATACCGTCGAGATTCTCTGCTGCACGCCTGCCGGGCAAGCCGCTGCTGCCCATTGGGGAACGTCCGTTGATCCAATGGGTGTGGCAATGCGCGCAGGCGAGCGGTGCGAGAAGCGTGACCATCGCCACGGACGACGTGCGCATCTTCGAAACGGCCTCGCGATTCGGCGCCGACTGCGTGATGACTGCCGTGCGGCACGCCTCGGGTACCGACCGGATTGCCGAAGTAGTGCGGGCGAGAGGCTTTGCGACGAACGACATCGTGGTCAACCTCCAGGGCGATGAACCGATGATGCCGCCGACGGTCATCAAGGAAGTGGCGGACGCCTTGAATGCACGTCCCGGCATCGACATCGCGACGGCGGTTGCCCCCATCCAATCGCAGGCCGAATTCATCGACGTCAATTGCGTGAAAGCGGTGCGCGACTGCGACGGCCGTGCGCTGTACTTCAGCCGTGCGCCCGTACCCTGGCCGCGCGACAGCGTGACGGACGGCAAGCCGACGCGTTTTGCCGGCGCCTGGCGTCACGTGGGCATCTATGCCTACCGTGTCCACAGTCTGCTGCGATTCGCGGCGTGGCCGCCGACTCCGCTCGAGGAAGCCGAAAAACTTGAACAGCTGCGCGCCTTGGAACATGGCATGCAGATCTATTTGGTGACATTGCCGCAAGCGCCGCCCGCGGGCGTGGATACGCCCGAGGATTTGCAGCGAGTGCGCGGTGTGCTCGGCGTCAAGAGGATGCGCGCCTGAGTTCCGTCAAGCGGGTGCTGTTCGTTTGCCTCGGTAATATTTGCCGCAGTCCGACGGCAGAAGGTGTGTTTCGGCAGCTGATCGCCAGTGAGGCGCCGAGACTGGAAGTCGAGATCGATTCCACGGGAACGGCCGATTATCACATCGGCGACCCTCCGGATCCTCGCAGCCAGCGCGCCGCCAAGCGCCGCGGCATCGACTTGAGCGGATTGCGTGCGCGTCAGGTCGCGGCGCGCGACTTTGCGCACTTCGATCTCATTCTGGCGATGGACAGGGACAACTTGCGCGAACTGGAGTCCCGTTGTCCCAAGCAGGCGCATGCGCGCCTGCAGCTATTCCTCGACTACGCGCCCGAGTGCGGCGTTGCAGAGGTACCCGATCCTTACTATTGCGATGCGAAAGGTTTCGAGGAGGTGCTGGACCTCTGCGCCGCCGCGTCGCGCGGCTTGCTCGCCGATTTAGAGAAACTACCGTAGCAGCCAGTATAGTCCTCGGCGGCGCCGCGCGTGGCCATCGCCACGATCTCAGCCGATGCGCCTTGAGCGCAGGTCAAATGGGTTTTGCCGATTCGCTCGCCCACGGTGACGACGATGCGCGCTTGATTGATTGCATCGATATTGGACATGCTGTGATCCTTAGGTAAATGGCAGGCCACAACCTGCGATGTATAGATCTGTAATATGACGGCGAGATGACAAATAGGGTCCCCTGATGCCATACACGATTTCCCACGCTGCCGTAGTGCTGCCTTTTTCTCGTCTGTTGGCGCGGTGGCGTCTCCTTTCCGCTGTCGTGATCGGGGCCATGGTTCCCGATTTCGGGCTGTTCTTTCCCTGGCACATGGAGCGTGTTGAGACTCACAGCGTCATGGGCCTGTTGACGTTTTGTCTGCCGGTGGGCGTTGCCAGTTATTGGATTTTTCAGTTGCTGATCAAAACACCGATAGTGGAGCTGTTGCCCGAGGCTGCGTATGCGCGTTGGCGTCCTTATTCTTCGCCGGCGGCGATAGCCAACGCCCGCCAGTGGCTGTTGGCCGCCGGCGGCGTGTTGGCGGGGGCGGTGTCGCACTTAGTGTGGGATGGGTTTACCCATGAAAATGGGCACGGGGTGCGCATGATTCCCTGGCTCGAGGAGCCAATCGTGGAGATAGGCAGTCACCATGTCGTTGCATTCAGGCTGCTACAAGACGGCAGTTCCTTGGTAGGCCTGCTCATTGTGGTTGCTCTGGTATCGTATGGCCTGCGTCCGGGACACGAGCAAGCGGTCGCGAACCGATCCATACCGGCCACAGAGCGCCGGCAATGGGTTCTGATCTATGTGGTCACCGCCGTCGGCCTGAGCGCCGCTTGGCTGTTATGGGCACGATCAGGGGAGTTTGCGGGGCACTCCGTCAAATCCATAGCAACCGGCATTGCCGTGGCAGCCCTTCGCGGCGTCGCCATGGGTTTGTTTTGCACCAGCTTATGCCTCGACTGGCGCCTGCGCGCGCTCCGTTTACCGGAGGCGCGCAGTTCGCCATAGTCTGCAGTGAGATTCAGCGCTCGTCGGGACCGGGGTGCGGTGCATCGGTAGGCGCCGAGGACCACACGACATACTTATTGTCGCCGCTGCCGCCGCTCGGTGGCGTCGGCGCCGTCTCGCTGAACAGGGGTATCTGAGGCCGTTCGCGCGGCGCTTCAACGGGCAGCGGCGAACCTCCACCCTCGTTGGCTTCGCGGGGGGCCGGTGCGCTGGGAGCGCCGGAAGACGCCTCCGCGCTGCTACCGTTGTTTGGCCCCTGCCCGGCATTCGAACCGTTCGGCGCATTCTCTCCACCGTCGCGCCGGCCCCGGCCGCGTCGCCTGCGGCTTCTTCCGCCGCGCTCGCTACGTTCTCCACCGGCATCGGCGGAACGCGGTTCACCGCCGCGGTTCTGCTGATCATTGCGAGGCGGTTGATCGCCGCGTGGCTGATCGTTGCGCGGCTGATCGTTGCGCGGGGTCTGCTCATTGCGTGGCTGATCGGTGCGCGGCTGATCGTTGCGCGGGGTTTGCTCATTGCGTGGGGGCTGATCGCCACGCGGAGCGGAATCGGCGCGCTGCGGCTGATCGGGTCTCCGTGCAGCGGAATCGCCGCGCGGACGCCCGTCGCGACGCGGATCTCGAGGTCCGTCGCGCCGGACATCGCGATCGCGATTGCGGTCACGATCTGCACCGCGATTTCGATCTCGGTCACCGCCGCTGCTGCCGCTGCTACTGCTACTGCTGCGATATCGATCATTGCGCGGTTCGCGGTGCGCCGGCCTGTCGCGCTGCGTCTGACCGGACGACGGAGCCGCCTTCGGAGCCGCGGTGGTTCCGCCGCCGAACAGGAACCTCCACAGGCGTACGAACACGCCGACTTGTGGAACTGTTTCCACCGGAGTGGGGGCCGCCACGGGCATGGGAATGATGGGCGCCTCGGATGCCGGCAAAATGCTCGGTACGAGCGGCACATCACCCTGAGGCTTCTTGTCGCGGGTGCCGATGTTTTCATCGGCAATGGTGGGCTGATCGGCTAGTTGGTAGCTGACGGTGGAGTTTTCCGGCAACTCCTTTTCGTCGTCGCGGATTCGCCGCAGAGTGTACGCCGGCGTCTGCATGTGTGGGTTGGGCACGATCACCAGAGACACTTTGTCGCGAGACTCGATTTGATTCAGCCAATCGCGCTTCTCATTCATCAAATATGTCGCGACGTCGACCGGGACCTGAGCAATCACCCGGCCGGTGCGTTCCTTGCGTGCTTCTTCGCCGATCAGGCGCAACAGCGACAGCGACATCGATTCGACGCCGCGTATGGTGCCCATGCCGCTGCAGCGCGGACAATTAATATGCGTGGTTTCGCTCAACGCCGGGCGCAGCCGCTGGCGCGACAGCTCAAGCAGGCCAAAGCGCGACAAGCGTCCCAATTGGATGCGGGCACGATCCATCTTGACCGCGTCGCGCAACATATCCTCGACGGCACGCTGATTGGCGGTTGATTCCATGTCGATGAAATCGATCACTATGAGTCCGCCGATGTCGCGCAGACGCAATTGCCGCGCGATTTCTTCGGCCGCTTCCAGATTCGTGTTGCGCGCAGTGGCTTCGATGTCGCCGCCACGGGTGCTGCGCGCCGAGTTGATGTCGATCGACACCAGCGCCTCGGTGTGGTCGATCACCAGGCTGCCGCCGGAGGGCAGGGTGACCTTGTGCGAATACGCGGACTCGATCTGGCTTTCGATCTGGTAGCGCGTGAACAGGGGGACCGGATCCTGATACAGCTTGAGCTTGCGCTGCGCGTCGGGCGGCATGAAGCGCTGCATGTATTCCAACGCTTTTTGAAAGGCTTCAGGCTGATCGATCAGGCATTCGCCGACGTCGTCGGAAAAGTAGTCGCGAAGGCCGCGGGTTACCGCGTCGCTTTCCTGAAAGATGAGGAATGGAGCCGGCCGTCCGTCGTTGGCGGCCACGATGGCATCCCACGCGGTCTTGAGATTATTCAAATCCCATTGCAGCTCTTCAGTGGTTCTGCCGACGCCGGCGGTGCGCACGATGGCGCCCATGCCGTCGGGAATCTGCAGGCCGTTCATGGCATCGCGCATTTGCTCGCGATCTTCGCCTTCGATGCGGCGCGAAACGCCACCCGCACGCGGGTTGTTCGGCATCAGTACCAGGAACCGCCCGGCCAGACTGATAAATGTGGTGAGCGCCGCACCCTTGTTGCCGCGCTCATCTTTTTCCACCTGAACGATCAATTCCTGCCCTTCCTGCAGCAAGTCCTTGATATTCATCCGGCCGCCGTTGGCGGGCTGCGACCGGAAGTATTCCTTCGAAACTTCCTTCAGCGGCAAAAAGCCGTGCCGCTGCGCGCCGTATTCGACGAACGCCGCTTCGAGACTGGGCTCTACGCGGGTGATCCGGCCTTTATAGATATTGGATTTTTTCTGTTCCCGGGACGGGATCTCAATCGATAAGTCGTAAAGTTTCTGACCATCGACGAGTGCGACTCGCAGTTCTTCTTCTTGAACTGCGTTGACGAGCATTCTTTTCATGTGCCCCAACTGATGTGGTAGGAGCCGAGGAGGTGAGCTTGAGAATAGAGGCCGGAGCCGCGACGAATGTGGCGATCAGGAATAGACACACGCCGAGCGCGAGGGACGCGACCGGCATCAATTCCATCACTTTAAGCAAAAACGTATACGGCAAGCCCGGGGCCTTGTTCTCGGTTAACCGCTTGTCAGACACCGAGGCTCAAATTGGGCTCTCTTGCGTCTGTCTCATCGGCCGAGCGATGGTCTGGAAATCCAGAACCAACTAATATGCGGCTCCCCAACTGATGGGGGGCCACCGAAACCTGTGTCTACATGCTAACCCTTGAAATGAGCGTGGCCCAGAAATGGTTCAGCGCCTGACACGGTTTTAAGACATTATCACGACAGGCCGTCAGGGTCAATGTAATCAATACCTTAGAATGAAGGCGCAACAATGACCGTGAAACCATGAACAGTAATTCGACCGCGCCTGAGCGTCCGATGGGCCCCAAAAGTCCGGTGATCATACGGACTGTGACCGTCGATGAGGCGGGACAGCGAATCGACAATTTCCTTATGCGGCACTTTAAGACCGTTCCCAAGAGCCGGGTATATCGGCTGCTTCGCAAGGGCGAGGTGCGCGTCAACCGCAAACGCGTGGAGGCGGAGTACCGCATTCAAGAAGGCGACCTGGTGCGCCTGCCGCCGGTTCGAATCGATGCCGGTGAGGAACCCGGTAGCACGGGTTCCGAGCGTCCATCAAGCAGCTTGCTGGAGTTGATCGAGAAGGCGGTCATCTTTCAAGATAAGCATCTGCTCGTGCTCGACAAGCCGGCGGGCGTCGCGGTACATGGCGGCAGCGGCATGAGTTTCGGCGTCATAGAGGCATTGCGCGCGTCGCGACCGCGCGAGACCTTGGAATTAGTGCACCGTCTCGATCGCGATACCAGCGGCTGTCTGTTGATTTCGCGCGATCGCGCAACTTTGACGGCGTTGCATGCGTTGATACGCAACGGCGGGGTGCACAAAACCTATTTGGCGTTGGTTGCCGGCAGCTGGCAGTTGGGAACCAAGCGCATCGACGCGCCGCTCGCGACCGACAATCGTCAGCATGGCGAGCGGCATGTGCGCGTGGCCGCCGCGGGCAAGGATTCGGTCAGCATATTCAAGCCCGTGCAGTTCTTCGGTCCGTTGGCGACCTTGATGCAAGTCGACATTCCCACCGGACGCACGCACCAGATTCGCGTGCATGCTTCTTTTGCGGGGCATCCGCTCTTGGGCGACGACAAGTATGGGGATCGCGAGCGCAATTCCGCGCTCAAGGCCCATGGCCTGAAGCGCACGTTTTTACACGCACAATCCGTGGCATTCGAGTGGCCCGGGTCCGGGGTCCCGTTTCATGCGAGCGCGCCATTGCCGGCGGAGTTGTCGGCCGTCATTGATGCGATTACGCCGATGAAGCGCAAGGATTCTTCGGGAAAATCGTCGGCCGGCAAGGCAAAGCGTTCGGCTCCGGCGCACACGGCTTCGCGGCGCCTGGTCCGGCACTGAAGTTTGAGGGGCGCCGCCGGCCTTGCGCTTAAGGCAATTCGAAGCCGACGCTGCGCAGCACTTTGCTGAGCTGAATCAATGGCAGGCCGATGAGTGCGCTGGGATCCTCGCTTTGGATCGATTCACAAAGCGCGATTCCCAGGCCCTCGCTCTTGAATCCGCCGGCGCAATCGAGCGGCGATTCGAGCGCGATGTAACGTGTGATGGTGGCATCGTCGAGGGTGTGAAAGGCTACCCTCGTGGTGTCGATGAATTCGAACGCCGAATGGCTGTCATGCCGCATTACGGCCACGGCCGTCAAGTACGATACGGTATGGCCGGAACTGCCGCGCAGCTGCTCCAGGCAGGCCGCCTCGGTGCCTGGCTTGCCGAGTGTCACCTCGCCCGAGGCATCAACCCGGATGGCAACTTGATCGGAGCCGATCACCCAGGCGCCAGGGTGCTGTAGAGCCACGGCAGTGGCCTTGGCCCTGGCTAGGCGGACCGCCAGGGCCGGCGGCCGCTCGCCGCTGCGGGGGCTCTCATCGACGCCGGGTGCACTGCAAGAAAAGGGCAGACGCAGTCTGGCCAGGAGCTGGCGCCTATAAACCGAGGTCGAAGCTAAAATAAGCGAGAGCGGAGACTTCAAAAACAATGACTTGCACCCGATTGATTTTGACAGCGGTGGGAAGCGGCCCTATTATACGCGGCCCATGGCACCAGGCTTGCCTGACAGAGTAGATTGCGCACACCTGGCTGACGATGCAGTGGTGCTCGAGCGCGTCTTCCCGCTGGAGAGCATGCCACGCTTAAAGGATTTATTGGCAGACGGGCGGGGCTCGGTGCGTGCGAGATTCGCATTTGCCAAACTGGGCTCCGGCCGCGTGGGCGCCACGGTGGCAGTAGAGGCGACGCCGCAGATGGTATGCCAGCGCTGCATGCAAGGATTCGCGTTTGTCGCGGCCGGCAGCAGTGAGATTGAATTTTCGAGCGGCCCGGACGCAGTGGCTTCCGACGAGCTGCGCGAAGTTTATGAGATGAAAGACGGCCTGGTGAGCTTGCGCGAACTGGCCGAGGAAGAGTTGATGTTGGCCTTGCCGATCGTGGCGACGCATGCTCCGCAATTTTGCGATGCTGCGCCGACGGACCTGCAGGTCGGCGAGGTTAAGCACATATCGGGCGACCGAACGCGGCCGTTCACCGTTTTGCAGGATTTGTTGAAGAAAACTTGATAGGACATAGCACTCATGGCAGTTCAAAAAAGCAGAAAAACCCCGTCCAAGCGCGGCATGCATCGCTCCCACTCGGCGCTGCCCTTGCCGGCGGTGTCGATCGATGCAAAGAGCGGCGAGACACATTCGCGTCATCGAATTTCGCGCGAGGGGTTTTATCGCGGCCGCAAGGTGCTTCAGACCAAGGCGGACGCGGCAGCAGCCGAAGAATAAGCCGTACAGTGCCGGTGGTGACCCGCGCGCCGCCCGGGCTTTTCTGAAGCACTGTGTCTGCGCTTCTCCATATTGCCATCGATGCCATGGGCGGCGACTATGGCCCCGCGGTATCCGTGCCGGCTGCGCTGGCCGCTGCCCATGAATTCTCCGATGTGCGCTTCACCCTGATCGGGCGGCAAGCCGAATTGGAGCGTGAATTGGGCGGCACGTTTCCATCGAACGTAACCTGTCTGCACGCGTCGGATGTGGTCGAGATGACCGATCATCCGCGCGACGCCCTGCGGCGCAAAAAAGACTCCTCGATGCGCCGCGCCATAGATCTCGTGAAGTCGAATGATGCGCATGCCTGCGTCAGTGCGGGCAACACCGGCGCATTGATGGCGACGGCGCACTTCGTGTTGAAAATGTTGCCCGGCGTCGAGCGCCCGGCCATCGTCTCGCTCATTCCTTCGCGCGGCGGCCACACGTACATGCTGGATCTCGGCGCCAACGCTTCGTGCACTCCCATACAATTGCTGCAATTCGCGGTGATGGGTGCGGTGCTCGCCGCCGATTTGGAGGGAGCGCATGAAAGGCCGCGGGTGGGCCTGCTGAATATAGGCACCGAAGACATCAAGGGCAATGAGATCGTGCAGGCGGCGCATAACCTGCTGGCAGCCGCGGATATCAACTATGTCGGTTTCGTCGAAGGCGACGATATTTTTTCCGACAAGGTAGACGTGGTGGTCACCGATGGGTTCACCGGCAATGTGGCATTGAAGTCGATGGAAGGCGCGGCGCGCCTGATCGCGGATGCCTTGCGCGAGGAATTCAGCCGCACGATGCTGCGCAAACTTGGCTACCTCGCCGCACGGCCGGCGCTGAAGGCTCTGCGCAACCGCATCGATCCTCGCCGCTACAATGGCGCCAGCATGATTGGTCTGAACGGGATAGTCATCAAGAGTCACGGCGGCACGGATCTATTCGGTTTTCAGCGCGCCATCGAAGTCGCGGTGCTGGAAGCGCGCAATGGCGTGCCGGCGCAAATCGCACAACGGCTGCATGCTTCACGTAAAGATTGAAGGGAGTCCGATGTACTCACGAATCGCCGGAACCGGCAGTTATTTGCCGAAGAAGATACTGACCAACGCGGAGCTCGAGACGCTGGTCGATACGAGCGATGAGTGGATTCGTACGCGAACCGGGATTGAGCAGCGTCATGTCGCGGCGGAGGGGGAGACCACGACGGACCTTGCCGAGCACGCATCGCGTCGCGCCATCGAGGCCGCCGGCATCACGGCTGAAGATATCGACCTCATTTGCGTGGGTACGACGACGCCCGATCTGGTGTTTCCGAATGTCGGCACCTTGCTGCAGGACCGGCTGGGAATTCACGGCTGTCCGGCGTTCAGTCTCGAAGCAGCGTGTACGGGATTTGTGTATGCGCTGAGCGTCGCGGATAAATTCGTTCGCCTGGGCGAATCGAAATGCGCTCTGGTGGTGGGGGCGGAGACGCTCACGCGGATCGTCGATTGGAAGGATCGAGGGACCTGCGTGTTGTTTGCCGACGGCGCGGGCGCCGTGATTTTGAAGCCTTCCCCGGAGCCCGGGATCATCAGCACGCGCCTGCACTCGGACGGCAAGTACAAGGATTTGCTGATGTATCCGGACGGCGTATCCAAGGGTTTCAAATTAGTGCGCGAAGGCAAGGCCGGCGTGCAGATGAAGGGTAACGAGGTCTACAAGGTCGCCGTCAATACCTTGGGACACTTGGTCACCGAGACGCTCAATGCCAACGGAATAACCAAGGACAAACTGGACTGGCTGATTCCTCATCAGGCCAACATCCGCATCATCGAGGCGATTGCGAAGCGACTCGATCTGCCGATGGAGCGTGTCATCGTGACCATCAACACCCAGGGCAACACCTCCGCGGCGTCGGTGCCGCTGGCTCTCGATACGGGAATTCGCGATGGGCGCATCAAACGCGGCGAGCTCCTATTGCTCGAGGCGTTCGGTGGCGGGTTTACCTGGGGATCGGCTCTCATCCGGTATTGACGCGCGGCGACGGCCCGCGCAAAAAAAACGCCGCGGTGTTAGCCGCGGCGTCCTTAAGCGAGATTAAATTCTCGACTTACTTCGATACCGACTTCTTGAACATGCGATCGATCTTCTCGTTGATCGCTTCAATTGCGGTCGAATTCGACTGCGAGGTCGACAAAGCCTGATTCGCCGTGCTCTGGGCACCTGAAGCGGCCGATTGCGCGCTCGCGGCAGCAGCACTCGCGGCAGCAGCGTCGCTGGACGCCTTCGCCGTGTCGCTCTGCAGCTTCGTTACTTGCGATTTCAGATCGTCGATCTGGGCTTGGATCGGCTTCAGATCCGTGCAACCTGCGAATGCAACAACGCAGGCCATGGCAAGAGAAGCCTTCAATGTGGTGGTCAATGTCATAAAATATTCCCCTAGGGTTAATTTGTTCGTATCGGAAAGTCCGATGTGCTGCCGCAGGCGGGCCCAGTCACGGTGTCGGGCCCGTCTGCGTTGCAGCACAGTCGTACATAAAGCCAAATTCGCGCGTCGATTGCAACTGAAATGCGCTATTTGTCGGTACTCTGCGACGCTTTTTCTCCAGTGTCGCTGCAGGTCAAGTCACTCGTCGTTGAGAATTTAGCCCTGAGTGTAAATTTTACAGTGATCTCGGGCGTTTTTCATACTTTATGCAGTAATTCCATCACGGCCCGATGACCCTGGTTAATGGCCGAGTCCGTATATGCCCCCCCGCCGGAGTCGGAATTGGCAATTGCAATACGACCAAATTGCATTCTACCGATCACGTGGGGGCGCTGCGACTCGGGTACGTCAGGGTCGAACAACGGATTGTATTCAGGTGCATAGCCGTGCGGCCAGCGATTCACCGTAATGGCGGTGATGTCGCGCGCGGGATCGAATCCGCCCTTCCCCAAGGTGCGCGCGAGCTGGTCGCGGATATTGCGCTCGAAGGTCTCGAATGAGGTGCTCAACAGCTCGGCGCGTCCAGCGCTATTTTGATCGTGTTCCGACAGCCCCGGCTTGCAAGGCGTACGCACCATGTGCACCAGAATCGGATCCTCCGCGGATTTGGGGCTCTGATAGGCGCCGATATTGACCTGCGGATTCAAATGAAAATACGTGTGATAGCTGCCCGGTGCGTAGATCCGGTGAACCTTCAGCGCATCGAAGGCCTTGCGATTGCGCAGTGCAACGCTGGTGTAGACCAGCGGGGTCTTCACCAGCTTATGCAGGGCGTCCTTTTGCACCGCCGGCAGTTCGGGGCACAGATAGGGAATCATCATGTTGTAGCCGGCGAGCACGGTGCCGCGCGCACGCGCGGTGAAGGGCCGTCCGCCGCGCAAGTAGGTTACTTCGACCTGGCTTGCCGTGGCGGGATCTCCCACATGGCGTGCGCGGATAACGATGCTGTTCAATCGCAGGCGAACCGGCGCGGTGTTGCGGTCGAGTTGCGCGTAGTTCACGCGGGCAGTGACCACGTCTTGTGCGCTATTGCCGGGCACGGCGCTCGGTATGAGGTTTCGCACCAGAAGGCGCGCGATGGTGGCGTTGCCGTCGGGGAAATGCAGGCGGAAGGATCCACCCGTGTCTTCATATCCCGCCGGCGTGAAGCCCATGCGCCGAATGGAACCCTTCGCCAGGTTCATGCCTTGAAATCCGGGCAGACTCAGTCCCCAACAATCGAGCGCGGATACGGCGTCCGTGCCGACGCCCCATTCACCCATGGTGCGCGCATGATAGAAACTGAGTACCGCCGGTTCCACACGCACCAGGTCGCGCAGAAATGCTTCGTAGCTGATGCGCGACAGACGCTGCTTTTTCTCGTCGGATGACAGGCCTGGTAAGTAATCGATCTTGCTCTCTTGAATCTGCACGATTTGCGTGCGCGCCGCCGCGGACAGCGGCGCATCCGCCAAGAACTGTTTGAATGGAAGATCGCCCAAGCCCACGCTGAGCTTATCGGCGCCGAAAGTCTCGCGATCGAAGAACATGCCGCTCTGCAGGCCGGATTGCTCATAGAACTCGGGGTTTTGAGTAGTCTTGATGAGTTTCGGCACGTCGATGCCGAGGGTGGTCAGCAGGCCCGCGGCGATCGGACCATACGGACGCGGGCTATCTATTTCCAAGGTGCCGCCGTTCAACAAATTCAGATGACCGTCCAAGTTGAATTCATTGCGTTTCGCATGGCCGCCGAAATCGTCGTGATTGTCGAGGATGAGGATGCGGCTCTTGCCCTTGGCATTTGCACGATAAAAGTGCGCGGCGGCGAGGCCGCTGATGCCGCCGCCGACGACGATCAAGTCGTATTCCTCGCGGGTATCCGTGGGGGCCGGCCAGCTTTGGCCATCGCGCAGAGCGTGGGCGTCCTCGAAGGAGCCAGGATGGCTGCCGCGCAGGCCGGTGAGCAGCGGCGGGTAGTAGCCGAAGGCGTCTTGGGCGGCCGGAGGCAGGCCGGCATCGCCCACTGCGGCGGCGGCGGGCGAGGACGCGGCGAATACGGGGTTGGCGGCGGCGGCGGCGGCTCCGACGGCGATGCCATTCAAGAAGTCGCGCCGGGTAATGGGTTGATCCATCCCTAGCAAGCGGTCGCGCGATGGATCTTGTTTTTCTTGTGTCATGGCAGCCCTTACTTGGATGGTTCGGCAAATTACCGTGCCGTGGAAGGACTTGCCAGTACCCAAAGACTGTATATAATAACAGTCACTGTCTACATATACAGGTGATGCATGTCGGACCTTACCCCCCGTCAAACCCAGATCCTCAGGCTTATTCAAGATGCAATCATGGAAAGCGGAATGCCGCCCACCCGCGCGGAAATTGCACGCACGCTGGGCTTCAAATCACCGAACGCTGCCGAGGAACACTTGCGCGCCCTGCAGCGCAAGGGCGTGATCGATCTGATCCCCGGTGCTTCGCGCGGCATCCAGCTCAAAGACATTCTACGCGAACAGTTGGGATTGCCGCTCATCGGACGCGTCGCGGCCGGCCGGCCGATCTTGGCCGAAGAGCACATCGAGAGGCGCTATCAGATCGATCCGCAGCTATTCCAACCCCAGCCGCACTACCTGCTGAAAGTGCAGGGCATGAGTATGAAAAATGCCGGCATCCTGGACGGCGATCTGGTTGCCGTGCATCGCACGCCCGAAGTGCGTAACCGCCAAATCGTGGTCGCGCGCTTGGAAAACGAAGTCACCGTCAAGCGCTATCGGCAAGAAGGCACGATCGTCTGGCTGTTGCCCGAAAATGCGGACTTCGAACCCATTCGTGTCGATCTCAAAGAACAGCCCATGATTATCGAAGGGGTGGTTGTCGGTGTGCTTCGTCGCGGTAAAGACGTGGATGCCGCGTGAAGTATCCTCACTCGCGGACATTTTGGCCGATGCACGCGTCTGGAAGTTAAAAGACGCCTCGGCTGCCCCCGCCCGTCCGGTTTGGTCCACCGGTAAGAGCTCGCTTGATGCCCGCTTGCCCGGGGGCGGGTGGCCGACGGCGTCGCTTATTGAGGTTTTGCTGGACGATACCGGCCTAGGTGAAGTGCAGCTCTTTTTGCCGGCTCTGGTGGAGTCGCAACGCAGGACAGATTCCAGCGGTGCGCAGGATGCTCCCTGGATCGTTTGGATTGCGCCCCCGCATGAACCTTATGCCCCTGCCTTAGCGCAGCAGGGCATCGAGCTGGGGCGCTTGTTGGTGGTGCGGCCCGCCAGTGCCATGGAAGCCTTGTGGGCTGCCGAACAGGCTTTAGCTTCGGGGGTTTGCGCCGCGGTGTTGCTTTGGTTGAAAGGCACCGATGATCGCTGGTTGCGCCGTTTGAAGCTTGCAGCCGAGTCAGGCGGTGCGCTCGGCGTGCTGTTTCGTCCCGAACGACATCGTTTCGAATCTTCTCCCGCCAGCCTGCGCTTATTGATGACGCAGGGTGAGCATGAAGCGCGCCTCGATCTGCTCAAGGTACAGGGCGGACGCCCCGGCCCGGTCGATCTGGGGAGTATTCCAATGGATGGCACCTCGTTTGGCAGTCCTTGAAATCGCGACCTGCAAAATCTATGACGGCAGACCTATTTGCCGCAGAGCAGATGCCGCCTGCAGCAGTGCCGGCGCCTGCAGCGACGCCGGCACCGCAGACCGCACGTCATGCGCGCTCGAAGCAGCTTTGGTATGCCGTGGTGTTTCCCGAGATGGCCCATCAAGAACAGTCCACCGTGCTGCTGCGGGGCCTGTGCATGCATGCACAGCAATTCACTTCGTTCGTCAGCATCGAGCCGCCGAATGCTTTGTTGCTGGAAATCAAAGGCAGCCTGAAATTATTGGGTCCGCTTGAGCGTTTGCACGCTGACCTCGATGCTCGTTGGCAGCGACTGGGATTGCCGGCGCACAGCGCCGCGGCGCCCTCGACTTTGGCGGCGCTATGGCTTGCGCGGGGCGGGGTGGGCCCGGGTGGCGAGCCAGGGGGCACCGCACCGCGGGCCGGGCAATCTTTGCAGCTCGAGGATCTGGGCACTCTGCCCGGGCGTCTGGCGGGATTGCCGATTGCTTGCACGGCCTGGGACATCTCCCGGCTGCAAACCTTGCGCGCCATGGGTGTGACGCGTATGGGCGAATTACTGCGCCTGCCGCGCGCGGGTTTGGCGCGTCGCTTGGGTGCGGCGGCGGTGCAGGATCTCGATATTGCGCTGGCACGGCAGTTCGCTCCGCGCAGAGCGTTTGTGCCGCGCGAACGCTTTTATGCGCGATGTGATTTCGAGACGGAGATCGAGAATGTCGCTTATCTGGAAAAAGCGCTCGAGCCGCTGATCGCGCGCTGTGCGCAATTCTTGCGAGAGCGTCAGGCCGGCGTGCAGGCGTTGCGGCTGAAGCTGCGGCATCGTGCGGGTCCGGCGACCCGCGTGCATTTGGGGCTGGCGAGCATCACCAGCGAACGTCGTCGCTTGATGGATGTGCTCTCGCAGAAGCTGGGACGACTTGGACTTGAAGCGCCGGTCCGCGGCATGGAATTGGTCTCGGGTTCCTTGCAACCGCTCATCGCCGCCTCGCTCGATGTCTTCGCGGGGATGACGGGCGCCGGTGCAGGACGCGACAGCGCGCCGCAGTTGGTGGAACGCTTGCGCGCCCGCTTGGGCGAGAATGCGGTGTATGGGGTGGCTTCGATCGCGGAACATCGGCCCGAAGCGGCATGGCGTCGTGTTCAAGAATTGCGCTTGGCCTCAGCCTTGCGAGTGGATAAAAAAACGGCGCATCAAATGATGAACGATCCGCGGATGCCGCGACCTGTCTGGTTGTTGGCGGCACCGCTGCCGTTGGACAGCGGCCTGATTCTGGAGCAAGGTCCCGAGCGCATCGAGAGCGGTTGGTGGGATGGCAAGGGTGTGGCGCGCGATTACTATGTCGCACGCCAAAGTCCCGACGCGCCTCAATCGCATGGCGCAAAGCTGTGGGTTTTTCAGGAGCGCCGCTCCAAACGCTGGTATCTGCACGGGAAGTTCGCTTGAGCGATGCGCGCAATTAAGGCCGCTCATGTACGCCGAACTGCATTGCCTGAGCAATTTTTCTTTTCTGCGCGGCGCTTCCAGCCCTCAGGAATTAATCGCTCAGGCCAAGCGCTTGAATTACCGCGCCCTGGCGATCACCGACGAATGCTCCCTGGCGGGCGTGGTGCGCGCTCATGTCGCCGCCAAGCAGCTTGGGCTTCCGCTGATCATAGGGGCCGAACTTACCTGCAGCGATGAGCTGAAGCTCGTGGCACTGGCCACCGATCGTGCGGCCTATGGCGCCCTGAGCCGATTGATCAGCATGGCACGCCGCTCCAGTGCCAAGGGCCGATACTCGCTGGCACGCGCCAACCTGGAAAATGCACTCGACGGCTGCTTGATCGTCTGGCTGCCGCGCGCGGACAGGGCGGCATCGCTGCAGCAGGAAGAAGCCGGGCGATGGCTGCGCGAACGCTTTGCGGGACGCCTATGGGTGGGCGTGGAATTGCTGACCGGCGGTTTCGACATGCGCCGTTTGGAGTTGCTCGAATCGCTCGGCAAGAAACTGGATTTACCCCGGGTGGCTGCCGGCGATGTGCACATGCATTGCCGTGCGCGCCGCGCCCTGCAGGACGTATTGACGTCGATTCGCCTGAACACACCGCTGCAAGAGCTGGGTTTTGCCGCATTTCCGAACGGCGAGCGCTGTTTGCGGCCCTTGCCGCGCCTGCTCGAGCTATACCCTGCGCCGCTGCTCGAGCAAACGCTCGCGATTGCCGAGCGCTGCACTTTCAAGCTCGATGAATTGCGGTACGAGTATCCGGAGGAGATCGTGCCCCCCGGCGCCACTCCCACCAGTCATCTGCGCGAACTCACGCTGCGCGGCTGCGTGCGGCGCTGGCCCGCGGGTGTGCCGCCGGCCGTACGTAAAAACATCGAACATGAATTGCGTTTGATCGCCGAGCTCAAATTCGAGCCGTTCTTTCTGACCGTGCACGATATTGTTCAATATGCGCGTTCACAAGGAATACTCTGTCAGGGCCGCGGTTCCGCGGCCAACTCCGCCGTCTGTTATTGCTTAGGCATCACCGAGGTGGATCCCTCGCGCATGGCCATGCTGTTCGAGCGCTTCATTTCCAAGGAACGCAACGAGCCGCCGGATATCGACGTGGATTTCGAGCATGAGCGGCGCGAAGAGGTGATTCAGTATATCTATGGAAAGTACGGCCGCGAACGCGCGGCATTGGCGGCCACCTTCATCTGCTACCGCCCGCGCAGCGCTTTGCGCGACGTCGGCAAGACATTGGGATTGGATCTCGCGCAGGTCGATAAGCTCGCGCGCGGCATTCAATGGTGGGACGGCCAGCAGGTCGCTCCCGAGCGCATCCGGGCCGCGGGGTTCGATCCCGGGGATCCCGTGATTGCGCGCCTCATCGCGCTCACCGGAGAAATCCTGGGGTTTCCCCGCCATCTTTCGCAGCATGTGGGCGGCTTCGTCATCGCACGCGGGCGCCTGGACGAACTCGTGCCCATAGAAAATGCCGCCATGCCCGATCGCACGGTGATCGAATGGGACAAGGACGATCTGGACGCACTGGGGCTGCTGAAAGTGGATGTGCTCGGACTTGGCATGCTGAGCGCGCTGCGGCGCTCGTTTCAATTGGTCAATGACTTCGGCGGCTCGGCGGCTGTGAAGGGCGAACTCGATCTGGCAACGGTGCCGGCCGAGGATGCGGCCGTGTACGACATGATTTGCCGCGCCGACACCACGGGCGTGTTTCAAATCGAATCACGTGCGCAAATGGCCATGCTGCCGCGCTTGCGGCCGCGCAATTACTACGATCTGGTGATCGAGGTGGCGATCGTGCGTCCCGGCCCGATTCAAGGCGAAATGGTGCATCCGTACCTGCGCCGCCGCAGCGGCGAGGAGCCGGTGACCTATCCCAGCAAGGAGGTCGAGGCGGTGCTCAAGCGCACCCTGGGCGTACCGATTTTTCAGGAACAAGTCATGCAGCTCGCCATCGTCGCGGCCGGCTTTTCGCCGGGCGAGGCGGACCGACTGCGACGCGCCATGGCGGCATGGAAGCGCAAGGGTGGATTGGAGCCCTTCCAGCGTCAATTGATCGATGGCATGCGCGAGCGCGGTTACGAGGAGAGTTTCGCGCAGCAGATTTTCAATCAGATACTGGGATTCGGTGAATATGGATTTCCGGAAAGTCATTCGGCCAGCTTCGCCTTGCTGGTCTACACCTCCGCCTGGTTGAAGCATTACGAGCCCGCGGCATTTTGCGCGGCGCTCATCAACAGCCAGCCCATGGGCTTCTATGCCCCGGCGCAATTGGTGCGCGATGCGCGTGGGCATGGAGTCGAGGTGCGTGCCGTCGATTTTGCCTCGAGCGATTGGGATTGCACCCTCGAGAAGCGAGCCGACGGCCGTCCGGCATTGCGCTTGGGGTTACGCCTGGTGAAGCATTTGTCGGCTGATGGGGCGACCCGGCTACTGGCGGCGCGCGCCACACGCGCTTTTGACACCATGGCTGATCTTGCGGAGCGGGGCGGGCTCGACCGGCGCGATCTGGAGGCGCTGGCGGCCGCCGATGCACTTGCCGGCCTCAGCGGGCATCGACATCGTGCCGTATGGCAGGTCAGCGGGGTGGAACGCGCCTTGCCCTTGTTGCCCGCCTCGACGGTGCGCGAGGAAGGCATTCCACTGCTGCGCGCGCCGCGTGAAGGCCAGGACATCGTCGCCGACTACGGCAGCACCGGCTTGACGCTGCGCCGTCATCCCTTGAGCTTGTTGCGCGAGAAATTACAGCTGCGCGGTGTGTTGCCGACCCAGGAGCTTTGGGCGCAACCGAATGGCAAGTGGGTGAGGACGGCGGGACTGGTCATCACGCGCCAGCGGCCGGGCAGTGCCGGAGGCGTCACTTTCGTCACCATGGAAGATGAGACCGGCTACGTGAATCTGATCGTATGGAACAGCGTCGCCGAAGCTCAGCGCGCCGCCTTGCTCGAGTCGCGTCTGCTCGAAGTGCAGGGCAAGCTGCAGCGGGAGGGCGACGTGCAGCATGTGATTGCGCATCGACTGACGAACCTCTCCTCGTTATTAGGAGATCTGATGGTGACGTCGCGGAATTTTCACTAATATGCCGCGCTGCGGCCCAAATTGCAGAAATCCTCTGGAATGTGCAAGATGATGTAAGAGGCGTCGCGACGCAGAATCACAAGGATAAATATGAACTCGGTCGACGGCGAAGAAAATAACTCACGGCGTGCGTTTCTGCGCTCGAGCGGCGGCTGGATGACCGCGGCCTGGGTTGCCGCCCACTGGCCGTCGATCGCGGAGGCCGCGCGTCACGCCGATCACATGACGACGGCCGTGGAGCCGGCGGGATTCGAATACTTCGACGCCGCCGATGCTGCCGACGTCGAGGCCGTCAGTTCGCAGATCGTGCCGAGCGGCGCGACTGCCGGGGCGCGCGACGTGCACGCCATTTATTTCATCGATCGCGCGCTGGCGACGTTCTTGGCGTCGTGGGAGGCGGATTTTCGACCGCAGATGAAGGGGTTTCAGGCGAAATTTCGGGCCGAGAATCCGACCGTCGGTGCGTTCGCCAAGCTCGGCTCAGATGCGCAAATCGCCTACCTTAAGACCGTGGACGGCAGCCGTTTCTTCGAGACCGTGCGCATGCTCACCATCCTGGGCATGTTTACCTCGCCGAAGTACGGCGGCAATTTCCGCGGCTCGGGCTGGAAGATGATGGGCTTCGTGGATCAGCACGCCTTCACGCCGCCATTCGGCTACTACGACCGCGAATACACCGGATTCGTGCCCTACCCGGGAACGAAGCAATCGTGAACGCGCGCCGCTTCAAACCCAATGAGACCGTCGATTTCGTGGTGGTAGGGTCCGGCGCGGCCGGCGGTGTGATGGCGCGCGAATTATCCCAGGCGGGTTTCACGGTGCTGGTGTTCGAGCAGGGCCCGCGGTTCTCGCCGGCCGACTTCGAACACGACGAATTGAAATATTTCTTTCTCAGCGGGATCACCGTCGACCCGGCCATCAGTCCGCAAACCTTCCGTAAGAATTCTGTCGACGTCGCGAAGCCGACCTCGGACGGCCAGCCCGCCCTGTACGCGCGCCTCGTCGGCGGCAGCAGCAATCACTTCACCGCGAATTACTGGCGCTTCCACGAAAGCGACTTCAATGAGCGCAGCATCTTAGGCTCGATCCCCGGTACCGGGTTCGCCGACTGGCCCATCACCTATCACGAACTTGAGCCCTACTACACCAAAGTGGAATGGGAAGTCGGCGTCTCAGGCCTTGCCCATGCCAGTCCCTTCGATCCGCCGCGCACCAAGCCCTATCCCATGCCGCCCTTGCCGGTGAAATCCTCCGGCGTGCTGCTCGAGCGCGGTGCCCGAAAGTTAGGCCTGCACCCCTTCCCGGCGCCAATGGCCATTGCCTCACAGCCATTTCGCGACCGGCCGGGCTGCGTGCACTGCGGATTCTGCATGGGCTTCGGCTGTGAAGCCCAGGCCAAGTCTTCGGCTCTGTACACCATGATTCCGGAGGCTGAGGCGACCGGGTTGTGCGAAGTGCGGGCGGAAAGCTATGTGTACCGCGTGGCGACCAATGCCGCCGGGCGCGCCTCGGGAGTGCATTATTTCGACCGCGATAAACGCGAACACTTCCAGAAAGCGCGTGCAGTTGTGTTGTCCGCCAATGGCGCAGAGACGGCGCGCTTGCTGCTCAATTCGACCAGCCCGCGCTTCGCCCAAGGCCTCGCCAATTCGAGCGGCCTGGTGGGCAAATACCTCATGTTTAACCAGGGTGCGGCAGCCCATGCAGTGTTCGAACACGAGCTCAACGAGTACAAGAGTGTGCAGGTGACTCGCCTCCTGCATGATTTCTATGAGTCGGATCCGAAGCGAGGATTCTACGGCGGCGGTGGCATCGATGGCCGCATCGATCCGCAGCCGGCGATCTGGGCCATGACCACGGGCGGAGACCTACCGCGCTGGGGCGCCGACCTCAAGGCACGAATCGAAGGATTCCCGCGCTCCATGGTCGCGGCCGGCCACTCGACGTCCTTGGCCGTGGAGTCCAACAGTGTGAGCCTCGATCCGACGCTCAAGGATGCCTGGGGCATCCCTGCCATTCGCGTCACATACAAGGACCATCCCGACGATCTGGCGTTTGCGCGGTTTCTACAGGACCGCCAAGTCGAGATCATGCAGGCGGCAGGTGCGCTGAAGGTCTGGCGCGACAGGGTGGGGGAGCAGGATTGGGGTGTTCATCTATTGGGCACCTGCCGCATGGGCAATGATCCTGCCACGTCCGTGGTCGACAAATATCACCGTACCCACGATGTTCGAAATCTGTTTCTGTGCGACGGGTCGAGCTTCGTCACGTCCGGGCGCGGTCAGCCGACCATGACCATCCAGGCATTGGCCTTCCGCGCGGCCGACCATATCGGTCAATTCGCCAAGCGCAACGAAATCTAGCGGGTTTTCTTTTTCTTGCGCGCGGGCTTGCCGGCACGCGCCGGCTGATCGTCCGCGTCGTCCTGATCATCGGAACGGGGCGCATCAGCACCATGGGCGTCGGCAATCTGGTAGTCGTCGAAATCGCTCATGAGCTCGGCGGTGCGCCGTTCTTCCATCACGCGTTCCAGCCGGCGCCAGGCGGGTTCGGCGCCCTTCGGCGCGCGCCGGCGCTGCGACTCGACGTCCCGCATGATGTGTTCGACGTCGACGTCATCGCCGCCGGGTGCCGCGTCTTCGGCATCCTCTTCCTCGAATTCGTCCGATTCGGGCTTTTCGCTCATGCTACTGAAGGTCAGCGTTGGTTCATGGGTGAAGCACGCGCGTTATAAACGGAAATGCCGCCTACGCGCAATACCTTACCGCACAGTCCTTTACTTGACGAGGTCGTTGAGCTGAAAAATAGGCAGGAGGAGGGCAATGACGATAAACATGACGACCGCGCCCATGAACACCACCATGAAAGGCCCCAGGAGATTGGTCATTGTGGCGAGCAGGCCGTCCATTTCACGTTCCTGATTCGACGCAGCCCGCTCCAGCATCTTCTCCAATTCGCCGCTGCTTTCACCGCTGCTGATCAGATGAATCATCATGGGCGGGAAGATCTTGCGCGCGGCCAGGGACTTGCCGATGGGAGCGCCTTCTCGAACTCGCAGCGCCGCCTCCTCCACGGCCTTTTTCATGGGGAGGTTGTTGACCACTTCGGCGGATATGCGCAGCGCCTCGAGCACGGGCACCGCGCTTGCGGTCAGGATGCTGAAGGTGCGCGAGAATCTCGCGGTATTGAGGCCGCGGATGAGTTTTCCGACCAGAGGAACGCGCAACAGGAAACGATCGAACTTCAGGCGCGCCTCGGGCGCTTTGAGCCAGCGCAGGAATCCCCAGGTGGCCGCCGCGATCACGATCAGGGCGTAGAACCAGTAATGGCGGATCAAATCGCTCATGCCGATCAGAATGCGCGTGGCGAGCGGCAGTTCCTGGTGTCCGGACTCGAACACCGCCACTACCTGCGGAACGACGTAGGCCAGCAAAAAGGACACGATGGCGAAAGACAAAATCATCAATACAATGGGATATACCAGCGCATTGCTGACCTGCTGGCCCATCACTTGACGCGATTCGGTGTAATCCGACAGCCGTTCCAGCACCTGATCGAGCTTGCCGGACTGCTCGCCGGCCGCCACCGTGGCGCGATAGATTTCGGGAAAAGCTTGTGGAAAGTCGCGCAGGCCATCCGCCAATGGGTGGCCTTCGACCACCTTGCTGCGCACGCCGAGGATGATGCGTTGCACTCGCGGCTTTTCCGTCTGCTCAGCCACTGCTTGTAAGGATTCTTCCAATGGCAGGCCGGAGCGCAGCAGGGTGGCCAATTGACGTGTCAGCAGGGCAAGGTCCAAAGTCGACAAGCCGCGGCGCATGAAGCCGCGGGCCCGGCTTTTTTTCAGCTCCCGCTGCGCCGTCTCTTGAATATCCATGGGCAGCAGCTGCTTCTCGCGCAGCAGCTGGCGGACGTGTTTGGGCGTATCGCCCTCGATTAGACCCTTGCGCTCGCGACCTTGCGCATCCAGAGCCGTGTATTCGAATGCGCCCATCAGTCCTCGCGGGTGACGCGCAGGACTTCTTCGAGCGTGGTTTCGCCCGCCATCACCTTTCTGCGGCCGTCGTCGCGGATGCCCGGGCTCGCCGTGCGTGCATATCGCTCCAAGTCCTGCTCTGATGAGCCGTCATGGATCATGGTGCGCATGTGATCATCGACCGAGATGAGTTCGTAGATGCCGGTTCGCCCGCGGTAGCCGTTGCCGGGCTCATTGCTGGGGCGGTACAACTGAACCGGCCCGCCGTTCGAATCGAGGTTGAGCAAACGGCGCTCGTATTCACCGGCCATGAAGGGCTCGCGCGTCTGGGGATTGAGTACGCGCACCAGGCGTTGGGCGAGTACCCCGATCAAACTCGACGACAGCAGGAAAGGCTCGATGCCCATGTCGCGCAGGCGCGTAACAGCGCCGACAGCCGTGTTGGTGTGGAGCGTGGAGAGCACCAAGTGCCCGGTCAAGCTCGCCTGGACGGCGATTTGCGCCGTTTCCAAATCGCGAATTTCGCCGACCATCACCACGTCGGGGTCCTGTCTCAAGATTGCCCTGAGGCCTCGGGCAAAGGTCATTTCAACCTTGGTATTCACCTGAGTCTGGCCGATGCCGTCGATGTAGTACTCGATCGGATCCTCGACCGTCATGACATTGCGGGTGTTGTCGTTGATGCGTTCGAGAGCGGCATACAGAGTGGTGGTCTTTCCCGAGCCGGTGGGTCCGGTCACCAGAATGATGCCGTGAGGCTTGTGGATGATATCGTCCATGGTTGCCTGCGTACGCGGGTCCATACCTAGGGACGTGAGTTCGATGCGTCCGGCCTGTTTGTCCAGCAAGCGCAGTACCACGCGCTCGCCATGACCCGAGGGCAGAGTGGAGACGCGCACGTCGACCGCGCGCCCGGCGATACGCAGTGAAATGCGGCCGTCCTGCGGCAGGCGCCGTTCCGCGATGTCGAGCTTGGACATGACCTTGATGCGTGAGACCACGAGCGGCGAGACCGCACGCTTGGTCTGCAGCACCTCGCGCAACACACCGTCGACGCGAAATCGGATCACGAGGCGGTTCTCGTAGGGCTCGATGTGGATGTCCGAGGCATTTTCCTTGACGGCCTGCGTCAACAGCGCATTGATCAAGCGGATGATGGGCGCTTCATCATCGCTCTCCAGCAGGTCGGAGGATTCAGGAATATCCTCGGCCAGGTGCGCCAGATCGGTGTTGTCGTCGAGGCCTTCCAACATCTGCATCGCGGCGCCTGATCCCGCCTCATAGGCGACGCGCAGCAAGGAGTCGAAGGATTCGACGGACACGCGCTCGAGTTTCAGCGGCACGCCGACGAAGCGGCGCACCTCCGCCAAGCTCTGCGGTGTGACGCCGGGACGGCAAACCGTATCCGCCACTCCGTCGGCAATCCCTCGAACCAATACTCCATGCCGCTTCGCGAAGGGAAACGACAGTTTCCTTTGGTCCAAGGGCTGATTCAGTTCGGCGTTCACGGGCCGGCCGCGTCCTGAGGCGCCTTGGGAGGCTGAGTTGGGGCAGGCGGCGGCGAGGGTGCGGCCTGCGGCGGCGAAGTATTGGGCATCGCCCCTTGAGGATTCGTGCCCGAAGGTGCAGGTTCAGGCGTGCCGGATCCCGCAGGAATTGGCGGCACTACGGGTTGCTTCTGGCCTGGCATCAGATTGATGTGTCCGTTGTTCAAATCGTGCTGATGCTGGCGCACCTCGTTGTACTTTTCTTCGCTGGTGGCCTCCGTCGCGTCTGCGTCGCGCAGAATCCTCGGTCGAATGAAGACGAGCAAATTCTTCTTCTGACGCGAACCGCTGCGCGATCGGAACAGATTGCCGATGAGCGGGATGGCGCCCAATCCCGGCACCCGATCCTCGCTCTGCTGGACGGTATCCGACATCAGGCCGCCCAGGACGATGATGCCGCCGTCCTCGATGAGCACCGTGGTCTTGATGGAGCGCTTGTTGGTGGATATGTCGGCGGAATCCGTGAGCTTGGCGCCCGGCGATGAATCTTCCTGCTCGATTTTCAGCTGAACCGAATTACCCTCATTGATGTGCGGCGTGACCTTCAAGATGGTGCCCACTTCCTCGCGCTGAATCGTCGTGAAGGGACTGGTGCTGCCAGCGACACTCTGGGTCGAATTGCTGTAAGACCCCGTGATCAACGGAATCTCCTGCGTTACCTTGACCTCCGCCTCTTCGTTGTTCATGGTGATCAGCGAGGGAGTGGAGATGATATTGCTGCTGCCGTCGCTGCGCAGAGCCTGCACCAGCGCGGCGAAACCCTTGCCGGTGCTTGCGTTGTACTTGCCGAGCGCAAACGTGGCGCCGGTGCCGACTGTCTTGCTGTTGATGCTCCCGACGGTGGCGGCCGAAGTGCGGGTGTTTGCGGTCACGCCCACAACTGCCGCGGCTAGGTCGATGATACTGGTGCCGGCACCGGGGAGGTTCGTCACTCCATAGCCCAGACTGTTGCCGCCATCGAGCAGCCATTGCACGCCAAGATTCGCGCTCTTGTTGACGTCGACCTCGACGATGATGGCCTCTACTTGGACCTGCGCGCGTCGGATATCGAGCTTGTCGATCACCGTCATCAGCGATTTCATGATCTTGGGCGGTGCGGTAATGATCAGCGCATTGGTGGCGATGTCGGCCCAGATGGTGACGCTGGCATCCACATTCGACGTGCCGCCGCCGGCGGCGGCGCCTGCCGTAGGGGTGCCGCCTTGCGCCTTGGCCGTGGCCGTGGCCTGTCCCTTGAGCTTGTCGGCGATTTTCTCCGCGTCGGCATAACGCAGGTAGCGGACCTGAGTATCACCACCGCTCGCCAAGGGGGTGTCCATGCTGAGGATCAGTGCCTTGGCCTTCAGGCGCTGCGTCTTCTCGCCGGCAAGAAGGATGCTGTTGGTGCGCTCGTCGGCGACTATCTTGGCGGACGCGCCGGCGCCCTCGGCGCCTGCGCCTTGGGTCAAAGAATTCACCGTGCGAACCACATCGGCGGCGCCGGCATTGTGCAGCGGGATGACTTCGACCGGCGCATCGTCGGCTTGGTCCATGCGTTCGACGATTCGGACGATACGGCTCACATTGCTGGCGCGATCGGAAATGATCAATTGGTTGCCGGCGGCATAGGCGGCGAGCTGACCGTACTGGGGAATGAAGGGCCGCAGAATCGGCACCAGGGCAGCCGCGCTGACATTCCTAACCGAGATGATCTGGGTCACGATTTCGTCCGAGGTCGAACTGACGTTGGTCGGCAGATCGTTGGCCGGCACTTGCCGCTGATCGGTGTTGGGAATGATCTTGATCACCTTGCCGGCCGGCACCGCGATGTATCCGTAGACCTGCAGCACGGAGAGGAAGGCCTCATAGAACGCCGCCGGTGACATCGGCGTCGCCGACAGCATGGTGACCTTGGCATTGACGCGCGGATCAATGATGAAATTCTTGCCGGTGACCTCAGCGACGGCCTGGATGATCTGGCTTAAGTCTGCGTCCTTGTAGTTCGGCGTAATCGTCGGGCCATCCTGGTTCCTGTTCTGCGACCACGCCGTCATGGTCATCGATAGGAGCATCGCTGCGCTCATCGCCAAGACGGCGGCGATGCGGGCTGTGGGCTGAGATTTGGTTGCATTCGTCATCATGGGTACTCGTATATTGAACGCCTTCGTCCGTCTCTACGTTCTAATCCTTCGAATTCTCGGTGTTGACCGCGGGCGGCGTCGGTGCGCCGTCAGGCGGCATTCCAGCGTTGGAATTTGGGTCGCTGTCCAGGTCCTTGGTCGCCTGCGCCGCCACCTGGGCGATATTCAATGTGATGTCCTGCTTCTGGCCGGCGCGCTCGATGGTGACGGTGACATGGTCCGACGTCTGAATGGTGTTGAATACGTCCTGGCTGTGGTGTGGGTCGTCCAGGGCGGTGCCATTGACCGCAGTGACCAAATCGCCCGGCTTCAAGCCCAGCTTATTGAAGATTTGGCGATTGCGCCCCGGATAGGCGCGAAAGCCGCGAAGTTTTCCAGCGGTGTTGTCGTAGGACGCGACCACGCGCATGACTTGATCGAGGATGCTGGGATCCTGTTGCACCATGCGGCGGACATTGTCCACCGCCGTCACGGTGCGGGGATCGACGCCTGCGCGGCGCACCAGCGGCGGGGCATGCATGCCGGGACCCTGCAGCCGGGGCAGCAACAGCGTCTCCAGCGTGCCGGCCCGGTCCAGAATGACCCGGTCGAGGTACACCGAATGCAGGGTGGCGCCGCTGATGTTGTCGTTCACCGAATAGACCTTCGATGGACCGCCGTTCTCGCTGATGATGGCCACGCCTTTTTTCGGATCCTGGGTTGCAATCGTCCCGGCCAGCGCCAGATTGGCGAGCGACTGCGGTGCACTGGAGGGGTCCTGGGTAGCCGGGTCTGCCGTAAATACCCCAAAGAGATGGGCGGCAACCACCGCCGGCATGTCCACTCCGGTTGGGCGGCTGCGGGACGGCAGGTTGACCTGCGCGGGCTGCGGGGACTTCACCGGGGTGCCGCTCAACAGCGAAATGGCGATCCGCGCCAGCTCTACGGCAATGAGCGCCGCCAGCGCAAGCGATGCCAGTCTGGGGCCGTTGCCTTGCAGACGGGACAGCCATTCATGTGCGCGCGTATCAAGCATGTGACTCGTGAATGGTTACCGTGACCGACAATCATACGGGCTATACGCCAGCCCGCTCAAGCATTTGTTTTTGCTTGTTAAAGTAAAGTGACACTGATTGGCGACAGGGAACTTCCTGGGTAAGGTTTGGCCTGCACGTCTTGTAAACCGGCAAGACGCACCCTATAAACTGATGATTCATGAGTGACATCGAACGTGGGCGGGAAGGAACGGGCTTGGTCGTCGAGGAAGCGGCGCCCAAACTCAAGCGTCCGCCTCTCTATCAAGTTGTACTGATCAATGACGACTACACTCCCATGGAGTTCGTGGTTGACATCTTGCAGCGCTTCTTTGGGATGGACCGCACCAAGGCAACTCGCGTTATGCTGGAGGTTCATACCAAGGGCAAAGGAATATGCGGGGTGTTTACTTATGAGATTGCAGAGACCAAGGTGGCCCAGGTGATCGCGTATGCGCGCCAACATCAGCATCCGCTGATGGCAACGCTAGAAGAGGCATAAAGTGCTAAGTCAAGAACTTGAGTTTTGCTTGAACGATGCGTTTGCCGGGGCCCGAGAGGCGCGGCATGAATTCATGACCGTCGAACACCTGCTGCTCGCCATCGTCGATACCCCTAAAGTGCGCGAGGTGCTGAAGTCCTGCGGCGCCGATACCGCCAAACTTAAGACCGAATTGAAGCAATTCATCGACCAAACCACGCCACGGCTGCCGGCGGGCGAGGATCGGGACGTGCAACCCACTCTGGGGTTCCAGCGCGTGCTGCAGCGCGCTGTGTTTCATGTCCAATCGAGCGGCAAGAAAGAGGTCACCGTAGCCAATGTGCTGGTGGCGATTTTCAGTGAGAAGCAGTCGCATGCAGCCTACCTGCTCAGCATGCAGGACGTGTCGCGCCTGGATGTGGTCAATTTCATCGCTCATGGCCTCTCGAAGGCCGGCGGCGAGGAGCGTAGCGAGCGTGACGACAGCGGCAGCGCCCCGGATGCCGAGCGCGAGGGTGACGGCGGCGGTAGTGCCTTGGAAAAATACGCCACGAATCTCAACGACTCGGCGCGTCGCGGCAAGATTGATCCTTTGATCGGCCGCAAGCTCGAGGTCGAACGCACCATCGAGATCTTGTGCCGCCGGCGCAAGAACAATCCCTTGTATGTGGGTGAAGCGGGCGTCGGTAAAACGGCGATTGCGGAAGGATTGGCCCGCATGATCGTCGAGAACCAGGTACCCGACGTGCTGTTGGATGCCACCATTTATTCTTTAGACATGGGTTCGCTGGTCGCCGGCACCAAGTATCGAGGCGATTTCGAGAAGCGCCTTAAAGCAGTGCTCGCCGAGGTCAAGAAGCAGCCCGGAGCCATCCTGTTCATCGATGAAATTCACACGGTCATCGGCGCCGGTGCGGCTTCGGGCGGCGTGATGGACGCCTCGAACTTGATCAAGCCGGCGCTCGCCAACGGCGATCTGCGCTGCATCGGGTCGACCACCTACAACGAATATCGCGGGATATTCGAGAAGGACCACGCACTCGCGCGCCGCTTCCAGAAGATCGACATCACCGAGCCTTCGGTGCAGGACACGGTCGATATTCTGCGCGGATTGAAGACGCGTTACGAAGAGCATCACGGCATCAAGTACGAAGATGATGCGTTGCAAGCCGCGGCGGAATTGGCGGCGCGCCATATCAACGACAGGCATATGCCCGACAAGGCCATCGACGTGGTCGATGAAGCGGGCGCGAACCTGCGCCTGCAACCGGTGGAGAAGCGCGCCAGCTCGGTGACCGTCACGCAGATCGAGAATGTAGTGGCGCGGATTGCGAGAATTCCGCCGAAGAATGTGTCCTTGTCGGATCGGGACGTGCTCAAGAATTTGGAGCGCAATCTAAAGCTGACGATATTCGGCCAGGACAAGGCAATCGAAGCTCTGTCGGCCGCGATAAAAATGTCGCGTTCGGGCTTGGGCGACCAGCGCAAGCCGGTAGGCTCTTTCCTGTTCTCCGGTCCCACGGGCGTCGGCAAGACCGAGGTGACGCGCCAGTTGGCAATCGCCATGGGCGTGGAATTCGTGCGCTTCGACATGTCTGAATATATGGAAAGGCACACGGTGTCGCGCCTCATCGGCGCGCCGCCCGGTTATGTCGGGTTCGATCAGGGCGGGTTGTTGACCGAGGCCATCGCCAAGCATCCACACTGCGTGCTGCTGCTCGATGAAATCGAAAAGGCGCATCCTGACGTCTACAATCTGCTGCTGCAGGTCATGGATCACGGCACGCTCACCGACAATAACGGCCGCAAGGCGGATTTCCGCCACGTCATCATCGTGATGACCACCAATGCGGGCGCCGTGGAAATGAGTCGGCCGAGCATAGGGTTTACTCAGTCGGACACGGATCCGGACGCGATGGAGGCAATCAAGCGCTTGTTTTCACCTGAATTTCGCAATCGCCTGGATTCCGTCATTCAGTTCAGCGGGCTTAATCAGGATACGATCGAGCGCGTGGTGGACAAGCTTTTGATCGAGGCCGAGGCGCAACTTGAGCAGAAGCACGTGTCTATCTCCGTGGACGAACCAGCGCGCCGCTGGATCGCCAAGAAGGGCTACGACCCCAAGATGGGAGCGCGGCCCATGGCTCGAGTCATCCAGGAGTTCATCAAACGGCCGCTCGCCGAAGAGCTGTTATTCGGCAAGCTGGTCAACGGCGGGCATGTGGAAGTGACCCTGAGCGATGATGGCGAGAAGCTCAAGCTGGAGACGCGTGCGGCGGACCAGCCGGCCCTGTTGTCGCACGAGAGTTAAGGCGGCGCGCAGCGCCTAGAAGGCGATGCGACGCCTTCGAAATCTAACGGCCACGATAAACGATGCGGCCCTTGGTCAAATCGTAGGGGGTCATCTCTACCGTCACCTGGTCTCCGGTCAAGATTCGGATGTAGTTTTTACGCATCTTTCCTGAAATATGCGCGGTAACGACGTGACCGGTTTTGAGTTTGACGCGGAACGTCGTATTGGGCAGGGTCTCGACGACCTCGCCCTCGAATTGAATTGCCTCTTCTTTTGACATGCGTCCTTGTGGTATGCGGGAAACCGGGCGCATTGTGCATAAAGCCCTCTGGTAATGCAATTTACGACGATCTCGCCCAGGTTTCGGTGGGGGTGCGCCGGGCATAACGATGCAATAAAGCCACAAACTGGCTGCGCGACACCTCACGAGCGCCCAACGACGCCAAATGGGAGCTGGCCACCTGGCAGTCGATTAGCTGGATGTCTCGTGCGAGGCACTCATCGACCAAGCGCGCCAGGGCCACTTTGGAGGCATCGCGGCCCACACTGAACATGGATTCACCGAAAAATACCTGCCCGAGCTTAATGCCGTACAACCCCCCCACCAGCTGGCCGGCTTCGTAGGTCTCGACGGAGTGACCGTACCCCATGGCGTGCAATTGCTCGTAGGAGGCGATCATGTCGCGGTTCAGCCAAGTATCGGGCCCGCCGCGCCGGGGTCCGGCGCAAGCACGAATGGTCGCGCCGAACGCGTGATCGAGGCGAGTTTCATAGCTGCCGTTGCGCAGCGTCTTGCTCAGGCTGCGCGAGCACTTGAACTCTCCGGGATACAAGACCATGCGCGGATCCGGCGACCACCAGAGGATCGGCTGCTGCGCCGAGTACCAGGGGAAAACGCCGCGCTCATAGGCGGCCAGCAGTCGCGCCGGGCTTAAGTCGCCGCCGGCCGCGAGCAGGCCGGGAGGCTCGGAAAGAGCATTGTCCAACGGCGGAAACCAGTTCGGATCCGCGTGTTCTCCCAGCCAGATGAGCCTGCTCAGAGCTGCAATTCCTCATCGGGCGCGCGGTGATAGGGCACATGTTCATTGACCGCGGCGGCGTAATTCGCGACGCCTCGCGCCTCGCGTCTCGCAAAGTCACCGATGGCGGCTGCAAATCGTGGATCGACGATGAAATGCGCCGAATTCATCATTGTGGGCACAAACCCCCGCGGTACCTTGTGCTCGCCCTGGGTCCCTGGCTCGAAGCGGCGAAGTCCG
The DNA here is from genome assembly GCA_025358295.1 of Gammaproteobacteria bacterium. GTDB lineage: Bacteria > Pseudomonadota > Gammaproteobacteria > Steroidobacterales > Steroidobacteraceae > Bog-1198. The sequence continues at coordinate 42,574 of JANYJY010000034.1, forward strand.
TGCTCGATGCAGTACTCGATGCCTTGGTAGTAGCAGGTCTCGAAATGCAGGCTGTGGTAATTGCCGCCCGCGCCCCAGTAGCGGCCGAACAGGGCGTCGTCACTGACGAAGAATATGGCCGCGGCAATAGGCTGGGAACCGATGCGCGCGACTTTGAGCATGATCCGATCCGGCATGGAGCCAGCCAACCGTTTAAAAAAATCCAGATTCAAGTAGGGGTCATGACCGTGGCGATAAAAGGTATCGGCGTAGAAGCCATACACCGTGTGCCACAGTGCATCGTTCATGTCGCCGCCGTGCAAGGTATCGAATTCGATGCCGGCCTCGGCGACCCGCCGGCGCTCGCGCTTGGCTTTCTTGCGCTTCTCTGCTGTGAAGGTCGCCAGGAAGGCGTCGAAGGAATCATAGTCGTGGTTGAACCAATGGAATTGGCAGTCGCTGCGCAGGATCAAACCCGCCGATTGAAGCTCCTGGACCACTTCGTCCGCGGGGAACAAGACGTGCCAGGACGATAGCTGTTCGCTTTGCGCATAGCCCATGGCGGTCTTGATCAAGAGACCGGACATGGACGGTGCGTCGATGTCGGGACGCACCAGAAGGCGTGATCCGCGCACCGGAGTAAATGGCACGGCGGTGACCAATTTCGGGTAGTAGCGAAGTCCGTGCTCGGCATAGGCATTGGCCCAAGAAAAATCGAATACGAACTCGCCGCGCGAATGCCCCTTGAGGTAGAGGGGCATGGCTGCGGCAGGCCTTCCGAAGGCATCCTCGATGATCAGGTGCCGTGCGCTCCAACCGGTACGCGGCACGGCGCAACCGGATTGCTCGAGCGCCAGCAGAAACTCGTGACGCAGAAAGGGCTGAGCGGTGCCGGCGAGAGAATTCCACGCCGCTGCGTCGATGTCCGCAATGTTGTCTAGAAATCTAGCCTTGCCGTGGGTCACGCGTTCGCGACGCGTGCTTCGACGTGCGGCTCGGCCTCCGCTCGCTCCAAATATTTGTCGGCGTCGAGCGCCGCCATGCATCCGGTTCCCGCCGACGTGACCGCCTGGCGATAGACGTGGTCGGCCACATCGCCGGCGGCGAATACCCCGGCAATACTGGTGGAAGTCGCATCGCCCTCGCTGCCGCCCTTGACCACGATGTAACCGCCACGCATGTCGAGTTGATTCTCGAACAGCTGAGTATTGGGCTGATGACCGACCGCAATGAAGACCCCGTCGACCTGGATGTTGCGGGTTCCGGAAGCCGGCGCAATACCGCGCAGCCGCGCGCCGGTGACTCCGGCGTCATCGCCGAGAATCTCATCGATGGAGTGATTCCAAACCACGCTGGCCTTGCCTGCCGCTTCCAGCGCAAACAGGCGATCCTGCAATATCTTCTCGGCGCGCAGCTTGTCGCGGCGATGCACCAGGGTGACGTGCGAGGCGATATTGGTGAGATACAGGGCTTCTTCCACGGCCGTGTTGCCGCCGCCGACGACTGCCACGGCTTTGCCGCGATAGAAGAAGCCGTCGCAGGTAGCGCAGGCCGAAACGCCCTTGCCGCGGAAGGTCTCTTCGGACGGAAGCCCCAGGTACTTGGCCGAAGCGCCCGTGGCGATGATCAGCGCATCGCAGGTGTACTCGCCGTTGTCGCCGAACAGGCGGAAGGGGCGTTGGCGTAATTCCACCCGATTGATGTGATCGAACACAATGTCGGTATTGAAGCGCTCGGCGTGGCGGCGCATGCGGTCCATGAGTGCGGGCCCCTGGAGGTGCTCGACGTCCCCGGGCCAATTGTCGA
>JANYJY010000048.1 GCA_025358295.1 Gammaproteobacteria bacterium
GGGATTGGATCAAGACGATCAGGCGTGGGGCGAATATTTGTTCTTTCGAGATAATCCCAAGGGTCTGCATTTGGAGCGCTGGCGCCACCTGCAGGGCTGCGGCCGTTGGTTCAATCTGCAGCGCAATACGGTCACCCATGAAATATTGTCCGTATACGCCATGACTGATTCGGTGCCATGACGGCCTCACGACTACCGGCGCCGGCAGGGCGGTGCATCGATCGATCGCGACCACTGTCCTTCGAATTCAACGGCCGGCGCCTGCCCGGCTTCCAGGGCGATACGCTGGCATCGGCGCTGCTGGCGAACGGCGTGCAACTGGTCGGCCGCAGTTTCAAGTTGCATCGGCCGCGCGGTATTTTTTCCTGCGGCGTAGAAGAACCCAATGCGCTGGTCGACTTGTGCGCCGATGGGGCGAGAACTCCCAATATGCGGGCGACTTTGGTGGAATTGGACGAGGGCTTGGTCGCCGAGAGCGTCAATTGCTGGCCGAGTCTGGCCTTCGACCTGGGTGCCATTAACAACAAGTTGGGCGCGTTCCTGCCGTCCGGCTTCTATTACAAAACGTTCAAATGGCCCAATTGGCATCTTTATGAGCCATCGATTCGCCGCATGGCGGGATTGGGGAAAGTGCGTGTGCAACCCGATCCCGATCGTTATGAGGAGATCGCCGCCCAAACGGACGTGCTCGTCATCGGCGGCGGCCTCGCTGGATTGAGCGCGGCGGTTGCCGCTGCGGAGGCGGGTGCGGATACCCTGCTGCTGACCGGCTCAGCCCTGTTGGGCGGTGCACTTGCGTGGCGTGAGGACGCTCAGATCGCCGATCTCCTCGGCCGCGCCCGCAACTTGGGCGTGCGGCTGATGACCCGCACCATGGCCTTCGGAATCTACGATCACAACCTCGTATGCGCGCGCGAGTCCCTGCCGAGGGGCGAGGGTTTCCACAATCGCTGCGGTGTGCTGCGCGAGCGACTTTGGAAGATTCGCGCCCGGGCCGTCATCGCGGCCGCCGGCGCCTTGGAACGTCCGATGATCTTCCCCAATAATGATCGCCCCGGCGTCATGTTGGCCGGTGCGGCCGACAAGTATGCCCATGCCTTCGGCGTCGGCTGCGGCCGGCGCGTGGTCATCGCCGCCAACAGCGATTCAGCCTATACAACCGCCAAATCCTTACTCGATGCCGGCGTGAAAGTGATTGCCGTGATCGATCGTCGGCCGCGCACGGATATGGCTGCCGATAAGGTGCCGGTGCGCATTTTTGCGGACTCCGGCATCGCCGAAGTGGGCGGCACGAAGGCGGTGCGCCACTGCACGGTCATTTCCACCGATTCGAATGCCGCGCGTCCGGAGCGGCTGGAGTGCGATTTGATTTTGAGTGCCGGCGGGCACGCCCCGACGGTGCATTTACATTCTCAGGCCGGCGGAAAATTGCGCTGGCTGGAAAACTCCGCCATGTTCGTTCCCGACGGTGCGGCGCCCGGCGTGTGGAGCGCCGGCGCATGCGCGGGCATCTTTGGCCGCGATGCGTTGGTGAATCATGCGGCGGAACTCGGCGCCGCGCTCGCGCGTGGCGGAGCTGTGCCGGCGGCGCCTATGGGGGGCGGCGGCATATCCTTGGCGGCCACCCACATTCCTGGATTGACGGGCAAGCACTTCGTGGACCTGCAGAACGATGTGTCGATGAGCGACGTTGGACTGGCCGCGCAAGAGAACTACCGTTCTGTCGAACATTTGAAACGCTACACCACCACCGGCATGGGCACCGACCAGGGCAAGACCAGCAACGTCAATGCATTGGTATTGATGGGAGAGTTCACCGGTCGCGAGCCCGTGGATGTGGGGACCACGAAGTTTCGTCCGCCGTTCGCGCCGGTGAGCCTCGGGTTGCTCGCGGGTCGACGGGTGGGCGACCTGTATCGGCCGTTGAAACATCTGCCGGCACGGGCGTGGCACCAAGCACGCGGCGCGCTATTCGAGCAATTCGGCAATTGGGTTCGCCCTTCGGCTTATCCGCTGTCCGGCGAATCATTGGAGGACGCGGCGCGGCGCGAGGCGGGCGCGGTGCGCAGAAGCGTCGGGTTATTCGACGGGTCGCCGCTCGGCAAGCTCGAAATCTACGGACCGGACGCGGCTGCATTTCTCGATCTCATGTATGTGGGGACAATGTCCACTTTGAGCGTGGGTCAGGCCCGCTATGGAATATTGCTCAATGAGAACGGCATTGTCGTCGACGACGGCATCGTCGCCTGTCTCGGGCCGCAACATTACTGGGTGAACACCACCAGCGCGGGTGTGGAGCGCACCACGGCTGCATTCGAGGAATGGCTGCAATGCGAATACACGCAGTTGCGCGTGCTGGTGACGCCGGTCACTTCGCGCTGGGGCAATGTCACCGTGGCGGGACCCCGCGCCTGGGATTGGCTCGCGGCCGTCGGCTTCGCGGCGCAACTCTCGCCGAGTTCGATGAAGCATATGACGCTGCGCGAATGTACTTTGGACGGTGTGCGCTTGCGCGTATTGAGGGCGAGCTTCAGCGGCGAGTTAGGATATGAGATCAATGTTCCGGCCAATCATGTCGAGGCCTTGCTGGAACGATTTTGGCATCATGCGGCGGATTTCGCGGCCGTGCCCTATGGAATCGAAGCGCTCGAGATCATGCGCACGGAAAAGGGCTTCATTCACATCGGCACCGACACCGACGGCACGACTCTGCCGCAGGACATCGGTTTTGCCCGCGCCATTGAGCGCAAGGCCGCGAATTTTGTCGGCCGGCGTTCGCTGCTGCGCCACGCCGCGCGCGATCCGAACCGGTTCCAATTGGTGGCGCTATCGCCCGTCGATCGTCGTACACGTCTGCCGGTCGGCGCGCAAATTGCGGCCGCCGCTCCGCCGGCGCAATCCGAGGGCTATGTGACCTCCAGTTATTGGAGTCCTGCACTGCAGATGCCGGTCGCGCTAGGACTGCTTGCGCGCGGCACTCAGAGGATGGGCGAACGCATCAAGGTTCATCATCTGGGGACCATGATCGAGGCCGAGGTGGTCAGGGCGCCGTTTGTTGACCCTGCCGGAGAGCGCCTGAATGGTTGAATTGCAGAACGATTCAACCGCTGCCATCGGCGCGGTGGGGCTGACTATCAACGCGGTCACCGATCTACAGATTGCCGCGTTACGTTACTTCGAGAGTGCCGGCGATTTCGCGGCCATGGTGCGCCGGCAGTTGGGAATAGCTCTCCCGCAGCCGCTGCGGTTCAATGCCGCCCCAGGGACCGACAGCGATCCGACTCTGCTGCTGGCATGGCGCAGTCCTACGGAAACTTGGCTATTGAGTACCGATGGGGCCGCCGTCGCGGGTCTCGCGACGCAGCCTGCACCGGTTGCGGATGGCTGCGTGGTGGATCTCACGGGCGGGGTCCGCGTAGTTCGCGTGCGGGGCCCGAGGGCGGGCGATTTTTTGCGTCGATTGGGCGCTGTCTCTGCCCTATCCCATCCCGGCGAAGCCTTGTCCGGCCGATTGGCCGATCTCAATGTTCTGACGGTTTGCCTGTCTTACGAACACTACTTATTGCTGGTGGAGCGTGTGTACGGCGCACATCTGATGGACTGGATGCGCGCCACCGCGGCCGATTTCTGAATAACTCGCAACGCTGGAGGCAGGGCATTCTGCGCGCGACGGTGTTGGCGCTCCTAGCCGTCATCGTCTGCGGCATTGCTTGGCGGGCGCCTGAAGCAGCGGCATGGCTGTGGCGTGTGCGCGCCGGGACTCCGGCGATGAATGCGGACAAACCGGCGCTCCAGGCGCCGCTTCGCTGGTTCGACTCTTACTACGTCGTGGGAGATTTGGGCGAGGGCGCATTTGCCATCGGCGAACCATTCTATGGCCAGTGCAACTTCAGCTATCTCATCGTCGGTTCGCAGCGTGCATTGCTGTTCGACACGGGACCCGGTGTCCGGGATATTTCTGCCGTCGTGAGCGCGCTTACCTCGCTGCCCGTCGAGGTGCTGCCGTCGCATTTGCACTTTGATCATACGGGAAACTTGCATCGTTTCGCCGCTGTCGCGCTGCTCAACTTGCCGGCGCTTCGCGCGCAAGTGCACGAGGGCGTGTTCTCGCTAGGGCTCTACCAAAGCTTGGGATTCATTGAAGGATTCAAGCGCGAGCCGTTTCGAGTTGCCCACTGGCTCGATTCAGGAGCGGAAATCGATTTGGGGGACCGGCGCCTGCTGCTGGTGAATCTGCCGGGACACACGGCCGAATCCGTGGTGCTCGTCGATGGGCTCGCCAATCGAGTTTTTGCCGGGGACTTCATCTACCCCTCGGAGATCTACGCTTTTCTGCCTGGTGCGGATCTTGGCGCCTACGCGGCGAGCGCCCGCAAGCTGCAGGCGATGGTGAACGAGCAAACTCGAATTTTGGGTGCGCACGGCTGTGAGCGGCAGGGGCAGGTCGATGTGCCCACCCTGGGTCGATCCGACGTGCAGGCCCTCGCCTCCGCTTTGGAGCAGGCCGCCCACAGCAACGGGCCCGTGGGAACAGGCTGGTTCCCCAGAATCATGCCTGTCAACGAGCGCATGATTCTATGGGCTAAGTACCCGTGGATGTCTCGCTGATTCCCCACATGCGCTGCGCCGCCGTGATGGTATTGGCGAGCAGCATGGTGACCGTCATGGGGCCGACGCCGCCCGGAACCGGTGTGATATACGAAGCCTTCTGTCGGACTCCCTCGAAGTCCACATCGCCGACCACCTTGCCGTTGGGCAGGCGATTGATGCCCACATCGATGACCACGGCGCCCGTCTTGACCATTTGCGGCACGATGAGATTTGGCTTGCCGGCTGCAACCACCAGGATGTCGGCGAGAATCGTGAATTGCGCCAAGTCGCGAGTCTTGGCGTGACAGATGCAAACCGTTGCATCCTTCTGCATCAACATCATGGCGGTCGGCTTACCGACGATATTGCTGGCGCCGACCACCACCACGTTTTGACCGGCAATGGGAATGCCTTCGGCTTCCAGGAGCTTTTGCACGCCATAGGGCGTACAGGGCGGAAACACCGCCGTCCCGAGCGCCAGGCTGCCGACGTTGTACAGGTGAAATCCATCCACATCTTTCTCGACGGAGATTCGTTCCAGCACCGCATGGACGGGTAAATGGGCGGGCAGGGGTAGCTGCACCAAGATGCCGTGTACGGATGGGTCGCGATTCTGCTCTTCAATCACCGCGAGCAGGGCCTCGAGCCCGGTGGACGCCGGCAGTTCGATCACCACCGACGCAATGCCGACGTCGCGGCAGGCTTTGGACTTGTTCGAGACGTATAGCCGCGAAGGTGCATCGTCACCGACCAGAATCACGGTGAGTTTGGGCGGGGCGCCGAATTTCGCAAGCAGCCCCGCGGCTTTGATGCGCAATGCCTCGCGTAGCTGTCGCGCATGGTGGCGCCCGTCGATGATTTTGGCGCCGGCTGTTTGAGTCATAGGGACGGAAAACTCGTGTAAAACCCGGATGATACGCGAAGCGCGCTCTAGTTTGCGGACAAATGGCTGCGGCGCGCCAATCAGTCGAACCTCCACCTTGTAGACGCGGCAGCGATTCGAGTGTCCGAACCAGCCAACTTTGTATGTTCGCTGGGGCACCTACCTGACGAGTCAACCTGACTCTCGCTTTGAGGATGCCATCGTGCGAATACGACGTGTTGTATCGGTCTGTGTGACCGGAATGATTTGTGGTTTGGTTTTAGCCGGTTGCGGCGGCGGCGGCGGCTACGGAGGCGGATCCTCCATGCCTGGCGCCAATGTCAATGTAACCGTGGCGCCAACCAGCATCACGCTCGGACAATCGGCGGTGGTGACGTGGACATCGAACAGCGGCACGACTTGCACCGCTAGCGGCGGCTGGAGCGGCAGTCTGGCCGCCTCGGGAACGCAAACCGTGACGCCGACGGCGGCGGGCACCGATACCTTCAACTTAAGTTGCACGGGTAATTCCTACGGTTCGGGCACCGGTTCAGCCAGCCTCACCGTGAACGCCTCGACGGCGTACTCGCTGACCAATCTCGTCGCTGACAAGGCGGGCGGCACTGCGTTGAATGTAGATGCGAATCTCGTGAATCCCTGGGGTCTATCGATCCCAACAGGCAATTTCTTCGCCTGGGTGGCAAACAATCATTCCGAGACATCCACTTTGTACGATGGCAACGGCGTAGCTCAACCGCATGCGGCTGCGCTTGTGGTCAGCTTTGCGGCGGGTGCCGGTGGCGCGACTTTCGATCCCACGGGCGTTGTCTTCAACGGCGCTGCGAGCGATTTTGTGGTCTCCAGTGCGGGCGCATCCGGTGCCGCCGCGTTCATCTTCGACGGCGAGGGGGGAATGATCGCCGGCTGGTCGCATAGTGTCGATGCCACGCACGCCGTCACCATGTATACGGACGCAGGGGGCGCGGTGTACAAGGGCATTGCATTGGCTCAACACAATGGCAAGGCCTTTCTATATGCCGCGGATTTTCATAACAATAAAGTCGACGTGTTCGATGCGACCTTCGTCAAGCAGGTAACGTCGGCGACCGCCTTCACCTTTACCGACTCCAGCATTCCGGCGGGATATGCGCCCTTCGGCATTCAGTCCATCGCCACCGGGGCAGCCGGTGCACTGCAGCTCTGCGTGACCTATGCGAAGCAGCTGGGACCCGACAATCACGACAATGCCAATGGCGCCGGCCTGGGATATGTCGATATCTACGACACCAACGGCAAGCTGATCAAGCAATTGGTGGCAACGGGGGCGCTGAATGCTCCCTGGGGTGTTGCCATCGCGCCCGCGGACTTCGGCACCCTCGCCAAGGCATTGTTGGTGGGAAATTTCGGCGATGGAAAAATCAACGCCTACGATACCTCAACCGGCGCCTATATCGGCACAGTGAAAGATTCAGCGGGCGCGGCCATCGCCACGCCGGGACTCTGGGGCATCGCCTTCGGCAACGATGCGAACAATCAACCGCACAACACCCTGTTCTTCGCTGCGGGCACCAACAACGAGGCGAACGGTAGTTACGGCCGTATCGACGTCGGTGCGACACCGCCCGTCCTCAATGCCGCGCCGGTGGTCACTCTGACCACGCCGACCGGCGCCCTCAAGGGCACTGTGGCCTTGAGCGCCACGGTGGTCGATCCGATCACCGTCGCGAAGGTCGAGTTCTTTGCCAATTCAACCTCCCTTGGTGTCGTGACGGCTCCGCCCTATACCGTCCAGTGGGATACCACCGCCGTGACCGACGGTTCGGTCAGCGTCAATGCCAAGGCGACGGATGCGGACGGTAATGTGGGCTCAAAGGCCGCTACCGTGACGGTCTCCAATACGGTGGTCGCCCAGGTGACGCTCACCCAGCTGCAAACCACCCTCTTCACGCCGATCTGTTCGGTGTGCCACACCGGCGTGGGCTCGAGTTTGCCGGGCGTACAAAACCTCACGGCCGGGCACACCTTTGCCAGCATCGTCGGTGTGGCGAGTATCGAGCAGCCGAGTCTGCTGCGCATCAAGCCCAGCGACGCCGCCAACAGCTACCTGGTGCAGAAGATCGAGGGCGCCGCGGGAATCACCGGATCGCGGATGCCGCTGGGCTGCGGAGCCTCGTCGAATCCCTGTCTCGATCAGAACACCATCGATCTGGTGAAGACCTGGGTCAATCAGGGCGCGCTCAACAACTAGGGGCGCAGGGCATGCGATGGGATCTCGGCGGTAAGGAAGCGTCTAGAATTAAATTGGCGGGAATCTCGCCATCGCTTCCAGGTCGCCGAGATCCTGATCATTGCGCACGTACAGGCGGCTCGCGTCGCGCAGGGGCTGGAAGTCCCAAGGCGTGTACTTGCCGGAGCGCAGGGCCGCGTAGACCAGATGGCGGCGCTGTTGGCTGGCAGTAACCGCCGCGTGCAGAGCACTGAGGTCCCAGCGCTGCGCCAGCTCGGCGCGAAAGTCTTGCACGAGCCTTGACTGCGCGGGCGAGCCCGCGAGATTGCGCAGTTCCTCCGGATCGTCGCGCAAGTCATAGAGTTGATCGGGATCCACCGGCGAATGCACGAATTTGTAACGGCCGCGCTTGATCATCACCAGGGGAGCGATCGCTCCCTCGGCCAGATATTCACCGAAGACTTCGTCCTTACCTGGGGCGCCGTTAAGCTGCGGCACCAGGCTCTGTCCGTCGAGAGGCGATACGAAGTTTTGCGCCTTCGGGCCCGCGAGTTCGCAAAGCGTGGGCAGAATATCGACGAGCGAGGCGGATTCGGCCACACGCCGGGCCGCAAATCGTCCCGGTGCGTGTACGATCAGCGGGATGCGGCAGGCTGGCTCGAAGAAACTCATTTTGTACCAGAGGCCGCGCTCTCCCAGCATGTCGCCGTGATCGGCGAATAACAACACGATGGTGTTCTCGGCCATGCCCGTATCGGCCAGCGCTTTGAGCAGCACGCCGACTTGATCGTCCACATAGGAAACCGCGCCATAGTAGGCACGGCGCGCATTGCGCACCTGTGCCTCGTTCACCGGCAGCAGATCGAGTCCGCACACATGGCGCAAGCGGCGCGAGTGCGGATCAAGTTCCGCAGGGTCCATGCGTACGCGCGGCATGTCGATGTCCGCGTGCGTGTACCGATCCCAGTAAGCTTGAGGAATGACATAGGGATCGTGGGGATGGGTCATGGAGGCGACCATGCAGAAGGGCCGCTTATCCTTGTCGCGCGCCATATCGAACAGTTCCTGCCGGGCGCTGAAGACGACGTCGTCGTCGAAGTCGATCTGATTGGTGCGCGTGCAGGGGCCCGCCTGGGTAACCGAGTCCATGGTGTGATACCAAGTCGGCCGATGCGAAAAGCGCGCCCAGTCGGGCGTCCAGCCGAAGTCGGCCGGATAGATGTCGGTGGTCAAACGCTTCTCGAATCCGTGCAGCTGGTCCGCGCCGCAGAAATGCATTTTTCCGCTTAAGACCGTGCGGTATCCCGAGTGCCGTAGGTAATGCGCAAAGGTCGGCACCTGCGAGGGAAATTCCGCCGCATTGTCGTATGCGCCTATGGCGGAGACTTGTCGTCCCGACAGCAGTGAAAAACGCGATGGTGCGCACAGCGGGCTGTTGCAGTAGAAGGAGTCGAACAGCACCCCGGCGCCGGCCAGGGCGTCGATGTGCGGCGTCTTCGCGACGGCGTTTCCGTACGCCGGAAGCGCGCGTGCGGTCAGCTGATCCGCCATCAAAATCAGGAAATTAGGACGGTCCGACAAGGTATTCTCCATTGCCATTCAGGCGTCTACAGGTTAAACTAAGTCTAGTTTAAAAAGGGCTATTATGAGCAATATCATCAATATTCACGTGGCTAAGACGCATCTGTCGCGCATTGTGGACGAAGTGGCGGCCGGCGCGGAAGTAATCATCGCTAAGGCCGGAAAGCCTATGGCCCGGCTGACTCCGCTGATCGGAGTTCGGCGCGAGAAGAAACTGGGCTTGCTCAAGGGCAAGATCAAGGTGTCCGACGATTTCAATGCGCCGTTGCCTGCAGATGTAATGGCAGATTTTGAAGGGCGCTAGGCGTGCGGGTTCTTTTAGACACACATTTGTTGCTATGGGCGCTATCACAGCCGTCGAAACTTTCTCCGTCGGTGCGCAAAAAAATTGTCGCAGCGGAGGTTTTTGTGAGTGCCGCCTCAATTTGGGAAATCAGCATCAAGTCTGCGATGGGGAAACTTACAGCAAATCCGGCTGAAGTTCTCGCGGCGATCGAACCCGCCGGCTTCAGCCTCCTGCCGATAACCGGCGAGCATGCGGCAAAGGTGGCTGAGCTTCCCTTGCTGCACCAGGACCCTTTCGATCGCATGCTGATTGCGCAGGCATTTGTGGAGCCGATGTTGCTGCTGACCAACGACGAAGTCTTGCGTGGCTATGGTTCATTTGTTGCGATGGGGTAGTCGCGAGTCGCCGCCATGCTCGCCGAGCGACTCCCCAAAAAGGGAATAGCCATCAACGCCACGCACGCTGCCATCATCACATACCAGGCAGGCGAATAGATCGAGCCGCCCGAGCGCTGCGTGAGCCAGGTCAGGATCATGGGTGCGAAGCCGCCGAACAGCGTGAAGGCGCCGTTGTACACCAGCGAGGTTCCCGTCGAGCGCACGCTGGTCGGGAAGATCTCGGACAGGGCCGCGGGCGCGACGCCGACGAAGCTCGCCACCAACAGGCATACGATGCATTGCACGGTGATCAGGGTGGTCAGGCTCGGGTCGGCCTTCAGCCATATAAACAGCGGCAGCACCAGGACGAGCAGCAGTGCCGCACTCAGAAATAAACTCCTGCGCCTGCCGATCCGATCCGATAGCGAGCCGAACCAGACGCAGCCGATGACGAAGGGAATATTGCCGATGAGCGACGCGCCGAAGGCTTGCTTGGCGCTGAAATTGAACGTGTCCGGACGTTGCACATACGTGGGCAGAAAGATCATCAACACATACACCGACACCGCCCACAGCACGGCGACGCAAAAGCCGACGAATAAACTGCGCCCGTGTTCGCGGAAAATCTCCACCAAGGGCACCCTGCGATCCGCGTGCAGTTCGGCGCGCCTGGATGCCTCCGCCTGAAAGGCCTGGGTCTCATCCAGAGTGCGGCGCAAATACAATCCCACGGGGGCAATGAGCAATCCGAACAAGAAGGGGATCCGCCAGCCCCAGGATTGAATCTCTTGAGTGCTGAGCGAGGCGGTGACCGTGAATGCCGCTAGTGCGCCCAGGATGTTCGCCATGCCCATGCTGGCCTCGAGCCATGATGCGACCCGGCCGCGCTGCGCCGGTTCGGCACTCTCGAGCAAATAGGCCGTCGCGCCGCCGACTTCGCCGCCCGCCGAAAATCCCTGCAGAACGCGCCCGAGCAACAACAGAAGCGGCGCGCCGATTCCAATCGAGGCGTAAGTAGGGGACAAGGCGATGATGCCCGTGCCGGCGGCCATCAACAAGATGGTCAAAGTCAGTGCGGCTTTGCGCCCCGATCGATCGCCGAAGTTGCCGATCAGCACCGCGCCCAAGGGACGAACCACGAAACCCAAACCGAACACCAGAAAGGTCTTGAGCAGCCGCGTATTCGGATCGTCGCCGGGAAAGAAATTTCCCGCGATGTAGCCTGCAAACAAGGCGTACACCGTGAAGTCGTACCACTCGAGCATATTGCCGATCGAGGTCGCGACGATCGCGCGGGTCTTGCTGGGCAATTCGATGCTCTACAGGGTGGGGTGAACGGGACTGAATACGGGAGTCAGAAAGTATTGCCGGGCAAGCACGGCATAGCCCGTGTACACAAACTCTCCATTACTCGCCAAAAGGCCCGCGCGATTCTCCCGATAGAAGCGCGGAATGTCGTACCAGGGCATCGCCGGTTTCAAATGATGCGCGACGTGCAGATTGTTATACAGATACAGCAATCCGAACAGCACATTGGATTCCACCGATGCGGTCCTTTGCTGCGAGTCCTCTGCGGCACGATGCTCCGTGAAGGCCCGCAACAGTCCCAAGCTCAGGCCAGGATAGGCGACGAGCAGGCAGTACTGCCACCAAGGAAAGCCGCAGACGCCGGAGATGAACCAGAACAGAACGCCCACCGCAATCACATGCGCGGCCCAGTGCGGCAAGTGACTGAGGTCTCCCTGCCGCACGCGGTCGGTTTCCTTTTTGATGAGGCTCCACAGGCGCAGAGCCGGCCCGATGAGCAAGCGGCCGGCCATGGTCTGATTGAAACGCAGCACACCCCGCGTGACCGGTCCCATGCGCGCCCAATCTGCCTGGCGAACGTAGTAAGACTCGGTGTCGACCCCCGGCACGGTCAGATTGATGTCGCGATGATGGGTGGTATGGCTCTTGCGATACAACGGGTAGGGGAACCAGAGCCCCAGCGGCGGAAACACGATGGCAAACCTCAGCCAGGCCGGCACGCCCCGAAAGGAATGGATGGCTTCGTGCTGCAGAGAAAAATGCCAGGCAATCAAATACGCGCCCACCGGCAGGATGATCCACCAGGGCAGCAGCGCGTTGAACCACACCAATAAGAACCACGCGCCGTAGAGCGCCAAGGCCACCAACCAGGTGGGTCCGTCGATTCTATAAAAGGTCTGCTTTAGGCTGTGCATGGCGCGGCTCGCAGACGTAAGTCTAACGGCTAACCATCAATTCGCGAAGGAAGTCGACACGGCGGCAAAGGCCGGATGCAGGGTCTGCGCGAGGCGGTGTTGCGTCCAATAGCTGCTTGCCGCCGCGAAATTCAAGCGCAACGCATCATAGGAATCAGGGTCGGGACGTACGAACCGCTCCAGCAGTAATCCCGACATGAGCGGCGCCACGGCGGGGATTTTATGGGCATCTAGGAAGGCCGCCTGCAAGGCATCGTACCCCGGCCGCGAGGCGACCAAGGGTGGAATGGGCGTGCGTGCGGTGCGCCCGATGATGCGCAGCTGGGACGTCAAATCCCAGCGATACTTATGCAACAAGCAATAGGCATAGGAGTCGATGGGCGCCACGTCGGCGACGCCCTCGACGACGGCAGTCATCGCCCCCAGAGGCGTGACTTGCGGGGTGATGACCTCGCCATACAGGGGGAATTTCCCGGCTACCGACATGAGGTAGTACAGGGCCGCCAAACAGCCGGACTGAGAGTCCGGCACGGTCAGCGCGATTCTACCGCCGAAGGTATCCTCGATGATCTGATAGTGGCTGTCCTTGCGGACGACCATCTCGCTCCAATACTGGGGCAAGCTGCGAAATTCGGCGGGCGAGGGTACCGGTGCGGCAATGAGCTGCGGACGCGGCTTCGAACGCGAGAAAGGCAGGCCGCACATGAAGACGGCCGCCTTATCGTCGCGCAGCCATAAATCGTCGATCGGCGCAGGCTCTGTGTGTTCGAGCAGTTGGATGTCGAGACCGGCATGTTCGATCACTGCCGTCAGCAGGCGGCGCCACAGGCCGGCTGCTTCTGGGCTCACCGAATACATGCGGGCGTTCGCGATCATGGGGCCATTGAGCGGCGCGGCGCCTCGTCCGGTTCCTGCGCATTGTGGCGATAGAAGCTCACCGCGGCATGGCCGTGGATGAAGTCCGCCGCGATTTCATGAATGGGTTGAGTCGCCGATGCCGGCCCATTGCCATTGAATGGTAGCGTGGCGCGAAACGCGGTCCATACCGCCGTCGGCGCGGCGCCGAATTCGCGCGACGGCTTCTGCGCTTTGCGCAAGTCCAGCCAGTACGTTCCGGTCAGAAGATCTTCTGCCAATAATTCGATGGTGTTGTCGACCACCGCTCGCGCCCGAGTAACCTTGAGCCGCGTCTGGGTCTGTAGGTCCTCTACATTTTGAATCAAGGCATTGCCCTCCGGCGGCACGGGGTTGATCAGTCCCTGTATTTCCTGCATCAATGCCGTCACATCGATTTCGCTGCCTTGAGTCAAGTGGAAGCGCCCCGGTTCTCCCGGAGATTCATCGGCTGCTGCGGTCACGGTGAAGAAGGGGTTGGTGAAGCGTATGACCCGCTGGGCCACGGCCGTATCGAGATTGGCGAGCGCGATGCTGAAGGCCTCGATCTCATTGGCCATGGGGTAGGGGTCCCAATTGGCATTCGAGAATATATATCCGTGTTGGCCATGATTGCGCGCGCTGCCCTTGACGTAGAACTGAGCCAGCTGCGGCGTGCTCAATTCCCACGAGTCGCTTGGCGACGCGCCGACGCGCACGGCCGGATTGTGATCCGAGGAATTCATTTGAATCAAAACAACATCGCGCAATTGCGCCCACGCATGCCACGCCGAGCCCTGACGAATCGAGGAGGCGCGCAGGCTTTCGGGATCTTGAATGATCCGCTTGTCGTCCAATTCGAACAGGTAGCTGCCCTTCAGCATGTCGAGCACCCGCGCGGCATCCCAGTTCAGCCATTTGAAGGGCCGGTTGGCTTGGACGGGCTGCGACAGCGGCGAGACACTGCTGTTCATGCCGTTCAGATCGATGGCATAGATCAGGTCCGACCAGGAAAGCGCCTCGCGGGCGTCATGCAACAGCAGCGCTGCTTGGCCGGTTGCATAGGAATTGGTGCTCTCCAATTCGCTATCGTCCGCTCCAAAGGGCGCTAGCGGCTCAAGTCCCGCCTGATGCAACGCCGCGGCAGCTGTCATGCGCACGCCGCGATAGTAGGCATTGCCGGCGCCCACCATGGTTGCGCCAACATTGGTGAAAGGTCCCAGATCGCCTTCGCCGACCGTGCCTCGTGATTGCACCACCGGGGTGATTCGATCGTTAAGCAAATCGAGCAGACGCTGAGTGAGCTGCGGGCTTGCCGCCTCGAAACTCATGGTGTTGGCACGCACCGCCAGCATGGCGCGGACGATTTCTTCTTCGCTGACCTCGGGGCCAAGACCCGCGAGCGCACCGCGACGGAAGATCGCGAGCTGACGCTCTTCCAGGAGCTTTTTATTCGCGGGCGACAAGGGATCGCCGGTGAAGATGAAACGCTCGCGTCCGGAGCCCGAACCGCGGTTGAACCAATACACGGAGACGCCTTCGGCAGCCGCTTCGAGCAGCAGCGCATGTGCGTCGGCGGAACGTTGCCGCGCCTCATCGGTCAAGGCGACCTTGGCGCCATAGCGCGCCACCTGAACCACTTGATCGACGGTGAGATCGCGGCCGGTCAATACCACCGTCTGCTCCGCCATGCTCGGCACTATCGGGTGATATGTGACAGAGGCTCCGGCGAAGGAGTTCAGCGAGGTCAGCGACAGCGCCGCGGCGGCGCACAAACCGTGGATCACGGTGGCTCTGGAAATCAATGCCATGACATTCACCTCGTGAATCGCTTAGTTGCTGTCGCGGCGGCCTGCCTTCAAGAATCCGCCAGTGGGCCCAGGACTTGCTTCAGCGGCCCAAGCCAGGGTTCGTAATTCCGCCATTGATCGATGCCTTCCTTGAAAATCGGCTGGCGAACCTGCTCGGAGCTCGCCGTTCTGATGCTGCGTTCGGTCTTGTAGAACTCAACGCACTGCGTTTCGAACTCCAAGCCGCAGAACTCCAGGATCCTGCGCACATTGGCCTCAAGATTCTCGACCACGGCTTCGTGCTCGACGCGCAGCGCCTTCCCCGGCAGCACCGAATCCCAGTGCGCCATCAGTTCCACGTAGGTCTTGTAGTACCGGCCGATGTCCTCGAGTCCGTAGGTGAACTCCTGGCCGAAGGCAAAGTATTGCTTGAAATTGCTGAAGCAGCAGGCCATGGCGTTGCGACGGGTGTCGATGATCTTGGCGTGCGGCAGAATGAGGTGAATCAGACCCACATGACGGAAATTATTCGGCATCTTGTCGATGAAAAAGGGCTTCCCGGTGCGGTAGATGCGTGTGTCCCTCAGGTATGTCTCGCCCAGGCGTCGAAAGTCTTCGTCGGTCATGTCCTGCAGCACGGCGGGGTACCGAGGGCTCATGCCGTCCTGCTCTCGTCCCTGCAAATCCAAGACCAGGCGCGGTATATCCGCGAGTTCCATCGTGCCTTCGACACGCGAATGCGAGGCCAGGATCTGCTCGATGAGAGTGGAACCGGAGCGCGGCAATCCGACGATGAAGATGGGAGCTGGGTCGGGCGAGCCTACTCCGGGGTGCGCGGCAAAGAACTCGCGGGTGCACACGGCCTTTTGTAGGCGGGTGTTGCGCTCGATGGGTTCGGGCCGGTAGCGGCTCTGGGATTTCTTGAGCGCATTGCCGCGTTCGTAATAGCGGAACGATTCTGCAAATTCGCCGCGATCTTCGAGCGCTTTGCCGAGAGCGAAGCACAGGTTGATGCGGTCTAGGGGATCGAGGGACGGGGCGGACTCTTCCGCGCGCATGCACGAAATCTCTGACTCCTCGAACCGATAAGTCTTGAGATTGGCGAGGCTCCAATAGGCGTCGCCGAAGCTCGGACGCACGGCTGCGGCATGGCGGTACGCCTCGATGGCCTCCTTCTGCCGGCCCATGGCTTTGAGGGAATGCGCGATCGATAAGTGTAGTTCGCTGACTTGCACTGTCTGCGCGGCGTCCACCAACAGCGCCCGGTAGAGCTCGAGTGCCTGTTCGTGATCGCCCATGCCCACCTTCGTGGTGGCGTAGGTCGTGCGGTAAGCCCGATTGTTAGGCTCGACGAGGAGCAACTTCTCGAGCTGCGCAATGGCCGCAAGATGCTTGTGACGCTTGAGCAGGGCGATGGCGTAATCGTAGCGCGCGGCATTGTAGTCCGGCGCGACGGCAAGGACCGCCTCCAGCAGCACCTCGGCGTCGTCCAGAACGTCACTCGCGAGACCGATGCGCGCCAGCAGGCGCATGCCTTCGACGTGATCGCCGTGCTTGAGCAAGAATGCGCGTACGATCGCTTCCGCCGCGGGGAGTTCGCCGTCGGAGAACAGCGCCGTGGCCGTGACTACGTCGGGTGGCAGTTTGGCGAGCGTCGCCACGTGCGCGCCCGCCATGGCGGCGTTTTCGATCTGCCCGCTCATCTGGTATAGATTCTGGAGCGTGCGCCAGCTGGCCGGCAGAGCTGTGTTGATATTCACCGCATGCAAGAACGCGTCGATGGCCCGCGGCGCGTCGCGCAAGGCGACGTAGCAATGACCGCGCTCCTGATACAGGCGGCTGAAATTCGGCTGCAGCTTCTGCAGCCGCTCCAGAGTGGCGAGGGCGTCGGGAATCCTATTCAGGTTCCGTTGGCTCACGGCCGTCATGTACAGGACATCGCGATTTTCCGGCACCTTCAGTGCGAGCGCTTCCGCCGCGGCAAGCGCAGCATCGAACTGGTTGCGTTCCATCAGCGCGCGAATGCGCATCACTTCCGTTTCGACGGGTGACGCGGCGGGGGCTGTAACGGCTGATTGCATTTTTCCCAAGAAAAAGGCGGGCATGTGCCCGCCTTTAATTCTACCGCGTCCGACTGTCGAGGTTAGAACTTATACCCAAACTTCAACCCGATCACGCGCGGTCGAAGCGTACTCTGCGCGACCACGAATTGAGCGGTATTCGTGAATAAGCTCGTTTCCTTATTGGTTAAATTCTGTGCGAACACATGAGCCGACCACGCGTCCTTGGCGACCCCGAATGACGCATCGTATGTCGTATACGCCGGATTTTCGAAGCGCAGCAGCGTGGTGCTGATGCCGCCCGCGGAAATGGCCGGATCGTTGCCCGACTGCGTGTACGAATGGCCCGTATGCTGGCCGCCGAACTGCACGAAGGCGTTGTAGCTGTTGACCGTCCAATCGTAGCGGGCTCGCAGATTGAACTGGATGGGCGGTGAATTAGCGCTCGGCGCGCCGGGAGGCCCGAACAGGTTATTGATATTGTGGCAGGTAAACGGTTTTCCGCCGCAAGACTGAGTGATCGGCGTGCCGACGCCCACGCTGTTCGGATTGGTATTCATCAGCGACGGCGAGTTGGTCTGCTCGCTGGAATTCCACGACGCAGCACCTTGCAGCGTCAACCCTGGCATGACCACTGCTACGACGGACGTCTCCACTCCGCGGATACGGAAATTCTGCCCGTTGGTGCCGAAGGCCAGGTTGCCGGTCTCGCCCGGATCGAAGAAGCCGATCTGGACGTTGTCCCAGTTCTCCTGATACACCGCGCCATTCCACTGGAAGCGGTGATCGAACCACTCGGTCTTCCAGCCGACCTCCTTGTTGGTCAAGTCATCCGAATGATATTCGCTCGGGATGGCGAACTGCGGTTTCCCGTCCGGTCCAGTAATGTATTTCGCTGGGCCGCCCTGGCGGTTGAAGCCGCCCGGTCTAAATCCTTGCGAGTAGGTGGCGTACAGCATGATGTCCGGCGTGATATGCCAGGTGATGTTGCCGCGGCTTTTGGTGCCGGATTCCGAGAAGCTAAGGTTCTTGGCATTAAGGTTGGTCGAGCCCGTTACGCAGCCGCCAGCGGGGGCGCCCGCTTCGAAGCAGCTGAAGCTGCTGGTCACACTGCCCGTGAGAGCGTTCTCGAACTTGTAATGACGTGTCCCTGCGGTGACGGTCAGGACTTTCGGAATGATGTCGAAGTCGACCGAGCCGAAGAACGCCGTTTGTTTGACCTCACGCTGAGTGTCTTCGAAGAAAGCCGTGTTGTCGCCGCGCACGCCGGGATTTTCGGTGGTGGTGCCGGGAGCGGTTCCGACGTTGGACATACAACCGGTGTTTCCGGGCGTACCCGGTGCGCCGTTGGCCGTACAGTTCGGAATGGACTTGTACAACCAGTCGGTCTGGTCGAACAGTTTGTTCTGTTCGTAGAACGCGCCGGCGATCCCCCGAATGCGCCAATCGTCCGGCGTGCTGACGCGAATTTCATTGCTGAGATGCTCATTGCGTTCGACCTCACGCCAGGTGGAACTCGGCGAGTAGCAGCGCGAGGTGAGACCCGGCGTCGGCGAGGGCAGATAGAACCCGGTTCCCGGGCCATAGCACTGGTAGTAATCGGCAAAGACGCCGCGCGCGTAGTTGGTGTAATCGGCCACTTGGTCGACATGCCTCACCAAGTAGCCGCCGGTATAGACCGCCTTGAGCGGACCTAACTTGCCATTCAAGGTCCACGCCGTATTTTCAAATTTATCCTTGTCGTGGGCGTTATTGAACAGCGTCACTTCGAGCGGATTCAGTTTCTCGCCGTCGGAGCCATTGGGCATCTGATAGAACACGCCCTGCGAGTCCATGTTCTGATACGACTGGGAAAGCAAGACATTCCAGTCGTCATTGATCTGGTAGAGCAGTTCGGCGCGCATTCCGGTGTAGGTCACGGGATTGATGGCGCGGCCGGCGATGGCATCGTTATTGATGACAGGCGCGTTGACGGGCACGCCGCCGCCCGGGTTTCTCGCATAGCCAATGCCGAGGTCGGTGCTTTTGCGAGTAAAGTTGCCGGGCACGTTGTCGATGTAGCCACCGCGGCGATCGTTATAGATCACCGCACGCACGGCCAAATGGTCGGTAATCAGCGGCACGTTCAACACCGCGTTCAAGTCGCTGTTCGGATCCCCGTGCGCGGTCACGCCGTAGCCGGCTTCGAC
Organism: Gammaproteobacteria bacterium; assembly: GCA_025358295.1. Lineage (GTDB taxonomy): Bacteria > Pseudomonadota > Gammaproteobacteria > Steroidobacterales > Steroidobacteraceae > Bog-1198. Next base: position 19,058 of record JANYJY010000048.1, read on the forward strand.
GTTACCTTCGGTCACGTTGAGCTTGGGTTTGTTCGTGATATAGCGCACCACACCGGCCTGGGCGCCGGCGCCGAACAAAGTCCCCTGCGGACCTTCCAGCACCTCGATGCGCTCGAGATCGGCGGCATAGATGTCGAGGTTGCGGGCCGGCAGCTGGCCGGATTGATCATCCAGATAAATGGCGACATTCGGGAAGCCGCCGATGGTACCGCTCGATTGGCTGCCTGCGGCGCCGACGCTGAGGCCGCGCATGAAGATATTGCCCTGGCCCGGGCCGTTGGTCGCGACAGACACGTTCGGCAAGTAGCGCACGTAGTCGTCGAAGGTGCTGACGCTCAGTTGATTCAGCGTTTCCGCCGTCAACGCTTGGATGGTGATGGGCACATTTTGAATGTTTTCCGTGCGGCGCTGCGCCGTCACAGTGATCTCTTGGATCGAATCCGACGCTTCGGTGTCGGTGGCTGCTGCTGCGTGGGCGAAACTGGCGGCGGACCCGCTCAGGATGGCTGCTATGGCATAGGACAACTTCTGACTCGAGTTCATGCGTCTATCCCTTCCTTACTTTAATAAGATTGTGAAACGCTGTCGTCACTTATAGTTAATTCCGAGAATAGCATCGCCGGCCCAAAGCGAAAGCGGTATTTTGTTGCAAGCATGCATCGACTGCATGCCGAATTTAGATTCAGCCATACAGAAATTCGATGTGACAGCGCTCCTCGAGATGCTTCAGCGGATCCCCCAGGGTCATTCTCACCGTGCCTTTCTATGTGATCGCCATTGCCGCAGCTGCGCCAAGTGCGGTGTCTACGACGCCGATGCGATCGATGCGGTGGCTTGACCGGTCGAATTGCGCGTGGGCAGGCCTGCCCGGACTTCCGACGGCAGCAGCGGCAGCGCGAAACGGTCGATATATATTAATTAAAACAATAAGATATAACGCATATTGAAGGTGTTTGCGCGAATTTGGGTAGACGCTGCAAGGCGCGACCTTGGCCAAGGCGCTCGTCTCGTTTCGCGACGCGACTTGACCGCCCGGCGCGGACGCGCATTGGTGTCGTCACGCTCTTGGGCCACGTGGGAGGTGCTTGCGGTGTTTTGCCGGCACGACGCCAACGGCGCAGGATGGGACTTCGCTAGAAGCTGTGACGCGAGATCGGCTGGCTCAACCTTCGAATTCTTGTTGCGTGGTACCAACGAGAATTGTGACATTGCGGGGGGTAGGTGCTCTCAAGGCTCCCTTAAGCATTCCGTAGCGCCAAATTCAATGGCTCAAGCCAGGGTTCGAAGTGGCGCCACTGATGGAGCCCATCGCTGTTGATCGGTTGGCGAACCTGTTCCGAACTTGCCGTGCGGATGCTGCGCTCGGTTTTATGAAACTCGATGCATTGGGGTTCAAAGGGCAGGGCGCAGTGATCGAGAATGCGCCGTACGCTGCCCTCAAGATCTGCAACCACATCCTCGTGCTGAACGCGCAAAATCCTACCCGGCAGAGCCTCATCCCAGTGGTTCATGATCTCCACGTAGCTGCGGTAGTAGCGCCCGATGTCGGCCAATCCATAAGTGAATTCTTGGCCACTAGCAAACAGCTGCTTGAAATTACTAAAGCAGCAGGCCATGGGCTCCCGCCGCGCATCGATTATCTTGGCGTTCGGCAAGATCAAGTGGATGAGCGCGACGTGTCGGAAGTTGTTCGGCATCTTATCGATAAAAAGCGCTTTTCCATAGCGGTACACTTGTGTGACGGCGATATACTTATCGCCGAAGGTTTTGAATTGCTCGCGGTCCAGGTCCGCGAGCACCCGGGGGTAACGCGGCGCCGATTCGCTCGATTCGCGCCCGTTCAGCTCTTGTACCAGGCGTGGGATATCGGCGAGTTCCTTGGTCCCCTCCACGAGCGAATGCGAAGCGAGAATCTGCTCGATGAGCGTCGATCCGGCGCGCGGTAGTCCGATGATGAAAATGGGCGACGGATCGGGCGAGCCTGTGCCGCGGCGCGCAGCGAAAAAATCCGGCGTACAAATCTCTGCCTGGCGGCGTAAATTGCGTTCGAGTGCGGCTCCGTCGTAACTAAGCTCGGCTCTTTTCAGCGTATTCCCACGCTCGTAGAAGCGGAAGGACTCGGCGTACTGCCCGCGGTCTTCCAATGCCTTGCCGAGTGCGAAGCAGAAATGATACCGATCGATGGCGGCTGTCGCCGGCGCTGATTCCTGCGTTCGCATATGAGCGATTTCCGCATCGGAGAATCGGTAGGTCTTGAGGTTGGCCAGGCTCCAATAAGCATCGCCAAAGTCCGGCCGGACCTGCGCGGCGTGGCGATAGGAATCGATCGCCTCCTGTCCGCGGCCGACGGTCTTCAGTGCGTGCGCAATCGCCAGGTGCAGCGTCGGATTGGCCGGCGTTTGCTGCCGAAGTTCGCCGAAGATATTGAGTGCCGCCTGGTGATCGCCGAGGCCGACCAGCACATTGCCCTCGAGGGAACGGAACACGGCATTGCGCGGTTCAATGGCCAACAACTGCCTCACCTGCCGCAGCGCTTGCGGATGCTTATGGCGCTCGTTCAGCACCTGGGCATAGTCGAGCCTTGCTGCATGGTAGTCCGGCGCAAATTCCAAAACGCTCTCGAGCAGGAACTCCGCATCGTCGAACACCTCGAGCTTCATGCCGATGCGCGCGAGCAGGCGCATGCCTTCGACGTGATCGGGGTGTTGCCGCAAAAATTCCCGCACCATTTTTTCCGCCGCCAGGGCCTCGTCTTCGGCGAACAGGCTGTTTGCGGTAACGACCGCCGTGGGAAGGGCATCCAGGCTCGCTGCCACGTCGGCTGCATTCTTGGATTCGGCAGTCCGGCCCGCTGCGGCGCATAGCGCTGCGAGGGACTTCCAACTCGCCGGCAGGGCGGGATTGCGATCCACCGCGCGTTGGAAGGCTTCGATGGCGGCCGGCGCATTGCCGAGCGCGCGAAGGCAATGGCCGCGCTCCTGGAACAACCGACCGTAACCCGGATGCACTGTCTCGAAATGCGCAAGCGTCGCGAGCGCCTCGGTGAGCCTTCCTAAATAGCGCTGACTGACTGCAATCAGATACAGCACGTCGCGATTTTCGGGATAGTCGTTGCGCAGCGACTCCGCCAGCGCCAAGGCTTCTGCAAATTGACGCTGCTGCAGCAGTGCCCGCGTACGTGCGACCACTGCCTCGACGCTGGATGGCACGGGGCCCGGATGGATGGCGGACATGGGCGGCGGCGTAAAAAAGGGCGGGCAAATGCCCGCCTTCGATTCTATCCGACTTGTTCGGTTCCTAGAACTTAAAGCCGATTTTCAGCATGACGGTCCGCGGCCTGATGACTGTATCTTCCTTGACGCGCTGCGCATACGTGGAGAAGTCCACGCCCCGGGTATCAGTGATATTCGTGCCGTAAATCTGCGCGGTCCACTGATCCTTGGCAACGCCCACCGACATGTCGTAGGTCGTGAAGCCCGGCAAATCGTAGGCAATGGATGTGCCATCCACTTCGGTGCCGAGCTTATCCGTCGTGGAAATCGAGTGCCCGCGCCTTACCGCCGCGCCTTGCACGAAGGCGTTGTAGTTGCCGAGCGGGAACTCATAGCGCACACGCAAGTTGCCTTGGAACGGCGGCGACTGGGCGAGAGAGCTGCCCGTTTCGCCGTACGGATTGTGCAGATGGAGCGCAGTCCAGTTGATCGGAACCCCGTTCTTGTCGACCAGCGTCGGTGTGTTGACCAGTTCGGAGTGATTCCACGATGCACCGAAGGTGATCGTCAGCCCGGTCAGCGGCTCGCCGATGATCTCGGTTTCGAACCCCCGCACCCGATAGTCGGGGCCATTGGTCGTGAAGGTCAGGTTTCCGAGCACGCCGGGATCGAACAGCCCGATTTGCACACCCTTCCAATCTTCGCGGTAGAAAGTGCCATTGATCTGCAGGCGATGGTTCAGCCACTGGGTCTTGAAGCCGATTTCATTATTCGTCAGAAAATCCGGTGCGAAACCGATGGGTGTCTGATAGACATTCTTGAGCGGAGACTGCCCCGCGCTCACATAGCCCGACGCCCGGTTGAAGCCTCCCGGACGAAAGCCCTGCGACCAGGTGTAGTAGAGCAGGCCGTCCTGCATGAACTTCCAGCTGATGTTGGCGCGGCTCTTGAAGCCCTTGTAAGTCTTTTGCAGCCCGACAGCCTTGTCCGAATAGGCGCCATTGCCGGCGGGGACGACGAAGTTGTCGAGATTGAGACCGTTGTTGCAGGCGCCGTCCAAATTGTCGCCCGGGTTGAAAGTATACAAACCGCCCGGACGGCAGCCATAACTGCCGCCCTTGGCGCCTTTCTCGAAGGTGTCCATGTTGTAGTAACGCGTGCCGGCGGTAATCGTCAAGGTCTTCGGAATGATGTCGAAGTCCGTGGAGAAGAACGCTGCCTTCTGCTTGTAGCCGCGCTGAATGTCGTCGTAAAAGCCGATTGAATCGTCGCGCACGGCGTGGTTGTTGGCGCTCGATGCCGGCGGGGCGATCAGCGGGATAAACCCTGCGCCGGGCGCTCGGTAGTGCCAATCGGAGATGTCCTGCACCAGAAAATCCTCGTAAAACACGCCGCCGATCGCACGCCAGCGCCAATCATCCGGAGTGCTCAAGCGAAATTCGTGGTTCTGATGGGTGTTGCGCTGCTGAACCCGGAAGGTCGCCACCGGTGACAGGCAGGCGCCTTTGGGCGTGCCGTTGGCGATGGCTTGCGCCGTGCCCGGTGTGATGCACGAGTAATAGTCGCCATAGGCACCGCGGTTGTAATTGGTGTAGTCGGCGACCTCATCCACCTTGCGCACGAGATAGCCGCCGGTATACACGGCTTTGAGGGCGCCGAGCCGGCCGTTGACCGTCCAGGCCGTATTCTCGAAGCGATCCTTGTTATATTGCGGTGTGAACAGATTGACCGACAGGTCGGGTAGTTTCTCGCCGTCGGAACCGTTGGGCATCGCGGCAAAGACGCCGTCCGCTTCCATGTTTTGATACGACTGCGTCAACAACAGATTCCAGTCGTCATTGAATTGATACAGCCCGGAAAGGCGAAAGCCCTGGTACGTGACCGGATTGATTGCCTTGCCGGTCACCGACGAATTGTTGGCTACCTCATTGTTCGCCGGAACGACGCCGCCGAAATAATAAGCAATGCCCAAATCCGTGCTCTTGCGCGTGAAGGTTCCCGGCACATTGTCGATGTATCCGCCGCGACGCTCGTTGTAGATCACCGCGCGAAGCGCAAGTTTGTCCTCGATCAACGGCAGGTTGAACGTCGCGTCCAGGCTGCTGCTGGGGTCGCCATGCGATGTGTAGCCGTAGCCGGCATTGACGATGGCTTCGGTCTTGCCGAGTTTGGGCTTATTGGTGATATAGCGAATCACGCCCGCCTGCGCCCCGGCGCCGAACAACGTGCCCTGCGGACCCTCGAGCACTTCTATTCGCTCGATGTCGGCCGCGTACACGTCGAGATTGCGGCCCGGCAGCTGTGCGGACTGTTCGTCGAGGTATACCGCAACGTTTGGAAAACTTCCCGTCGCACCGGAAGATTGCGGGCCGTCCTCGGTGGTCGCGAGACCTCGCATGTAAATGAGCCCCATGCCCGGACCCTGGTTGGCCACGGTGACATTCGGCAAGAACTTCACGTAATCGTTCAGCGTCGAGATATTCAGTTGCTTGATGGTCTCCCCGGTGAGCGCCTGGATCGTGATGGGCACGTCCTGCATGTTCTCCGCGCGTCGTTGAGCGGTGACCGTGATCTCTTGAATGCCCTCGGTTGCCTCTGTGTCGGCCGCCGGCGCCGCCTGCGCGAGACTCACGCCGCCGCCGCCCAAGATTGCCGCAATCGCGTAGGAGAGCTTTTGATTGGAATTCATGCCCGCATCCCTTTCATTTATATTATGGATCAATTTTTTCGCAGGGCACGCTTCAGTGCGCCCAGCTTCCCCGTTACGCCTATTTGGTGTACGTCATCAACACATTGTCATCCCAAGATCTGCTTGTCGTTTGATCCCGAGCTTAGCCCATTGATATCCCACAACTAGGTTGTTATGCGAATTGCTGTTATCAAATTGCGACATCTTTTGCGCGCAGGGCGTCAAGCGTCGCCGGGCCCTAAGCGCGCCGGAAAGCCGGGAGCGCGCAGCGGCGTGCCCACCGAGTCTTCCAGCAATTTGACGATCATCGATGACCAGGCGTCGCCGCCGTATTTTGCGCGCCCCTCGATGAAGGTCTGCTCCATCACCCCCGCGAGGCGCAAGGGCACGCCAAAGCGGCGTCCGAATTCGACTGCAAATCCCGCGTCCTTGCACGCCAGATCCATGGTAAAGCCGATGTCGTAACTGCCGTTGAGGATGACCTGGCTTTCCGTTTCGTGGACGAAGCTATTACCCGAACTCGCCGCGATGGCCTCGAAGGCGGCGCGCAGATCGACGCCTGCCTTGGCGCACAGCATCAGCGCTTCGCCCGCCGCGATGAGATGGATAAAGGCGAGCATATTGGTCACGACCTTGGTCACGGCCGCCTGCTCGATTCCGCCCAAGTGAATGACGCGCCCGCCCATGGCCTTGAGCGCGGGTTCGTGAGCGGCAAAGGTCTGTTGCGCACCGCCGACGAGAACCGTGATGTCGCCGGCCTCGGCGCGATGAACGCCGCCCGTGACCGGACAGGCGAGGGTCTCAATCCCTAAAATTTGGGCGCGCGCGGCGAGCGTCTCGACTTCGGCAAAGTCATTGGTGCTCATCTCGATCCAAGTGCTGCCGTGACGCATAGCGGGCAAGGCTTGTTCAAGAACCTTGGCAGTAGCGGCCGGCGAGGGCAGGCAGGTAATAAGGCAATCACAGGACTTCGCGAGCGCCGCAATTGTATCGGCCCAGCGCGCCCCGGCAGCCACCACGGCATCCGCTGCGCTGCGCTGCAAGTCGTAGACTTCCACATCGAATCCGCCGCGTGTCAAGTTGACGGCCAGGTGCCGCCCGAGATTTCCCAGTCCAATAAAACCGTAGCGCAATTACCTTACCTCTAGCCCAAGGGCCGATCGATCATTTCCAAATGCAGGGGACTATCTTCCACGTAGGCGTGCGCCAGAGCCACCGATTCATCGAGCTCGATGCCGAGGCCGGGCGCCGTTGGAGGAATCACGTAGCCGCTCTCCCAGCGAATCGGGGTCTTCAACAGCTGGGCGTGAATCCCACCCCATTGCTGGATGCTCTCCAGAATTAGGAAATTGGGACAACAAGTCGCGATCTGGATGTTTGCCGCGCCGACCACCGGGCCGCAGTACAGATGCGGCGCAATTTGCGCGTAATGCACTTCCGCGAGCGCGGCCACTTTTTTCGCCTCGAGCAGACCGCCGACGCGGCCCAGGTTCATTTGGATGATATTGGCCGCGCCGGTTGCCAGCACACGGGCGAACTCATACTTCGTCGACAGACGTTCGCCGGTGGCGACCGGGATGCTGGTGCCGCGCGCGACGATGGCCATCTGCTCGGGCATTTCCGGCGGCACGGGTTCCTCGAACCAAAGAGGGTCAAAGGGCTCGAGCTGTTTCGCCAGGCGTATGGCACCCGAGGTGGTGAATTGGCCGTGAGTGCCGACCAGCAGATCCGCGCGGCGTCCGACGGCCTCACGCACCCGCCTGACCAGACCGACGGTGCGTTCCAGCGCTTCTTGGGTCGGCTGACGCGGATCATAGGCTGAGAATCCGCCGGTGGGATCGAACTTCAAGCCGGTAAAGCCCTGCGCCACGTATTCGGCGGCGCGCGCCGCAGACCGATCGGCGTCGTGATAGAAGTCATCGCCTTCGCCGTCTGCCGGATACAAATAGGTGTAGGTACGCAGGCGTTCATTGACCTTGCCGCCCATCAAATTGTAGATCGGCTGACCGACCGCCTTGCCGATGATGTCCCAGCACGCCATTTCCAAGCCGCTGATCACGCCCATCAACGAGACGTCGGGACGCAAACTGAATCCGGAGCCATAGCTCTCGCGCCACAGCGATTCGATCTGAAACGGGTCGCGCCCTGCGAAGCGCCGCGCGAACAGATCTTCGATCATTGCGGCCACGACCTTGGGACCGAAAGTGGCCGCATACACTTCACCCACACCTTCGATGCCACAGGCGGTCTTCAGTTTCAAGAAGACGAAGTAGCGGCCGCCGAAACTCGGCGGCGGATTGGCGACAAGAAATACTTTGACGCTGTCGAGCTTCATATAATTCCCTTACTTAGGAGTCCTTCTGCTGAATGAGATCAGCCGCTTTTTGAGCCACCATGACTGTGGGCGCATTGGTATTGGCTGATGTAACTGTCGGAAACACGGATGCGTCCACGACCCGCAGGCGTTCCACGCCGTGCACCTTCAATGATGCGTCAACGACGGAATCCACGGGATGGCGGCCCATGCGGCAGGTGCTGACGGGGTGATAAACCGTGCTGGCCCGCGCGCGGAAATCGGCAAGCAATTCCTCGGGCGACAGGGCGCAGAGGTCGGGAGCCAAGGGCTCGAGGATCAAGGAGCGGATTGCCCGCGTGCGCGCGATGGACTGCAACAGGCGGCCGCCGTGCACTACGTCGGCGATGTCTTTCTCGGTCGACAGGTAGTTCGGGGCAATCCTCGGCGGCAGACGAAAATCCGGCCCCGCGATATCGATCCGCCCGGTGCTGGTCGGCCGCGTGGGTTGGAAGCATAAATAGAATCCGGAAAAGGCATCCAGCTTGATCCGGGTTCGGGTTGCGTCGCCCGTGCCATAGGTCACCGGATTGAAATACAGCTGCACGTCGGGACGCGCAGCCTGGGGATTGGCGCGCGCGAATCCGCCGAATTGGTTCACGCTCAGGGCCAAGGGCCCGCGCCTGGCGAGCAGGTAGCGCATGCCGGCGATCAATTGCCGGATCGGGGAATGCAATTCATCGTTGAGCGTGGGTCGCGTGGCCTTGAAGGAATACACGACGGCGAGGTGATCTTGCAGATTTGCGCCGACGGCCGGGTTGTCGAGCAGGGGAGCGATCCCGGCGGACGCCAATCGTGCTGCGGGTCCGATCCCCGACAATTGCAGCAATTGCGGCGAATTGACCGCCCCGCCGCAGAGAATGACTTCGCGATTGGCTGCCGCGTAGTGCGCGGTGCCGCCACGCGAATATTCCACGCCCACGGCGCGCCGCTGCTCGAAGCGAATCTTGCTGACCCAGGCCTGGGTTTCGAGCCGCACGCCTTCGCGGCGCAGTGCGGGCCGCAAAAAAGCATCTGCGGCGGAGCGCCTCAGGCCGTCGCGGATAGTCACTTGGTAGCACCCAAAGCCTTCGGGGTGCAGTCCGTTGAAGTCATCGGTGACCGGCAAGCCGAGTTCAGCCGCCGCGTCCAGCCAATTGCGGCGAGTCGGGTGCAGAAACGGTGTCACATCCTTGACGTCCAGGGGACCGTCGCTGCGGACGGCGCCCGATGCATCGACGCGGCGCTCGGATTTCTCGAAGTACGGCCGCACGTCGTCCCAGCCCCAGCCGACATTGCCCAGGTCGCGCCAATCATCGAAATCGGCCGGCATGCCGCGGCAGTAGACCAGGGCGTTGATGGAACTGGAGCCCCCGATGACGCGGCCTCGCGGCCAATAAATGCTGCGGCCATTCAGGCCGGGGTTCGGCTGGGTGTGATATTTCCAATTAACCGCCGGGTCGGCAAAGGTCCGGCCATAGCCGATGGGCGTTCTGATCCAAAACCGTCTGTCGGAGCCGCCGGCTTCCAGAATCAGCACGCGGCTACGGCCGTCAGCGGACAGCCGATCGGCGAGCACGCAGCCGGCGGTGCCGGCGCCGATGATTATGTAGTCAAAGTCTGCCACGCATGGAGCTTAGTCGTTCATTGCCGCCGCGCTATGCCATTTCGCGATTTGCCCATGTCATTTTTCGAACCGACCCGGCCCCGTCGCGAAACCCGGGCGAACCCTGTATGGTGCGGAAGGAATGAGCACGACCGCCATTGATCTGCCGCGATCCCAAGCGCCGACATCGATCGAGCGCTGGTACATTCTGATCCTGATGTGTTTGATTTATGCGATCAACATCGCCGATCGCTATGTCGTGTCCACGGTTCTGGAGCCCATACGACTCGATCTGCATCTCGATGATGACAGTGCGGGAATGCTCACCAGCTGGCCGCTGGCCTTGTTTTATGTCACCTGCGGCATTCCGATCTCGTGGTATGCGGATCGCTCGAACCGGCGCAATATTCTGTCGATTTCGCTCATCGTCTGGTCAGGATTCACGGCGCTGTGTGGTCTGTCGCGCGACTGGATTCAGTTCGCCCTGGCGCGGATCGGCGCGGGGATCGGCGAAGCCGGCGGCACACCGCCGTCCACGGCCATCGTGTCTGATTGCTTTCCGCCGGATCGCAGGCCCATGGCCATGACCGTGCTGGCGCTCGGCGCGCCCATCGGCGCCTGGATTGCGCAGGAATTCGCCGGATGGGTGGCCAACGCCTATGGCTGGCGGGCCGCCTTCCTGGCGCTCGGCATTCCCGGGCTGGCAGTGGGGATAATCGTGTTTCTGACGATCCGTGAGCCGACGCGCGGCCGCATGGACGAAATCGTCGATGAACTCAAGCCGTCGCTGAAAGAGACCTGGCGATTTTTCTGGCAGCAGAAGGCGGCGGTTCACGTCGTGATGGGCGGAGGCCTATGCGCCCTCTGGGGTTGGGGGCTGATGTTTTGGACACCGCCTTTCCTGATGCGCACGTACAGTTTGAATGTTGCCCAAGCGGGCGATGTGACCGCCAATATCCACTTGATCGGCGGTTCTCTTGCAACCATTGCGACGGCTTGGTACCTGTCGCGGCCGACCATGGCGGACCCGCGGCGCGTGGTGTGGCTGATGGCAGGCGTCGTTGCGCTGGCCACATTTCCGTCGATCGTCGCCTACTGGACGCACGATCTTGCGCTCACCAAGATCATGTTTTGGCTGTTCATTCCCGCCATTTATTTTTACATCGGTCCCTGCTTTGGACTGCTGAACAATCTCGCACCCTGCCACATGCGGTCCATGTTCATCGCGGTGTCGCTCCTGGTGGCCAATGTGTTCAATCTGATCGTCGCGCCGAAACTCATTGGTGCCTTGAGCAATTTTTTTGCGGGCAGTCACGGCAACGATGCAGCGTCGCTGCGAATGGCGGTGCTGATCCTCGCGCCAACCGGGTTCTGGGCTGCCTATCATTTGTATCTGGCTTCCAAGACGATTGTGGCCGATCAAAAACGGGCAATCGCCTACACTCGGGACTGGGCTCCCTAAACCATTCGTCGGGCGCCGTAAAACATGGCAAATACAACGATCGATCGCCGCTGGCTCCCGCTCAATGCATTGCGCGCCTTCGAGGGCGTCGCCAAGCACTTGAGCTTTACCGCTGCAGCCAATGCACTGTTGATATCGCAAAGCGCTCTGTCGCGCCATGTGATCGCGCTGGAGAAATTGCTGGGCACGCAGCTGTTCGAGCGCAAGCCCCACGCGCTGGTGCTGACCAAGGCCGGACAACATCTATTGCCGGCGGTGATGAAGTCCTTCGACCGTCTGGAATATGCGCTCGACGACATTCGCAACGACGGTTCCGCGAGCTTAAGAACCCTGCGCGTGCAGATGCCGCCGAGTTTCGCGGTGCATCTCGCGGTGCCCATCTTGCGCGATTTTCGGCGCGCCGCGGCCGAAGTGGAGATCGACCTGGTGAGTCCCTATGGGGTCGGGCCGCCGCCGAGCGACGTCGACGTGGCGGTGGTGTATTCGCGGCCGACCGTGACCGATTTGGTGACGGACCTGTTGTGGCCGGTGCGACTGAGTCTGCTGTGTCACCCGAATATCGCCGCCCGGCACGCCGGCAAGAGCTTGGCCGAATTCATCGAATCCAATGAGCTGGTGCATGTGCGGATTTCCGATCAGCCGCGGCATCATCTTTGGACCCAGTTTGTGCGGCAATCGAATTTGAATTCGTTGAACGTCGAACGCGGGCTGGTTTTCGACACCGCCGTTCTCGCCGTTCAATATGCACTGAGCGGCGAAGGCATCGTGCTGGTGGATAATTATCTGTTCAGCGATTGCATCCGCACCGGGCAGTTGGTCAAGCCCTTCGACAACAGTCTCGACGACGGCTATGGTTACTATTTGATCACTCACCCGGAAGCGCTGAGCGATACCGCCATTGCGCTGTTTCGTTCATGGCTGATCGAACGGTTCGGGACCGGTACCGGCGCTGCGCACTCTAATTTGCATCTAGCCGTTTCGAATGAATAATCGCGATTGCGTGGCGCGCGGTGCGCCCGCGATCACCTTGTACTCAACACCATGAATTTGGAGATGCTATGAAAAGCCACGCGAAAGTTGTGGTTATCGGCGGTGGCGTGGTCGGCGCCAGCGTTCTTTATCACTTGACGAAAGCCGGATGGAAGGATGTTCTGCTGATTGAACGCGCCGAGCTCACGTCGGGCTCCACCTGGCATGCGGCCGGCGGCATGCACACCGTCAACGGCGATCCGAATGTCGCCAAGTTGCAGCAGTACACCATCGAGCTGTACAAGGAGATCGAACAGATTTCCGGGCAGTCCTGCGGTGTCCACATCACCGGCGGCATCATGCTGGCGGGAACCCGTGAGCGCCTGGACTGGTTGAAAATGGCGAAGGCGCGCGGCCGCTATCTCGGCATGGACTTGGAGATCATATCGGTCGACGAGGCTGCAGAGCTGTTTCCGTTGCTGGACAAGAAGCACTTCGCGGGCGCCATGTACGATCCCATCGAAGGCCATGTGGATCCCTATGGCGTCACCCATGCCTATGCGAAATCGGCGCAAATCGGCGGCGCTGAAATCATCCGCCACACGCGGGTCACGGATCTGCAGCAGCGCGCCGACGGCTCGTGGGATGTGATCACCGATCATGGCAACGTCCATGCCGAGCACGTCGTGAACGCGGGCGGTCTGTGGGCGCGAGAAGTGGGGCGTATGGTGGGCATCGAACTGCCCATACTCGCGATGGAGCATCAGTACCTCATCACCGGCGACATGCCGGAGCTGGTGGGCAAGAAGGAACAGCTTCACGCCATCGACTTCGAGGGCGAAATCTACATTCGCCAGGAACGCGGCGGCATGCTCATGGGCACCTATGAGCGCGCCGGAGTTCCGTGGTCTGAAGTAACCACCCCGTGGGATTTTGGCCAGGACTTGCTGCCCAACGACTTGGAGCGCATTGCCCCGAGCCTCGAGGTTGGTTTTGCGCATTTTCCGGCGCTCGCCGGCGCGGGCATCAAGAAGGTCGTGAACGGACCGTTCACCTTTGCGCCCGACGGCAATCCCTTGGTGGGGCCGATCCGTGGATTGAAGAATTTCTGGGTGGCCTGTGGCGTGATGGCGGGCTTCAGCCAAGGCGGCGGCGTGGGCCTGGCGCTGTCGCATTGGATGGTCGACGGCGATCCCGGCGCCGACATCTGGGGCATGGACGTGGCGCGCTACGGCGATTGGACGACCCTGGCGTACACCAATGCGAAGGTCCGCGAGAACTACTCGCGCCGTTTCAGTATCCGCTTTCCGAATGAGGAACTGCCTGCCGCGCGGCCCCTGCGTACCACGCCCATCTACGAAAAGCTGCAGGCGGAAAATGCGGTATTCGGCGATTACTGCGGACTGGAACACCCCCTATGGTTCGCACCGACGGAGCAGGAAGCACACGACGTCATCAGTTTCCGTCGTTCCAATTCCCACCCGCATGTCGCCTCGGAGTGCCGGGCCGTGCAACAGTCCGTGGGGCTGTTGGAAATTTCGAATTACGGCAAGTTTGACGTCCGCGGGCCCGGTACGGCGGAATGGCTGTCGCATGTGATGGCGAACCGCGTTCCCGCAGTCGGGCGCATTGCGCTGACCCCGATGTTGAATGAGCGCGGCAAGCTGATCGGTGACTTCACCATGTGCAGAGTCGCCGCCGATCATGTCTTCCTGGTGGGGACCTATGCCGCCGAGACCTACTACATGCGCTGGTTCGAACGACATATGCCCGCCGCGGGCGTGTCGGTTCGGCCCTGTGCCATGGAATACGTCGGGTTATCCGTGGCGGGCCCGAACTCGCGAGCGTTGTTGCAAAAGCTGGTCCGCGACGATCTATCGACCGCGGCATTTCCGTTCATGTCGTTCAAGCGCATGGAAATCGGCATGGTGCCCGGCTATGTCGGACGTGTGTCCTTTACCGGCGAGTTAGGCTACGAGATCTGGGTGACCACGGATTATCAACGGGCACTCTACGATCTTCTGGTGAAGGCCGGCCGCGAATTTGGCCTGAAGCTGTTTGGCGGCCGCGCCCTGAATTCCATGCGCATCGAAAAGAGCTTCGGCAGCTGGTCGCGCGAATTCAGGCCCATTTATGGACCCTTCGAAGCCGGCCTGGATCGGTTCGTCGATTTCAAGAAGAGCGAGTTCATCGGCCGCGCGGCGGCGGCCGAGGAGAAGCAGGGCGGCGGTGCGCTGCGCCTGGTGACTTTCAAAGTCGATGCCACCGATGCCGACGCCATCGGCGATGAGCCGATCTGGCATGACGGAAAAACCGTCGGATGGGTCACGTCGGGTGCCTTTGGGCACCGCGTCAATCATTCCTTGGCGCTCGGCTATGTTCCGGCGGCGCTTGCCACGACCGATTCGGGCTTTGAGATCGAAATCATCGGCGAGCGCCGCATGGCGCATCGTCTGGCGGGGCCCGCATTCGATGCGAGCGGGAGTCTGATGCGGACATAAGCCGTGCGCCGCGAATGGCGCATTTTGCGTTATATTGCGGCAGCGGAGTTTCGCATGAGCAGCGGCGGGAGGGCGTATGCAGAGCACATCCGACATCGACAAGCTGGCCTATAACGGGCTGACCGAACACACGGAAGGTTTGCCGGCGGATGCGTATTACGATCCTCGTCAGTATGAGCGGGAAATGCAGCGCATCTGGTATCGCAACTGGATCTATGTTGGTCGCTCGAGCGACGTTAAGAGCGCTCGAGCGTTCCGTACGTTTGAACTCGGCGACCAGAAGATTCTCCTGGTGCGCGACGATCAGGGAATCTTGCAGGGCTTTCATAACACCTGCAGGCATCGCGGCGCGGCGCTGTGCCGTGAGTCGGAAGGGGTGCTGCGCACGGCAAGCATCATCTGCCCGTATCACGCATGGGTTTATAACTTACAGGGCGACCTGCTGCGAACTTCCTCCAAGGCGCACGCCAGCGGTTTCGACGTGGCGGACTTTCCGCTGTACAGAATCAGCGTCAAGGAATGGAGCGGTTTCATCTTCGTCGCGTTGACCGATGCGCCGCCGCCCTTCGAGAAGATTTTCGATCTGCCGTTAAACCGGCTCGCTGCCTGGCCGCTCGAGGAATTGGTGGTCGGGCATGTGCTGCTCAAGACGATCAACAGCAATTGGAAAATATTCTGGGAGAATTACAACGAGTGCCTGCACTGCCCGGGCGTGCACCCTCAGTTGTCGCGACTCGTGCCCATCTATGGACGTGGGCTGCTCGAGGAGCGCGACGATCCCCAGTGGAGCCTGCATGCCGATGATGCGCATCCGAAGTTCAAGGGCGGGCTGCGCAGAGGCGCCGCTACGTGGTCCTTGGACGGCAAGACCACCGGAATCCCATTTCCCGGATTGTCCGACACCGATCGACAGGCAGGCCATATTTATATGACGAGCCTGCCTTCGGTGTTTTTGGTGGGGCATGTCGACTATGTGCGTGTGGTGCGCCTCCTGCCGCTGGGTCCCGAGAAAACCGAACTACGCGTCGAATATCTTTTCTCTGCACAGACTTTGGCCGATCCGAGCTTCGATATGCGCAATGTGGTGGATTTCACCAATCTAGTCATGACCGAGGACGCGCAGGTGTGCGAACTCAATCAAATGGGCTTGCGGGCAGGACCTCATGTGCGCGGAGTGGTCATGCCGGAAGAGTACGTCGTACGTCAGTTTCATGAGTGGCTACACGCTGAGTTGGCGCGCGTATAGCTCAATGGCTGTTGCCGGCGTCGCGCTTTGCGCGACGGCCTGTGGCGGACGCCAGCCTGCCGCGCCGGCGGCGGAGCCGCAGGTGTTGAATATCTATAACTGGGCCGATTACATCGGCCATGACACGATCGCCGAGTTCGAACGCCAAACCCATATCAAGGTGGTGTACGAACTGTACGACTCCAACCAGACCCTGGAAGCGAAAATGCTGGCGGGCCGCTCGGGCTACGACATCGTCAGCACCACCACGGCCTTCTACGACCGGCAGATCAAGGCGGGAGCGTATCTGGCGCTCGACCGATCGCAGCTGCCCAACTGGAAGAATCTCGATCCGACGGTGCTCGCCATCCAAGAGCAGGCCGACCCCGGCAATCGCCACGCCGTGCCCTATCTGCATGCCATGAACGGCTTCGTCTACAACGTCGATCTCGTCAAGGCGCGCATGCCCGATGCACCCACGGACAGTCTGGCGATGATTTTCGATCCGAAGGTGACGGCTCGCTTCGCCGATTGCGGAATCACTTTTTTGGATTCTCCCGAGGATGTCATCCAATTGGCGCTGGCCTATCTGCATCTGGATCCCAATTCGCGCCGCGTCGAGGATCTGCAGGCCGCGGAACGGCTCGTAATGTCGGTGCGTCCCTACATTCGCACCTTCGATTCCAATGATTACTGGCATCAATTGGCATCGAAGGAGATCTGCCTCGCTATCGCGTGGTCGAGTGACTATTCAGTCGCGCAAGCCCGGGCCCGCGAGGACGGCACCGGCGCGCACCTGGCGTTCACCCTGCCCAAGGAGGGTTCGAACATCACCTACAATGCGTTTCTGATTCCGGCATCGGCGCCTCATCCGCAGGCGGCGCACCGCTTTCTGAATTTCATTCTGGACCCGAAAGTCATTGCCGGCATCACCAACGACATTCACTACGGGAATGACAATCTCGCCGCGCGGCCCTTCGTCAAGGCTGAGATACTCAATGACCCGGCCGTGTATCCACCGGCGGCATTGCGGGGGCGTCTGTATTTGCCGGCCGAATTGGGTCCGGAGTACGACCGGCTGCGCACCCGAGTCTGGACGCACATCAAGACAGGGCAATAGAGACAGCGCTTAGGGCAGGGCCGCCGCCGCGCCCGATTAGATCAGGTTTCCCCCCCAAATCGTTGAAAAGTCGCATTTTTGTGAATTGCAACATGCTTTGCTCCCCCCTGGAAATGTAAAGTCCCGCCCCCATAAAGGACTGGCGCCGTCATGGAATCAGGGCGGCCGGCGATAGAACACGATTTAGGAGGCTTGAACATGATTGGAACAGTAGCCCGGTGGGGTCATAACACATTGTTGGTCGCGCTTGCGCTCATGACATTCGCGCTCGTTTTCGCATTCACGAGATAACGAACAGGGCTCACGCGGTGCAGCGCGTGCGCCCGATTGTCGCGGCGTAGTGGCGACAGGAGCGACTTCCATGTCGCCGCCCTTAAGGTGCTTGGATTTCCACAGCAACCCGCCGTAATCCCTGTGTAGGTGTGTGGCTCAAGTGCAGCCGGCCGGCATGCATTTCGAAGCGGGTTCGCTGCGAACCCCACACGGCCAATGAGATTCCGACTGTCGTGCCCATGAGTTCCGCGCTCAGGAACGGGCCGATTGGCGAAAAATCCGTTGGCATTTCACCGATACTACACAACCCATGGACAACGGCATTTCCAGCGAGCCGGCACGACGTGAATTGACGCGCGGAGTGGGACCGTGGGCGGCAACGGCCGTGAATGTCGCCAACATGATCGGCACCGGTGTGTTTCTGAAAAGCCGTGTCATGACCTGCAATGTCGGCAGCGCGAAGACCGTGCTGGTCGTCTGGCTGGTGGCAGGCCTGTTGTCTCTTGCCGGCACATTTTCCTATTCTGAAATTGCCGCAATGATGCCGGAGGCGGGCGGCGACTATGTGTATCTGCGCCGCGCGTACGGGCGTTTGGTGGGATTTCTCTACGGCTGGATAGCCTTCACCGTGGCGCGAGCGGGGTCCCAGGCCGCGCTTGCTGTCGGTCTGGCGATATTCATGAATGTGGCATTGGGCGGCGCCCTGGATCATTGGCACTTTGCGTTCAGTGCAATTGGTGCGCATGCGAGCGTCAGCGGCTTGACTCTGGTGGCCCTTGGCGCCATTTGGCTCGTGGCCGTGATCAATTGTGCGTCGGTGGCCGCAGGCGGGAGCTTCGCGCTCGCGTTGACCATCGCCAAAGTGGGGTTGCTTCTATGCGTTGGGGTAGGCGCGTTTGCGTTTGCCGCCGGCGACTGGGGCCATTTCATGGAGTCCGGCACGGCCGGCGCCTGTGAAGGGGTCGCAATCAGCGCTCGCGGCGGCATTGCCGGCTTCGGCGCCGCCATGCTGGGCGCACTGTGGGCCTACGACGGCTGGCAAAATGTCGCGCCCCTCGCGGGTGAAATCAAGAATCCACAGCGCAATCTGCCGCGTGCCTTCGTCGTCGGCACACTGGTGGTGGCGTCCTTGTATCTGTTCGTCAACGCCGCGTACTTCTTCGCGCTGTCCCCGGCCGAGGTCGCGAGCGTCCCCGCGAGTTCTTCCGTGGCCACCGAAGTGCTGAAGAAATTCCTGGGACCTCTCGCCGTCTCGATGACGGCCGTGGCACTGATGATTTCGTCGTTCGGCGCCCTGCATGCCAGCGTGTTGGCGAACTCACGCATTCCCTTCGCCATGGCGCGCGACGGGTTGTTCTTCCGCAGTCTCGTGCGCCTCTCGGCCCGGTCGAATGTGCCGGTCCGCGCCATTGTGGCGCAGGCGGTCTGGGCCAGTGTGCTGGCATTGTCCGGCTCCTACGACGCGCTCACCGACGCCGTGGTTTTTTCATCCTGGCTGTTCTACGGCTTGGTCACCGCCTCGCTATTTGTTTTCAGAGCAAAAATGCCGGACGCGCCCAGACCCTATCGCGCGCTGGGTTATCCCGTAGTCCCCTTGATTTTCCTGGCAGTGACCGCTGCGCTGTTGGTCAATACCTTCATTGCCGCTCCCCATGAGGCGCTGCGAGGTGTGGTGTTGCTGGCCGCGGGACTGCCGTTCTATTGGTATTGGTCGCGTCACCCGCAGACCTAGGAGCTGACTGTGAATTTATCGGAACGTATCGGCATTCTCGCCTGCTGGATCGCCTGCGCGTCTTGGAGCGGCGCATCGGCCCAGTCGCTGAGCGCGCCCGATATAGCCGAGCCGGGTTCGGTCGAGGAGATCGCCAAGGCGACGACGGAATCCCGTTTTCTATCTCCTTGGGTCGCCTATCTTCCGGCCTCATCCACAGTGCCGTCGCCGCGGGCGTACTTGGGGCGCATTCCCGGGGCGCCTGGGGAGCTCGTGAATTCCGAGAAGGCGTATGCCTACAGCCGCGCGCTGGCGGCAGCATCCCCGCGTGTGCGGGTCTTCACCATCGGCCGTTCCGAGGAAGGCCGCGACATTATCGTATTGGCCATTGCGGATGAAAAGGGCATTCGAGATCTGGAGGCGCTGAAAGCCGATAACGCCAAGCTGGCCGATCCGCGCCGCATTGATCCCGCGGCTGCCGAACGCTTGATCGGCGATTCACGGCCTTTTTATTATTTCAATGCCGCGCTGCATTCGGATGAGACCGGGTCCACCGAATCGGTCCTGGAACTCGCTTACCGCCTGGCGGTGTCGGAGCAGCCCATGATCCGGCGCATTCGCGAGAACATGGTGGTGCTCATCAATCCGGTCTGCAATCCCGATGGCCGCGACAAGCAAGTGGAATGGTTTTATAAATACCTCAAGGGCAAAACCGATCGCGACACGCTACCGCGTCAGTCGCCGCCGTACTGGTCCAAGTACGCCTTCGTCGACATCAATCGCGATGCGCATCAGTTGGCACATCAAACCTCGCGCGCCTTGAGCCGCATGTTCTTCGAGTATCACCCGGTAGTCGTCCACGATCTGCATGAGAGCACGCCGTTTCTCATGAGTTGGAATGGGACCGGTCCCTACAATCCGAACATCGACCCCATCACTTTCAGTGAATTTCTGGCGTTGAGCTTTCATGAAGTCGAGACCATGACCGGCATGGGCATGCCGGGCGTGTCGACCTGGAATTTCGGCGAGGGGTTCGGGCACATGTTCACGGACTCCGTGGCCATGAATCACAATGCCATCGGGCGAGGATATGAAACCTTCGGCAACGGGACGGCCGAGACGCTGACGCAATCGCTGGGTCCTGAGGATACCTCGGCGCAGTGGTACCGGGTGTTGCCGCCCCCTAGCGGCACATTCTCCTGGTCGGCGCGCGACAACGTGAATTACAACGAAACCGGTGCGCTCGCCGCCTTGGATTACGCGGCGGTGAATTCCCGCATGCTGCTGCGGAATTTTTACACCAAGAGTTTGCACAGTCTGCGCAAAGGACTGGAGGAGCCGCCGTATGCGTTCGTAATTCCCGCCGATCAGGGCGATCCCATGCGGGTGGCCCAATTGGTGGCCAGGCTGCAGGCGCAGCACATCGAAGTGAGCCGCATCGAAACTCCCCTGACTCTCAAGGAGGGCGTCTTTCCCGCGGGCACCTATGTCGTCAAATTGGGCCAGCCCTATCGAAATTACGCGGTGGATTTGTTGATGCCGCAGAAATACCCGAAGGATGCAGGGGAACCCTACGACGATGTGTCTTGGGAGTTGCCGGCGTTTTATCACGTCGAAGTCATTGCAAGCGCCGACCCCACGATTCGCGACATGCCATTGACTCCATTGACGGCGCCCCCGTTGCCGCACGGGCAGTTGAGCGGTGCGGGTCCGGTGTACTTGCTCAAAGACTCAGGACAAGAGGGGATTTTCGCAGCTCGATATCGGCTGGCGCGCTTCAATGTCGAGATTGCCGAGCGCTCATTCGCCGCGAACGGCATCGACTATCCAGCGGGCTCGTGGATTGTGCCGGCACAGGCCGGTGTTGACGCCGCCTTGCGCGAGGTAGCGACAGAATTGGGCTTGGATTTCGCGAGTACCCGTGCAGTGCCGACGGTCTCACGGCATCCCGCCAAGGTGCCGCGTTTGGGCCTTTGGGTACCCTGGGCCGATACCGATTCCATCGGCTGGGTTCGCTACACGTTGGACCAGAGGAAAATTCCCTATATTTATCTTCGCGACGAGGACATTCGCTCGGGAAGCCTGGAGAAGAAGATCGACGTGCTGCTGTATGGTCATGTGGATCTTGAATTGGCCGAGCAAATTCAGGGGCTGCCAAAATCTTGGGGTCCGATGCCCTTCAAGAAGACGCCGCAAACGCCCAGTCTCGGCACGCCGGCTTCCTCGGATGACATCACCGGTGGCATAGGCTGGGGCGGGCTCGCGCAAATACAGCAATTCATCGACCACGGCGGATTGATGATCACCCTGGGCAATGCCAGCATGCTGGCTCTCGAAGGCGGCATCGTGCGCGGCGTGCGCCGCGATTCGGGCGGCGTGCCGCGCAGCTCGGCAGGCGGGGGCGCCGCCTCGGCCGAAGCCTCGCACGTGTCGATCACACGGACGCCCGGCGTACACATTCGCGTCAGCTTTGCGCAGCCCGATCATCCCATTGCCTACGGCTATTCACCCTCGACCTATGTGTTCAGACAAAATTTTGCGCTGTATTCGATGCCGCGACGCTGGTTGCGGATGGCCTATTGCAGTACGTGCCTGGACGGACCCGTCGATGCGCGAGGCGTGGTGCTGCAATGGGGAGATCCGCAGAATCCGGCTCCCTTCTTGGTCAGCGGTCAGGTTTGGGGCGAGGAAAATTTGATCGGCCGGCCCGCGATATTCGACATGCCGGTCGGACGGGGGCATGTGGTTGCGTTTAATTTCAATCCCCTCTACCGCGATTCGTCGGTGGGCGATCAGCGCATGCTGTGGAATACCATCATCAATTGGCAGGCGATTCTGGCGCCCCAGACCTCGCCTGCCGTGCACTGACGTCAGTCGCTAGCTAGCTTCGCCGGGAAGGTCGAATACCAACACCTCGGCGTCGCGGCCGTCGCTCAAGCTCAGCGTGGAAGCATCGCTGATGCGCAGTGCATCGCCTGCTTCGAGCGCATTGCCGTTGGCGCTTATCGCGCCGCGGGCCACATGCAGATACAGGCGCCGACCGCCTGCCACGGCCAATTGCGCTTTCTCTTCCTTGTCAAAGAGTCCCGCATAGACTCGGGCGTCCTGATGGATCAGCAAGGATCCCTCGGCTTGATCGGGCGACACAATCAGTCTAAGGCGCCCGCGCTTTTCCTCGGGAGCGAAGCGCTTCTCCTCGTAACTGGGCTCGATGTTGCGTTCGGCCGGTTGAATCCAGATCTGCAGGAAATGCACCGGCTCGTCGGCACTGGGATTGAATTCACTATGCCGCACGCCGCTGCCGGCGCTCATTCTTTGCACATCGCCGGGTTTGATCGTGGACCCATTGCCCATGGAGTCCTTGTGGGCGAGTTCGCCCGACAAGACATAGCTGATGATTTCCATGTCGCGATGACTGTGTGTCCCAAACCCCGCGCCTGCCTGCACCCTGTCCTCATTGATCACACGCAAGGGCCCAAACTCCACATGCTGTGGATCGAAGTAATCCGCAAATGAGAAAGTGTGGAAGGACTTGAGCCAGCCGTGATCGGCAAAGCCTCTTTCATTACTGCGTCGAATGTTGTTCATGGGTACCTCCTGAGCGAAGAATAGTCTCGATGAAACGGATAAAAAAGCGCAAAATTCAGGAGGATTTGATCTAGTAATTGGATAGGTTCATGGCAATCGCAAAGACAAGCGTGGAACAATGGGCTGTTTTGGCGGCGGTGGTGGACGCCGGAGGCTTTGCACAGGCGGCACAGGCCCTGAATCGCAGTCAGTCCGCCGTGAGCTACGCCGTGGCCCGCCTGCAAGATTCGCTGGGGCTGCCTCTGTTGGTGGTCGAAGGCCGTAAATCAGTGCTGACCTCTTACGGTCACACCCTGCTGGCGCGTGCCCGCAATCTGATCAAGGATCTCGATACCCTCGAGCAGTTGGCGAGAAGTTTAAAACAGGGCTGGGAGCCCCAATTGAACTTGGTGGTGGATGCGGCATTCCCGCGGCCTCGTCTGCTCGGCATTATCGCGGAACTGCAGCACAGCTGTCCCCGCACCCAGATTCAGCTGGCGGATGTGGTGTTGTCGGGGGCTGAGGATGCGATCACCGGCGGCAGCGCCGATGTGGTCGTTACCAGCCGCGTGCCTGCGGGCTATCTCGGCGATTGGCTGCTCGACGTGACATTCGTCGCGGTGGCACGTCCCGACCATGCGTTGTTTCAAATCGAGCGCGAACTGACCACCGACGATTTGGTGCGTCATGTGCAGGCCGTGGTTCGAGATTCAGGCACGCAACATCCTCGCGATGAAGGATGGTTGGGCGCCGAGAGGCGATTCACCGTGAGCAGCATGGAGGCATCCCTGGCCACCATTCTCGCCGGCTTGGCCTACGCGTGGCTGCCTGAGCATTTGCTCACGGATCTGCTGAAAAGCGGCGCGCTACGGCGCTTGCCGCTCGCCGCCGGAGGCTCCCGCAATGTAGCGCTGCACATCGTGTTGGCACGGCCGGAATTGCTCGGGCCGGCCGGACGGGCCGCGGTCGAGGCGTTTCATCGGCACGTCCATCCGTGAAGATACGAGTAGGACGGACCCTACAGAGGGAAAAGACGTGTCCCTACTGTGATGTGGCAGAGCGGAGCCTAAGGTTGCCGCAGTTTTATTCTGATACAGGGAGAAAGCAATGTCCTTAGGCACCATTCTGTTGATACTGCTGGTCCTGCTTCTCGTCGGCGCCTTGCCGGCGTGGCCATACAGCGGCAATTGGGGCTACTATCCCAGCGGCGGATTAGGTTTGGTGGTGATCGTTTTGTTGGTATTGGTCGTGACGGGACGACTTTAGGACACGTCAAGCGTGCTGTCACGTCGGCCGCGAAGGCATTCGCCCATCCCGTTTGTCTTCGCGGCCAGCGTATTGTTTGCTGGCTACTAAGACGGCGGCGCATGGGATCATGTCGCCACTGCTAGAAGAATCCATGCAGCTGCACGAAGTACAGCCTCTGGTGTTCGAGGTCATCCTGGGGAATGCCGTCGTTCCAGCGAACACCGGCGCGAATCTGCACGAATTGGACGGGCGAGAGTTCATAGATCAGACTCCAGCGGGTCTGCTCGCCGTTGGCCACTGCACGGTTGGGATTGAGGAACTCCGCGGTGACCTTGACATTGTTGCCGCGCGCAACCATCCAATTGGCTTCGAGCAGTCCGGCGAGTTGTTTGCCTTGTCCGGCGGCGATGCTTCGATCGTCGGTAATGTCGGCCTGGCCCAACCATGCGATGGGTCCGGTGCGAAGTCCCGCAAAAATGCCGTAAGCGCTTTTCGCGCCCGCGGGTTGATCGTTGCGGTTCGCCGCCAGCCCCATCCGCCAGCGTGATGCCACAAAAGCCAGCTGACCGCTTGACTGTTTGCCGGCGCCGCTGACGGCGCCGCCGGCAGTGCCATTGCTCACGGCGATCTGCGCATCCCAGTGACCGCGTTCCCAGCCGAATTCCACTCCCTGATCGGGCGTGGTCATATTAATTCCGGTGGCGGTGAAAATGAACGCGGTTTGGTCCTGAAGACGCAATCCAAACGGCAGGTACATTTGCCCGGCCTTGAGATACCAGTCGTGCGTCGCACCCCAGTACATCAAGTAGGCCTCGCGATTCAACGCTCCGCCGGGTGCGATCTGTTCATCGACATACGCCAGCAATCGATTGGCAATCACGTCGGCCTCGAAGTACACACGGGTCTGTTCCAAGGCGAATTGCTGCACGGAATGGGCGTGCGGAACCTGAGTCACGGAGGCGTCGAAGCGAAGGTCGCCGCCGACACGAATGTATTGACCCACCTGGCCGGTCCAGTTATCGAGCACGCTGTCCAGATGCTGCGCCGGCAATACGGTTTGCGCGAAAATATCGCCGAAGGCGGTACGCAGGCCGCCGCCGGTGGGATTGACATGGCATTGTGAGCACTTGAGGCCCAGTTGCACGGCAAGATATGGCTCCGCATGCGCCGCGTTGGCGGCAAAATAAAGCAATGTCAGCAGGCCGATTCGGCCGAGCGCTGCGGCGCGCCGTTGCCGCAAGGTGCTCAGGGCCGTCATGGCGCAGGCTCCACGGAAAACTTGATCGTGACATTGGCGCCGAGCGTCCGGCCTTGCAGGTTGGCCAATGCGCCGCCATCGGTGCCGCGCAGAATCACGCGGTAATCGCCGGCATCGAGTGCCTTGCGCGGAGTGATCATCAGTACCGCAAAGTTGTCCGTCGACAGCGCCGCCACGGCTGGTATGCGCAAGGCAATTGAGTCCTCAGTGAATTTCTCCAGCGACACGGTGTCGTCGTTGATGAGCGAGGTGTCGAGATCTTGGGTGAAAGTGACCACGATGCGGGCCGGCGGCTTTATCAGCGCGGATCGGTCTAGGGGAGCGGAAGTTTGCATGGCGAAATCCTGGGCGGTGGCGGTGGAATTGGAGGCGCCGTTCGTGATCCATTGTCGGATTGCGTCGATCGTGGCTTGCGTGAGCGGCGCCTCTCCAAGCGGCATTTGACCGCCGGCGATGCGCGGCAGTCCTTCGATTTTATGCACCATGTAACTGTTATCGGGATCGCCGGGTTTTACTCGTAGCAGATTGGACTGTTCGTTGCTCGGGACGCCTACCAAGAGGTTGTAGCTATGCGTGGAATCGAGCTGCAGGCCTTCGGGCGCGCTGGCGCCGATATGGCATTTGGAGCAGATAGGTGTGAACACATTATCCTGAATGGATTGGAAGTCGGCGGTGATCGGTCCGCCCTTGCCTCCACCTGCCGAAATGGGCTGGCCATTCTGGTCGAGCCCCTCGCCGTTGCCGGCGCAACTCGCTGCGCAAGCGGAGAGCGAGAGCACGAGCAACAAGCGCTTGACGACGATCTGCATGGACGAACTCACGATGAAGACAGGCAGGAGTAAGTACCCGACAATCGACTCTGGGTTTAGTCCGGTGTGGGCAAGTGCCCAAGCATTCAATAAAGAGTTAATCTGCGTAGCGGTCGTTAATCGGGAGAATTTAATGCAGGGTCCGGCAGCTGAACCGGCGGTATTGCGATAGTGCGCCTGCTCGCGGGCAGCCTTACTTTGTCGCTGGGTGTTGCCGTCGGAAGCTCGCAGTGCACGGCGGCCGATTTATGGGGCGGTTCAATCGCCATGACCAGCGACTATCTGGTGCGCGGCATATCGCGAAGCGACGAGCGCCCTGCGTTGCAATTGGATCTGCATTATTTGAGCAGCTCGGGAATTCTCGCCGGATTGTTTGCATCCAACACGCGCATCGATTCCGATCTGCCGACCGATGCGGAGTTAAATGCCTTTGTGGGCTACGCGTGGGCATCGGGGAGCGATTGGCACGGCAGGATTCTGGCCGGTCACTATGCCTATCCGTGGAACCGGGCCGGATCCGGATACAACTATGACCAGCTGGATATCGACCTGGACTTTCGCCAATGGCTGGATATCGATCTGGTGTATTCCCCCAATGCGCCGCGCTACCTGAAGTATCGGGGCCTGATCGGTGTGGCGTCGGAATCTGCCGAGGTCAATGTGCGCAGAGCGTTGCCGATGCTGCGCCGCCTGACGGTCGTGGCGGGTATTGGCTATTCTCATTATGGCGGCCCCAATTCGGAGGAATACGCCTATTGGAGCCTGGGAGCCGCCTATGACCTGGCGCCGGTGTCCTTGGTTATGTCTTATGTCGATACGTCGTCCGGCGCTAAGGCATTGTTTTATAATGCGGCGTCGCAAGGCCGCTGGACCGGCACGGTCATTTGGCGCTTCTAATTTTTTGCACCGCGATGGCAACTTTCGTCATTGCGGCCGGTACTTACGGTGAATGGCTCGACATAGATAAAGGAGCGGCATTCGTCGATGGCCCTACTGGCTAAAATTTCTGCGAAGGAGCACGACGGCGCCCTGCTTGCGGCGGTCGCGGCGGGAAATCGCCGCGCACTCGAGGATCTGTATCTCGGTTATCACCGGCGCCTGGCGCGATTCTTGTCGCGCTTCACCCCGCGCTACGAAAACATTGAGGAGATCATCAACGATACCTTCATGGTGGTCTGGCAGAATGCCAAGGATTTTCGCAACGCGTCCCAGGTGTCGACTTGGATCATCGGCATTGCGTACCGCACGGCGCTGAAGTCGATTCGGCGTCAAAAAAATCACAGCGGCACGCGCAGCTTGGACGACTATCCTGAGCAGACCATCGATCCCACGTCCGACACCGAAGTGAAGGATTGGCTCAAGCACGGATTGGATCGGCTATCGGACGAGCATCGCCTGACGCTGGAGCTTGCCTATCACATGGGGCATTCATTGGAGGAAGTCGCGGCAATCACTGGCTGTCCGGTGGGAACCGTCAAGGCACGCATGTTTCACGCGCGTGAAAAATTACGTCAATGCCTGCCGCACCTGGGGCGCGGCACCTGCGAATTGCCACCGGGCAACGAATGACTCACGACCCCCGCAATGATGGTGCGCGCGAGCACACGGCCGTCTCGGACCTCTTGCCCTGGTATGCCAATGGCAGTATCGACGAGCATGAGCGTGAAAGAGTCGATGTTCATCTCGCGCTCTGCGATGCCTGCCGTCTGGACCTCGCGCACGAGCAGCGGGTCTACCGTGGCATGAACTCGGGCACTGGAATCGAATATATGCCTGCCGCGTCGTTGAAACGTCTGCAGGCGCGGCTGGATGCCGCGGGCGCCGACACGTCGATGAGCGATGCCTCGCCGAGGGCGCCCTCGACGACCGAGAGCGCTGCGCCCTTGGCGGCGCGGTCGCGCCGCGCGGTGCCGTGGCAGGCAGTAATGGCAGCATCGATTGCCGTCATGGCCGTGGCGCTCAGCTTATTGGTCACCGATCAGTGGCTGCAATTCCGCGCACGGTCGGCGCAGCCCGGCTACACCACCGTCACAGCGCCTATTGCGCGCGCCCCGGGTGAGGTCATTCGGGCGGTATTCTCGCCGGCGATTACCTTGGTCGAGCTTCAGGCCATCCTTGATGAGGCACAGCTGCGTATCGTCGCGGGGCCGACCGAGGCGGGCGTGTATTCATTGGCCACGAATTCCCGCCGGCCGATCGGATCCTCTCTGGCATTGCTGCGCGCGCACGCGGTGGTGCGATTTGCGGAGAGCACTCAATCGAGTTCAAATCCGGGCGATGTGCCGTGAGGAATTGGGCTGCGATTGTTGTTCTGCTGATGGTTTCTGCCTGCGGCAATACGCCGGTGCGAATCGAATCGCGTGCGCTGGCGGACCAGGTGTCCCGATCCCCCGAACATTTCATTATCGCAGCGGTGCAAGACGATCCCGGCGGCATGGTGGCTCACGCGGGCAGCACACCGCGCGGCTACGACAACATAGCGCCCTATGGGCCAAGCCCGACCGCGCAGCGCATGATGCGCTCCTTGGAGAACGACTATGGCCT
Organism: Gammaproteobacteria bacterium; assembly: GCA_025358295.1. GTDB lineage: Bacteria > Pseudomonadota > Gammaproteobacteria > Steroidobacterales > Steroidobacteraceae > Bog-1198. The sequence goes on from JANYJY010000048.1 coordinate 47,584, forward strand.
GCGCGAGGTGAGCGCATGGCCGATTCAGCCCCTGCACATGCATTGCGCGGTGCTGGAGGTTCCCGATGGCACGGATCGTGACACGGTGCTGCTGGCGATGGCACACGATCGCCGTATCAAGCTGGCGCAGCCCATGCAGGGCTTTGCAACGCGCACCGCGGGTTATAACGATCCGTATTGGGAGTTGCAGCGCGGCTTCCTGCAAATGGATGTGGCCGACGCGCATCCCTGGTCGCGAGGCGAGGGAGTCAAGGTGGCCATCATCGACACCGGTGCCGATACTCAGCATCCGGACCTGCGCGGCAGCATTATCGCCGCCCTGAATTTCGTCGATTCCGATGCGGCGCAATTTCAGCGCGACCGGCATGGTACGGAAATCGCGGGCGTCATCGCAGCCGTGGCCAACAATGGACAAGGCATCGTGGGGATCGCTCCCGGCGCACGCCTCTTGGTGTTGAAAGCTTGCTGGCAGGCCGAGGCCGGCATCGATGCCGCGCATTGTAATTCCTTTACACTTGCCCGGGCCCTCGTTGCGGCGTTCGATGCGCACGCGCAAATCGTGAATCTCAGTTTGGCCGGACCCGCGGATCCCTTGCTCAGCGATCTCATTCAAGAGGGCATCCGCCGGGGCGTACTGTTCGTGGGCGCGGCGCCGGCGGACGGCGGCGACGGCAACAAGGGCTTCCTGCAGCTGCCGGGAGTCATCGAAGTGGCGAGTGCGGGAACGCGCACATTGGGACCGGCTCTGTACGCGCCTGGCCGGGAGATTTTGACCTTGCTACCCGGCGGTCACTACGATTTTGCGACCGGAGATTCCATCGCCACCGCACAGGTCAGCGGAGTCCTGGCGCTGATGCTGGCCCGGAAGTCCAGCTTGTCGGCGTCAGACGCCTATCGGGTGCTACGCGACAGCAGCGGAAAATCCGCCGCAGACGGCAGCACGATCGATGCCTGCGCCGCAGTGGTATCCATCGTCGGGCAGGGCGCTTGCAACCCGGCGGGCCCCACACATCGGGTCGCGGACGGGCAGACGCAGCGCCTCACGCTGCATTGAGCCGGCATCGTTAGGGCGGTGGACTTTCCGCATTGAGCGCAATCTGGCTCAGGCGATGTTCATCGACAATGACGACGATGCCGCTGGCGATGACGATGCAGGCTCCCAAGATCAGGGTCAGCGAAGGCGATGCCGACCAAAATATCCAGTCAATGGCGAAAGCCCAGAGCAGCGCCGTATATTCAAATGGCCCGACAACCGAGGGAGGCGCGCGACGGAAGGCGTCCGTCAGCCACATTTGACCCAGCGCTCCGGTGATGCCAATGCCGATGAGCCAGCCCCAATCGCCGTCGAGCACGGGACGCCAGTCGCCGAGCGCCAGCACCCCGCAACCGACGCTGACCATCAGCAAATACCAGAACACCATGGACAAGCTCGAGTTGGATTTCCCCAGCGTGCGCACCGTCAAGGCGCTGAGCGAATAGCAAATAGTGGCCACTGCGGCCGCGCCCGCTGCCGCCATGGAGAAGTTGCCCTTTCCCCAGGGCTGGAGAATCACCAGAACTCCGCCCAAACCCACTAGGATCGCCAGCCAACGCTTGCCCGTCACCTGTTCGCCATGCAAGGGCACCGACAGGGCCGTCATCAAGAGCGGCGCGGCCAAAAACAAAGAGTAGGTCTGCGCCAGGCTTAAGCGGTGAACCGCAAACACGAAGCTCGTCAGCATGCCAACGCCGAGCGCCGCGCGAAACAGATGCAGCCGCGGGTCGCGCAGCCGCAGCGTTCCCCAAGTCTTTTGCCAGGTGATGGGCAGCAACAGAAACAGCCAAGAGGAAATGCAGCGAAGAAAGGAGATTTGCAGCGGCCCGTAGTGTGAGGACAGGCGCTTCATCAGCGAATCCATGATGGAAAAAACGGCCACCGCAGCCACCATGTAGCCGATGCCGCGCAGCCGCTCACGCGATTGCTCGCGAAAGGCCAGATCTGCAATGGGGCGGGGTTGTCGGCTCATGATGAGGGGCGCCATTGTAGACGAGTGCGCCCCTCTGCATCGACAAGGAATCGGTGCGCGTGGATTACGCTACATCGAGGCTCGCACGGGATGGGCGCCCAACGAGCGACGCCGGATGTCCATCATTTTCAGAATCATTGGGGTCAATATAAGCTGCATGGCCAGCTCCATCTTGCCGCCGGGCGCCACGATGATATTGGGACGGGACATGAAGGAATCGTGCACCATTGACAATAGGTACGGAAAGTCGATGCCCTTGGGGTCTGAAAAGCGGATGACCACGAAACTCTCATCGGCCGCGGGAATATAGCGCGCCGTGAAGGGATTGGAAGTATCGACGGTGGGCACCCGCTGAAAATTGACATGAGTCTGGGAGAACTGCGGACAAATGTAATTCACGTAGTCCGGCATGCGCCGCAGGATGGTGTCGACCACGGCCTCGGTGGAGTATCCGCGGGTTTCCTTGTCACGATGCAGCTTCTGAATCCATTCCAGATTGATGATGGGGACGACGCCGATGAGCAGATC
>JANYJY010000074.1 GCA_025358295.1 Gammaproteobacteria bacterium
GGTCACGCGTGCGTACTGCGATGCAATGTGCAGAGTGCCTGCCACCTGGATCGAAGAAACCTGCTTTGTGGGTTGTGGTCAAGGTGACGCCGGAGCGGCGCGGTGACCAGAAACGGACCAAGTAGAAATTCACGAACCGAGGCGGATCGTACATCAATTTGCCGATAAATACGAATATTCCACATTAGACGTGTTGCCACCAGGAGAGTACCGGGGGCTGCATTCGGTGTTCGCTCAGTACACCAGGGCACGCCCAGCGAGACACCAACCGCAGTCCTGCTGCGATGCACAGGCGATTCGCCAGAGCCGCCTCTTCCTCCCCGTGATTGACCATGAAGAAGGTCCCGCCGGGCCGTAGATTATGTTTAATGCTCCAAAATAGCCGTTCTGGGGCCAGAACGCTCAAAGGCAGGCGCCAGGCCAAGACGGCCGCCGCAGTCAGGAACGGAAACCACGACATGATGACATCTGCGGGCTCACGGTAGTCGGCATAGTCGGCAACCACGAACTGCGCCGATGGCAGGCGGCGTAAATAGCCGGCCGCGTAGTCGATACGGGTACGCCCGTCCTTAAACAGCCGGTGACCCTCGATCTCCACGCCCACCAGCCGGTCCGGGCGGAAGAAGGCTTGCAGGGTGGCGGCGTACCAAAAACTGGCACAGCCGATATCGCAAAGCACCCCTCCGGTGGGCCGGGCCATGCCCGACCCGGTCCATCCGCGATCGAGGATATCGAGATATTCGTAGTTGTTCGCGCACGTTGCGGCGCTCATCTGCAGTTCAAATTGCACCTGGTAACGGCTGCTCAACGCGGCTATTCTCTCGCCCTGTTCGCGGTTTACGGCACAAAGTTGGCGGACCGGCGTTTCCTCAAATGCGCCGCGCGACCAACGTATGCGCTCCGAAACGCCGTACCAAAAGCGGTGGCGCAAGGATCTGATTCGCTGAAACAATGAATACATTTCTCAAATGCTATGCGGGACGCGCGCCAGCGTCGAGGCTGCTGACGCTGTGGCGATGCGGTTAAGGTATTTCCTGCCCAGGTACTGGGCAACCTGGGTCGGACTTTGCGTGCTGCGCGCCATCGAATTGCTGCCGTTCGCGGCGCAACTGTCTGTGGGCAGAGGCATAGGAAGGCTCATTCGCCGCCTGCCGCTCGCTTACGTGCGCATCGCCCGGCGCAACATTCAACTGTGCATGCCCGAGTTGTCGCCGGAGGGCCAGGCCGATTTGCTCGATCGTCACTGCCAAAGCCTGGGCATGGCCTTGTGCGAAACGGCCATTACATGGTGGAGCAACGACCAACGAGTCAACAAACTCGCGAAGGTCGAAGGCCTCGAGCACCTGACCGCCGCGCTTGCCAAAGGCCGCGGCGCCATCATGATCGGCGGTCATTTCACCACCATTGAAATCGCCACCCGGATCCTCGGCACCGTCGTGCCGCTCAATGTGGTGTATCGCCCGACGAAGAATGAAGTTCTGTCGCACACCATGTACACCAGCTTCTCGCGCCACGGCAAGCCGATCGCGCACGATGATATCCGCACCATGATTCGTGCACTAAAGAAGAATGAAGCCGTGTGGTACGCGCCGGATCAGAGCTATCGAAACAAGGGCGCCGCCATGGTGAAATTTTTTGGGATTCCGGCCGCGACCACCACCGCCACCTCCCGTCTGGCGCGCATCTCAGGCGCCGCCGTGCTGACCTACTTTCCAGAGCGCTTGCCCGGCAACCAGGGCTACCGTGTCATCATTGGCCCGGCCCTCGAAGACTTTCCCGGAGTTGACGCCGTCAGCGACGTCGAGCGATTCAATGCGCTGCTGGAGGCGCACATTCGCCGCGTGCCCGAGCAGTACTTTTGGGTGCACCGCCGCTTCAAGGGACTGAGCGCCGATTATCCCGACTACTACGGACGCGATTCTCGAAATCGCGCGCCGGTTCCAAACACAAACCCTAACTAGAAGCGAGCCCCCTCTTGGATCATCGTCACCGGATTTCGCGCGCCGTCCTCATGCTCGGTGCTCTTTGCTGCATGCTGCTCACGTCTGAGGCAATCTCCCGCAACGCAACCGACTCGCCGTCCGTCCAGCCTGCCGACGTGGTGATCACGGGCGCACAGATCTATCAAGGGGCCGGCGCTGCGGCCGCGCAAGCCATGGCGGTTCGCGCCGACCGGATCGTGTTCCTCGGCGGCGATCGGGACGCCGTCCGGTGGATCGGGCCATCGACGAAAGTACTGCGGCTGGACGGGGCGCAAGTGCTGCCCGGGCTGGTGGATGCCCATATTCATCCGCTCGACATCACGGATTTGGATGTCTGCGATCTTGCGAGCAAGGCCGTGACGTTGCGGGAACTCTCAGCCTTCGTACGGCAATGCATCGCCCGCTACAAAGTACCTCCGGGCGGACGTCTCGTCGTGCATCAATGGGATCACATCACCGGAAATCAGTCCGAAGCCGACTTCCCCACCCTGCGTGTGGCACTCGATAAGGCATCGGCCGGACAGCAAGTGCAGCTTCTCGGGAACGACGGCCACCATGGGGGCTTCAACAGCGCCGCCCTCACCTCGGCCAAAAATGCCGCGGGCCGCGCCGTCGGCTTGTCCAAGGCGACTCTCGAGACGGATTTTGCCGCCTTCAAGAAATTTGTCGGTGTCGATGAGCGCGGCGAGCCCAACGGCTCGGTCAACGAGGATGCCCGCTACTTGATCAATCCGAACAGCATGCTGAACACGGATTTGGCGGAGGTCATGAAGGCGCCTCAGCACATAACTGAGCGGCTCAACAGTGTCGGCATCACCGCCATTCTCGATGCCATGACGGCACCCGAGACCACGGCCGTATTCGACGCCCTGGAGCAACGCCATCAATTGACCGTGCGCGCCAGTCTGGCCCAGTTCTACGATCCGGCGCAATTTCATACGACGGACGGCAAGGTCGATTATGACGCCATGGTGGCCAAGGCCGTCGCGATCCGTGCCAGGTACGCGTCGAATCCCCTGATCCGTGCGGATTTCATCAAGCTATTCGCCGATGGGGTGATCGAAGGCAATCCTTCCGCGGTTCCGCCCACATTGCCGAACGGCGCCTCCCTGAAGGATTACCTGCAGCCCATTTTCGCTCTGGATTCCAAGGGCATTCCCACCGTCACCGGCTATGTGGACACGGCGTCGCCGCTCTGCGTCGACGTGCGTGCGCACGACACGACGTACGCGGATGCCGCGACCGCCGCGGACTTTCTCAAGAAGCACGGCTACCACCCCGCGCAATGCTTTGTCTCGAGCGGTCAGCTGCAGCACGACCGTGCGGTCATCATGGAGTTCGTGCGCCGCTTCCATCTCGCCGGATTCAATATGCATATTCACGTCATCGGCGATCGCGCGCTGCGGACGGCGCTGGATGCCATCGAGGCGGCGCGCCAGGCGGACGGCAATTCCACGACGCACGACAGCTTGGCGCACATTCAACTATCGGCGCCGGCAGATGTGGCACGAGTGGGCCGCGATCATTTGTATGTCGCCTGGACCTTCGCCTGGATGAGCGCGGCAGCCGGCTACGATATGACCGTGATCCCCTTCGTACAGACCGTGCACGGCAACAGCTATGCGGAGCTGCATGCGCCCGGCAGCTTCTACGAGAACAATGCCTACCCGGTGCGCGCCGTGCAGAGCGCCGGCGGCATAACCGCCGCAGGATCCGATGCGCCGGTGGAGACCCGCGATCCACGGCCCTTCGTCAACATGGCCTACGCCGTCACGCGGCGCAATCCCGGTGGTAAAGCACTGAACGCCGCTCAGGACCTCAACGTGGATGAAGCCATCGCCGCATACACCATCAACGGCGCGCGCATGCTGGGAATCGATAAAGAGGCCGGCTCGCTGGAAGTCGGCAAGTCCGCGGACTTCATCGTCCTCGACCGCAATATCGTGCAGTTAGCGGCCCACGGGCGTGCCGAGGAGATCGCAAAAACCCAGGTCGTTCAGACATGGTTTCGTGGCCAGCAGGTCTATTCACGACCGGCTGCTCATTAGGCGCAGCTCATGCAGCCGACCGGCTTAGTCGCGCACGAGCGCTATTTTTGGCATGACGCCGGCAGCGGCGCCGGCTTTACGGGTTCGAGTAACTTCGCCCAACCGGATCAGCATCCTGAGTCGCCGGACTCCAAGCGCCGGCTGCTGGCGTTGCTGGAGGTCAGTGGTCTCGCCGAGCACTTGTGGCGAGTCAAGCCTCGGCCCGCGCAGCACAGCGAGCTGCGCTATTTTCACACTGAACGCTACATCGAAAAAGTGAGGCATTTATCCGCGGCCGGGGGCGGTCCGATCGGCGACAGCGCCGGCATCGGCGCCGGCAGCTTTGAAATAGCCCTGCTCGCCGCGGGCGGCTGCATGGCAGCCGCGGATGCGGTATTGACCGGATTAGTCAGGAATGCCTACGCCTTGGTCAGGCCGCCGGGCCACCACGCGGAGGCCGATCAAGGCCGCGGCTTTTGCGTGTTTGGCAACGCGGTATTGTTGGTGCGCCACGCACAAAAAATGCATGGCCTGCAGCGTGTTGCGGTGGTCGACTGGGACGTCCATCACGGCAACGGCACGGAAAGCGCTTTCATTGCCGATCCCGCCGTACTCACCCTGTCGATTCACCAAGATCGTTGTTATCCGATCGACGCCGGACAACTCAGCATCAACGGGGTCGGGCAGGGCGCCGGTACCAATCTCAACATTCCTTTGCCGCCTGGCTCGGGTCACGGCGCGTATCTGGACGCCTTCGACCGTGTCGTGTTGCCGGCGTTGCAGCGTTTTCGTCCGGAAATGATCGTCGTCGCCTCAGGACTCGATGCCAGCGCGATGGATCCTCTCGGGCGGATGATGTGCACCAGCGAAACCTATCGTGCCATGGCCGCAAGAATCGTCGCCGCCGCCGACTCGCTCTGCGCCGGGCGTCTCGTGGCCACACATGAAGGCGGATACTCCAACGCCTACGTGCCCTTCTGCGGCTTGGCCGTGATCGAGGAATTTGCCGGGATCCGAACGTCGGTGACCGACCCCTATCTCGATGAGCTGATGAACATGGGCGGACAAGAACTGCAGCCGCATCAGGCGGCCGTCATCGATGCCGCGGCAGGCTTGCTACGAAATATTCCCTAACCGCCTACAAGGGGACGTGCAGTTCGTCCCGGTGCTTGGCTTTCAACACCAACCCATAGAGCAAGCCGACGACCAGCCATACCGAGCCCACCTTGACCGCCAGTGCGCTCATGCCCGAAAACACCGCCAGCACCACCAGGATCCCGCAAAGCGGCACGAGCCAATGCTTCACCCAGGCGGCAGAGCGTCTCTTGATTCCGAAGTACATGAGCACCGAGAGATGCAGGAACAGGAATCCGCTCAGGGCGCCGAAGTTCACGACGGAGGCGAGATCGTCGAGCCGGTCTTTCATGTACAGAGCCACGCCGAGCGACAACGCCGCGGTGACCAACATACCCATGTATGGCGTGTGATAGCGCGGATGAACCCGCGCCAAGATTCTTGGCAGCTGCCGATCGCGCCCCATGGCGAATACCACTCGCGCGACACCGACCTGCATCGGCAGCGCATTGGACAGGCCCACAATGCCGGCATAAGCCCATGCCAACACTGCCGCGGTCCATGGCCCCGTGGCCCAGGCGGCCAATTCGTACACGGCCGCCGCCTGGTCCTTGATCGCCAATCCGGGCAGAAGATTGCCGAGCACCCAGGTCACCGCGACGAAGAAAATCGCCGAAAAAACCAGCACGGCAATGATGGCCTTGCCGACCACCCGCCGGTCGCCGCCCTCCACTTCTTCGGCCAGCGTCGATACCGCATCGAATCCCAGAAAGGACATGATGCAAATTGAAGTGGCACTGAAAATCTTGCCGGCATCGAAGGCGGCCGCATCGAATACCGGTTTGAGAGTCAATGCGCCGTTACCCTTGCCGGCGTGCAGCGCCATCACGCACAAGATCAGGAATCCGACCATGATGATGACCTGCAGCGCGACCGCGACAAAATTGGCGCGCGAGGTCACTGTGATGCCGAACCAGTTGACGCCGGTGGTCATCGCCACCATCAGGACGATCCAGATGCCGCGGTCGATGCCGGGCAGCAGCGACCCCAGGGCCACAGCGATGAGCACGTAGACGAATGCCGGAATCAGCAGGTAATCGAGCAATATCATCCAACCGGCAATAAATCCCGGAAACGTTCCCAAGGAGTGGCGCGCAAATCCATATACCGATCCCGCCGTCGGCAAGGTCTCGGTCATTACTGCGTAACTCTGCGCAGTGAAGTACATGCAAACGGCGCCCAGCAGGTAGGCGAGCACGATCAGGCCGTTCGACTCGACCCAGACGAATCCCAAGGTGCTGAAAGGCGCGAACGGCGCGATGTATGCAAGGCCGTAGAGAACCAAGTCCCAATACCGAAGCGATCGCTTCAATTTCGCGCCGGAGCCGGCAGTGCCTGCCGCGACCGCGGCATCCGTGGTCATATCGCCGCGATCACGGCGCTGTGGACTCATCCGCTTTCTTGAGCAACTCGGCGCGCATCCGCGAAGCTTCGAGACGCAGCGGCGAGGCGCGCAACTGTCCCATCTCAGCAGCGGTGTAGGGCCGGAAATTCGCCGGCAAATGCTCCTTGTCGAAGCGCCACAGCATCCAATTCACCACTTCGGATAAATCCTCGTTCGACAGCGGCGAGGTCGCGACTCCGGGCACACGCCCCAGATACTCGCGCCCGCCCGGCGCGGACAGGAACCGGGCCACCGTGCCTGCGAGGCTGGGCGCCGTACCCTCGGATCCCGTGCCGTCGGGCCGATGACAGCCTTGGCAGTTGAGCGTCCAATGTTGCCAGGCGCGCTGTGCGTCAGCCACGCCCGCCGGCAAACTCTCAGGATTTCCCGATACCGGGCTCGACAGAGATACGCAGGCCAACAGAGCCACTGCCGGAGCCGCCAGTCGGAGGGTCGAGATCATGGATCCGAGGCCGGACGCAGCGCTCGAGTGGCCTGAGGCGACTTATCGGGATGGCGCGCACGTGCATCGGCCACGTCACCGGCCGACAGCACCACGGCACCCGATTCTTTCGCACCGAGCTCACTGGCGAGATAACTCAACACGGCGGCGATCTCAGCTTCGCTCAATCCCGACTGAGCGGGCATCACACCGTTATAGGCAACCCCGCCGGCCTTCAGATTGCCCATAAGACCGGTTGTCACCACCATCACCAGGTAGTCGCGGCCCTGGGGGATCTTGGAAAAGGCGACGATTTGTTCGTGCAGGGACGGGAAGCTTCCGGGGATGCCCGCCGCCTGCGGGCCATGGCATACCGCACAGTGGCTGGCAAACACGGCCGCGCCCGTTCCACCGGCATCGCTCGCCGCTGCGGCAGGCTCCTCGGCAACGCCGCCGGTCGACGCCAACAGCGCGGTCAGGACAAGCGCACTACTTCTGATCAATAGCCACACCGAGAATGATTGCAGTCGAGCAAGTATAAGACTGGCTCTTGGTGCCGAAGCACCAGGTCACCTCATTGTTGTTCTGCGGGCGCACTACCGGGCGGTCGCCTTGGTTGTTTTGACAGGCGCATCGTCCCCAGGCCACGCCGCCGCAGCAGTCGTTATAGGAGATGATGTAATTGCGATGGTCCGCCGGATTGCGGCAGGTGCCGATCCACGTGATAGGCGACATTTCCGTGCCAGGCGGACATGAATTGACGCTTCCGCCGTAGCACGAGCACAGCGAGCCGTCGATGGCGCAATAACGCCAATAGTCGCACTTGGTCGGATCGCCGGGGTCCTGCGGATTCGTGCCGCCTTGCGGTGCGGTCTGGCCGGAATTAGCATCGCTGCCTGCATTCGGCTGCGACTCTCCGCCTCGCGCCACCGGCAACAGAGGCAGCACGGCCGCACCGGCTAGAAAGCCGCCCAGTACGCTGAACACGCTACGCCGCGACGTACGACTCGCGAATCCGCGCAGTACCTTTTCCGCCAAATGATCGAATTGAGCCACTCTTATTCTCCCGAAGATGCATGCCTCGGTCCGCGTTGACTGAGGAATTGTTGAATGCTGCTGACGCCCGTTTCCTTGGCGACGAAAAGACTTTCCAAATGTTCGCGCGTGTTGACCAGTCCGGTGGACGACAATTTCCCCGCCTCGTCGATCAATACCGCGTAGGGAAGCTTGGCCACGCCGTAGCTGCGCCCCAGTTGTTCCGACACGACGTAGGGGAATTTTGTCAGACCCTTTTCACGCACAAACGCAGCGTGCCGGTCAAGTTCGCCGTCGCTTGCCAGAATGATGTCCAGCCAGCCGCGCTCCGCACCCTGCGCCGACCGCAGCGCCGGCAATAAGGTTTGGCAAATCTCGCAGGTGGGCGAGAGAAACAGCAATAATTGGCTGCGGCCGCCGCGCACACCGCCGATTTTCACCGCCGATCCATCCAGACCGGGCAGCGTCATCTCAGGCGTGGCATCGCCGATTTTCAAGGGCTGCCGCAGCGACAACGCACCCGCCGGCGCAATACGCTGGTGCAGCACGCCGATTTGCCGCGCCAACGCCATGCACACCACCCCGAGAGTCAATAGGCCGATCCACAGCACAATCTGTGAAGCAATTAAAAAGCTCATAGCAACTCTCCGCGCCGCAGCGGCGTCAATGCCATCACTTGATCGAGCGCGCCGTACAGCGCCAGCAAAGCGAACGCCGCCAGAATCTGCGAACCGATGACGGGACCCGAATCACTGGAGACGGAGCTCACGGCCGCCCACATCGCCAAACCGATCAATGACGAGTTCCGCACCACCTGATAAGCGCCGAGCGGCCGCTGCGCCGCGCCGAAGGTGCAACCGCAATCCACATCGCGTCGGCCGAGTGCAATCGCACGCAGAATCAGCACCAGATAACCGCCCCAAATGAGCACGGCAAGCGCCGCGCCCGTCGTACGAAATGCCGGCAGCCAAAGCAATGCTCCCGCGGCCAATTCAAGCGCGGCGATACCGACGACTGCTGCCGGAGCGAGCACGCGGGGAACCCGCGCGAAGTCTTGAACCACCGATCGTAGATGCTCGCGCCGGGCCAATTTATGAAGCCCCGAAGCCAGCAACAGAGCAGCCAGAAAGGCCGCGATCTGCGCGACCAGCATTTGAACGACGCCAAGCATCGCGGCAGCGCCCATCATTACCGCACGGGCTCGATCTGCATTCGAGTGTGGAAGCCGGGCAGATCCAGGCTGCGCACCAGGTTTCCGCCCGTCTCGTACACATCGAGACGCTCGCCGGCCTGCACCAGCATGAGCGGTTCGGCAGCATGGGTCAGCGCAATCGAGGAACCCGGTCGCGCAAGCCGCAGCCGTTTGATGCGTGCTTTGGTGGCAGTATTGAACACCCAGACCTCGTTGGCGGCATCCTTATGCGTACCTTCATGCGCGTCCGCCTGCATCAAGACGTACAATTGTTTCTGTTCGTCCCCAGCTACGATTTGCCATCCGCTCGGGCGCCAATGGCCCGCGGCGTCGGCTGCCGGAACCAAAGGCCAGTCCGGCAGAATCTTCACCGCGTCGCCCCGCATATCGATGGGCTGGATGCGGCCATGCAAGCTTGGAAAATAGCGAATGCCCCCCACCAGGGTGGATGCGGTAAACAACGGGTCCGTATCCATGGGATTGAATGCAGCGGATTCGGAGCGGCCGGCAACGGCGCCGTTGGCATCGAGTCGCACGGTCAACATCGTGCCGCTGGAACACAGCGTGGAAAAACCGCGTGTGCCCGAGGGATATACCAAGGAACAGCCCGGAATTTCCACCTCTCCGAGTACCTGCCGCTTCACCAGGTCAACGACGGTCACCGAAGAGGCCGGCGTAAAGTTGAACACCAGAGCCATGCGCTGCTCGTCGGTGAACGCGATCAATCCTTCCATGGACGTGATCAGGGCGCGCTTGCCGCCCGGCAGCACGATCTCCCCGAGTGGGTTCAGGGTCTTGGTGTCGTAGATGGTGATGAAATCGGTGCGCACACCGCGCGAGCCGCGCGACCACACCGTATCCGCCACATAAATTTCCGGCCGCTTGTCGGGAACCAGGAGGGTAGCCGAATCGTGGGCCTGCAATTGACCCTTCACTTCGCGACTGTCGCTGCCGACATTGCGCAATTCAATGCGATCGCCGGAGTAATTGAGAAAGCTCCACCCGGTAGGATACTTCGCCGGCAGAGATTCCACTTTCGGTATCGTTTCCGCCGGCAGGGGCGCCGGAAACTCAGCCGTCGATGCGTGGGCCGCGGCCGCGCAAGCCGCCACCGCGATAAGTGCCAGCCGCACGCCAATTGCAATGGGCGCAGCCTTTGACGTACATGATCTCATTACAGTTAAGCCTCTCTTCGCATTGTTATTGCGGCCACGAGCTGGCGGCCATGCTGGATTCCAGTGTACGTGAACTACCTCCAACTGAATACTGTCACGCGTTGTCGGGCATTTCTGCCGTGCCAGCAGGTATATTGTCGCGATGAATGCCGCGCAACTTGCATTTTATGCCGCCATCGGCGTAGCCCTCGTGGCCTTCACTCTTGGCGCAATACGCGCGGCGCGGCGCAGCACGACTTTGCGCTGGCCGACTCCCATCGAAATATTGATCGGTTTCGTCACGACCTTTTTCGACACACTGGGAATCGGATCGTTTGCGCCGACGACGGCCATATACAAACTGCGCCGCATCGTCCGCGATGAATTGATTCCCGGCACTCTGAACGTCGGTCACACGCTCGCGGCCATCGCCGAGGCGCTCATATTCGTGGCGGCCATTGTCATCGAACCTGTCCTGCTGATCACCACGATCGGCAGCGCTGCGGCGGGGGCGTGGCTCGGCGCCGGCGTGGTGGCGCGCCTGCCGCGGCGGGCGATTCAAATCGTCATGGGCATCGCGCTGCTGATCGCCGGCTGCACCTTCACCGCCATGAATCTGGGCGCCCTGCCCGGTGGCGGTACGGCGATGAGTCTCGCCGGGTGGAAATTCGGTCTCGCAGTGGGCGTGAATTTTGTGCTCGGCGCGCTGATGAGCGCCGGCATCGGCCTGTATGCACCCTGCATGATCACCCTTGCGCTGCTCGGCATGCATCCGCTGGCCGCCTTCCCGATCATGATGGGCTCATGTGCATTGCTGCAGCCCGTGGCCAGCCTGCAATTCTTCAAAACCGGCAAGTTCGCATGGGGACCGTCCATCGGCCTGACCTTTGGCGGAGTATTCGGGGTGCTCATCGCTGCATTTGTCGTCAAGTCGCTGCCGCTGTATGCCTTGCGCTGGCTCATTATTGTGGTCATCGCCTACGCGGCATTCGCCATGCTACGTTCGGCGGCACGCACCGAGAACCCAAGCAACGCACTTACCGCGCGAGACACCTGTGTATAGACTACTTGTCCGGCCAATGACGCTTGGTTTACTACTCTTTTGCGGCGCAATCCAGGCCGGCGTAAACGACCTTGTCATCCACGCGGGCACCTTGTTCGACGGCCTTTCCGACCCACCGCAACACCAAGTCTCGATTCTGGTGCGAGACGATAAGATCGTGTCGGTCGAATCCGGATACCAATCTGCGGCAGGCGCCGAAGTCATCGATCTGTCGAGCGCCACGGTAATGCCGGGATTCATCGACTGCCATGTTCACATCTCGGCGTTGCTGGCGGCCCGTACGAATGCCACGCAATACTGGCTGACCCACTCCGATACCGACCGTGCTTTGGATGCCACCGCGCCGGCACCGAACTAGCGGCGCCCCCATGGCAGTCACGTTGCGCCCGGCAACCTTCGACGACATTGCGCAGCTCGAAGCATTGATCGCCCGGTCCGCCCGCGCGATGAGCCCCGCGCACTACCGGCCCGCCCAGATCGAAGGCGCCCTACGCGGAGCCTTCGGCGTCGACACTCAACTTCTGACCGACCGGACCTACTTTGCCGCCGCAGAAGCCGGTCGCTTGGTCGGCTGCGGAGGCTGGAGCTATCGGTCCACTCTATTCGGCAGCGACGCCCGAGGCGGTCGCGACGCCTCGATTCTGGATCCGCGCTCCCATGCCGCAAAGATTCGCGCGTTCTTTATCGATCCCGACAAAGCTCGGCGCGGAATTGGCTCGCTGCTGCTCCAGCACTGCGAAACGGAGGCGCGTGCCCATGGCTTTGCTCGCGTGGAACTCGTCGCGACGCTGGCCGGCGTCCCTCTTTATGCCGCGCGTGGCTACGCCGCGGGGGACATGATCCGATTCGACGTCGGGAGCGGAGAGACCATCGAATTCATTCCGATGCACAAGACTCTAGTCGCGCCATAGCCGTTGCCATCCCGCATGGCCGAGATCGCGCAGCGTGCGGATGTTGCGCCGATAGATCTCATCGGTGTCGGGCACCGCCGCAATGGCTCGCTCGATACTGGCTTCTCGCAAAAGATGCAGCATGGGGAAGGGAGACCGATTGGTATAGTTTTCGATGTCTTCGGGCTGGCTATCGGCAAATTGGTACTGTGGGTGAAAACTGGCGACCTGCAGCTCTCCTTCCAAGTTCAACTCCTCGATCGTCGCCTCGCACACGTCGAGGAAGTCGTTGTACTCGATGAAGTCTTCCAGGACCCAGGGATGGATCAACAACACGGTCTCGCACACAGCGGGGTCCGTGATCTGCAAGCCGGTCAACTCCGAACGAAGCTCCGCCAACAGCCCGGCGGCGGACCTTTGCTCACTGACACGAAAACCCACGCGATTGCCGCGGTAGACGCTCTCCGCAAACGGACAGAGGTTGAGGCCGATGACCGATTTTTCCAGCCAGCGGCGCGTAGCCGTGATGATTTCTTCACCGGTAATGGCAGATTCTCCGATATGAACTGCAGCCGTGGCTCGGTTCGCCCAATGATGCGCAGTCTAAGCTCAGTCAGTTCGAGTATCCTAGTGACTCGCCGCCACTTGAGAGTCAATGCCGATGCCACAATCAATTCCAGCCACGCTGATTCCCGGTGACGGGATCGGTCCCGAGATCGTTGATGCCACGATGGCCGCCTTGGACGCGCTCGGCGCACCCTTCGAATGGGATACCCAGATCGCAGGCCTGGAGGGTGTGAAAACGGCGGGCGATCCCCTCCCCGCAAAGACGATCGAAAGCATCAGGCGAACCCGCCTGGCGTTGAAGGGGCCCCTCGAGACTCCGTCGGGCGGCGGGTATCGTTCCTCCAACGTGCGACTGCGAGAAGAGTTCAAGCTGTACGCAAATCTACGCCCGGCACGCACATTGATTCCGGGAGGGCGCTTCGACAATATTGATCTGGTGGTGGTCCGCGAGAACCTGGAAGGTCTCTACATCGGTCACGAACACTATATCCAGATCGATGACGATCCTCATGCCGTCGCCATGGCAACCGGCGTGAACACCCGCCAGGGGAGCCGCCGGCTCCTGGAATATGCCTTCGAGCACGCTGTCGCGACCGGCCGTAAGAAAGTGAGCATCGTCCACAAGGCCAACATCATGAAGGCCTTGACCGGGATTTTTTTGGAGACCGGCCTGGAACTCTACGAGCGCAAGTACAAGGGCCGCTTCACCCTCGACACGGTCATCATCGACGCCTGCGCCATGAAGCTGGTGCTCAATCCCTGGCAATTCGACATGTTGGTCACCACCAATCTATTCGGCGACATCCTGTCCGATCTGGTCGCCGGCCTGGTCGGCGGCTTGGGAATGACACCGGGGGCAAACATCGGCGCGAATGCCGCGATATTTGAAGCCGTACACGGTTCGGCCCCCGACATCGCCGGCAAGGGCGTGGCAAACCCCATCGCCCTGATGCTTGCCGCGGCCATGATGCTCGAGCACTGCCACCTGCCGCACATGGCCGCTCGCCTGCGGACCGCCATCGATCAGACACTCAATATCGACAAGGCAAGGACCGGAGACCTGGGCGGGTCCACCCGCACCGCCGACTTCACCCGCGCGCTGGTAAGGCGCATTGCGAATGCCTGATGAATACGGCGCCGGCCCGGACATTGCGATGAAACCTGTGATCTCCATTCGGGATGTCGTCAAGACCTATGCCTCGGGCTTTCAGGCCCTGAAACACATCAACCTAGAGATCGACAAAGGCGAGATCTTCGCCCTGCTCGGCCCCAACGGCGCCGGCAAGACCACCCTGATCAACATCATATGCGGCATAGTCACGTCGAGCAGCGGCACGGTGACCGCGGACGGACATGACACCGTGCGCGACTATCGCGCTGCACGTTCGAAGATCGGATTGGTGCCGCAGGAATTGAGTACTGATGCCTTCGAGACGGTTTGGGCGACGGTATCCTTCAGCCGCGGTCTATTCGGCCGCGCTCCGAATCCCGCCTTCATCGAGCGGCTGCTGCGCGAATTGTCGCTGTGGGACAAACGCAACGACAAGATCATGACTCTTTCCGGCGGGATGAAGCGGCGCGTGATGATTGCCAAAGCCCTGTCGCATGAACCGGAGATATTGTTTCTCGACGAACCGACCGCGGGCGTCGACGTGGAACTGCGCCGCGACATGTGGTCCCTCGTGCGCGGCCTGCGCGACACGGGAGTCACCATCATATTGACCACACACTACATCGAAGAAGCAGAGGAAATGGCCGATAGAATCGGCGTCATCAACAAGGGCACTCTGGTTCTTGTCGAAGAAAAAGCGCGGCTTATGAAGAAGCTCGGCAAGAAACAGCTGACCTTGCAACTCCAGGAGCCGTTGTCAGGTATACCGGCCGAACTGCACTCATGGGGCCTCGAACTGAAGGCCGACGGACATGACCTGGTCTATACCGTGGATAGCTCCAACAGCATCGACATTTCATCCCTGCTCAAGCGGATGAGCGAGCTGTCCATTGTCGTGAAGGACTTGCACATGCATCAAAGCACTCTCGAGGATATTTTCGTCAAGCTCGTGAGCGAACCGGCATGAGCCGGCCGCTGTCGCTGCCCGCCTTCAACCGCCATGGCGTTTGGGCCATCTATAAATTCGAGATCGCCCGCTCGTTGCGCACGCTGGTGCAAAGCCTGATAACCCCAGTAATCACCACGTCGCTGTACTTCGTCGTCTTCGGCGCCGCCATCGGTTCACGGCTGTCGACGCCCGGCGGGGTCAGTTACGGCGCGTTCATCGTGCCGGGTCTGATCATGCTGGCGTTATTTACCGAGAGCCTCTCCAACGCGTCGTTCGGAATTTATTTTCCGAAGTTCACGGGCACGATCTACGAGCTTCTGTCGGCGCCTGTTTCCTATGTCGAAATCGTCATTGCTTACGTTGGCGCGGCGTCGACCAAATCGGTGGTGCTCGGATTGACCATACTCATCACGGCTGCGCTGTTCGTGCCGATCAAAATTCTCCATCCCGCATGGATGATCGCGTTCCTGTTGATGACCGCATTCACTTTCAGCCTGTTCGGATTCATTATCGGCATCCTCGCCAAGGGATTCGAACAATTGCAGTTCATCCCCATGCTGATCATCACTCCGCTCACTTTTCTTGGCGGCGCATTCTATTCCATCGACATGCTGCCGCCTGCCTGGCGGACTTTCAGCCTGTTCAATCCCATCGTGTATCTCATCAGCGGCTTCCGCTGGAGCTTCTATGGCACCGCCGATGTCAGCGTCGGCGTAAGCATGAGTATGACGGTAGGCTTCCTGCTCGTTTGCCTGGGCGTTGTTGCCTGGGTTTTCAAGACCGGATTCCGGCTGAAGAACTGAGGCATGACTATGATCCCTGCACGCATCCTTATTTTGTTCGGCGGTGCGTTGCTCGCCGCGGCGGGCATTTGTGCATTTGCCGTTGCCGCGCCAGCGGAGCCACCGCCGCTCAAGATCGATCTCAACGCATTCGATGCAAGCAAAAAATTGATCGCGCTGCCGGACGGTGAGTCGCTTGCCTACATCGACATGGGCGACCCCTCGGGCCGCGCAGTGGTGCTGATTCATGGCTACACCGACAATGCGCGCGATTGGGTGCCGATGCTGCCGTACTTGGCGAAGGGCTACCGGTTGATTCTGGTCGATATCCGCGGCCATGGGCAATCCAGTAAGCCAGAATGTTGTTATGCCCGACTCGACTTTGCCTACGACATCAAGCTGCTGCTCGATGCGCTCGGCATCGGCAAGGCGGACATTGTCGGACACTCCCTGGGCAGCATCATTGCGCAAACCTTCGCCGAATACTGGCCGGAGCGCACCGCGCATGTCGTGTTGATTTCCTCTACCGGCGGTGAACCCCCCGGACGGCCGCCAAAAGCACCGCAATTCGATTTCGCCGCGGAAATCCGCAAGCTCAAGGAACCCATCGAAGCCGACTCGCCCTTTATGATTGCTTGGTGGGATTCGCCGACGCCGGTGGATCCCGATTTCATCCGCCGACAGCGCAAGGATGCGGCCGGTATTCCGTTACGCGTCTGGCTCGCTGTCCTCGATCAGGGACTGCAGTCCAACAACGCCTATGCCGATCTACAGGGCACTCTGCCGCGGCTCAAGGCGCCCACCCTGCTCATTTGGGGAAGTAAGGATCCCATCATGGAAGAAGATGTGAGGCAGTCCCTGAGAGTCGCCTTGCCGAAGGCCGAAGTGAAAATCTTCGACGGGCTCGGCCACAATCCATTCTGGGAGAACCCGCGCAGCGTCGCGGATGTCATCAACGCATTTCTTGCCGTTCCTATCTAGGCTGCATCCGGGTCCAAATCCCGATCCGCCGCGTGACAGCGGTGCCGATCCGCGGTCACGTCGAGCGAGCGGCAGGCGGCGATGTAGACGAGTGCGGATACCGGCAGGCCGATGAGCATCGCTATGTCGGCGCCGCCCAGCGCCCTCGCCACCGGCCCCTTGAAATGCTCGGTGCTAAAGAACGGAATCATGGCGACGAAGCCGATGCCATACGCCCACAGGCCGCGCCAGTTCCAACGTCCATACATGCCGCGCGGATTGAAAATCTCGCGCACCGAGTAGTGGCCCTTTCGAATGAGATAGAAGTCGACCAAATTGATGGCCGTCCAAGGCGTAAAGAGATATAGGAGTACCGCAAGGAATTCGCTAAATTTCTCGACGAAATTGTGCGAGGACGCCAAGGCCAGGCTGGTGGCTGCCACGGTCGACACGAGCAGTGTCATGAGCCGCTTGGCAAGAGTCGGCCGGCCGGGCTTGATGGAATCCATGACGCTCAGAAGGGTCAGCGATGCGCCGTAGTAGTTGAGCGATGTGATGGTGACGAGCCCCAAAAGCGAGCACAGCAACAGCGGCTTGCCGAACCCCGGCAATACCTGGTCAGCCACGGTGCGAAGCGCCGTCGCCACTTCCGATGTCCGATACAGCGCGGAAGACAGAGTGCCGACCAGCATCATCCAGGTGCCGCCGATGAACGCCCCCAGGTAGGTCCACCAGAACGAAGCCCCGACTCCCACATTGCGCGGCAGGTAGCGCGAATAATCCGAAACGTAAATTGACCAAGCGATCTGATAGGAAGCAGCCGCGAAGAATTGGGTCAGAAAGGGCACGGCACGGAAGTCCCGCAGCGCGATTTCCTGCGGCGGCAGCTGAATCTTTACCACCACCGCCACCGTGAACACGAATAGCGCGCCGATCAGGATGTACGCCACCCATCGTTGCGCGACGTGAATCAGGTCATAGCCGATCACCGCCAGCGAAACGGACAGCAGCGTGAACACCACTATGGTCAGGTTCCAATCCCCACCGTAGAGGGACAGCACAGTCTGCGCCGCCAGAATTTGATTGAATGCGTTGAATCCGATGTAAGCAATGAGCGCCACACCCCACACCAGGAGCGCACCCACATAGCCGAATTGGGGCCGCGACTGGATCATTTGTGGCAGCCCCAGCTGCGGACCTTGCGTGGAATGGAAGGCCATGAAAAAGGTGCCGAAGGCGCATCCGAAAATCACGGCAAGCGCCATCCAGACCAAATTGCCGCCGAGCGCGACTCCGACAACGCCGGTCGCGACCGTCGCCAGGTGCGCGTCGCCCGAGAACCAAACCGGCCAAAGGTGCCACACCTTGCCGTGCCGTTCGGCAATGGGCACGTAGTCTATGGAGCGCTTTTCAATCATCAATTCGCCGAATTTCGCCGTCATCTATGGCTCTTTTGTCGGTGACACCGAAGAAAATACTAACATCTGGGCAAGCCTGCTGCGCCGCATTCCGGCCCGACTCGCAAAATCATCGCTGCTGCTCCGTCGCCGTCTGGACACTCGTATAGGCAGTTGCATTTATTTAACCATACGGTTAACCTTCTCTGCAATGGTTAACAATCACCCCGATTGTCGACACCTAACCCAACGGAGCGAAGCATGATTCCCACTCCCAGCGACTGGCCGCGAATTTCCAGCAGTGTGTTCTACCAGGATGCGGCGGCCGCCATCGATTGGCTGTGCGAGGCCTTTGGGTTTGAAGTGCGGCTTAAAGTGGAAGGTGACAACGGCCGGATCGAACACAGCGAGCTGACTTACGGTGAGGGCCTGATCATGGTCGGCCAGGAAACGCAGGATTCCGAGCGACCCTGGAAAAAATCGATGCGCAGCCCCAAATCCCTCAACGGCGTCTGCACTCAAAGTATGATGATTTTCGTCGACGACGCGAAGGCCCATTGCACGCGCGCGCGCGCGCGCGGCGCGCAAATCGTCGAGGAACCCGCGGTCCACGACTACGGCGAGGACTATTGGTCGGACATGAGTTACGGCGCCCTCGATCTGGAGGGGCATATGTGGTGGATTACCCAGCGACTGCGCAACCCTCCAATGCCTTGAACGCGGATCTGGAATTGTGGATCAACGCTCATCCAAGCCCGATCTGGACTCAGCCTTCAACGCTCTGTCCGACTCGTCGCGGCGCGAGATGATCCGTCTGCTGCTGCAACGGCCACGGCGGGCCGGGGAGCTTGCACAAAACATCTGCATGAGCCCGCAGGCTCTTAGCCGTCACCTGCGGGTGTTGCGCAAAGCCGGATTAGTAGCCGAGGAAAGCATCGAAAATGATGCGCGCGTGCGCATCTACCGTGTACACGCTCGGGCATTTCAGCCCGTTCAACAATGGTTGCTGCAGGTTGAGGAACTCTGGCGGGCCCAGCTTCTGGCCTTCAAGTCCTACGCCGAGAATGCGCAGCGCGACCGCAAGTCCAAGACATGAGCGGCGACAGCGCACGCGTCAGCGTCACAGTCGCGGTTCCGCCGCCGCTGGCATTCAAAATATTCACCGCGGAAATAGACCGCTGGTGGCGGCGCGGCATCAAGTTTCGTCACGCCGGCAAACACAGCGGCTTCCTGCGCATCGAGCCGGAAGTGGGCGGCCGACTGTTCGAATCCATCGACGGCGACGGCGGACCGCATGTTCTGGAGGTGGGCCGCGTGCGCGTTTGGGAACCGCCCCGGCGTCTATGCTTCACCTGGCGCAATGCGAACTTCGCCCCGCATGAACAAACCGAGGTCGAGGTTGTATTTACTCAAACAATCGCCGGCACCATGGTGACGGTCACGCATCGGCAGCTGTCCACACTGCGTGCGGACCACCCTGCCCGGCACGGACTGCAGGGCGCCGACTTCACCCGCATGATCGGGCTATGGTGGGGCGAGCAAATGAGCTCTTTGCGTGAAGTCTGCGCCGCACGGCGCGACTAGGCTTAGTTGTACAGATAACGCCGTGTGAGCGGAATCGGCACATTGCCTGAGGCGCGTTTGGCCGCCAGCACCTGATAAATGCCGATGTCACCGCCTTCGAAATCAAGCGCGCAGGCCGCCATATACAATCGCCAAATTCTGTACGTCGCTTCCTCGACATACTGCAGCGCTCGAGCGTGATTGGCCTCCAATCTTGCAACCCAGTGGCGCAAAGTCAACGCGTAGTGAGGACGCAGGGCCTCGACATCGGCGATTTCGAAACAAGCTTGCTCCATGCGGTGCTGGATATTGCTGATGTTGTCGAGCTGGCCGTCCGGGAAAACGTACCGATTGATGAACTCAGTGGATAACGATTTCTGCCATCCTTCGAGATTGTGAGTGATGCCGTGATTGAGAAACAAGCCGTGCGGTTTGAGCAGGCGATGAACCGCGGAAAAATACACAGGTAGGTTCTGCAGACCCACATGCTCGAACATGCCGACGCTGGCCACTTTATCGTAGAGCGACTCGCCGGCTACATCCCTGTAATCCCGCAATTCGACGCTGACGCGATCCTCGAGACCGGCCCCGCGAATGCGCTCGCGTGTGACCAGCAATTGACGTGCGCTTAGCGTTACGCCGTGCGCCCGAACACCGTAACGCTCGGCGGCGTGAATCAGGAGTGCGCCCCAACCGCAGCCGATGTCGAGCAAGCTCTCTCCCCGGCGCAATGACAGTTTGCGGCATATGTGGTCCAGCTTCGCCACCTGGGCCGTCTCCAAGTCAGTGTCGGGCCGCTCGAAATACGCACAGGAATAGACCATGGCGCGGTCCAGCCATAACGCATAAAACTCATTCGACACGTCATAATGAAAGTGGATGGCGGCGCGATTTTCCGACTTGGAGTGCAAATTGACGACGCGCCTGCGCAACGCCGGCAGCGATCTAGGCGCCGACAAACCCGTCGTACGCAGAACTCGCAAGTGCAGCGCCGCCGCTGCCGCCGCGATCTTCTCCGTGAGTGGCAAGCGCAGCGCCTCCAAATGCTCCTTCAGTTTCAGGGCGGCAAAGAAATCACCTTCAATATCCAAATCTCCGCGGAAATATGCCTCGACCAGCCGCAATGGATCTTGGCCGAGAACTGTCGAACAAATCACGTCGGGATTGCGAAACACCAAGGTGAACGGCGATGCTTGCGCGGTTGAATCGCCCGTACCCAGGGTCATCTGGACGTCATTCCACAATCTTACCGTCAGATTGAAGGGTAGATGCCTGAACAGCCGTCGCAGCAGACCGGAGGCCAGCTCGATTTCGCGATGAAGAGCCGCCGGCGCCGAGCGCTCCAATGCTTCCGTGTGCACGTGATCATGCATGGACACACCCCGAAGAACGAGATTGTGACGGTGTGACCGGGATTATACGTCAGCCGAACCGGGATGGAACCGGCGTGCCGACCCTCAAGCAAATTGCATACCAAAACCGCCGACCGGACGAAGGTCGGCGGCTAATTCGACTATTTGCTGGCGCCGTTGCGTGTCTTTTCAATGAAGGCGGCGACGTTCGCATGCAATGCCTTCAGATCCGGCTCATGGGCATAGACCATGTGGCCGGAAGTGTAGAAATGCATTTCGATATTGCCCTGTAGCGCACTCTGGATGGGCAACTGGCGCAACTCGTAAACCGCGGCGAAGTATGGGGTGGCCAGATCGTAGTAGCCGCCGTGCAGCTGAACCTTGAGATTGGGATTCTGCTTCATGGCAACCGCCAGGTCGGGCATGACGTTGATCGGACCCGCCACTTTGGTCAATGACCCGGGCGGCTGATGCAGGTTATCCCAAACCTTGTACACGTCGAATATCTCCGCCTTATAGGTTTTCCGCTCGCCGAACTTGAGCACGGTGCGCACATAGTCGTTGAATGCGGACACATACGCGGATGAGATGGCAGCCGACTGTGGATCGTAGTCGGATTCCTTGCTCATCGGATCGATGGTGGGGCCGGCAAAGCGAGTGTCGAGCCGGCCGGTCGTCACTTCGCTTCCCAACAAGGTCTTTTCAAACTCCCCGCCGTTGACACGAAGATTGGCGCGCTCGATGTAGTCGGCCGGCAGGCCCGTGTAATTATGCAGCCTCACCGCGATATCCGCTTTACGTTCCGCACTCAACGTCGAGCCGGCCGCGAGCGCCTGCAGATAGTCGGTCAGCGCGAAATTCTCCACCTCCCTCAACAGAGGCTCGAGCGCCGCCGGCTGATTGGGCAGTTTGTGGTGATACCAGGCTGTCGCGGCGTAAGTGGGCAACGCCAGCACGTAGGGGAGATCCACGCCGGGATTGAACTGCGGCGCATCGGGGCCATCGTCGAAATTCAACACCTGCGACAATAGTATGACGCCGTTCAGATCCAGGGATTTCTCGCTCTGGAGAATATTCGCCAGCGCCGCAGACCGAGTCGTCCCATAGCTCTCGCCGAACAGGTACTTCGGAGAATTCCAGCGGTTGTGCTGCGAGAGAAACTCAACGATGAAATTGGCGAAGGCGTGCGCGTCCTCGTCGACGCCGTAAAATGACTTTTCTTTATCCGCACCGCGCAAGTGACCGAATCCGGTGCCCGGCGCATCGATGAACACCAAATCGCTCGTATCGAGAAGGCTGTATTCATTATCGACGATTCGATACGGAGCCGCCGGGCTGTGCGTATCGTCGGCCGTCACTACTCTTTTCGGGCCGAAGGCGCCCATATGCAGCCACACCGTCGATGATCCGGGACCGCCGTTGTACAAAAATGTGATGGGGCGGCGGGTGTCTTCCTTGTCGCCGCGAAAATACGCGACGTAGGACATCCCAGCTTCCGGCGTCTGAGGCGGCGGCGGGCCGGCTCTATCTTCCTTGGGCAGAGGTGCGTCGTCATCCAGGGGGTCCTTCAAGTGGACCACCAGAATGCCCGCCTCCGCTTGATAGCCGAGCGAACGCCCTCCTATCGATACCGTTCCTTGAGTGACTTTGAATTCATCTCTTAAATATTTGGGCGATTCGGCGGGAACCGGAACCGCGGACACTTTCATGTCCGTGGCGTCGCTCGACGAAGGACGGTCAGCAGACAATGACGGGAGTGCGGCGAGCATCGCGCCCAGCAGCGACGAGCCGATCAAAAGCCGAATCTGTAAAGACATTGATTATTCTCCGAGCGAGCAAACCCCCATTCTATCTGTTCGCGCAAGTCAGCCGCTAGTATTCGATCTGATAGGATAATCCGATGCTGTTGCCCGGATCATTCTCGGGCGTCGTTCCCGACGCTGAAGCCGTGCCATTGCCGATACGGGTTTGAAGCTTCAAGTGCTTGGTTAAATCGACGTCGGCCTCGAACTGACTGGTTCCTGTGGTGCTCTGCTTCGCCTCGACATAGACGCGCTTGGAGATATAACGGCCCGCCTCGACTCTGGCGCCCGAATTTTCCGTGCCGCCGATGGTATTGGTGGCCGCGCCCACCGTGAGACGATCCAGGCCCAGACTTTTCTGCAACTTGACCAAGGGATTGAGACTGCCGTCGCCAGTCACTCCGGTCAGCGTTGCCAGCGCGGCGCCTATTTGTGCCCACTGCAGACCCGAGAGCTGAGACCCTGGAGTGCCGAACAACAGACGCGCCATGATTTCGTCTTGCGGCAAAGACGGGTTGCTGGTGAATTCGAATTTCGGTGCATCGGCGAGACCGCTGATTCGTAGAGTGGCAGTTGTATCCGCCAGGGTCGTCTCCGCCGTGAAATCCAACGTCGGGTCGATCCTATTCTTGAGTCCCGCGCCGTTGAAGCTGACCCTGCCCGCCGTGAAATTGAGTTTGTGGCTCGAGAGCGTGAAGCTGCCGCGCTGCAGATCGAAACCGCCTGCCACAGTGAGTGCATCCGTGGTGCCGCCGAGGTGCAGCTCACCGGCCATTTCCGCATCGAGCCCGCGCCCTTGCACCAGGATCTCCTGCGGCGCCTGTACCGTCAAATCCAGGCCGACCACCAGTTGCTTATCAGGCACCACCGCTGCGCCCTTGCCGCGTCGACGCACATCGAGCACAGCGACATTGGGCGGCAAACTATTTGGAATACCGATCAAAGTGCGGTTCGAGTGTATGGATCCTGCAATATCGATCCGCTCGCGCGCGGTGCCGCCGATGTGGATATCGGCATCTACATTTGCCGTCACCAGCTTGCTCACAATGGGTTGAGCATTGCGCGCCGTCAGCTTAAGATCCACGGGAACGCCGGGCTTGAGCACTCCGATCGCGCCCGTCATCGTGACGGTTCCGGGCGCCGCCGACGCGCTGAAACTCTTGATCTCGAGACTGCCCTCGCGGCCGACGATCACTGCGGTGATATCCGACAGGCCGATGCCGCGGGCATAGTCGTGGATGCTGCCCTTGGTCAGATTGACCGCCCCCTCGATATCGGGCACCGCAACGCTGCCGGCAACCTTCGCATCCACGTCGAGTTGACCGGAGGCATGCTGCCCACGCGCCTCGAGCACCGGGTTGATCATTCCGACGTCGAGGTTGCCGTTGATCTTAAGATCGAGCGCGCCGTCCGCGCTCAGCGGCGCGCGACCCGTGACACTGAGCTTGGACCCAGACCCGGCAGACAAACTGGCGTCGATGTCGGCGGTATCTCCATGCAGTTGCGCGGTGACCTGCGATTCCAGTGACGGCAGACCCAGGGCGGAGTCGTCCCCCAAACGGATATCCGTGGCAGTGAATCGCACCTGACCCTGCGGCGCAGCCAGAGTGCCCTGCAAATCTGCGCGCGCCTCGATCGTTCCGGAGGCTAGCAGTCCGGGCACGAACACATTGACCAGCGCTGGCTGCAGCCGGCGCAGAGATGCGTGCAAATCGAGCGACGGTGAAATTCTGCCCTTGAGCTGAAATACGGCGGATTGGGCGCCTATAGTGAGCACATCGACCAACACTTCGTCGCCAAGCGTGATCTGCGCGGGAGACAGCAGCCGGATCTCTTGTTTCTGATAGTTTGCAACGGCACTTGCCAGCGCTATCTTTCGAGCGCCGACATTGATCGAACCACCGGCTGACACGTCTGCCTTGGCGCCGCGCAGGTCCGGCACGTGCAAGTCGAGCTTGAACCCCAAGGCATCGGTAACTCCCTCAGCCCTTAGCTGAGCGCTGCCGGCCAACCCGCCTACCTTCAGATCCTGCGCATCAACCTCAAGCTTTGCGCGAGTGCGACCCTTATCCGAATGAAACTCGACATTTCCCGCCAGTCCGCCGGCAACATCCGCGCCGAGCAAGTCGCGAAAATCCTCCAATTGTCCGATGCGAATGCTCAATTCCCCGCGCGATTGAGCTGCCGCCGGTGCGATGCTGATATCGCCGCCGACATGAACGCTTTTCCACTCGGCACGATGAATCAGCGCGCGAATCGCTCCGGCGCGGCTCTGCTCGACGGCGATGTCCACGTCGATGGGTGACTCGTCCAGTGTTCCATGCGCCACCACGGTGCCACTCGGAGACGAGGGCAAATCACGCATGCTTATCGCGGCGGTGATCGTGCCGGCGGGTGTGTCGCGCACCGACAGAGTCGATACCAACTGCGCCTTGCCGTCGAATGCCGTGATGGGACCCGCCAGCGCGCCGGAAGCCCTGAGGGTGCCGAGGAGATCCGGCGAAACAGCTGTTAAATCTTCGATAGCGAGATCCCAGCGACCGCTCATGTTTGGCACTTTTTGACGCGGCGATCCCAAGGGCACTCTCGTCACATTGCCGGCGGCAGACAAGATCAGCGCGCGAC
This sequence comes from Gammaproteobacteria bacterium, assembly GCA_025358295.1. Taxonomy (GTDB): domain Bacteria; phylum Pseudomonadota; class Gammaproteobacteria; order Steroidobacterales; family Steroidobacteraceae; genus Bog-1198. The sequence goes on from JANYJY010000074.1 coordinate 25,412, forward strand.
CCGTGAATTTCAGGCTGTCGAGGGCAAGAGCTTCATCCGTCACACTGCCCTTCAATTGCAGGCTGACATTGCGTCCCACCATTGCCGACCACACTTCACTGCTGCGATCGAGTACCGCATTCGCGTCAAGCGATAAACGCGTGGCTGCTCCGCCGACGTCAACCTGCGCCTTGATGAGCGCGCTGCCCGGTATTTTCTGACCGACAAGGGCGCCGAACGGCGCCGTATCCGGCACGCTTACCTGCAGATTAACGCTTGGATTTCCATGCACAAGCGCGGTCACCGAAGTGGCCGCCTTGACGGACACTAGTCGATGCGCCGCCGCAAGATCGAGCGGCCGGGCGAGGACGTCCAGCCGCATCGACGCATCGATGGTGACCGGAGAGTTCTCCAGCAGCTGCGGCTTGAGCCCGGCGATCCTCAATCCCGTCACCAGCGCATGCAGCGTGGCGGCCCCGGAATCGGCACGGATATCGCCGTTGAGGCCCGCAAATTCCGATCCGCCTGGCACGCGCAGTTGATCTATCTCGATGCGAGCATCGGCGCGCGGCGCATTTAAGGTGCCATGCCATCGTCCATGCACACTCGCACGTTGCCAAGCCAGGTCCGGTCGCGGCGTTATGGCGGGTGAATCGATCGAAAATTCCAGATCGGCGGATTCGACGCTCAAGTTGAGGCTGCCCTGGACACGACCGCGGAAGGAACCGGCATCCACCGACACGTCGAGCTGCTCCGCCGCATGCAGTCCGTTCAAACTCGCCGTTATCACCAAGGCTCCAAGGCCGGGCAGATGAACAATATTCTCCAACGGCCCGCCGGCGGGCTCGTGCAGGGCCAAGACAGCGTCCATTCGCTTCGGATCGAAACGCAAATGCAGCGTGTACTCGCCGTCGCCGTCGATGCGATGGGCATTCGCGTCGATGATCATGTCCTCGACGGTGCGCAAATGCGCGTTGCCGCTCAACACCAACGATGCGGGGGCGCCGGCAAGCTCGGGGCCGAGCTTCAACAGATCCACCGTCAAATTCGCAACATCGATTCGCGGTATGGAGACGGGGCCGGTGCGATGCGCCACGGGGGCCGACTCGGGAAGGCGCGCCATGTCCACGCTGGCCGCATGCGCGGCGTCAATCTGAATCCGCCGTGCCAGGAAAGCCAGAGGCGACCAACGGACGGAGACCTTCTCAGCGCTGAGCCATACGCCGCGATGATCCGACAGTCGTAGATGAGCGACGGTCAAATCCTGAGGAAAAGTGCCGTTCAGGCCCGACAGCGAGACGACGCCGGACGTCAACCGAAACGTCAGCCTTTCGAGCATCGTGCGGCCCGAGTCGGTGTTGCCTGCGATCATCAGAGCGCCGCCGGCCAGCAATATCGTCAGCAGGAGAACTGCCGCCGACCATGCGGAGATTCTCAGCGCCCGGCGCATCAGAATGCCTGCCCCAGTCCGATATAGAATTCGAAACTGTCGTCGCCCTGACGGCGATGAACGGGTATGGCGACATCCAGCCGGATCGGACCGATGGGCGTGTAGTAGCGGAGACCCGCTCCCACGCCCACCCGAAATTCGTTGGAATCGCTCTTATGAAGGCTGCTGCTGACCTGGCCTGCGTCTGCGAAAAAGGCGGCGCCGAAATTCGTCAGAAACCTTTGCCGCAATTCCAGGCTGCCCACCTCGATCGCCGTGCCTCCGATCGGTCCCGACCGGTCGGGGAATTGCGGTCCCACCGACTGATATTTGTATCCGCGGATGGTGCCGCTGCCGCCGCCATAGAAGCGTTGATCCGGCGGCAGACTAGTTTCTCCTGCCCCCTTGGCGAGCCCAACCAACGCGCGGCCCGCGAGCACCGTTCGGCCTGGCCCCGTCGCCAGCAGTTCATTCAAGTCGAAATAGGTGGACGCTCTGATCTGGCTGATGAGGAAAGTGGCGTTCGGATGGCCGATAGCCAGCGTAGGCGTCAAGCTCAAGGCGGCACGAATGCCGTGACGCGGATCCTCGAGCGGATTGGGCAAATTCGTAGAGTCATAGGCAATGCCCACGGGCATTGCCAGCAAGATGTAGAACAGCGTCTCGTTGTCTTGAATGATCTGCTCATCGATGACGGAGCTTCCGACGCTGGCGCTCCAAACAGCGGAAATTTTGCGCGTAATAGTGGCACTGGCCGACTTCGCGGTTTGATCGTAGGCCTGCAATGACTGCTTGAGTGCGGTGACGGCAAATTGCAACGACTGGTCGCGGTGGCCGACGTCTGGCGTGAGATATTTCACACTGGTGTCGTAGCCCACGCCCGTGGTATCGCTGCCACCGACGTTGATCACGGACGCGGCAACGCTCAATTGCTGTGCACCGCCGAATACATTGCGATCGGTCCAAGTCACACCGCCGCTGCCGCCGAGGTCGCTCGAAAGCGCGGCAGTGACGGCGATGGCATGACCCAGCCGTTCGCGGATCTTGAAGGTGATGGGCACGCCTCCGGTTTCATCGACCGTGGTGCCGATCTGCAAACTGACCTGACTGAACACTCCCAACGCCAGCAGGTCATTGCGCGCCCGCTCGATGAGGAACGGGCGGTATGGGTCGCCCGTATGAAGCGTAAGCCTTTTGCGCAACAAAGACTCATGCACGCGCTTCAGGCCCTCGACGTGAATTGCGCCGACATTGACCTTTGGCCCCGTCACCACGTGAAAGCGAACATCGAGCACGGGCTCATCCGCGGACTCGAATGCAACAGGCGTGTCCACTTTCGCAAATGCATAGCCCTGTTCCTGCAAAGTGCTCAGCAGGCGCGCGCCGCCCGCCAGCACCATATCCGCAACAGCCGGCTGACCCGTCGTCAGCCCGAGCGAGGCGCGCAGCGCATCCGCCATTTCACCGTCAATGTCGATCCGGCCCAAATGGTAGAGCGGTCCCAATCTAAAGCTGATCGACACTTGCGCGTCGTCGCCCGCCGGCAGCGCGGTCAATATATCGCCCAGGCTCGGATTGCTGACCAACATGCCGTTGATTTTGATCACCACGGTGCTCTGGTAGTAACCAAAGCTCTCGATCGCGGTCTTGAGCCGGTCGATGTCGCTGCGGCCGCGCGCGATCAATCCGAACGGACTGACGGGCGCGGCGCCCCGCAGAAGGAGTAGGTCCGAGGTGGCCTTGATGGTCGCATCCATGTCGCGGTCTCCGACCGATGCGATATCGACCCGGTACGGCTGCGGATCCGCTGCATGAGCGATGGAGCTGAACGCCGCAACAGCGAATATTAAGGCAAATACGAATTGGGTCATTCGTTGCCAAGGATACACCGATGCGCGCCCCAATTCGGCGGCGCCCGCAGCCTCGATTCTGCGGGCGCGACCAGGCCGTGACGGGGCCTAAGTTCCCACCGTTCGACTAGGCTATGATCGGGCACACCTTTGCAGCAATAGGCGTGTTTATGACTTTGAGCGATATCATGACCGTGCGGATCGTCTCCGTCGAAATGGACGACAGGCTGGAGGCCGTCAAGGAGATCTTCGACACCATGCACTTTCACCACTTGCTGGTGCTGGACGAGCATAAGAAACTCTGCGGCGTGATCTCCGACAGGGATCTGTTCCGGGCCTTGAGTCCCTATGTCGGGAGTGCCGCAGAAACTGCTCGCGATCTTGCCACGCTCAATAAACGCGTTCATCAAATCATGAACAAGGCGCCGATCACTTTGCGCCCGCATTCAACAATCGTCGATGGCGCCAAGTTGCTTCTGGCGAATCGCATCTCGTGCATTCCGGTGGTCGATGACGATTTCAAGCCGGTAGGCATCGTCAGTTGGCGCGACCTCATTAAATCCATGGTGCCCGGCTGATTTGAAAACTTTATGGCCACCCCCCTGTCTAACTTAGTTACCGATCGGTAACATATTAGAAATCAATGAGTTGGGCATGACAAGCGATAAATCAGTTACGGCCGGCGGCGAACCCGAGGCCGCACATTGTTCTGCGGCGCCGGCCGCCAAGACCCGGGTACGCGACCGCATTTTCGAGACGGCCTGCGATCTGTTTTATCGCCACGGTATTCGCGGCGTGGGCGTGGACACGATCGCGGCGGCAGCCGGCTCCAACAAAATGAGCTTCTATCGCAGCTTCACCTCCAAGGACGCACTGGTCGCCGAATATCTTCATGAAAAGGAGCGCGAATATTGGGCCTGGTGGGATGCCATTGTCACCCGATATCCTTTAGATCCACGACGCCAGGTCGAGGCGTTGTTCGAGGCGCAATTGGAAATCGCGCTGTCCAGCCGCTGCCGCGGTTGCGCGCTTGGCAACGCAGCAGCCGAAATATCGGATGACGAGGACGAATTGAGCACTCTTGTGCGCGCGTACAAGGTCAAAGTGCGTGAACGGCTGCACGCCATGGCGCAGGCCATGGGAGCACGCGACGCCGAGACTCTTGGCGATTCTCTGATGCTGCTGTTGGATGGCGGCTATTTCACACGCCTGATCTTCCCTCTCGGCAGCGGCCCGATTTCTGCGGCGCTGGCCGCGGTGCGCTCGCTCATCGACGTTCACTGTACCCGCCGATCTATTAACGGAACTTAACGATCCGGCCACCGCTGTTTAATGGCCGCGGGCCGAGGGTGTGACGCATGAAATGGCAACGATTTGCGCGCGCAACCCGCTCGAGACTGCGCCAACCCCTGGAGGGCGGCGTATGAAGATTCTGCTCGTGGAAGACAACGAGCGGGTCACTCAATTTGTCGTCAAGGGACTGCAGGAAGCCGGTCATACCACCGATCACGCGGCGAACGGCCGCGACGGTATGTTTCTCGCCGCTGCGGAGCCCTACGACGTCATCATCATGGACCGGATGCTGCCCGGCGACGTCGACGGACTGGCCATCATCGAGGTGCTGCGCAAGACCGGCAAGCGCACGCCCATTCTCATTTTGAGCGCGCTCTCCGAGGTCGACGACCGCATCCGCGGCCTGCGCAGCGGGGGCGACGATTATTTGACCAAGCCATTTGCGTTTGGCGAACTGCTGGCGCGCCTCGACGCGCTGCACCGCCGCGCCCAGGGCGTCAACACGGAGTCGCCGCTCACCGTCGGCGACTTGCATATGGATCCGCTGACACGCAAGGTGACCCGCGGCGCCAGGCCAATCACTCTGCAGCCGCGCGAATTTAAGCTGCTCGAATACCTGATGCGCCACGCGGGCCAGGTTGTGACGCGAACCATGCTGTTGGAAAACGTTTGGGACTATCACTTCGATCCTCAGACCAATGTCGTCGATGTGCATATCAGCAAACTACGGCAGAAAATCGATGTCGAATTCGAGCGGCCGCTGCTGCGCACCGTTCGCAATGCCGGCTACATGGTGAGCGCCGATGACTAGCATGATGCGCTCATCGGCCGTATCCCTCGCGCTCGGTTATGTGGCACTGGGAATTGCCGCTCTGGTGCTGTTCGCAGCGCCCCTCTGGTACGCGTGGCAGGTGACGATCCAAGAGGGCCGAGCGGAGATTCTGCAAGCCGACGCGCAGCGACTGACGGACGTCTATCGCCGCGACGGAGCCGACGGCCTGAAAGCCTTTATCGACGCACGCGTGGGCATGCAAATCGCCGGCGAAAGGCTACTGTTGCTGACCGATGCCTCGATGCATCCGCTCGCGGGCAATCTGTCGATTTGGCCGTCGACCGTGCCCGCCGTCCCCGGCAACTACAGGATCCGGTTCGACCTCACGGACAAGGGTTCGGCTTTGGTGCATGTCGCGATGGTAGGCCACTACTACCTGCTGGTGGGCAGATACAACACGATATTTGCGCCGCTGGAGACACGCTTCTGGTACGGATTGGCTGCCGCGATCGCAGTGCTGACCCTCGCCGGGCTGATGGTCGGGCTCATCACCCGCCGCGCGCTGATGTCGCGGGTTTACAGCATCCGCCAGACCGTATCGGCCATCATGCACGGCGATTTGCAGCACCGCCTGCCGACGCAACGGAACGACGACGAACTCAACACCTTGACTTGCACCATCAATGGAATGCTCGAGCAGATCGAGCTGCTGGTGCATGGTGTACGTAATGTCTCCAATGCCATCGCCCACGATTTGCGTACCCCGCTGGCCGAACTGCGCTCGCGCCTCGAGGAACTGGCGCTCATTCGCCCGCCTGCCGAACAAGCGTATGCGGAGATCGATGGCGCCGTTGCAGACGTCGACCGTGTTATCCGGATATTCGATGCGCTGCTGCGGCTGGCGGAAATCGATGCGGGCATGCGCCGATCCGGCTTTATTCCGCTCGACGCGGCCGACCTGGCCGCAAACGCGGTGGAATTCTACGCTCCGGCCGCAGAACTGAAGAACATCGCTCTAGTATCCCGGTCGGACGGTGTTGCCGTGGTTCTGGGCGACCCGGTGCTGCTTGCCCAGGCGTTGAGCAATTTGATCGACAATGCCCTGAAATACGCGCCAGAGCACGGCGCCATCGAGGTCGTCGTGCGCAAACTCGCCGACGCTACCGTGGAAATTTCAGTGGCGGACGATGGCCCCGGAATCGCCGATTCGGAAAAAGCCAAGGTCGTGGAACGATTTTATCGGGGCGATGCAAGCCGCGGCACTCCGGGTGCGGGACTTGGACTTAGCCTCGTGCACGCTGTGGCCAAGTTGCATGGCAGCACACTGCTGCTGTCCGACCGCCACCCGGGCCTGATTGCCTCGGTGACTTTAGCGCTGCATGCAACGTATTCCGCAACCATTACGACGCCAACCGTCCTCATGCCCGAACCGCGAGCGTTCTAGTGACCGGCCGCGGCCGGCCGCAGCACGGCGACGTTATTCTCGACCGAGGGATCAAGCAACGGCAGCCCGAACTGCTTGGTTGCATCCGTGACCTGGCCGAAAATCGCGGCAGCCACTCGAGGATCCTTGACCAGGCGCGGTATTCCGCTCAACGGCAAACGTTCGCCATAGCCATCCTCGATGGGATACAGCCGCAGTTCGGCCAGTTGGTTATTCTCGAAGCGGCTGACGGCAATCACGCTCCGGAACGTAAAATCATGCGCAAATGAGTCGTGATTGAGCGGCGCAGTCAAATCGTAATCCGTCGCCTTGATGGGGTCTGCCCATGCAGCCGACAGCAGCGCTCGATTGCCCTGGAACAGATCGTGAGGCAGCGGGTCCTGTACGTCGCTCCAATAAAAATTTCCAAGCCCGTAGAATACGGGTCGCACACCGCGTACCGGCGAGCGATACAGTTCGATCGCGCCGAGATTGTGGTTGCCGGTTGTGACGAACATATCCGCGCCGGAATCTATGGCCTCGTGCGCCAGGCGCTTCAAGAAGTCTGCCGCGCCGCGCGGCTGATCCGCATCGTCGCATCCCTTGCTGCACTCGTGAGAATGGATCGAGACAATGACGAAGTCCGAATTTTCACGCGCCGAACGGACATTCTTCAGGATCTCGGCCAGGTCCTCCGGATCCATCGCGTACTCATACTCAAAGCCGGTGCCGCGGCGATATTTCACGTCGAACAACTCAAGGGTCTCGGGCGTGCCCTTGCAGTGATGCCCATGGACCACGCAGTCCGTCTGCGCCAACGTCTTCATGGCGGCATCCGGCACGACCACGGTGCGCATCACGTGGAGTGCGTTCAAACCGGGCCGTCCCGGCGCTGCGCCCTCGTGCGGCAGGGCTTCCGTGGTCGGACGAAACGTTGAGGCAATCGACACCAATGCCACCCGGGCCCGGGACGCTTCGAGAAATTGGGGCGACCGCGCCAGGCCACGGTCCTCGCCTATGCCGGCATGAACGAGCCCGGCCTCATCTAGCAGCCGGCTCGTCTCCCGCATGCCCTCCAAGCCCCAATCTAGCGAGTGATTGTTCGCCCGCGAGAGGATACCGAAACCCATGGCCCGCAGGTCTTTTGCCACCGACGGCAGGCTGGAGTTGGTCCAATCGCCGTCCCAGGAATAAGGCGCACCTTTGAAGGTGCGTGCATCGAAAATCGTCGTCTCAAGATTCCCGTACAGCACGTCGCCGGCGCGCAGCACATCCAGAACGGATTTGAATGCCGGGATCCGCTCCGAATACTGGCTCAAGGGCCGCGATATGATCAGATCCCCCACCGCCCCCACGGTGAAGCCGCCAGGCACATCCGTGCGCATTTCTTGAGCTATCGGCCGCTTCGCATCGAAGCGCCTCAAGTCTTTGATCACGGGATCGGCAGGCCCATATGCGGGACCCTGCTCGGCGACCGCGAATACCGCCGGCATGATCAGCATCGCCGCAACCGCAGTCGTAGTCGTAGTCGCGCGAATTGGTACGCTCATCCACCACCTGTGACTTGGAAATGACAGACATGATTATTCCACAGCATTCCAAGTTGTGAGCGTCCGACGTAAGATTCGCCGATGCTCATCAGCTGCGCCGCGTACCAAGACGGAAAGAAACTTGAGGATATCGAGATCGCACGGATCTCCGAGTATCTGCAACGGCCCAATTGCTTCGTGTGGGTAGCCCTGCATGATCCTCCCGCCGCAGATCTCATCGAATTGCAGAAGACATTCGGGTTGCATGCGCTTGCCGTGGAGGATGCGCAAGCCGGCCGCCAGCGCCCGAAAATCGAGGAATACGGCGATTCCTTGTTTGCGCTATTGCAAATCGTCGAGCCGCACGAGGACGAATTTCAAGTGGGTGAATTGGCGATATTCGCCGGGCGCAACTACGTGCTATCCGTGCGAAATTTGGCGCAGAAGGGCTTTCAGGAGGTACGCGCGCGCAGCGAGCGGGAGCCGGACCTGCTTCGCCAGGGACCGGGGTACATTCTCTACGCGCTCATGGATGCGGTGGTCGATCGCTACTTTCCCATCCTTGAATTGCTCGAGGACGAACTCGACGCCGTCGAGCGCCGCATATTCGCGCCGCAAGGCGTGCCGCGCGAAAGTATCGAAGCGCTCTATGCGCTCAAACAGCGGTTGATGGTCATGAAGCACGCGGTGGCGCCGCTGCTCGAAGGTGTTTCGAATCTGTCCGGCGCCCGCGTGCCAATGTTGTGCTCGGGAATCACGGTGTATTTTCGCGACGTCTACGACCACTTATTGAGACTCAATCAAACGGCGGATTCGATTCGGGACACGGTGGCCACCGCCATTTCGGTGAATCTTTCTATGATCACTTTGCAAGAGAACGAGACCATGAAAAGGCTGGCGGCATACGCGGCGCTGCTGGCCGTTCCCACCATGATCGCAGGCATCTACGGCATGAATTTCGCGCATATGCCCGAACTGCAATGGGCTTACGGTTATCCGCTTTCCCTACTGTTCATGGCCGGAATCGACGTCTATCTGTACTTCCGTTTCAAGCAGGCGCGCTGGCTCTAGAAGCTTATATTATCTATATAATTCAATGTATTGAAAGAATACATTAATTATAATTATCACTCCAGAACGCCCGGTCAGGATGGAATCCGACCGCCAGTATTTTCTAATTTATTAAAATGTCCGCACGATGTACGACCATTCGGAAGCAGCCCTCGGTGCGGCCTGCTGGATTGCGGTGGCCGCCGGTTCGCCGCGCGTCGTCTGATTATCATTGTTACTATCAACGTGGAGCGGCGCCGACACACGGTTTCATGTTGCAAGTTCACGCTCCGACCGTACCGGGGATTGCGAAAGGTAGGCGCCTGTGCACGAGAATAACAAAACACTGAACCCGCTCCTCTCAGCGGCTCTGCCGCCATTCATCGACGTCGCCACGTTCTGCGCTTTGATCGGCGCCGGATGGTCATTGTCGGCCAGTCATGTTCTGAGCTTTGCCATCGCCATGGCATTGAATTACTTACTGAAAGTTCGCTCAACGGTCATCGCGCAGCGGCGCACGCACGACTGGCGCCTGCTCTGCCGCCTGCTGCTCGTGAGTCTGATGGCGCTGTTCCTGCGCGGCGGCGTGCTGAGTCTATTATCGCAAGGGTTTGGCTGGGCGGCTCAATTGGCGATACTCCCCGCGGTAATTGCCGGTTTGTCGGTCGCGGCCCCGGGATATGCGGCGGCGCTGTCGCAAACCGACGGCAGCGAAACGTGGCGCAAATTGGCACTGGGACTCATCGCCTATGCATTTGTGCTTCGACTGGTATACCTCGGAACTGTCGAGCTTCTTCCGGAAGAGGCTTATTACTGGAATTATTCGCGGCATCTCGATATCGCCTACCTCGATCACCCACCGATGGTGGCATGGCTGATTAAGCTCGGCACCGCCGTCTTCGGCCAGACACAGTTCGGCGTGCGCGCCGGCGCGCTGGTCTGTGGAGTCATCACTTCCGTATATATCTATCGGCTCACCCGAAACCTCTTCGGCGAGGCGAGCGCGCTGGCCGCCCTGGCGCTGGCGCAAATCCTGCCCTTCTTTTTTCTGTCGGCTCTGCTCATGACACCCGACTCTCCGTTGACCGCTGCGTGGGCAGCCGCGCTCTTTTATCTGGAACGCGCCCTCATAGCCGGCCGCGCCGGAGCGTGGTGGCGACTGGGCCTCGCGCTCGGCATCGGCGCCGTTTCGAAATACACGGTCGGCTTGCTCGTCCCCGTTACCTTGGCCTTCATGGTGTGGGATCCGAAATCGCATCGCTGGTGGCGGCGTTGGGAGCCGTATGCGGCGGCGGTCGTGGCGCTTGCCATATTCTCCCCCGTCCTTCTGTGGAATGCTCAGCATGAGTGGGCGTCATTCGCCTTCCAAACATCCAGACGCCTCGCAGAGGCGCCCAGATTCGCGCTCCACAAACTAATCGCCGCATCATTGATTCTCATCACGCCTACCGGTGTACTCGCCGTTGCCGCCGCCCTCACGAGTAGCAAGCCGGCGGGAGCGGACGACGAGAAGGCCTCGAGACGTCGGTTATTTCTGTGCATCGCGCTTCTCTTTCCGCTCTCGGTGTTCACCCTCTTTAGTCTGCGCCATGAAGTGAAGCTGGACTGGACCGGTGGGCCGTGGACCGGCGCGCTCCCCCTCATGGCGGCGGGAATGGTCGCAGGCGGAGCAAAACTCAGTGGCTTGCAGGCCAGAATCCGCGCCGCATGGATGCCGACCCTCCTAACGATGTTGCTCATCTACGCTGCGGGGCTGCACTACCTCGCGCTTGGGTTTCCGGGCGTGGGCTATAACAAGCATAACGAATTGATTCCGGTTGGCTGGCGCGAATTCAGCCGCCAGGTGTTGGACGATGCGGCGACTGTACATGGTGCGGGCGGCGCAGAACCGTTGATTGTCGGTATGGATCGTTACGCCATCGCGAGCGAGTTGGCGTTCTATGGAGCTGACCAGCGCGGCGCGCCGGTGGCTACATCGAGCACGCATCTTTTCGGGGGCATGGGGCTGATGTATGCACTATGGATGCCGGCCAAGTTGCAAGCGGGCAGGACTCTTCTGCTGATTGCCTGGGACCCCAAGGAACTTACCGGAAAAGTCGTCGAATCGCACGCCGAGCGATGGGGCCCTGTCGAAGAGGCGGTATTGACGCATGACGGCCGCGTCGTGCGCCACTACTATCATCGCCTGGCCTACAATTACCGGGCGCAGGTTTCCGTAGCGGATTAGCGATGAGTCGATTGGTCAAGCAACGAGATACCCGGCGTGCGAATCCGATGGCATGGTTGGGATCCGGTTGTCCCTGGGACCCCAAACGAATACAGCTGTCAGTGGTTCTGCGGTTCGGACTCAGCAGGGCCGCGACCAAGATAACTGGACGGTTGCGCTTAATAGCTTGGAGCGATCCGCGCACGGTCCTACCAAAATCTCCACCTCGCCAGGCTCGAACACGGGTTCGAGATCCAGGCCTAAAAAACGCAATTCCCCGGCGCGCAACGACAGAGCCACCGTCCCGGACTCACCCGGCGGCAGACTGATCTTGGCGAAGCCCTTGAGTTCGAGCAAGGGCCGCGCCACGCTGGCAACCTTGTCGCGCGTAAACAAGAAGACGGTTTCCTCAGCCGCCCTCGCCCCTTCGTTGCGCACATCGACGCGAATCTGCAGGGTATCGATATCCTCGGCATTGACCGGCGTCACGCGCAAATTGAACAACGTGAAGCGGCCATACGTGAGGCCGTGGCCGAATGGAAATTGCGGCTCATTCGGCGCATCGAGATACTTGCTCGTGTAGTGATCCTTAGGGTCGGCCGGTCGACCGCTGGAACGCTCGCCGAAGAAGATGGGAATCTGTCCCGTCGCTCGTGCCCAGGTAACCGGCGTGCGCCCGCTCGGCGACAATCGACCGACGACCACATCGGCGATTGCATTGCCCGCCTCACTGCCGAGAAACCACGCCGCCAGGACGGCATCTGCCTGATCCATCAGCCACGGCACCACGAGTGGGCGCCCGGAGAACAGGATCACGATCACGGGCTTGCGCAGGTCACGGGCTCGTTCGAATACGGCTTGCGCGAATTGTCGCTGCTTCCCCGGCAGCCCCAGATGCGCGCGGCTGGCGGCCTCCCCGCTCATGTCGGCGGCCTCTCCCAGGCAGAGCAATATGGCATCGGCCGATGCGCACACATCAAGAGCCGCGTCGATACCCGACACGTCCTCATCATCAATGGCTACGCCCGCCGCATGCTGTATGTGCGACTCGCCGAGCATCTCGCGCAAACCCGCCGTCACGCTGACATGGCCGACTCGACCGGCGGCACCCCACCACGGACCGCCCATCTCGCCCGGTGCGTCCGCCAAAGGACCCACAACCGCCAACCGTCGCAATGAGCCCGAGAGCGGCAGGGTTTCCCCGTCGTTTTTCAACATCACGATGGCGCGCCCCGCCACGGCGCGCGCCAGTTTCCTGCGCCCGGAAAAAGCCGCCGCGGATTCGGGCGTCCTGCCGCGCAGATACGGATCATCGAATAAGCCCAATTGCTCCTTGAGCGTGAGTACACGCCGCACGGACTCGTCGATTGCCGCCATGGTCACGAGTTTGCGTTGCAACGCGATGGGCAGGCCGCGTCGATAGGCATCGGCCATCATGTCGATGTCCACACCCGCATTGAGTGCGTGTGCGGCAGCCTCGGCGAGGTCGGCGGCGATTCCATGGCGCATGAGCTCCGCAATGGCGTTGTAATCACTGATGATCACACCCTTGAATCCCCAACGATCGCGCAGCCAGCCGCGCAACAGCGCCTTGTTGGCGGTCATGGGTATGCCCGCCAGATCCGTGAACGCGGGCATGACGGCCGCCACACCCGACGCTACCGCTGCGGCAAATGCGGGCATGTGTACTTCGCGCAGGGTGCGTTCGGATATGTCCACCGACGCATAGTCGCGGCCGGCCGTGACCGCGCCGTAGGCGCAATAATGTTTGGCGCAGGCGGCAAGTGCGTCGGCCGCCGCAAGCCGTGGGCCCTGGAAGCCGCGCACCTTCGCCTCCGCAATTCTGGCTGCCAACCAGGGGTCCTCGCCCGGACCTTCGACGCTGCGCCCCCAACGAGGGTCGCGCGCAACATCCAACATGGGCGCGAAAGTCATTGCCAGGCCTTCGGCTGAGGCCTCCTTGGCAGCCTCGCGCGCGGTCAGCGCCCAAGTTTCCGGGTCGAACAACGCCGCCTCCGCCAAGGGCACGGGAAACAATATTCGGTGCCCGTGCACCACATCGAATCCGATGAGCAGGGGAATACCGAGCCGGGATTCTTTGACGGCCAGACGCTGCATTTCCCGCACGTGCTCCGCACCAACCATATTGAGCAAATTGCCGATCGTCCCAGCCTTGATCGCATCGGTGGAATCGCCGGCAATGACGGGGCCCGTCACCGCATAGCTGGATGCTGTCATGGTGAGTTGGCCCAGCTTTTCGGCCAAGGTCATGCTGCTGATCAATCGCTCGATTCGGCTCAAAATTCCACTCCTCGCGTCGCATTGCCTGATAATGGCGTTTTACGTTGCCCCAGAGATGCACGCATGAACGCCGAATCGAATAGCGAAGAGATTGCCAATTCCGGGCTCTTGCCGCAACTCGACATGATGCTCCGCGCCCTTTGGGCAGCGCCGGTACGCAACAAGCTGTTCTTGCTGTCCGGCGCCCTGTTTCTGGTCATCGCCGTGACGGCCTGGGGCCAGATTCGGCTCAATGGCTGGAATCAGCCCTTCTATGATGCGCTATCGCGCCGCGACTTCCCGCATTTCATGGACCAATTGGGTGTCTTTGGACTGATCTCCGGAGCGCTTTTGATTCTCAATGTGGCGCAGCGCTGGCTGGGCGAGACGCTGAAGCTCAAACTGCGAGAGGGCTTGGCGCACGACCTGATTCAAAACTGGCTGCAACCGGGTCGCGCCTTCCGACTTGCCAATGCCGGCGCGATCGGCGTGAATCCCGACCAGCGCATGCATGAGGACGCGCGTCACCTTACGGAATTGTCCGCGGAGCTGGGTATCGGATTGCTGCAATCCTCGATACTGCTCATTACCTTTGTCGAAGTGCTTTGGTCGCTGTCGAACAATTTCGTCTTTCACATCGACGGCCATCATTTTGCGATTCCTGGCTACATGGTCTGGGCGGCAATCATCTATTCGGGCTCGGCCTCGCTGTTAAGTTACTGGGTCGGCCGAAACTTGATCGACCGCAACGCGCAGCGCTACGCGCGCGAAGCTGACATGCGATTTTCTCTGGTGCGCGTCAACGAACACATTGATGCCATCTCATTGACGTCGGGCGAGGCCGATGAACAACGGCGCATTTCAATGGATCTCGCAGGGGTGCTGGCGGCCACCGCTCGGTTAGTCACGGGCCTGACTAATTTGACCTGGATCACGGCGGGCTACGGCTGGTTTACCCTGGTGGCACCCATCCTGGCGGCCGCGCCGCTTTACTTTGCGGGCAATATCTCCTTCGGCGGCCTCATGTTGGCCTCGGGAGCCTTCAATCAAGTGCAGTCCTCGCTGCGCTGGTTCGTCGATAATTTCAGCACGATCGCCGACTGGCGCGCCACCCTGCTGCGTGTCGCAAGCTTTCGCCGCGCCATACTCGCCACCGATGTACTGCACAACGTCGAAAGCCGCATCACCTTCGTCACCGGTGATCCTGGCCGAATCAGCATCGATGATTTGGAGATCGGCTCGCCCGCCGGAGCTACCATGCTCGCGGAGAAGAACATTACGATACAGGCCGGTGAACGCGTCTTGATCGTGGGAGAGACAGGAACGGGAAAGACTCTGTTGTTCCGGGCGCTTGCGGGTCTATGGCCTTGGGGCGCCGGAAAAATCACCTATCCCAAAGGCGAACAGCTGCTCTATATGCCGCGCACTCCGTATCTTCCGCCCGGAACGCTTCGAGAAATTCTTGCCTACCCAGCCGCGACGTCGACCTTCGACGCCTCCGCGTATGCCCATGCCTTGGGCCGCCTCAAGCTCGAACGCTTGGCGCCCATGCTGGACGTGTCGCAACGTTGGGATCGTGAATTGAGCGAGGACGAACAGCAGCTCCTGGCTTTCGCTCGCATACTCTTGCACGCGCCGCCATGGGTGCTCATCGACGAGGTGCTGGATTCCTTGGACGACGAACTCCGCCAAGGTGTACTGGATATCTTTGCCAAAGACTTGGTAGGTACCGGCATCATTCATATCGGCCGCGCCGACGCTCACGATCATCTATTCTCCCGCGTCCTGCACTTGGTCAAGGATCCGACGCTGCGCAGACTGGGTACCGGCAACACGGCAGTCATACAGTAGTGGCGACCCGCAACAACTGAATGGACGGGCGAATCCCACGACTAGACAATCCACTCCATGGGCCGTGGACACCGCAATCCGTACGCAAAATCGACCGCTTGTCGTTATGTCGTGATCTGGGATCTACAGTGGCAGGTCATCGAATTTCAGCGCGTCGATCCCGGCAGTGGCTCGCACACGGCATTCACCCAGTGCCTTGAACGGCTCGCATGCGACGGCTGGAAACCGGAAGGTTGCGGGGAATTCGGTTTTGTTTTCATTGCGCGCAGCGGCGAAAGGCGCTTGGTGACCATCACCCAACGAGATCCACGCAATGCGGCCGAACAGACCTTCTCGCCGTTCGATACGCGGCAGCGGTGAGACCAGTATTACGTTTGCGTGAGCGGACACAAAGTATATATTGCAATGTAATTAACGGCCACGCCGAGAGGATTACGCATTAATAGCAGGAACCATCGTCCGCGCATCGGGTCAACTCTCTCTGTGCTTTGGAACCACATAGCGCTGCCGACATTCGTGGCCCTGGCCGCGATCCACACGGCCGCGTCAGCAGCTGGGGCGAAAAGCCAGTCCGACACCGTGCCCTTCGGTATGACTGCACGGATCGCGCCCGCACCCTATCTGGGTATGCCTCACGACGCGAGCGGGAAAATCCCGCCGCTGCTATCGCAGACCGGTGCTTTCAGCGACACCCGAAATCTCACCCTCAGCAAAGGGTTGATTCCGTACGATATCGTCGTGGCTTTTTGGTCGGACGGCGCCGCCAAGTCGCGGTGGGTAGCCGTTCCAAATACAAAAATAAAATATTCGGCAACGGGCGACTGGACCTTCCCCAGCGGCACAGTGCTCGTTAAAACCTTCGAATTGCCGGTCGACGCCGCAGATCCCGGCATCAAACGACGCTTGGAGACCCGGTTGTTGGTCTGCGACAGCAAAGGCGGCGTGTACGGTGCCGTTTACAAATGGCGCGCAGACAACAGCGATGCGGATTTACTGGATACCAGCCGTTCCGAGGCGATTCCCATCAAGACCGTTACGGGAGAAACGCGCATTCAAACCTGGTATTACCCCAGTCGCGCGGAATGCCTGGCCTGCCACAACGCAAATACATCCGGCGTGCTCGGACTGAAGGCGCGTCAGATGAACCGCGCCTACACCTTTCCATCCGGCGTGACGGACAATGAACTTCGCGCCTGGAATCATCTGGGGCTGTTCGACTCGGAACTGCGGGAGGCGGATCTTGAAAAACTTCCGACCCTCGCCGCCGCCGACGACGGAACACGCAGCGTGCAGGACAGGGCCCGCTCCTATCTGGACGCGAACTGCTCGCAGTGTCACCGTCCGGAAGGAACCGTTGCCTACTTCGATGCTCGATTCAACACGCCGCTCGACAAGCAGGAACTGATTGATGGACCCGTGCTTCTGGACCAGGGAATAGACCGGCCAAGAATTATTTCACCGCACGATATTTGGCGCTCGATCGCATACATGCGAATCAATACGGTCGATGACATCAGGATGCCGCCGGTGGGGCGCGAGACGATCGATCAGAAGGGCGTGGCGCTGATGCGTGACTGGATTACGAGCATGCCGGGGCGCCCGGTACTGGATCCACCAGCCATGACGCCGGCGGGCGGGACCTTTGGCGGCCCGCTCGAGATTTCAATGAACGAACCCGAGCCCGGGGCCGAGATTCGCTTTACCTTGGATGGAAGCGTGCCGACGCCGTCGGATGCGCGGTACGAGAAACCCATCAAGCTCACGAGCCCGGCAGTGATTCGCGCCCGAGCCTATAAAGAGGGCTTTACCCGCAGCATCACGACGCAAGAGGTCTTTATCGTCGGAAAATAAGTCCTTCTCAGTTCGCCGTCGGCACGACGGCAATTCCCCAAGGACTGGCGCCCGCCTTGACCCGCAGAATTTCCTTATTGGCCTCGAGATCAATGACAGACACATCATTGGAAGGGCCGTTGGCGGTGTAAAGAAACTTCCCGTCGGGTGACACCGCCATACCCCAAGGCCGCACGCCTACTTTGATCGTGTTCAGCAACTCATAAGTGCCGCTGTCCAGCACCGAGACGGTTCCCGCACGCCCATTGCTGACATAGATCTTGTGGCCGCCCTGCGCCACTTTCACGCTCATGGGTCGCGAACCCGGCGGCAACGTAATGACTTTCGACACTTTGAGATTCACCGTGTCGATGACATTTAATTCGCCGGTCGATTCCGATGGAATAAACCCGATGCCGGCTCCCGGCAAGAAATCCATGCTTCGCGGACGGACGTTCACTTTGAAATGTCCAATGGTGGTGTAGCCCGCAGTCTCGATCACATAAACGTCGCCGCTGGCCTCACAGGTTACATAAAACCGCTTTCCATCGGGCGATGTAGCCACGCCCTCAGGCTCCTGGTTCACCGGGATAATATGCTCCACCTTGCCGGTGGCGATGCTGATGACGCTGGCCGATTTGACATCCTCATTCGAAACGTAAATCCGGGTTCCATCCTTGCTCAGCGCAAACTCCTCAGGATCCGAACCCGCGGAAATCTTTCCGGTCAGCTTTCTCGTTGCCACGTCCAGCACGCCGATGGCATCGGCCGATTTGTCAGCCTTGACCTCATCGTCGTCATCGTCCTTGCTTTTTTGGAAGACGAGATTGCCCCTGGCATCCAGCTGCGGCGGCGCCGCGATGGGGGTACCGCTCAAGGCCACATATACCGACTTGCCGTCGGGAGCGGCATGGATGCCGCGCGGACGCTTGCCCACCGGCACCGTGCCCAGCACCTGATTATCGCTGCCGTTGATGACGGTAACGTCCCCCGATTTCTCGTTGGATACATAAATCTGATAATTCTGGCCCGCCGATGCAGGCAGGGCGGACAGGGCAATGAATACGGCCCCGAGGGCTTGCAGGCAATCAACCCAGGCGATTTTTTTGCGCATAAACATCGAGTTTCTCCCACCCTTGAGCCTTGGTCACCGAGTATAGGCGCGGGATGTCGCCGAAGCGACAGACTTGCCGTCAAGCCGCGCGTGTGAATCCATCTGCACTCCACGCCTCGCTTCCGGCACCGTGGTGTGTAAAGAAAAGGCCGCCCGGATCGTATTTCAATTTGACCGCCAACAGCTTGGGGTAATTCGCTCCCCAGAATGCACGCTGCCAATGTTTTTCGAAGAAGTTGCTCTCCGCAACATAGGACGCGAACTCCGGCACGACCTTACGCAACTCGGCCATGGCTCGATGAATCCCGGCGGCATCGGCGTGCGCCTCGCTTACATTCGGTTCATGGCCTGCGATCCCAGGATACGCAGGGGGTTCTTCGGCAGCGATAATGGCTAGTGCAAATGCGCCAAGAACGGCCGGATTCGTTGCGGTGTTCCTCGCCGCCTCGATGATGCTCGGCGGGGCGCCGGCCAGCCCCTTGTTCACATGCAGGGATACCTGCCACTGCGTCGCAGCGGCATACAGGACATCCGCGAACTCCTGTAGTTTGGCCCCATCCAATAGGTTCGACGGCAGCCAGACAGAATCATAGCCATGCAACACCTGGCCGCACTGGCCGCCATCCCCCGCCCAATACATATTGCCCGCAGCTGCGCCCGGACGATCGTCGAACTTGACGATGCCGGGAATCTGTTTCAGGAAATCGGTATTCCAGAGCTTGCGCGCGGGAAAGGCCTCGATGCTGGGCGCCGAGACAAACGAATAATCATTCGGTGAATTCGCGATATCGTCGAAAAAGCCCTTCCAAACACCGGCCGCCGCCTCTCGATCCATGCCTTGAAAAACCATATCAATGGTGAGCACGCGCCTCGCTTTGAAGACGATTTGCTCACCCCAACTGGGATTGAGCAAATGGTCGCGATAAAAGGCCAGTACATTGCCGATCAGAGTCCGAAAGGCCGCATCTGAATTCGCGCGGATACTGACATTGACCCCGCCGACCGCAGCCGCCAACTCATGGGTTTCGAGGGTCAGCCGAGTAATCACACCGAGCGCGCCGCCCCCTCCGCCCTTGATGCCCCAGAAGAGGTCGGGATTCTCACGGGCATTGGCAATTCGAACCTGTCCGTCCGCGGTCACTATCTCTGCTTCAAGGAGGCTCGCGGCAGCGCTGCCGTAACGCTTCGAGAAGCTGCCGAATCCGCCGCTCTGCACAAGGCCTGCCACGCCCACGGTGGTACAGCCGCCGCCCTGCACATAGCGGCCATGGCGGGTCGTGACAGCGTCGTAGACCTGCATCCAAATTGCTCCCGCCTGCACCGACACAGCAGGCCGTGCATTCATGGATGTGCAGCCGACCGGAACGAATGACGCATGCACCGTGATGGCATTCATTCGCCGAGTCCAGACCAATAATGAATCGGCCGCATTCGACGTACCCTGATAGCTGTGACCGCCCCCCTTAACGACCAGCCGCAGATTTCTCTGCCGCGCAAAATTCACCGCCGCGACGACGTCGGCCGTATTGTTCGCGGCCACGGCGAAGACGCTCGGCGCGAAGGTCCAGGCATCGACCCAGCCCAGCGTCTGCGTGAGTCCCGGCTCCTCGCCGATGAAGTAAGGATTTCTCAAACTGTTGAACAGCGCCGCGCAGGCCGGACTCGCAGGCAGGTCCACGCAGTCGCGAAGCGGCGTACGCAGCGCCATCAATCTGCCGCCAACGGTTCGGTTGAGCGCGTCCCAATCCGACTTGCTCGGCCAAGCTCGGTCGCCCGGCCGAACGCGCCGTTGCAACGCCGCCGTCACCCCTTTAACGCTGACGGAGACCAGCGGAAGCGACATCAGCATTTGCAGCAGGCTTCTACGTTTCATAAACATAATGAATGGCCCCGCGGCTAGCCTTCTTCATCCGAGCCCTTGAAATCTTCGGGATGCAATCGATAACGCGCAAGAAGTTTGTAGAAATCCGTGCGGCTGCGCTTGGCGAGCCTGGCCGCCTGAGTCACGTTGCCGGCGGTGCGCTGCAGATTGTCCGCCAGATAGTCGCGAGAGAACTTGTCTCGAGCCTCGTTATACCCCGGAATTTTCGTGGGATCCGAACTCAAGGGCTTCGGCACGAACAACGCCGCTGCGGTTTCGCCGTGCGAGAGAGCCATATTGCGCTTCACTAGATCGAATAGCTGCCGGACGTTCTCCGGCCAATCCGTTGTCGCCAGAAGCTCAATGGCCTTTGGCGTATAAATCGGCCGCTGACCGCCGGGTTCATGGGCTTGCTCGAGAAAATGCGATATCAGCAGCGGAATGTCCTCGCTGCGGCGGCCCAACGGCGGGGTATCCAGCGGCAGAACATTGATTTGGTCGTACAAGGCTTTGAGAAACGCACCAGTCTCCGCCAGCGCCTTGAGATCGCGGGAAGTAGTGCAGATCAGCCGCACATCGCTGCGCTCCCCGCGCGCGCTTTCTCCCGACATGACTTGGCCATTGGCCAACGATGTGGCGAGCTTGGCCTGTATGGCCTTCGGCAGTTTGTCAATTTCATCGAGTAGCAAGGTGCCGCCCCGCGCCAATTGCAAGGTCACGTTCCTCAGCAACTGCTTGCCCTTCGACTCAGTCGATTTTTCGTCGAGCAGCACAGACGCCAGGGCACGATGATTCGAGCTGCGGCACGACATGGTCACAAATGGACTATCGCGACGCACGCTTGCCGCATGAATGGCGCGCGCAAGGAGCTCCTTTCCCGTGCCATTTTCACCCGTCAACAATACCGGCACATCGCTGTTGGCGGCGCGATTGGCCGCTCCCAGACGCTTTTCCATGAGCTGACCGCGAGACGCCATATTCGCTCGCCAGTCACCATCGGCCTGCGCAAAGGTCGAGATGGCCAGAGCGCGTTCCACCTGCCCCAGCAACTCCTCCTTGCCCACGGGTTTCACCAGGTAACTGAAGGCGCCGCATTGCGTGGCTTGCACGGCCTCGGCGATGGTCCCGTGGGCGGTGAGGATGATCACGATGAGCTGCGGCCAGCGGCTCTTGAGTTCTTTCAGGAAGGCCAGGCCTTCCGTGTCCTTCATGCGCAGCTCAGTAATAACGAGACTGGGACGCCACATCACACAGGCGTCCAAAGCCGCGCGCGCGCTGTCCACGGGCTCTACTGTGTATTTTGCCGCGCCCAGACGTACCGCCATGACGCGGCATATCTCCGGGTCGCTGTCCGCGACCAGAATTCTCGCCTTGCGGCCCCCCGGGGGCGCATCGTGAAAACGAGTTTTGGACTCTTTGGGCTTGGGAATAATGCCGAACCCCAGCGAGGCCGTCGGAGTCGGCGGATAAGCCTTCATTCGTTCTACCCTCCCATGGTGCGCGATAAACCCATCGCGGCACGCAAACGCCGCCAATTCATCAGTTTAACCGGAGCCTTAGGGCATCGGGAATGGGGTGCAACCGGAAACTCCGCCGCGGCACCCGGCTGAACTATAATGCGCATGTTTCGCGCCCGGATTGTGACGAATGTCAGGGGGCCGTCCGAAGCACTGTCATAATCAAATTGCAAGACCTTAGAACACTGCGGTACGCGATCAACATGGCCATTACCATTTCCCGCCTTACTCCCGCCCTCGGCGCCGTTATCGAGGGGGTCACGCTCGCCGAGGAACTACCTCAAGACACTGTAGACCGCCTCGGTGAATTGCTGGTGGAGCACCAAGTCCTGTTCTTCCGCCGCCAGCCGATCACCCCTCAGCAGCAATGCCGGTTTGCTGCTTACTTCGGTGAACTCCACATCCATCCGATCTATCCGGTGCTTCCTGAGCTGCCGCAGATTCTGGTACTCGATACTCACGGTGATTTTCTGCCCGACAACGACAATTGGCACACCGACGTGACGTTCAGCCCGACTCCACCGCTGGCAGGCATCTTGGCGGCCAAACAATTGCCCAGCGCGGGCGGGGACACACTCTGGTCGAACAACCGCGCTGCCTACGACGCCCTGTCCGATCCGATGAAGCGAATGCTGGACGGATTGACGGCTGAACATTCCGTAGTCAAATCCTTTCCGGCGGGCCGATGGGGAGAGGATCCCGCATTCAAGGAGCGATATGACCGTGCCGTGGCGAAACATCCGCCCGTCACTCACCCCGTGGTGCGCACACATCCGGTTTCGGGACGCAAAGGCCTGTTCGTCAATGACGGCTTCACGACCCGCATCCATGAACTCAAACCCACCGAGAGCGCCGCAGTGCTCAGCTTTTTATATGCGCACGCGGCGCGGCCTGAGTTTACGATTCGCTGGCAATGGCAGGTGGACGACCTCGCGTTCTGGGACAATCGCGTGACTCATCATTACGCGGTAGCAGACTATTTGCCCGAACGCCGCATCATGCACCGGGCAACAGTCATCGGCGACCGGCCCTTTTAAGCTCGCCGTCGCGCATACACGGGCTGCCGTCCGGCTCGCGCCGATTACAGCTCTTCATACCCGTGCGCTTCCGTGGCAAGCGTTGAAATGCCCCGCTTGCCGCCGAAGCAGACGCGCACGACGAACCCCAGCAGCAGAATGCCGAGGCTCATCACGCCGAATATGAGGGGCGTGCGCTGTTCCGGTATAAATGCCATCGCGAGAACGATGGCAAGCATGCCGGCGATCGCCACGTAGGTCAGATAGGGGTAGGCCCACATGCGCAAGCGGAGCCGCGCAGGATCCTCTCTTTCCAGCCGGGCGCGCAGGCGCAACTGGGAAATCGCTATGAGCACATAGACGAATATCGCCACGGTTCCGTACGAATTCACCAAGAACGCAAACACGGTGTTCGGCGACACGTATGACATGATCACGGCGCCGTAGCCGAATAAAGTTCCCAGCAGAATGGCCCGCCTCGGCACTCCGTTGCGACTCAGCTTGGCCAGCCCTCGCGGAGCGTCACCGCGCCGAGTCAAGGCAAACAGCATTCTGGAGGATGCATAGAGGCCCGAATTCAACGCCGACAGGACTGCGGTGAGAACGACCCCGTTCATGATTTGCGCTGCGGCCGGAATCCCCATCGCCGCAAGCGCGCTGACATAGGGGGTCGCAATGGCAGCCGAATTCCAAGGCACCAGGCAAACCACCACTAGGATCGAACCCACATAAAAAATCAGCGAGCGCGTAATGACGGAGTTCGTCGCGCTGGCAACCGCCCTCGCCGGCTCAGCCGCCTCCGCCGCCGCAATGGTGACGATTTCAGCCCCGAAGTAGAAACCGGTGGCTGCCACGGCCCCCGTCAGCACCGGAAGTATGCCATTCGGGGCAAAACCACCGTGCACCGTCAAGTTCGCAATGCTGGATGGAACGCCCGGCCAGAGGCCGAACACGTACACCCCCGCGACGAGTAAAAAAATAGCAATTGCCGCAACCTTGATGGATGCGAACCAGAATTCAAATTCGCCGTACGATCGCACCGAGATCAGATTCGTCACGGTCAAAAACAGCATCACGACCAGGCTGATCAACCAAGCCGGCTCGTTCGGCAACCAGTAGCGGACCAATCCGGCACCGGCCACGGCCTCTAACGCGACAACGATGACCCAAAAGTACCAGTACATCCAACCAGTCAGAAAGCCGGCGAGATCGCCGAGAAGAGGGCGGTCGCTCCACGCCAGGCGAGCGTATTCATAGAACGAGCCGACCGCAGGCATCGCGACCGCCATTTCACCAAGCATACGCATCACCAAGACGACTAACAGGCCGGTGATCACGAAGGATATGACGGCTGCCGGTCCTGCTGCCTTGATCACCACTCCGCTGCCGACAAAAAGCCCCGCACCGATGACACCGCCAAGGGCAATCATCATCATATGTCTCTGCTTCAGACTGTGACGCAGGCCGCTCGATGACCGAGCGACCTCCTCCGGTTCAGCGTTCACGACGTATCTCGGCAGCCCGCAGTGTATTGCTCACGAATATTCCCTGGAATTGACTGGTAAATGCACGGCAACAGCCATGCTCAACATGGTCCCGCCCGCAGCTTCGCATGGCCGTCGTCCCCGCGATAGTCACCTGCAGAGGCCGAGCACTTTGTCTTTTTGAGGTTTTGGTCTCGGTCCGACGGCGGGTTCGGCGCTACAGTCCGCGCGTCACCCCAAACCATTCTCGATGGTGCCACGATGTACATGAAACTTGGGCAGCACTACGCGATTCGCGTCGACGATTTGAGGCCGATCCGCCGAACCGACGTCGAAGACGTTCTCGACGGCGACGATCTTCTGTATCTGCTCGAATCCAAAGGAAATAAGCTGGTGATTGCCGAAGCAGCCAGCGCCGGCATGGCGCCCCTGCGCAAGCGCGCCTAAACGAAAATCCGTCCCTCGATTGAAATTCCCGCTGCCAAGGCGCAGTATTTTGGGACGGATTCAAGCCCGTAGTCATAAAAGAATACGATTCTTAGGATTGCGACAGGGGGACATATGAAAATCGCCACAGCACTGTTTGCGTTGGTACCGACGCTGGCATGGGCCGGACCTTTCGATGGCACCTGGGTCACCGACGTCAATACCATCACGGTCACCGGCACACCAGACTCCTACTTGGTCGCCGGCGGAATGTTCACGTGCGATTCCTGCTATCCGGGCCTTAAAGTCAAGGCGGACGGCACCGATCACAAGGTGTCGGGACATGCCTATTACGACACCGCGGCCGTGAAAATTCTCGACGCGCAGCGCGTATCAATGACCACGCATGCGGCGGGCAAATTAATGGCCGAGCGAACGTTCACGGTTACGGCGGACGGAAAATCCATGACCGAGGAATTCGTCACTTACGAGGGTGTGAAGCCCGCCAAGGGAAAGGTCGTCTACACCCGCGCCGCGAGCCCGCCCGCCGGCGCTCACACCCTGTCCGGATCCTGGCAGCAGCAGGCAGGCGGCAGCGCCTTTTCCGCCGATCTGCTGACAGCAACCTACGTGGAAACCCCAGACGGTCTCAAGATGAGTACACCCACCGGCCTGAGCTATGAGGCCAAATTCGACGGCAAGGAATATCCCACCGTCGGCGATATCGGCAAGACCATGGTGTCACTCAAGCGCATCAATGCACGAACGATTCAAGAAACTGACTCCCGTGACGGCAAGGTAACTGACATTGCAGTCTCCAAGGTGTCCGCCGACGGAAAAACCATGACCATTGTCGATGACGACAAGCTGCACGGCACCCATTCGACACAGACCGCCAATAAAAAGACCAATTAGCCCGCCTCGGGCAAGGGCAGGCGTGCAAGCCGTCGCCTAGTCATGTGTGACGCGACTGGGCGTCGCCACGAGACGCGCATCCACGCGCCACGGCTCGCCGAAATAAATCAGCGTAACCTGCAGTCGATCGCCGTCCCGCTCGATCCAGCTGGGTAGAAACGCGCGTTTCCCACCCAAGCCCATGGCTTCGACGACGCACATCTCATCGCCGGCCGCCTGTGCAGTGATCCGCGATTTCCCAAAATCCCCACGCAACATGCACGCTTCGAGCGACAGTCATTGCGCCTGATCGAAGGCGGCCGCGTCCAGCGGCGCAGCATTCCCGGCACGACTCAACGTATAGGAAATCAGCGAGAGCGAGCGGTCGTACTCTCTTGGCGAAATATTCATCGCCCAAACAGCATCGAGAGACGTGGCGGAGCCGGCTGACTCGGCCACGGCGGGGTCGACGTCCATGTGAATGCGCCAAAGTTCCCACTCCGCCTTTTGGGTCGGCTCGATCGTGATGGTCACATGCTGCGGCGGTCTGCCCGACGTTGCACTGCCCTGAGTCACCTGCTGGGTGTTCTCGTAGCGTCCTGCCAATAAGGCCCCAACATCAGAAATTGACATGACTGTGTCGATCTTCTGGTTGGCCTGCGCACTCATGCAGAACCCCAAGACCGCGACAATCGACAACCTCATCACTATCGAGTATTTGAGCATGTTCACGTGAAATCCTCCGTTTCCACTCTCAAGTGGAATTGTAGCACCGCACAATCCCTGCCTGATGCCGCCAACAGTATTCGCAGTCGTGCTGCATCGCATATCCGCAGCCTTTGTCGGCTGCGGACGACGGGGATTTTCTTAAGATGACAATCATCGAATTGCGCGTAGCATCCGGTGCCGATGCCAACTCGTGGTTAGGCAGTTTGTGTGGATTGGTCATTTTGTGTACCCCTCATCGGAACTCGCGAGACGGATCGTACTCGAGACCGACGCGACGCATTCGATGCGATATGGACATTGGAGGATTCACAATGCAAGCGAGTAACTTTGTTTCCATACCCGGCAGTGAGCGTCAGCCGGTTCGCGGCGCCCGGCGCGTCGGTCCCGCGCAACCTAATGAGCGCGTCGACGTCACGGTGCGTTTACGACGGCGCAATCCGCTGCCGGTAGCCGCGATTGCGGGGCGCGAGCTGCCGAGCCGCCGAACCTATGTCACGCACGCGCAGCTCACTGCGGCGCACGGCGCTGATCCGGCGGATATCGCCAAGATCGAAGCCTTTGCACGGCAGAGCGGCTTGACCGTCCTCGAATCCAGTCTATCGCGCCGCAGCGTGATGCTGTCGGGCACGGTTGTCGACATCAGCAAGGCATTCAATGTCACTCTCGATAAATGGGAACACGCGGGTGGACGGTATCGGGGAAGGACGGGCGCCGTGCATGTTCCGCAACGGCTGGACGGCATCGTCACGGGAGTGTTTGGATTGGATAATCGCTCGTTTGCCAGGCCCCATTTCCGGCGACTCAGGCGTGAAACGGGTGCAGCTCTATTCTCGGGCTACTCGCCCACGCAGATCGCGAAGTTCTACAATTTCCCGACCGGTGTCGATGGCTCCGGTCAAGTGATCGGTATTATCGAGTTAGGGGGCGGGTATCGGGTCGAAGATCTCACCGCCTACTTCCAACAAATCGGCGTGCCCGCGCCCAGCGTGACTGCCGTGTCCGTCGATAATGGCCGCAATGCACCGACCACCGCACAAAGTGCGGACGGCGAAGTCATGCTGGATATTGAAGTCGCCGTGTCGATCGCCCCTGGCGCGAAGATCGTGGTCTATTTCGCGGCCGGCGCCACGGATCGCGACTTTCTGGATGCCATGACACAAGCCGTGCACGATGAGGTCAATAATCCGTCCGTAATCTCTGTGAGCTGGGGCGGACCGGAGTCCTCGGCCAGCAACAGTTTTCAAACCGAATTCGACCAATCGTTGCAATCGGCCGCCGCCCTCGGAATTACCGTCACCGTGGCATCCGGCGACAGCGGCGCCGCGGATGAAGGGCCCAATGAATGGGACAACGCCACGCATGCCGACTTCCCCGCCTCCAGTCCCTTCGCGCTGGCTTGCGGTGGAACGAACATTAAAGTCCAAGGTGGAAAGATTCAAAAGGAATCGGTTTGGAATCAGCACGCGGCTGATACTCAGGACGATTCCTTCGGCGCCAGTGGCGGCGGCATCAGCGAATTCTTTCCGGTACCGACATATCAGTCGGGCATCAATATTCCCGGGGATGTCAGCACCGGAAAAATCGGACGGGGCCTGCCCGACGTCAGCGGCGATGGCGATCCGGCCTCTGGATATCGCGTGCGCGTCGATGGGCAGGAATTCCCGATCGGCGGCACCAGTGCCGTCGCGCCCCTATGGGCCGGGCTAATCGCGCTGGTGAATCAAAAGCTGCAAGGTCGCGCAGGATTCATCAACCCGCTTCTCTACGCCGATCCCTCCGGACTTCGCGATGTAACCAACGGCGACAACAAGGTGGGGGATCAACTAATCGGCTACAACGCGCGTCAGGGTTGGGATCCGTGCACCGGTCTGGGTAGCCCGGACGGCGAGAAATTGCTCGCCGTTCTGGGTGGCTCTTCAATGGGATCGAGTGCTTCATCGAGTATGAACAGAGCGTCGCACTGACCCCTGGGCACGGCCGCCGTCCAATGACGGTGGCCGTGCCGTACTTTCGCTGCTCGACAGGCTTGCCCAATCTGCCCATGCCGCCCAGCGCCACATAGCGCCACAATTCCCGCACTGCCTTTCCACATTCGACTGCAAGACTCCTCCCATAGAGGCGGCAAAACAAACCCGCGGGAGTGCTTGCACATGTCTAGTCGTCTGGATGCCCTATGCAGCCTGCGGTGGCGGCTGGCGCTGGGATTGCTCATCGCCGCGATAAGTTACTGGCTCTACACGCACCCGCCCTTTACTTCGATTCACCGCGGCGAGGTCCTGGTACGCACGGACGCGCTCAACGGAACGGCCGGAGTTTATACCGTAGGCACCGTGCTCGCGCTGCCGGGCATCCATCAAGTGCGCCGGTTCTCGACCCGCGATCAGGTGTATCGGCCGATTGAAAGCGCAAGCGCCATGGGGCCCGCGCCGTTTCAGTCGATTGAAGGACTATCGATAGGCATCGACCTGGCCGTTCGTTGGTCCGTCGATCCCACGCGTCTAGTGCAATTGTCGAGGGAATTTCCGGACAATCTGAACGACGATCTCGTCCGCCCCGCCGTACAGGGAGTGATATTTCCCTTGTTCGCCAGATATTCGGTGCGCGAAATTTTCTCGAGCAAGCGAGGGTCGATCCAACAAGAATTGATGACCGAACTCAAACCCAAGTTTGCGGCCATGGGGCTGCAACTGCGCGGCGTGGAAATGGGGAAAGTGGATCTGCCTCAGGATTACCGCGCCGGAATGGAAAAACTTCTGGCCGAGGAACTTGAGACCGAAAAGGTCCGCTATACGCTGACGCTCAAGGAAGCGCAGGTAAAGCAGCAGCAGCTCGAAGCCGAGGCCGACAAGGTACGGCGCCAGACGGCGGCCGAGGCCGCGGGCCAGGAACAGGTCATCGCCGCCCGCGCGCAGGAGGAAACTATGAAGCACATCCTGCCCTTCAAACACAAGCAGATCGAGCAGCGCAAATTGGAGGCCGAGGCCGACAAAGTCGCGCGCATTCGCACCGCGGAAGGCGCCGCGGAGGCGCGCCGCATTGAAGCCAGGGGCGAGGCAGATTCGCGGCAGAAGCTCGCGGATGCGGAGGCGTACCGACTAGATCTGGTGGGTAAGACCAACGCCGGCCAGATGGAGCGCGAGGGGGCGTTGATCACTCACTACCCACTGTTGATTCAGAAAACCCTCGCCGATAAACTCTCAGACAAGGTGCAGGTCATCATCGCGCCGACCCCGGTCGCCGGACGGTTCATCGGTGCGAATCTCATCGGTGCTCAAGACTCGGCAGGCTCCAGCGACGACACGGCAACCGCCCCACCGTCGCGCGGCGCGAGTTCGCCATGATGCTCGCAATCATGGCCGGCGTGGCCATTGTCGTAATGGATCACACCTCCCTGCGCGTCGCGCCGCACACGGGCGCTATCGAGCTGGCGGCGCTCTGGCAGGGAGATGTGCTCGAAATCCGCGGTGAGGCTCCGGGATACCTGCAGGTCTATGACTACAGTCGTGAGCGTGGCGGGTATCTGAGAAGCGAATCGGCCCGTCCCGTGGATCTCAGCGAGGCCGGGGCACCCCAGTTGCTCGAGGTGCTGCGCTTCCTGCGCGACACTCCTGGGTCCGAGGCACTGGGTATCAGCTACGGCGCGGCCTATCTCAAAGCTGCGCCGGCGCGAGCGCTCACGGCCGAGCCCTTCGATGCCATCGGACAGATGGCTGAGCGGCTGGCCGACAGGGTCTCGGGCAGCGCAAACCATTCGGCCGGCCGCGCCGAACATCTCCAGGTGGTACAACAATTCGGTGTGCGCATGCGCAGCGTCGAGCGCAATGGTCGAGTGCAAGTGTGCTACGACGGTGAACTATTCCATCGTGTGTTGGCGATGTCTAACGCCACCCCCGAGCAACGCGCGCAGGCCGCGCTCGGCCTCACGAGATCGGATTGCAGAGAGCCCAACCAGGGCACCGCGCGAATCACCGCTCTCGACGAAGAACGTCGGGACGTGCTCGACTCCGTCAAGGATCAGGATGTGTCCGCCATGACTCGCAGCCGCGTCCACGCCCGGCGTGCCGGGATTCTGGCATCCATAGCCTACCAGCAGGCGCGGCGCGGCGATCCCACCGGGCCGGTAACCGAACGCGCAATAGCCGAGCTGCTTGCCGTCCACCCAACCGATCTCAGCGATGACCGACGGGATGAGTATATGGATGCAATACTGCGCGTCAGCGCCGTTCGCTGGGGCCGCCAGACCACCGCATTCCAAGAAGGACCTTTCATTCTCACGGCCACTTCGGGAGATCCGGGTCAAACCTGCATTGCGCTGCAAGACGTACGTCGGCGCGGTGCAGCACCGCTGTTGCGACGGTGCACCTACGGCATCCCGTGGATGGCCTCCGCACAGGCTATCCCACAGGCCCCCGCGCTGGCGCTTGCCGTTCAACCGCTGGAAGGCTGGCGTGAGCTCTGGATATTTCATCAGAAGGCCGGCACCTGGGCCATCGACGTGCTCTCACCCGGTACCGACAATCCCGAAGAAGGCTACGTGGAGTATGCCGGATTCGCGCCAGGCGCAAGGCGTCTGCTCACGGCCCGCGAGGTCCGCGATCACGGTCGGTATCAACGTCGCTTCGAGGAGTTTAGGCTCGATGATCTCGCGCTGGTGCGCCAGGCAAACGCCCCGAACTCGCTACGCGACTTCGCTCTCTGGCAAGACCCTGCTTGGCGGCGTGACACGCTGGCGCTGCATTGATGTGGACGTTCACCCGGCTGAAGCAGACCTCTATCTGAACGGGGACATCGACACGGGAAGGTTCATCAGGCTTAATTAGCGACGTAGCAATCACCGGATACAGCGGGGTTGGCGATGGCGACTACGATAGTTGATCTACAACCTCGGTATTCTGTCGCGCGGCACGCCGGCTGGGTGCGAATCTCCCATTGGATACTCGCGGCGAGCGTGGTCACTCTCGCGTTCTCCGGATTCATGATTCTGATGGCCCATCCCCGCCTCTATTGGGGCAAGGTCGGCAATGATCTGACGCCGGCGCTGTTCGAACTTCCGATCACCCGCAACTACATGCACGGCGGATGGACCACGCCGATTGCGTTCTTTCCGAATAACAGCGCCGTCGTGAGTGCCGCGCGCACCTACGATATCTTCAACGAAAACAGCTGGGCGCGGAGTCTGCACTTTCTGTCGGCCTGGTTCCTGGTCGTCACGAGCCTTATTTATCTTGTCGTGGGCCTCGCAACCGGCCACCTATGGCGCGACCTTGTTCCTCGCCTCAGAGAAGTTTCGCCGCGAACCCTTTGGCGGGATGTCATGTCGCACCTGCGCCTTCCTATGCCGGTCGCTCGCGGCGGTCCACCCTACGGATCTCTGCAGAAGCTCGCCTATGCAGGCGTGATCCTGATCGCGTTACCGCTGATGGTCTTGACGGGGCTAACGATGTCGCCGGCCGTGACGGCCGCCTATCCATTGTTGATGGATCTGTTCGGCGGATCGCAGTCCGCACGAACTATTCACTTCTTTGCATTCGCGCTGCTCATGCTGTTTCTGTTGGTGCACGTCGTCATGGTCGCGCTCACCGGATTCAGGCACCAGATCCGAACTATGACTATCGGTAACTGACATGAACAAAGATAAACTGATTATCAGTCGTCGCAAGATTGTCACCGGGCTTGCATCCACGGGCGGTTTGCTGCTTGCCGGCTGCTCCTCCCCTGACTTGCCGCCGACTTACGGCAATGTGCTCAGGATGGGAGACCTTCTGACATACCGTGCGTTCAGAATGCTGCTGCCGAGACAGTCGCTGGTCCGCGAGTACGATCACCAAGACATTTCCGCGAGCCCTGCGATCGGGACATCAAATCCGGCCGATCCGCAAGGGAACCTTTTCAACGCAGAACGCGGGGCTCGATACGATCGCCTTCGGGCCGGTGGATTCGCGGACTGGCGCATCAAGGTCGAGGGGCGGGTTGCAAGGCCCGGCAGCTACTCACTCGCGGACCTAAAAGCACTGCCGTCGCGAACTCAAATCACAAAGCACACCTGCGAGGAAGGCTGGTCTGCGATTGCGCAATGGACGGGCGTACCGCTTCGCGCCGTGCTCGAGGCTTCAGGCATGCTGCCCTCGGCACGTTTCGTGAATTTTTATGCCTATGACGAAACCGCCGAGGGCCTCGACATGCTCGATGCGCTCCACCCCCAAACGATTCTCGCCTATGGAATGAACGGTCGCGACTTACCGCTCGCACACGGGGCGCCGCTACGTTTGCGCATCGAGACTCAACTTGGCTACAAGAGCGTCAAATTCCTGGACCGCATCGTCGTCAAGGACGAGTTCGACGACCTTGGTAAGATCGGCTCTTTGCAAAATGGCTGGGCATGGTACGTCGGAATCTGAATCGAGATAACAACAAGATTTCCAATCGATTTCTGGGCTTTTGGGCGGCTCGCGGCGCGTCGGCACTACACCGCCGCCACGCTCGGCGCCCTTGACCCTGCCAATCAATTGATCGGCTGCTTGGGCTTGCTCAAATAGGCATGCACATCCTTCACGTCTTGCATTGTCACAACATCGGAAAAATGACTTGGATCGATCAATTACCACGCTCCTATCGCCCCCGCATCGATAACATTCCCGTATTCGCACTCCTTTTAGCGGGCGATTCCAGCCGTTGTTAGGGTTTTCGCAGCGCCTCAAACAGATCTCCGCGCGGCTCTTTTTTCCTTAAGGTACACCCCAACTGTAGCCGCTCTTCTGTTCCATAAGCGGTCTGGCCAAGGTCGAGAATGGCAGCGCAGGGATCGAGAATCCGTAGTCTCAAGCCGTGTCCGGTCGCCTCCAGACGCTGAGCATGCGGATCCCATGGAGCAACGTTGACGGGTGAAGCCGGAGCGGCTGGCGTTCGATTCTGCTGTTCACGCCTGAGTATTTCCGCCGCCGAATACTGCGCTTCTGCGATCCAATCGATTGTCGGCGCGTCTAGCCCCGGCTGGTTGTCTTGTGCCCAATACATCTGCGTATCTAGTGGCGCTAGATTCGGAATTGAAAGATTGCCTGGTTCAATTAACAAATGCGGCGACTTTACAGGCTGTTGCAGCGCCACCGGGGGGGCGGCGACGCTCGGCAAAGATCAAGAATATCGTCGCGGCTTCCGCCGTTGCATTCTGTGATTTATAGGTAAGCTTGGCGCGCAAAAGGTAGGCGATGAGGCTGCCGTGCAGCAAGCAGATGACTATCAGCACCGCGGGCCGTAAATAACGATTATTGTCGCGGTCTCCCACGTCGTTGGTAGATTGGCTCGCTGAATGGAAGTTCCCTCGATCGCGCCGCCGGCACGGCGCTACACTCTATCGCAGCGGATGGCGCCGCTGCGTCCCCTCGCTGCTTACGCGTGACCGACGCCGAGAAGCGTTTCCACTGCATGGAGCAAATCCTCAACCTCGAACGGCTTGGTGAGCACCACATGCGCACCGGCCTCTTCGGCCGACTTAAGATAAGCATTGGTCGCGATAGCCGCGGGCTGGTAGCCCGCTGCGCCGAAATTGCCACCCCCGGAAATGGCCACGATTCGCACCCGCGGAAACTCCTTGCGAATCAATTGAATTGCCTGCACGCCGTTCATCTTCGGCATGATGATATCGGTAATAACAAGGTCCATCGGAGTGCGCCCGAGCTGCTCCAACGCGTCCGTCGCATTGTCCGCGGTGAGCACCTCATACCCAGCGAGATCCAGCACACACTTGACAGAATCGCGTACGTCCAGTTCATCATCGACGATCAGTATTTTGCGCATCTCGCCTCATGCATCGGCTGCGACGACCTCGTTGCCAACCCCTACGACAACGGGAAATAACACCCTGAATGTCGTACCCTCGCCGATTTTCGTCTCAACCGCAATGCTGGCCCCGAAACTCTCCACGATTCCATGAACCACCGAAAGACCTAAACCGGTCCCCTGACCCACCGAACGCGTCGTGAAGAACGGTTCGAATATTCGCTCGACCGTGTCGGGGTCCATTCCGTGCCCATTATCGCTGACCCACAGTTCAACGCTCGGCTGCCTGCCGGGGCCTTGGTCGCCGCAATCGCGACAGCGCAGACCGATGCTAAGAACACCATCCATGCCTTCCATCGCCTGATAGGCGTTCGTGCACAAATTTATCACAAGATGCAGCGCGAGCGTCGCGTCGGCCTTGACCAGAGGGATCTCTTCGGCAATTTCGGTCCGTATTTCAATGCTTGGCGGCGCGAGTGCTGAAAAGAGATTCAGACCCTCGGTTACCACTACTCTCAGATCGATCAGAGCCAGTCTCGCCTCGTCGAGTTCGCGGGTAAACGTCAGGATCTTCTTGACGACGTCCTTGGCGCGCCGTGCCGCGCCCAGCACTCGCTCCAGATGCGCCCGCGAGCCGCCTGCAAGCGACGCGTCTTGCAACACTGTGCTTGTAAAGAGAATGATCGGCACGAGCACATTGTTGAATTCGTGTGCGATACCGCTGGCAAGCGTACCGACGGTCTCGAGGCGCTGACGATGCCGGAGTTGCCTTTGCAATTCCTCGCGGCGAGCCTCGGATTGTTCCTTTTCCTTGATAACTCCGACGAGCTCACGACGCATGCCTTCCAGGTCCGACGCCAAGTCGTGGAGCTCGCGAATGCCGGTGCTGACATTGAGCACCCTAGCGTAGTCGCCGGTGGCGATGACTCGCGACACATCCTGTAGCCGGTGGATGGGCCTAGACAGACGATAGCTAAGCACGATGGCAATGCCGATCGCGACTCCTAGATAAACCCCCAACAGCCACAGCATTCGCCGCAGAGCGAGGTGGATCCGTTCTTGCGCAGGTAATTCATCGAAGCCCAAGCGCAGCTCCGCATTGTGACCCGCGTGTACGATTGGCAGGACGATGAAGTAGATGCCGTCGCCCCCCTGGCCAAAACCCAGGTCGGTGTGGCGCGGCGAGAGGATATCCGCCGATCCCAGTCTGCTGCGTGTGGCAACCCCTCGATCGTACAGCTCTGCATAGAGAGCCTCTCCGTGCAGTACCGCAAG
Organism: Gammaproteobacteria bacterium; assembly: GCA_025358295.1. Taxonomy (GTDB): domain Bacteria; phylum Pseudomonadota; class Gammaproteobacteria; order Steroidobacterales; family Steroidobacteraceae; genus Bog-1198. The sequence continues at coordinate 60,996 of JANYJY010000074.1, forward strand.
GTCGAGAAGATCTTCGGTTCGCTGGCGTGAATCGAGCGCGGCGCCCACCTCGAATTCTTCAGCGACCACGCGCGCAAAGGTTCTCGCATGCTCGACGAACAAATTCTCATGGCTCTTTCGGATTACATATCCCATCCCAAAGAACAGCGCCGGCAACAGAATGAGATGTACTGCCACCACCCACAGCGTGACGTAATTCGCGAAGGACGTTCTCAGTCGTACCATAGAACCCGCAATACCTTGATTCGGGGATCGTTCGCCACATCTTTTGCCCAAGCATAACTAACCACGGTCGGATCGGCTATGACCGCGCGTATCAATAGCGCAATATCTCTGTAGGCAACCGGCTTTACTTGACCTTGAATGAGCGCGAGCCGCAGCACGCTGCGGTCATAGGTGGTCTCGGACATGGAAACGATATTCTGCAGAAATATTTCCTTGACGCGTGCATCGACTTCATCGAGCACTGGCCGCAGCCGATCGCCGTTGTGGATAACAGTCAGCCCGAGAAAAAGTTTGCGCACCTCATGCGAGTCGAGTTGTTCGATTTTGCTGTCCGCGCTGACGATGAGCACAAGCTGTTCGGCGGCCGACGCCGGCCTTGCCATTATCAGCAGGGTAACGAGCACGGTCGTGACCGCGATTTTTTTCACGGAATTGCAGCGCTCCATTGCGCACGTAATTCATTCGACTTTTGGGACAGCGAAACGATGTGAGAAATTTCGAAGGTCAACGCCTGGCGCCGGGTGAAATCCCAGCGCAGGCCGAGAGCCTGCCGACGCAACGCAATTTCGATATCGCCGTCAGCGTCGTTGAATAACGCGACGTAGCGCGATTCTTGCAACCGCGCGGAACATTCCAATCGCCCGAAGACGGTGAAGCGCCTGGGCAGCTGCCTCTCGAATTGCAGGTAACCGGACGTGAAACTTTCGTGTTGGGAGATCTGCATCAGCGACACGTCAACGTAATAGCCGGCCGCAACGATCCGCCATGGCTCTGCCGTCCAATCGCTGTATGCACCATAGATGCTGAGCTTGAGGTTGTTCGAGTTCAGCGAAGCCAATGTGCGCGCACTGCTGACGGAGAGATCATCGTGCCCAAACAACAATCCCAGGCTGCTGGCGCCGGTATAGTGCGGCAGGTAGGCGAGCCGTCCCGTCACGGATAATCTGTGCCTCCCCGGATTGCTGCCAATCAGGCTAAAGGCATCCAGTTGCTGGTCCGACAGAACGGGCGCGGCGCCGACCCCGCTGGATATTTGAATCGCCCCGTCCTTGCCGAACGGTTGACGCGACTCGAACAGCGCTCCGATGATGTGTTGGGGAATTATCCCGTGTTCGTCCTCCCAACGTTCGATGTAGGGCCGCGTGATGTCGGTTTGCAAGTATTGCCCATGATGATGCTCCGTGTTCCAGGCACTCGCGGGCTGATGAAAACGGCCAAGCCAGAGAACCGTTTCCGGAACGAACTCGAAACCCATTTGAAACCGCTCGAGGTCGCGCTCGTCGGGGGTTACGTAGTACTCGCCAAAGACACGGAATCGATGTGCGGTTGCGCCAAAGACCAGGTCGGCGTCGATCCAAGGGTCGGCGCCTCCCGAGTGAGTCTGACCAGTCCCGTGAAATGCCTCAGCCGCGACGAAGACTTCGAAATCGCTGGACGAATGCTCGTGCTCCGCAATTGCCAGGTTCGCAGAAAGGACTCCCAGGGCGGTACCGAGCAGAACTTCTCTAAGGCGACAATTGAACATTCCAGGCGCTCCAGGCGTGCAGGCATGCGCGCCGATTCTTGATGGTGTGGTCGGGAACCAATATCGCTACTTTGCCGGGCAAAGACGAACGCCGCGAGTCGGGAATGACTGTATACGGCAGCGGGCGTTGCCTGGCCCCTGAGGGGCTTGCGGTTCAGAGACAGTGCACATAGACTCGGGGAAGCTGCAGGTGGAATTCGCAACCAGGGAGTGAGGTTGTCGGAAACTCAAAAAAGAATATCGCCGTGCATGAGGCGTCAGCCCCGCGGGGAACAATGATCGGATCGCCTTGATGCCGCGCATCTACAAAGCTGAGGCTGAAATTGTCGCCTATCGGCGCAAGAGCCTGCGCCTCGTGCTGGCCGATGAACGGACCATACTTCGCTGCGGCGTTCGGGCAATGCTCCAAGGAGAGCCCGACCTTGAGGTAATCGGCGAAGCAAGCCAAGTATCCGACGCGATTGCTTTGGCAAGGTGCCTGCAGCCCGATGTCCTCGTCACGGATGTGTTTGAAAATGGCAGCGCAATTGCGGCGATCCGCGAGATCCAGCGCGAGTGCGTGGGCGTGCGCGTCGTGATGTTGACCGGCTGTAAAGATCAGCAATGCGAGCGTGCCGCCATGCTCGCCGGTGCCCATGCCTATGTCACCATCGATGCGCCGATCGACGTTTTGCTGCGCGCGATTCGCGCGGAGATTTCCGATATCGACCTTCCAGCAGCCCCAAGACTCATCGCCGCGCCCCGCCAGCGCTCGGCTAATATGTTCGAAAGAGCATCGGCAGAGATGACGGAGCGTGAACGTGAGGTTCTTGTTCGCGTTGCGCTCGGCTTTTCCAGCAAGCGGATTGCCGCGGATCTCGGGCGCAGCGTCAAGACGATCGAGAAACATCGCTTCAAGATGATGCATAAACTCGGTCTACGCAATGCCTCCGCCGTGACGCGCTATGCGATCGACAACGGATTGCTGGATGACGCCAGCGCAGCTCTGGAATAACGCGCGGCATGTCTTCCTGCTGAGAGCTAAAGAGACTCACCTCCAAGCTACGGCTCGGCCAGAATCGCTTTCTGCCGGTCACGATAAACATCCTCCGTGACCAGCCCTTCGTCGTAGAAATGCTTCAGCTCGCGAAGCTTTGCCTCCTTTGAAGCAATAGGGGCGTAACTCGTGGTCGGGGACGCGGGCACGGCAGCGGCCGAAGCCACTGCCGCAGGCGGGGACGATGTCGCCGCGGGTGCTGGGGCCGGGCGCCCCGCGGCGGCGCGCGACGCGCGGGGTCCATTCGTGCACGCCTTGAGACAGTTATTGTGTTCAGCAGGACATTCAACGTTACCGCGCTCAGGAAATCCTGCGAATATCTGCGGACACTGTTCATAGTGCGCATTGCAGGACGCGGTGCACTCAGATTCGCTCACTTGGGGCGCGCGCACCCATTGCACCGTGCCGCAGCCACTGAGAATCAAGGAAAGTGCGATGGCGGTCTTTTTCATTGTCTGGTCTCCCGCTTTTTGGATCCATTGAGCTCAGCACGGCTGAGGCGCATCGAATTGTGCACCACACATACGCTCGATAGCACCATTGCGGCCGCTGCCATAATGGGCCGCAACATGCCATATGCCGCAATGATGACAGCCACCGCGTTATAGAGGAATGCCCAGGCGAGATTCTGCCGGACGATATGCAGTGTTCTGCGCGCAAGTCCCAGTAGCCGAGGAATCTCGAGAAGATCCTCACGCAAAATGACGACGTCAGCCGACTCCTTTGCGAGGTCCGCTGCCGGGCCGAAGGCGATGCCAACGTCGGCGGCGCCGAGCGCCGGGGCGTCATTGACGCCGTCCCCGACCATGGCGACGACTCTCCCCGAAGCGCGCAGCGCACTCACGCGCAACGGCTTCTCCATGGGCGAGAGCTCGCCCGCGTAGTCTATTAGGCCAATGCCGTCAGCGACGCGTGCCACGACATCTCGGCGATCCCCGGACAGCAAGTGACTAACCACCCCCATCCGGCTCAGGGTACGCAGCGTCTCGACAGCTTCGGGTCGCCGCGGATCGTCGAGAACCAGTTCACCGTCAAGACGTCCGTCGATGGCAATCGCAACCGTACTGGACGCCCTATCGACGGCAGAAGTCGCGGGCAAGTCAATGCCGCAGGCGCCTAGCCAGGACAATTTGCCGACGTCAACACGGTGGCCCTCGACCCACCCTTGGACGCCGGCGCCGGCCGTCACTCGTACCTCAGTCGCCGCGGGGACCCGCTCGCCGCGAGCACGTACCGCAGCAACAATTGCTCGGGCGAATGGGTGGCTCACCATCTGCTCCACGCCGGCAGCGAGCCTTAAACCGGCGATGCCCGCACTTGTGCCGGGCGAAGCGAAGTAGTCGACGACTTCGGGTTGCCCCACGGTGAGGGTGCCGGTCTTATCGAAGGCAATCACACGCACTCGCGACAGCGTCTCGAGCACCGCCCCGCTGCGCACCAGGCAGCCGCGACCTATCGCGATGGACAGTGCAATGGTCGTCGCCATGGGGGTCGCGATACCGAGTGCGCAGGGACACGCCACGACCAGCACCGCGAGCGCCGCCTGAAAGCCCCGCTCCCAGTCGCCCGACAATCCCCACCAACAACAGCTACCGGCGGCGATCAGCGCCACCGCGGGAATGAATATGGCGATGACGCGATCCACCACCGCTTCTATCGGCGCGCGGCGGTCCCGAGCTTCGAACGCAAAGCGCTCGACCCGATCGGCGAGCGTCTCGGCTACTCCTGAGGCGCGGATCTGCAGCGCCCCGTCCACGGCCGTGGAGCCCGCGTTAACGACATCCCCAGGCACGATCCCCCGGGGCCGCCATTCTCCGGTCAACAACGGTTCGCTGATATCGGCGCTGCCCGCCTCTACCGTGCCGTCCACCGGAATCTCTTCCCCGGCCCGCACATGGACAATTTCGTCGCGGGACACGGAGCTGGGTGGGACATCGAGTTCCGCGCCATTCCTGAACAGCCGAGCTCGCCGGCGCGTTCCGCTCATGGTGGGCACGAGCAGCGCGAGCGCGCGGCGCCGCGACTCGGCGTCAAGGTATTGGCCCAGCGTCACGAATACGAGCACCATGGTTCCCGAGTCATAGTAAAGATAGCGGCCGCCGCGCAGGGTTTGAGTGGCCGAAAAGCCGATGGCTGCGAACGCACCGAGCCCGACCAAAGTCTCGAGTGTGAGGCGACCTCGAAAAAGCCCCTTTATTGCAATACGCAGCATCGGTACGCCGAGCAGTGCAAACACGGCGAGCGAGCAGACCAGCATGATCCATGAACTGGTGCGAATCACCTCGGGGCCCAAGGCGTCCAAGGTTCCGAGGTAGGCCAAGCTCTGAAACATCATGATATTGCCGCTGAGAAGCGCGGCGAGACCCAGCTTCGCCAGAAACCAGTCGGCGCGCCCCCCCTCCCCCGCATCGCCGATGATGCGAAACACGAGGACGCAGCCGACGCAACAAAACAGGAGAGTCTCCGCTCCCCGGCTCTCTCGATGCGGCCGCGAAGGCAGCGGCAATCGGCAATGCGCGCACTGGCGTGACGCAAATCCACGGATAAAGCCGGCATCTGTTGCCGACATCACCACCATCCCGTCGACGGCACCAATCCAAAATTAGCGAGGCCTCGCAATATCAAGATCACTCCCAGCAGGGCCAAGAGAGCGCCCGCCCACCGCTGGGTCCTGACGCGTCTCAGCAGCGACTGCGGAAACAGTGTCAAGGCGAATATCGCAGGCCCCGTACCCAGCCCGAATACGAGCATCGTTAGTGCACCCATGGCCGGAGTCCCGGCGAGCGTCGCTCGGCTCGCGGCGGCGTACACGAGCGCGCACGGCAGCCAACCTTGCAAAGCTCCCAACAGTAGCGGCGTCGCCGCTGCGGGCGCGCGATTCAATCGCATGCGGCCTGCGATGAGCCAGCGTCCCAAACCCGCCGCCGCCACCAGCCGCGCGGGATCGCGAAACCAACCCATCATCGACAGGCCAAATACCATGGCCGCGCTGCCGGCTGCAATCGCGACAATTCCCGCGAATCCAAAGTGGCCGGCCATCGCTTGCGCGATTTGCCCAAAGGCGCCGACGATGAGGCCGATCACTGCATACGTGCCGATACGTCCAATGTTGAAGAGCACCCGCAGGCCGCAACGCCTTCCCGGGGTCGCACCCCTGGGAACGAACTGGGCCGTGCACATCGTCACATAAGGGCCGCACATGGCGACACAATGGGCACTGCCGAGCAGTGACGCGCCGAACAGGAGCACCAAGTCGCCGCCCATCGGTAGATCAACGTGGTGCAGGTGCACGATGTGTCTCGAGGCTTACTGCCCCACGGTTTTCGCCGACTCGTCGATGGCCACGCCGTCTTTGGGCCAAATTTGATATTTACCTTCCTCGACATCGCGAAACTGCCCGGTACGCACCGCCCAAAGGAACACGCACCACGCCGACATCGACATGAGAAAGGAGCTGAAGAACATATAGAAAGTGACGTCCATCAGATTCCCTCTTGAATTGCCGGCAGTGCCGGCACTTGGGCATTCCATGCCACCCCCATGACATTGTTCAACACCGCGAAAGCAGCTGCCGTCATCAACGGCTGTGCGACGACGATCGCGATGAAGCGCAGGAATACCCGGTCCGCGGCCCGGCCGTCCGGGATCGAGCCATACGTCACCGTAAAGCGGAATAGGAACCGGGCGAGCAGCAGGTTGGTGACCGCGTATATCACCCAACACAGGACGACCGCCACCCGGCCCCAACGATGCAAGGGCACTCCGGCAACCACCGCCAGAAATAGCACGAACCAAACAAGGAACAATTGGAACAACCGCCGTGATTGCCCCTCAGCCTCGACCACCGGCAGCGCGCCGCGGCGCGACCGCAAGTTCTGGATCCGTGCAAATACCCACACCAGAGGCACGAGCAGCGCGGGCACCATGTACGACGTGAACGCAATCTCGATGATTCGAAAGAAAAGCGGACTCATGCGGATTCCCCCTGCCTCTGCCGATCAACGCGCTGCTGAGAAACCTGCCCGGGTCGGCAGCGGTATACCGTTGCGCGCGCTTGCCAGCGACAGCGAGTAATAGACCAGCGCCCAGCGTCGCTTGTCGCTGAACGCCTGTTTGTCCGCGTCGCTCATTTTCTCCAGGTCCGCAGACGTGGGCAGAGACGCGACGTAGCCCTGCAACTCCTGCAGATCATCCTCGTTGAACATCGCCTTGCCGTTGACTTGCGTCCTCCAGGCCTTCAGATCCGGGAAAGCCTCGCGCGGGTACAGGATGGTGTCGTAGAACGAGGGCATCGGAGTGCCGTTGAGCCCGGTATTGAACGTTCGATAAATGTCCGCGGGCGTATCTCCGAACTTGAAGGCGCCGGATGTAAAATCGAATGGATGGATGGGTGTCTCCCAATCATCCACTAGTTCGCTGGAGGATGGTCCATCGCCCTTGCCTGCGCCTCCATGGCAGGACCAGCATTGCAATATGCGGTAAACCATGCGCCCCTCCGTGATGACCGCCGCCGGAACTTCCCTGATCGTCGAATACGGTGGCGCGGGTACCGCGATCGCATCCGGGACAGATTCCGACTTGAATCGCTGCGATAGCGTCTTGACGTAGTCAACGAGATCCCAACGGTCCTGTTCCGGAATCACGTGACCGTCGGCTGCATTGCCCCATGCGGGCATGATCTGTCCCTTGCGCACGCCACGGCTGATCGTGCGGAAAATGTCCTCATCGGTGGGCAGGGCGCCGGAAGGCGTCGTGCGGCTCTTGAAGGCTCCCGTCGTGAAATCACGCGGCTGGGGATTGAGGAAGTGATACGCCGCATTGAAATTGGTCGAACTCTTGGCATCCGCGGTCGTGCGGCCGTTGCCATACATACCGTGGCAGCCGGAGCACTTGTTGTCGAATATGATTTTGCCGCGCGCCGTGCGTAGTTCCAGCGGTTCGTGCGTGGCAGATCGGTGCACGGCCGGCCATGCCTCCCAGGTCCGCCAGTCGCCGATCGCCGTGCCGATCTTCTGCATGTACGCCTCTACACCGACCATCTCCTCGGTCGGTACCGGACCGTAATCGTGCATGTCGATGACGCCATCGCCGTGGCTACCGTCGGCATTCAGAGGGTAGACATCCAGCTCCTTGAAATTCGCGGGTAATTGCCCGATGGCCTCGAGCTCGGACTTCGTGACGCGTCCATCGTGGTTCGTATCGTATTTCTGGATGAACTCGGTCACTGCGCGGTCGTGCGCGGCGTCCTCGGAAAACAGCCACGAGTAAGCCGGCATCATCGATTCTGGTTCAACGTCACGTGGATTCCAGTGATGCGCGTAATGCCATTCGTCCGAGCGCCGGTTCCCCTCGCGCGACAGATCAGGGCCGATGCGACGAGTCCCGAACATCTGCGGCACATCGTAGATAAATTCACCTGCCTGACTGACGGGCCCCCACTTATCGGTATCTCGGTTGACCGGGCGGACGAACTGCGAGTGGCAGTACCAACAACCCTCGCGAATGTAAACCTTACGGCCCAAGTTTTCGATGTCGGTGCGGTGCGGCGTCGCGAGCGTCTTGCCCTCGATCGTCGTCACCGTCTCGGGCCGGGTCAACGACTTTTCGAGATAGGGAATGAGTCCTTGGCTCGTCATGGACAACGCGTAGAAACCGAGGGCCGCAATGAGAATCACCGGTTCGATGCGGTTCAAGTGCTATTACTCCCGTTCCTCATGACCACTTTGGCTCTGGCAAATAGTCCGCCGGTGCACCCGCAGGAACCGGAATCTCCTTGCCGTGGCGGATGGTCATGTACAGATTCCAGAATCCGAGCGCAGCGCCCAAATCCATGGTGATGCCGGCGAGCGTACGGATAATCCAATAGGGCTTCATCGCCACCATCGATTCAACGAAGTCCGTGCCCGCTTGCAACATAGTTCCTTGCATCAGCCCTTGAATGGTCAAATCGCCTGCCATCACCGAGAAACCAGCCACGGTCAGCCAATAGTGCCACTGAGCGAAATTCTTCGAATACAACTCGCGACGAGCGAGCCGCGGCGTGACCCAATACATCCCCGCGGTCGCCCAAACGACGAAGGTGCCGAAAACCGTCAGATGCGAGTGACCGATGACGAAGTCCGTGAAGTGTGTGAGCCGCTGCATTTCACGCAGGGCCTCTGTCGAACCCTGGAAACAACCCAGCAAGTAGTACAACGCGCCGATGACAATGAACTTCGCAGGATAGGAGTCCTGAAAGTTCTTCCAGCCGCCCACGAAAGTGCCGTAGAAATTCTGAATGACCGTCCACACCGGAATGATCAGCATCATGGAGGCGACGATCGCTATGGTCTGTGTCCAATACGGAATGGGGCTGTAAATGTAGTGATGAGTACCGACGAACGGGTAAAAAAATGCCAGCGCCCAAAATCCGACCAGCGACAGTTTATGGCTGTAGAGTGGGCGCTTCGCGGCCAACGGTAGAAAGTAATAGGCGACCGCGAGACCCGCAGGCGTGATCCACAGGCCGACCACATAGTGAATGTACAACCCATGCATGGCGGCGTTGTTCACGCCCGGCATGGAATACGGCAGGATGAAGTGGCCGAAGGCGTAATTCATTGCGGTCCATATGTAGGCCGACGACAAATACCAAAGGCTCACATAAATACGCGGTTCGGTCCGCTGCTTGATCGTGACCACGACCTGGATGGCGAGCATGCACAGCACGATCTCCACTGGGATGCTGACCCACAACGGGAACTCACCCGCCTCAATGCCGCTGTTGTAACCAAGCATCAGGGAGACGAAGCCGACGACCAGGGCGATGTTCCACATCCAGAATATGTGATGACCCCATCGCGGCTTATACATGGGCACGCCGCAAAGTTTCGGCACGATGAAATAGGTCAGTCCGATCACTGCGGTGGAGAATCCGCCAAACACTACGCCCATCACGTGTACCGGACGCAACCGCCCCCAGGTAAGCCAAGAAATATGACCCAGGAAATCAAAATAGTTGAACTTGATCGACACGATAGCGCCGATGGTGGGCGCGAATACCAACCAGAAGGAACCGGCGGCCATGTACTTGAGAATAAGGTCGCGATCGAACAGCTCGCCGCTGGTCGCCGCTATCGCGGGGGCTGCGCGCCCGCCCTCAAACATCGTGTTCGCTGCGGTGCTCATGGTCAGCCCTTGTCCGTCCAGAACGCTATCGTGTACCACACCATCCACACGAACATGACCAGGTAGACGATGGCGAGCCACGTCGGGATGATTCCGTGCCTTTCCTCGATACCCGAGGTCTCGTAGCGAGTGATTGATTCCGAATGATTGTTCTTGTCGGTCACCGGGCGCCCCCCGTCTCGCCGGACGCCATGTTCTTGGCATAAAGCGGGCTCAAGCTCTGGATGAAATGCACCAGATCCCATGCATCCACGGGACTCAGCGAATCCGCGAACGTCGGCATTGGCGTTCCTGCAAGACCAGACATGAATACCCGATAGATATCGGTGGATTTGTCGCCGCATTTGACGTGTCCCTTCGTCAAGTCGTAGGGAACGAGGCCGTTGCCCCAATCGTCCTTGAGTTCATGCGCAGAGGGGCCGTCGCCCTGCCCGCCCGCGCCATGGCACTGTGCGCAGTTGTACTTCTTGTACACGGCGTCGCCGCGTGCGACCGAAGCGACGCTGTACCCCGGATCGGGCGGAATGATGATCGGATCCTGAGGCTTCTCGGTGCCGAATCGAGGTGAAAATGTCTTGATGTAGGCGATAACGTCCCGTCGCGAGCGCTCATCGAGGGCTCTCCAGGTTGGCATGTAGGTTCCGTATAGGCCGTTTAGCAGCGTGTGCTCGAGATCGGAGTCGAGCGGCAGCGAGCCGGACGGCGTGCTGCGCCACTTGTACGTGCCTTGCCGGTAATCTCGCGGTTTGATGCTCATGTACTCGGCCGCTTCGCCTTGTCCATTGCCCTGTGCGCCATGGCAGGACAGGCAATACCGCTCGTAAACAAGCTTGCCGGTCTTAACGTCGCCGGTGTTCGCTGCCACCGCCGAACCGGCGAGCAGCGCCCCGACGAGCAGCAGAATGGATTGCGCGACACGATAAAACATACGTTCCCCCTCAAGACATTCGGATGCGCGACGGCGGGACGCCGTCAGTACACGAAGTCGACTCCGAACATGATCGAATCCGTGCGCTGATCGAGGCCGCCGTATCCGACACCTTTTGCCTTGTCCGATGAAATCTCTGCGTGCAGGGCCACCTCGTCGCGAATGCTGTACGCAATGGTGTATACCGCTCCGACTGTCCACTGATTCTGGTCGTTGAAATTCGACGGCGCCGTGCTCAGAGGCTGGGTTTGGTTGCGGATCAAATCGTAACGCCCGAACACGCTCCAATGCATAAGGTCAGCGCGCGGTACCCAGATCGCCTCGAGGAAACCTCCATTGAAGGAACCGCTTCGATCGGCCGTACCCTGAAACAGGTCCTTCTTGTCCGAGCCATGTCCATAAACCAAATCTAGATGTAACGGTGCAGCCAGAGGGCCGAACCAAATATTGGCTTCCATGCCGTACCGGGTCGAGGACTGCAGATGACTGCCGCTGCCGGCAATAGGAACGCCGCCGTTGGTCAGATACTGCGTCGGATAGTTAGCCAGGGCTCCCCACAAACCCACTTCCGCTTGGGATACCGGCCCGTCGTTAAAGCGGAAATATTTCTGCAAATGCCCATAGAATGACGGTGAGTCGAACCCGTTTGCCGAGCCTAGGGAATCGTGCGCAGTAAAGATCGTTGCCGTGTAACGGGTCAGCGAGTTTGCGTCATGACCGACGATTTCAACCCCGCGCTGGTTTGCTCCCATGTCGTAGCCGGCGAGATTTGTGCCACCTGGCACGGAGGGATGGTAGGCATAGAGCAAGAAGCTGTCGGTGAGCTCCAGGTTTCGATGCGAAGACGCCGGCAAGTCGATCTCAAACTGCCCGACTCGGACGTTGAACCAATCGGAGTTTTTGATCAATCGCGAAAAATATGCCCAGTATGACTCCAGGTGTACGTTGCCGTTCGAGGCAAAGCCGGTGGGAACGACCAGAAATGAAATGTTGGGAGTCAATACTCCGGCGGTGAGCAAATCCATCCCAGCATCGGCAACACCGCCGGAGCCTAGGTCCTTGTTGCCCTGATCCGTGGCCTGGTTCGTTACTTTCTTGTAAACGTAACTCGGCGCGACGTGGATCGCCACTGGCCAGTAGCCGGGATCGGCCGTCACGGTATCATCCCTGCCGAGCCTCAGCTGATAACCATTATCGCGAAAATTTCTCCCGAAATCGTTCAATACCGGCCACGATTCGTGACATGCCGTACAGCGCAATGAATACTTGCGCGCGAATGCCGGAATCGCGGAGGCCGGCGAGATGAATGCGAACATGACGATCGCAAAAATCGCTACCTGCGCGACTACCCGCAGCGACCCATGTCTTGTCATGGCTACTCCCTAACAATGAATAGTAGTTATCAACAGATCGAATTTACTTGGCCGCGAGCGTGATTTTAGATTTCGTCGTTTGGCCCGCAGCGACAGTGACCGGGGCTGTATTGGCGCCCGCCGCCTCATGCCATACCGCTAACGTATATGTACCCGGCGGAACGTCCTTAATGGTGAAGTGTCCATCGGCGCCGGTAGTTGCGTAGTACGGATGGTCGAGTTCCATGATCCATGCGTGCATCCACTCGTGCGCGTCACATTTGACCTTAATCATCATCGGCATGCTCGGCAGTGGCTTCGTTACCGAGAAACCTTTGAACGGCAGTGCTACGTTGAATATCGTGGCGTTCGTATCCGCGTTCTGCGGATGCGTGTTGTGAAGCACCGTGTCCTCGGACGATATTTTGACCTGCTCGCTGACCATGGCGCCTTGAGCGCGCGGTGAGAACATGCATTTTGAGTTGACCAGAGCGAGTGGCTCGGTAGGAGCGGCTTTGCCCTTCGTAATATCCTTCAAGAAGACGATCACATTCGCCAATCCGCCGCTGCCGTCCACCGTATAGACCGGATCAGGAATCGCTTGTCCGCAATAATCCTGATTCTTGGTGACTTTGATCGGCGTAGTGGCCGGCGCTGATCCGGAAAGCGTGACCACGCCCTCGATGGAGCCGCCATTCGTTACTGTCGCCACTTCGTAGGCGCGCACGGGACGCATCGCAACCAGTGCAGTCAAAGCGACGATTGCAATGCCGACGCGTGCAACCCGGCCATGAAGGCGCCCGCCGGCGCTCATTGCGTTAACCATATGATTTCCCCACTTTATGATTCTTTCGCGTTTCGATCAGCACGAGCCGGTTGTCCGACAATCGTTCAGTTTCATGTTTTTCTAGCGACCTTTCCTGCTTGACCGGTCGATGTCCTTACATTGCATCGCGATCCTTAGCGTCACAATGGGAACTTATACCCGCGGATCGATTGCCGATTGGGTAGAACTACCCATGCCTGCGTGAGTACCTGCTGCGCGATAAACAGATGAATGAGCGCGAGCTGCACGAGCTCATTCCGCCGCTATCGGAGCAGCGGGGGTGAACTACGAGAAAACGAAGACGCAGGGCTTCGTGTGCGGATACAAGGTATCGGCGGGCGTCAATAACCTGTTCAATCACATGCCGCCGCTCGCACCGCTTTCCTATCCGGCGGCGAAGAGCAACGCCAATGCGGACACTTCCACCTACTCGCCGATCGGGCGGCTGATCTTGATCACAGGTAGCGAGAGATTCCAAGCAAGGCGCCCGCCGGAGAATGTTTCCGGCGGGCGTCAACCATATCTTTAACCGTCACCGTGTCGATACAGAGTGACCGGCGAGCTCTAGCCCCGGTGGCTTCAGTGGCTTACCACCAAGATGGCGAACGAATTCGCCAGCATGGGAGGCCGCGGTTCAGGCACTTCCTTGGTCGCTGCGGGAGTTGGCCCAAACTTGGCGGTGGGCACGAACACGCGGCCTGTCTTCGGATCGTAGGCGATCGTCCGGGCCCCATATTCCGTTGTGACGTTTTGGACCACCGAGTACTTATCGGGTGAATCCTCGTGCACGATGGTCAACGTTCCGTCGCGATTGGATACGAAAACTCGCTGCGTCTCGGGATCGAATGCCGCGCCATCCGGGTCCGCGCCGATCTTGGGCGTCGCCACCACCTTGCCGCTGTCGCTGTCGATGACCGCCAGCACATTGTTGCCGCATGCGGCAAACAACCGATGATGGGCAATATCAACCGCCATGCCGGTCGGTCCCTCGCACGGAGCCAGGGCCCATTTTTCGAGAACCTTATGAGATTTCGTATCGAATACATGCGCGACGCTCAAGTCTTCGTCATTGACGAATGCGTGGCCGCGTCCATCGAATCCGATTTGTTCGAGCTTCTTACCGCCCAGATCCACGGTCGCCGTAATAGTCGCACTGGCGGGATCGATGACCGTGACATCGCCGGTGGCGCCGCCGTTCACCACGAAGAGTTGTCCACTGTAGGCATCGAACTGAATGGCATCAGGCTTTACCCCGGTATATTTGATCGCCTTGTACGGTTGCAGCGTCTTATAGTCGAACACCGTCACGCTGCGATCCACACCGTTGCTGGTGAAGCCGCGGTTCAGAGTCGGAATGACTTCGATGCCGTGAACCCCCTGTGTCCCTTCTATCGCGCCGAGCAAAGCGCCGGAGTCCGCGTCCAGAACCTCCACCCGTGATTCATGCGCCACGAACAAGCGACGGGATACCCCATCTAGGCGTAGGTAGTCGTAACCTTTCTGAGAGCCGCCGATCGCGTAGCGCGCAGTGACGTGGTAGTTGGCCGTAGACGCGGCGGACAGCGAAGTCGCGCCCGCGAGCAATACGACCCCGAGATGCCTCAAGCTATTGATGGACATGCGGTGTTGACCTCTAAAATTGACTCAATCAATGAGCACATCCCAATTGTGTACGAGTATTCGGAATTGTTTCTATAAATTCTCGTAAACATTGACCATAAATATGGTCTTGGAATGGCATGTCAGGGTCGATTCAGGTTCGAGTGCTAACATTGCAGCAGTACCTGATCCTCCAAATCCTCCAATTCGTGAGTTCGACGGGCCGCTGCATGCAGTTGCCCTGTTACTAAACATTGGACTTATGCGAGAATCAGGAGAGCGGATGTTCAAATACGCGAAGAATTAGCGCACCCCTATAGGTTGGTCCACAACACCCGAAGCGCCGCATGCCTACAGTCAATTTTATTGCATTCGATGGCACGCCACATACCGTAGAGGTCGCTTGCGGCATGACTCTGATGCGCGCAGCCACTGACAACCGCGTACCCGGCATTGATGGCGACTGCGGCGGCAATTGCGCTTGCGCGACGTGCCATGTCTATGTTGATGCGGCGTGGTCGGACCGGGCGGGAGTTCGCACGGCGAGTGAGAGGGAAATGCTCAATATGGTGCCAGAGCTAAAGGATAATTCGCGCCTGGCGTGCCAGGTTACGCTCGATGACAATTTGAACGGAATGGTAGTCGCGTTGCCTGAATCTCAGCATTGAGGCAGCGGATTGTGATCACAATTCTATCTCGATGAAACCTGCCATCACCGCAGTGAACACCCCCGAGTCAACTACACAAATTGCCGCCGCCCGCGCGCGCGTTGCCGCCCTTGACCTGAGTCAACTCAACCCGGCAGATCCGCAGGGCTTTGTCGATGACACCGTGGGTTATGTGTTCGAACGCCTTCGCCACGAGGACCCCGTGCACCGCTCGCACAGTCCCGTGCCGGGAATAGACTCATATTGGTCGATCACCCGTTACCAGGACATTATGCAGGTAGATACCAGGCCCGATATCTATTCGTCGGAAAGCGGTATCACGCTGATGGATTTTCCACCGGGTGACGACCAGCAATTAAAAATGTTCATCGCGATGGACCCGCCCAAGCACGACGAGCAGCGCAGAGCGGTGAATCCCATTGTGGCGCCCGCCAACCTCAAGAACTGGCACGATCTGATCCGCGAGCGAACCTGCAGAGTGCTCGATACATTGCCTCGCAATGAAACGTTCGATTGGGTCGACAAGGTCTCAATCGAACTAACCACTTATATGCTGGCAACGCTGTTCGATTTTCCGCTGGACGACCGTCGCTTACTCACGTACTGGTCAGACATCTCGACCGCTAATAAGCTAACCAACCCCGATGCACCCGAGCCCGAAGTGCGCATGGCCGAGTTGCGCAAGATGCTAAGTTACTTTACTCGTCTTTGGAACGAACGCGTGAACGTGGCGCCTCGCAGCGATCTGGTCTCGATGTTGGCCCATGGCCCGGCAACTCGGAACATGGGCCCCCTGGAGTACATGGGGAATCTAGTGCTCCTAATCGTTGGTGGCAACGACACTACACGCAATTCTATGACCGGAGGTCTTCTTGCTTTAGACAATAACCCACAAGAGATGGCCAAGCTGCGCGCCAATCCCACTTTGATCGAGAGCATGGTGTCCGAGATCATCCGCTGGCAAACGCCTCTCGCCTACATGCGGCGCACTGCATTGGCTGATACGGAGTTGGGTGGTAAACAGATAGGGAAAGACGACAAGCTCGCAATGTGGTACCTGTCGGGCAATCGGGACGAGTCTGCTATTGCCGAACCGGACCGCTTCATCATCGATCGCGCAAAACCGCGACAACACCTGTCCTTCGGCTTCGGCATCCATCGATGCGTTGGCAATCGGCTTGCCGAACTTCAATTGAAGATCCTATGGGAAGAGATTCTGCGTCGGTTCGAAGTGATCGAGGTCATGGGCGAACCTATACGCGTGCGTTCATCATTCGTTCGCGGGTTCAGCAAACTACCGGTGCGCATCCGCTGTTAGAATAGATGCAGCAATCTGCCAAGCGGTCACCAGAACAATGGAGGATAGTTACCTCAAGTGGACCGCTCGTCATGTAATGGAGGTGGCAGCCACACCTGGCGCAACACTACAACGTGACTGCCGCGAGTGCCGCCTTCACGTCATTGACCAAATCTGCTGGGTCTTCGACACCGACTGACAACCGCACGAGATCATCACCGATGCCATAGGCAGCTTTTCGCTCTGGAGCGACATCCGCGTGTGTCATCGATGCCGGATGGCTGGCCAGGCTCTCCGTTCCACCTAGGCTCACGGCCAGTGTGAACACTCTAAGTGCGTCCAGGAATTGGAACGCGTGCGATTGGCCTCCGCGCAGACGGATCGAGAACGTCGAGCCGGCAGCTGAGCATTGCCGCGAGAAAAGCACGCCCGCCGGCGATGCCGGATCAAGATGCCCGAGATACAGAGCCTCACGAATCTTAGGATCGTTTCGCAAGAAGTCCGCCACGGCGCGCGCGTTGGCGGCCGACTTTTGCATGCGAAGTTCTAAAGTTTCCAAACTTCGCATAAGGAGCCAAGCCGAATGGGGGTCCAGAATGGATCCTAAAAACGTGCGCAGGGTAGCCACCTGGGTAACGTTGTGCGAAGACCCAAGGCATGCGCCGGCCACAACATCCGAATGGCCGCCCACATATTTCGTCAGTGAATAAAGCACTAGGTCTGCGCCGTGTGTGAGCGGATGCTGCCACATCGGACCGAGCAAAGTGTTATCAACGGCGAGCAGCGGCGGTGAGTTTGCTGTCTTGAACGAGTGCACGATATCGGCGAGCGCCCGAATATCGATAATGGCGTTAGTAGGAATGGCACTTACTTAGGCCGTAGCGCCCCGAGCGCGGTGGGCTAAGCGGTTGAAAGGTATGAGGTAGGTTGACCGGGATTGGTAGGATGTTTGTTACCACACATCCACCCATCCAACCCCGAGGCCAACCTTGAGAGAGCGTAATGCGGAGTTTCATTCGGAGCAACATCGACAGCAAATTCGACGACGCGGTCAGCGGGTCGATGCTGTCGGCTTTTTTAATCTGCTTACCGGCCCTGAGTTGCTCGAGGTGACGGAGTCGCACCTGCCGGAGCATCGCGAGCGGCTGTATCCGCCGACGGTGACGCTGTCGATGTTCATGCGGCAGGCGTTGGATGCCGATGGCTCTTGCCAAAAGGCGGTCAAGGGCTGGGCGGCGCAACGCCGCGCGGAAGGTTTGGGCGTGCAAAGCGTACGCACCGGTGGATACTGCAAAGCGCGGGAGCGCTTGCCCGTCTCGATGGTGACCGGTTTGACGCATGCCGTCGGTGAACTGGTGAGCGCCCGGGCGAAGGCGGGTTGGCGCTGGCGTGGACGGCATGTGAAGCTGGTGGACGGCACCGGGATCTCGATGCCTGATACGCCGGAGAACCAGGAATGCTATCCGCAGCCGAGTAGCCAGGCCGAGGGGGTCGGCTTTCCATTGGCGCGTGTGGTCGGGGTGATCTGTCTGGCGACCGGCGCCGTGATCGATGCGGCGATCGGCCCGCATGCCGGCAAAGGCAGTAGCGAGTTGGGACTGCTGCGCACGCTCGGTGCCGCCTTTTCTGCAGGCGATGTGATGCTTGCCGATGCGTTCTACTGTAATTATTTTGTCGTCGCGACCATGATCGCAGCGGGTGTGGACGTGCTGTTTGAGCAAAACGGTGCGCGCACCACCGATTTCCGGCGTGGCGTCTCGCTGGGCCGTCGCGATCATCTCGTGAGATGGACGAAATCGAAGATCCGACCCGAGTGGATGAACGAACGACAGTACGCTGAATTTCCAGACGCACTGACGGTACGGGAAGTCCTGGTCGATGGCCAAATCCTGGTCACCACGCTGGTGAGCCATCGCAACGTCAGAAAGGGCGCGCTCGATCAGTTGTACGCGCAGCGCTGGAACGTGGAATTGGATCTTCGCAACATCAAAACCACACTCGGCGTAGAAGTCCTGCGCTGTCTCACACCGCGCATGATCGAAAAGGAACTGTGGGTTCATCTGTTGGCCTATAACCTGATCCGTCTGCTGATGGCGCAAGCAGCCCTTGATGCGAATGTTCATCCGCGGCAACTGAGCTTCAAACACACCGTGCAGCTTTGGGCCGAGTGGACTGCGCATCGGGTCGATCTGAGTGCCGATCCGGACACTTTGTTCCGGCTCATCGCACAATCCACCGTCCGCAATCGACCCGGACGAATAGAACCGCGTGCTCGAAAACGTCGCCCCAAGCCCTATCCATGGCTGAAACGGCCACGGGCCGAGGCTCGAGAACGAGTCCGTAGATATGGACATCTATCGTGCTACAGCCTTATGTAAGTGCCATTC